>CALESQ010000107.1 GCA_937907455.1 uncultured Caldilineales bacterium
ATGGAGCTGGAAGGGGTGCGCTACTACATGAAGCCGATGAACTGCCCCTTCCACCACAAGATCTTCGCGGCCAAGCCACGCAGCTATCGCGATCTGCCGGTGCGGCTGGCGGAATATGGTACCTGCTACCGCTACGAAAAGAGTGGCGAGCTGTTCGGCCTGCTGCGCGTGCGTTCCATGCAGATGAACGACGCCCATATCTACTGCTCCGAAACACAGTTCGAAGAAGAATTCATGGCCGTGATCGCCATGTACCGCGCGTACTTCGAGCTGTTTGGCATTGAGCGCTACCAAATGCGCCTGAGCACCCACAGCGCCAAGGGCCTCGGCAAGAAATACGTGGACAACGAACGCCTGTGGCTGAAAACCGAAGCCATGGTACGCCAGGCCATGATCAACGGCGGCGTGCCCTTTGTCGAAGTGCCCGACGAAGCCGCGTTCTACGGCCCGAAGATTGACGTGCAGATATGGAGCGCGATTGGCCGTGAGTTCACGCTGGCGACCAATCAGGTAGACTTTGCCGTGCCGGAGCGCTTCGATCTCACCTACGTCAACGCGGAAGGGCACGATGAAACGCCGTTGTGCATCCACCGTGCGCCGCTCAGCACACACGAGCGCATGATCGGCTTCCTGATCGAGCATTACGCGGGTGCATTCCCGGTCTGGTTGGCCCCGGAGCAGGTGCGCGTGATCCCGATCACCGACGGCCACAACGACTATGCCGCGCAGGTAGCCGCGCGCATCAAAGCCGCCGGTATTCGCGCAGCAGCCGATCTGGGCGCCGAACGCATGAACGCTAAAATCCGCAACGCCCAGCTGCTGAAAGTGCCCTACATGCTGGTGGTGGGTGATCAGGAAATGGCGAATGAAGCCGTGGCAGTCCGTCGCCGCGACGGCAGCCGGCAGAACGATGTGCCGGTGACCGAGTTCATCACGGCTACGCAGCAGCGCATCAACGAGCGTGCCGCCACGCTATAGGCGCAGCCTTCCCCGGCCACGGGCTGAACTGCCAACACCTTCACTGCCTGCTCTGCCTTCGGCGCACCTCAGGCAGTGAAGGTGTTAGAGGCCATTACCAAAGCAGATTTCACTGCTTCATACAGCGCCGCCGAGATTTGCTCGTAGCGCGGCTGCATCTCTGCCTGCTCCAGCGCCAGATCGTTCCACGACCCCATGCCGCCAAACACACAGGCCTGGGCCGCAGCCGCCAGGGTTTGGCGTGCTTCCAGACTGAAACCAACGGCGGGCAGTAAATCAGTGTGATAGGGAAGCGCGGGATGGGGAGAATCCGGCAATACCAGCGCCTGTGCAAACAAATCAGCCTACACCAATGCAATGATTTGAGCTATTTCACCGTTCATACAAGGGGGTTGTCCTTCGTCCCGGGCTTACTCGTGGCCGCCCTGCCCTGGCAGCGCACCCAGCCGATGCGCTGCCGCCAGCACCATAGCCACGCAGCCAGCCAGATCAGCGTGCAGCTCGGCGTTGGTGAAACGCAGCACCTCCCAGCCGGTGGCGGCCAGGTCGTAGTCGGGCAGGCGGGTTTCGCGCAGGTCGTTACGACCGTCGGAGGTGTCGCACAACACTGCCAGGCGTCCCTGCGGCAGGAACAGGGCAAAATCCACCACCACATCGCCCTCTGGCTGCGGCGTCTCGAAACGATACTCAACCGGCAGGCCGGTTGAGCGCAGCGCCAGCCATAGTCGTTGCTGCGGATCGTCGCGCCACCATAGATCGTTGATCTCCTCGGCGGTGAGCAGTTGGCCCAGGGTGGTGGGGATAAAGGTGATGCGGCGCAGGGCGCGGCTGGGCACAGGGCGAGGCAATGCCTCCAACGGGCCAATCTCGATCTTGTAGTACTCTTCGCGGGCACGCGGATGATTCGGCTCATCCGGCAACAACTGCACGCGCGGCAACACATGGATGCGGCGCACTGCAGCCAGATAACGCACGCTGTAAGCCTGATCGCCAAAGGCGCGGGTCTGATAAAAAGCCAAATACTCTGCCGCCAAACGCGGCGGCGCACGATGTACCGGAATGCGATACCAGCCTTCATCGCGTGCCCGCGCCAGATCACGCGCGTTGTTGAGCAGTACCACCAGTACCGGGCTAAGGTCGTCGTATTCGCTCATGCAAGCCTCTCAGCCAGATCGGGAGCATAGCGGGCCACGTCCTGGCGTAGCCGCAACAAGGCCAAATCTTTGGCTTTGGCCTCCAGCATTACATCGAAGGAACGCAGGGCCGCGGCCTCACGCAGAAACGCAATAAACTCAAAGGGATGCAGGTAGTCAGAGTGGTTGGTCCAGCGCGGGGGTTGAAGCACCTGCTGACGCTTGCCGGTGGCCGGATCGCGCTGCTCGGCGGTGACCATTTCGGTGCGCGGCGAGCTGAAATGCACCTTGGGCTGCATAGCAGCCGGCCATGTTGCCAGACAGGCAGCCAGCGCCTCGCGCAGGGGCAAGGCCTGCGGGTTGTGGTTGTGATGGTGCAGGTTATCGAAGATCAGGCGCACGCTGGTACGTTGGTGGATCCACAACGTATCGGCCACGCTGAAACGCACGTCGTCGTTTTCCACCACCAGGCGCTGCCGTGCTATGGCGGGGAGGCGCTCGAACGCAGCCGCAAAGCGCGCCCGCGCCGCCTCATGCCCTTCATAAACGCCGCCCACATGCAGCACCACCACGGCTTCCGCGCCCAGCCCCATGCGCTCCAACATTTCAGCCTGAGCGATTACATCCTGTGCGCTGCGCGCTGCCAGCCCTTCATCAGGCGAATTAAGGACGATGTATTGCGAAGGATGAAAGGAAAGGCGCAAATCCAGCTCGCGCGCCAAGCGCCCCACTGCGGCCAGGTCTTCTGCGGCCTCATCAAGCTGGTGATGGAACTGCGTGTACTCTGGATGGGTGAGGTAAGGCGCCAGATCGGATGACATGCGGTACATGCCGATCCCCGCGCGGTGCAAGTAATGGAAGATGTCGCGCAGATAGGCCAGACTGACGCTGAGATGAGGGTTGTTTTGCCAGCGTCGGCTGTCGTTTTCGCGCAGGCCGCCCTGCCCAAGCACCTTGACCGCAAAACCGAGACGCATAAGAGATAACCGGATGAAAAAAGGCTGGATGGCTGATTGTTGAGGTGGGCACGCACCCGGCGCAATTGTACCAGACGAGCAAAGGAAAGGCAATTGGCAGCGAATGCGGCCTTGTCTTGTATTTGACATTTTCACTGCCGTGGCGATAATTGAGACCGTGTCTCAATGAGATTGCGTCTCAATTACTTTTGTGCCATGAACGACCACTTTACCCGTCATCTGCAACAGGCTGGCTTCAAGCTGACGCCGCCGCGCCGCGCGGTGCTGGATGTGCTGCAAGCCAGCCACGAGCATCTTACCCCTGGCGATGTGCTGGCGCGTGCTCAGGCGCTCTGCCCTACGCTGGGCCGGGCCACGGTGTACCGCACGCTGGAATTGCTTACCAGCCTCGGCATTGTGCGCCCGATCTTTCTGGGTGAACGTGGCGTTTGCCTGACACTGGCCGAAGGCGGCCATCATCATTTGGTTTGCTCAGACTGTGGCACGGTGATCGAATTTGATGATTGCCCGGTGCAGCAACTGGAGCAGGACCTGGCTGAGCGGCTGAACTTTCATATTCACGGTCATTTGCTGGAGTTTTATGGCTTGTGCGAGCAGTGCCACGCCTAAGGGCTGTGGATCAACAGCTTGGCGCAATGACTTTGTTTACGATCTCCTGACCCTATATCCCATCAGAAAGAAAGTATTTATTTTATGCGCATTCTGTTTTCGCTGATCATACTGGTTTCTTTGTTGCTGGCAAGCTGTTCTGCAGGCACGACTGCACCTGCACCGGCCAACGATGGCAAGCTGCGCGTTGTGGCAACCACCACTCTGGTGGGAGACGTGGTCAAGCAGGTGGGCGGCGACGCTATTGATCTGACTGTGCTGCTGCCAGTAGGTGCTGACCCACACAGCTTCGATCCCTCACCGCAAGATGTGGTGACGATCAGCAAGGCTGACGTGATCTTCATCAACGGCGCCGGGCTGGAAGAGTTTATGACAAAACTAATGGAAAACGCCAACAGCCAAGCCCCGGTGATCGAGGTCTCGCACGATATCGAGCTGATCAGCCATGAAGCTCATGGCGATGAGCACGCCGACGAAGCAGAGGCACATGCCGAGGACGAGGAAGGGCACGACCATGCCGGTGCTGACCCACACACCTGGACCGATCCCAACAACGTGATGATCTGGGTGCAGGCTATCGCCGCTGAGCTGAGCGCACTGCGTCCGGCTCAGGCCGACGAGTTTGCTGCCAACGCCGCGCAATACACCGAGCAGCTTCAGACACTGGATACATGGATAACCGAACAGGTGGCGTTGATTCCTGCCGCCAACCGCAACATCGTCACCGATCATCCTGCTTTTGGCTATTTTGCTCAACGTTACGGCTTTGTGCAGGTGGGCGCGGTGATCCCAAGCTTTAGCACAATGGCGGAGCCTTCGGCACAGGATATCGCTGCGCTGGAAGATACGATTCGCGCCCTGGGTGTCAAGGCAGTATTTGTGGGCCACACGGTGTCACCAGACCTTGCCAAACGCATCACCGATGATACAGGCACGCAACTGGTGCGCATCTACACCGGGTCGCTCGGTGCGGCGGATAGCGATGCGGCCACCTACCTCGACTTCACCCGTGCCAACGTCAACGCGTTTGTACAGGCTCTACGCCCCTAATGGACGCCTTACGTCAACTTCCGGCGCTCATTACCCAGCGCGACTCGCATCACCTGGATCAGCCCATTGTAGCGGTTGATGAGATTAGTCTGCGCTACAATGGCAACACAGCGTTGGACCAGGTTTCCTTTTCTCTGATCACCGGCGAGCAGGTGGCCGTGGTCGGGCCAAATGGCGCGGGCAAAAGTACGCTTTTCAAAATTATCGCCGGTGTGCTTCAGCCTACCGGCGGACAGGTGCGGGTCTATGGCTCTGGCCCCGATGGGCATATCTGCATTGCCTATGTGCCGCAACGCAGCCAGGTGGATTGGCAATTTCCCGTCAATGTGGCCGATGTGGTGATGATGGGCCGTACCCGCCGCGTGGGGCTGTTCCGTCGTCCTTCCCGGCAAGATTGGCGCTATGTGCAGCAATGTCTTGAGGTGGTAGGCATGACCGATCTGGCTGACCGCCAGATCGGTGAGCTATCCGGCGGCCAGCAGCAACGCGTTTTCATCGCCCGTGCCCTGGCTCAGGAAGCCGCCCTAATGCTGATGGATGAACCGCTCACCGGCCTGGATGTGCGCTCGCAGGAAGATATTTTCAGCGTGCTGGATGCTTTGCGCGGCCGCGGGGTTACGGTGATGATCGCCACGCACGACCTGAACCTGGCTGCAGAACGCTTTGACCGCGTGTTGCTGCTCAACCACCGGCTGCTGGGCTTTGGTCGGCCCGATGTAGTCTTCACCCCTGACAAGCTGCTGGCGGCCTATGGGGGTCACATGCGTCTGATCAACACGCCCTCCGGCGTTGCCGCCATCAGCGACTCATGCTGTGATGGGCATGACGGGGGGATGTAGACAGGTACGCCAGAGGCGGGTAAGCCGTTCACTATTTACCCGCTTACTGTTTACTGCTTACGGCTCACTGGTTACAGCTTATGCACTTCTTACTCGACCCTCTGACTTATCCCTTTATGATCCGTGGTCTTGTTGCGGCGATGCTGGTGGGCGTGGTTTGCTCGCTGGTTGGCAGCTACATGGTGCTGCGCGGCATGGCTTTTTTGGGCGATGCGCTGTCTCATGCTATTTTGCCCGGTGTGGCTGCCGGCTATCTGGTTAATGGCGGTGCAGGCGGGGCGCTGTTCTGGTGGGCGCTGGCCGCGGCCGTGCTAACTGCTCTGGGCATTGGCGCAGTCAGCCGCGGAGGACAGGTGCGCGAGGATACAGCCATCGGCATTGTGTTTGCCGGTATGTTCGCGCTGGGCATTGCCCTCATTTCCACCATGCGCAGCTACACCGTAGATCTGGTGCATTTCCTTTTCGGCAACGTGCTGGGGGTCACTAACACCGATCTGGCACTCACCGCAGGCTGGGGCCTGGTGGTGGTGCTGGTGATCGTGGCCTTTTACAAGGAATTTCTGGTCATTTCGTTTGATTCCGTGCTGGCGGAAACATTGCGCTTGCCAGGTACGCTGCTGCGTTACCTGCTGCTGGTGCTAATCGCCGTGGCTATTGTGGTATCGCTGCAAACTGTGGGGATCGCCCTAATGCTGGCGATGCTGGTGACGCCACCGGCTACCGCCTCGCTGCTCACCCGCCGACTGCCCAGCATGATGGCGCTAGCTGCGGCCATTGGCGCGTTGTCTGGCGTGTTGGGGCTGTATTTGTCCTACTACGTCAGCATTGCCTCAGGGCCGGCCATTGTGCTGGTGTGCACCGGATTTTTCCTGCTGGCCTTTCTGTTTGCGCCGCAGCGAGGGTGGTTGTGGCAGCGCCACGCCCACAGGGCTTCTCAAAACTCAGATTAATGACGTGAGAAGAGCCAGAACTTTGGCAAAGCAGGCCGAAAAGGCGCGGCGGGATGGCTTGCACGCGCCTTGTGTCTATCAACCGTATAATCTCCTGTCAACATGGGCATAAAGAAAGCCGCCATTTTGTCCACGGGCCGGACGACAAATTCTATTTACCAGGCTAAGCAGGTACGAAAAGATTACCTATACATTTTGATTACCGTGCTATAAACCAATCTCCGCTTGATGCAGGGAAGGGCAAGCGATCGGCTACGCCAGTTCTGCCAGCAACTCGCTGCTGGGTCGGCCTGGCTGCATCACCGTTTCCTTCACAATACGCCCATCGCGCAGACTCAGCACGCGGTCAGCCTGGCTAGCCATGCGCAGATCGTGAGTTGCCAGCAACACACCATGCTCGCCGCGGTCAGCCAGGGCGCGCAGCCGCGTCATAATCTGCCGACTCATACCGGTATCGAGATTAGCAGTTGGCTCGTCAGCCAAAATCAGGGGCGGATTAGCAGCCAGCGCCCGCGCAATAGCCGCCAGTTGCTGCTGCCCGCCCGACAGCTCGGCGGGATAGCGTTCGGCCAGCTCTGGCAAGCCAAAATCGCTCAACAGTTGATTGGTGCGCTGCGTGGCATCAAAGGGAGGCCGCCGCGTCATCAATTGCAACGGCAGACGCACGTTCTGGCGCACCGTGAAACCCGAAAACAGGTTATAGCTTTGATAGATCATGCCCACTGAGCGCAAACGCAGATCGGCCAACTCATCCTCGCTCAGGCCGCCCAGACGTTCACCCAACAGCAGCACCTCGCCTGCATCCAACGGCTCCAACCCAGCCAATAGGCTGAGCAACGTGGTCTTGCCGCTGCCCGTAGGCCCTACCAGCGCCACAAATTCCCCGGCGTGTACAGCAAGGTCTATTTGATCCAACGCCCGTACCTCGCCGGTTGGTGTGGGGTAGCGTTTGCCAAGCCCGTGGGCTTCCACCAAAACAACTTGTTTCAACATACCTGATACCTCGTTTCAACGTATAACACAGGACAAACCCAATCAGCGGTTCAACCAGGGATGATCGCGCAGGGCAAGCCCCGGCGGTTGGCGACCAATCAACCATAAAACCGGCGCTGCTCCCAGACTGGCAGTGAGCAATGCCGCACCCACATCCAGCACAGCAATCAGCACAGCCAATCTGACACCGGTGGGGTTGATAGCGACACCCACCAACCACCAGGCCAGCAACGCCAGCAAGCTGCCCATAGCCCCGCCGGTGAGCGCCACAATGCCGTTTTCCAGCAGAATCAAGCGCCGCACGCGGCTGGGGCGAGCACCCAACGCGGCCAGCAAGCCAAGCTCACGACGGCGTTCCAGCGCCGCCAGCGCCGCCGTGGTCAGCACCAGCAAGCCACAAGCGATCAACAGCAGCGCGGCCACCCACAAGGGAAAGGTTGCTGCGGCACGGCGATTTACCCAACTCAGCGCGGCCAGGCCCAGCCCCAGCGCACCGGCAATCATCGCCAGCGTCATGCCTGCGGTCTGACGGCGATGCCGAGCCAATCCTTGCACCGCCAGCGTCCACAGCGGTGATGCATCCGGCAGCGGCAGCCGCCAGTAGAAACGTGTAAGCAGCCCACTGCCAGCATTCAACGCCGTCGCCAGTACCACGGTAAGCGCAGTCAGCCAGGCGCCGGCGCGCAAGCCCAACAGTGGCACCCCCAGCAGAGCCACCAACACGCCGGTGAACAACACGCCCAGCGTAGAAAACCGCCACAAGCGCCATTCACGCAGCCAGTGCCGGCCTGCCGGATTGCGCAACGCACCAGTGGATGAGCGCAAGCCCGTGGCAATGCCAGTGATGCCCACAAAAAACAGAGTCGCCAGCACGCCCGCCACAGCACTAATAGCAAAAGGTTGCCAGGCCAGGGTGAAGCCGGGCGGCAATCCCAAATAATCACGCGCAGGCAACCAACTAACCACACTGAGGATCAGGCCAAGCAGCAGACCAGCAGCCGTGCCCAGCAACGCCATACCCAGCGCCTCCAGCAGCAGCAGCGCCACCAATTCACGGCGGCGCAGCCCCAGGCTGAGCAACAGCGCCAGATCATCGAGGCGTTGCTCTACACTGGCCAAATAAGCATTGCTCAGCCCCAGACAACCCACCAGCAACGTCACCAGACCTGAGCCAAGCATCACCCCCGCGGGTGTTATCGCCTCCAGCAGCGCCGGGGGCAGAATCCAGCCCAGTTGCGCCGGTGTTACCGTCTCGCCGCGCAAACGCCAACCGATCTCCAGCCAGGCCGTGAGCGCGGCGACACCGGGAGTCAGGCTGGCCAGCGCCAGCAGGGCCAACGGCCAATCGCGACGTGCGCCCGATGCCAAAAACTGCGCGCCCAGGGCAAAAAAACGGCCTGTGGGTTTCATGGCGCAGCACCCCGGCGGCCATTAACATGCAACAGCCGGTCTTCACAACGATCCAGCCAGGTCAGATCGGCCTCGGCGTGCAGGATGGCGCCTTCCAGCAGGCTAGCCGCTACAGCATCATCGCCTTGCTCGGCTTCGTGCAGAGCCTGCTCCAGCTCACGCAGATATTGCAGGTTAGCCGTGCGTTGTCGCCATAACAGCTCGGCCAGCGCCGCCGCATCGTGTTGCACGGCAGCCAGCACCGTCAGCTTCAGATAGAAATCATCCTTTAGCTTGCGGTTGCCCGGCACAGCCGCGCTACTCCAAGTCGTCAACTCGGCCAGGCCGCTATCGGTCAGGCGATAGCGCTTTTGATCAGGCAAGTTAGGCTGCACCACGCGGGCATCCAGCGCTACCAGGCCATCCTGCTCCAGCAGACGCAGGTTGTTATAGATCTGCGCCTGTTGCAGCGGCCACAGCAGGCCGATGGCCTCATCGTAGCGTTTTTTCAGTTCATAGCCATAGCCCGGCTCTTGTGCCAGCAAAGCCAGTAGCGCATGTTTGATCGTCATGGTAGGTATATACTAACTATGGTTAGTATATGGTGAAAAATTTTTTTGTCAACCTGCCCCCCAGGGCGACCAGGCTTTTTAAAGCCAGCCAAGTGTCTTTTGAAATGAAGCTGCTGCCCAGCGGTCTAGCTGTGCAGTTCGATCCCCTGCTCAAAGAGACGGTCTTGCACCAGCGCCAACAGGCGGGGGCGCATCTCGGCAGCCTTGCCGAAGCGCGCCTTGGCCAACAGTGTCAGATCTGTGCTTTGGCCGATCACCCCCGATTCGCTGATTACCTGCCACGGCTCCAGCAGGTTCGGCAGCATATCGGTAGCCTCCTGCCCCAGCGTCTCCAGCAGCAAGATGGCACGTGGCAGGTCAGCACTGGCGAGTTTCAGGGTGATGTGAGTCATCGAAAAGCGGCCGCGGCTGAAGTTGCGAATCAGACGCACATCGCCGTTGGGCACCACAAACAGCTCGCCGGTAGGGGCGCGCAGTTTGGTGGTGCGCACATTCACAGCCTCGATTACCCCCTCTACCCCCATCACCTCCACCTTTTCGCCCACGTCATAATCATCGGCAAAGATCAGACTCATGCCGCTGACAAAGTCATTGACCACGTTGCGCGCACCCAGACCAAAGGCCGCGCTGAACAAACCAATGATCCAGATCAGGGTATTGGTGTCAATAAACAAGCTCAAACTGCCCAAAATGGCCGCCACGATAGCAATCAGCGTCAACGCGCTGGAGAGCAGCCCCTGCAGGGTGAGAGCGCGTTCGGCGCGCATACTGCGGTTACCGCGCGTCAGACGATGCAGCCGCGCCAGGCGTCCGGCCAGGCGCCAACTGAGCAGGTGAACCAGCCAGGCCAGCATGAACAGCAGCAGAATAGTTAACAGGCGTTCGGCCCAGACAGGAATGGAGGACATGGGTGAGAATTGAGAATTGAGAAGTGAGAGGTGAAAATTGAGAATTGAGAGGTGAGAAGTGAGAGGTGAGAACACGCAGTCAACTCAAACTGGCAGCTAAAACCCTACTGCGCAGCCGTCGCGGCGAGGTTCGCTGCCGCCGGTGAGTACACCACTCTCTGCATCGCGACGGATGATCTGGCCCGCACCGAACACCATGCGCTCCATGCCGCCCACAGGCTGCACATCGTGCCCCAAACCGCGCAACGTGCGGATCAAAGCGGCACCAGCCTGCTGCTCCACGGCAACACGGCCGGCGGGATCGCCCTCCAGCAGGCAGAAGCGTGCAGCATCCAGTGCGGCCTGCGGTGACAGGCCCAAATCAAGCTGGTTCACCAACACCTGCAGATGGCCTTGCGGCTGCATAAAGCCGCCCATCACGCCAAAGCTGGCCCACAGCGCATCGTCTTGCGTAGCCAGGCCAGGGATGATGGTATGGTAAGGGCGCTTGCCGGGCGCTAAACAGTTGGGGTGTGCCGGGTCAAGGCTGAACAGCGCCCCGCGGTTTTGCAGGGCGATGCCGCTGCCAGGAGCTACCAGACCGCTGCCGAAGCCGTAGTACAGGCTGTTGATCCACGAACACGCATTGCCCGCGCCATCCACCACGCTGAGGTAAACAGTATCGGCGCGCGGCGTTGGCTGAAGCGGGACACGGGCACTGACAGGCAGGCCACAAGGTACATCCGACAACGCATGATGCCGATCAATCAGGCTGCGTCGTGTGGCAGCATAGGCGGGCGAGAGCAGCTCGGCCAATGGCAGGGTCTCGAACGCAGGATCGGCCACCCACTGCCGCGCGTCGGCAAAGGCCAAACGCATGGCTTCGATCAGCAAATGCCAGCGTTCAGCCACGGGCAGCGCGCTCACCTCGTCCTGGCGGATTATAGCCAACGCCAGCAAAGTTGCCAAGCCCTGGCCGTTGGGAGGGCATTGCCACACGCGCACGCCGCGATAATCCACACAGAGCGGCTCATCCCAGGTGGAGCGGTGCGCAGCGAAATCATCGGCAGCCAGCAGGCCACCCAGGCTTTGCACAAAGGCGGCAATGCGTTGAGCCAATGGCCCGTGATAGAAGCCCTCAGCTCCATCCGCGGCGATCAGCTCCAGCGTGCGCGCCAGCTCAGGCAAGCGTACCATCTGGCCGGCACGCGGAGCGCCACCACCTGCGGGCAACAGCTCCAGGCCAGAGGGCAGGCGACGCAGTTTGGTCTCCAGCCGTTGCCAATTGGCCGCAATGATCGGGCTGACGGGGAAGCCGTGGCGCGCGTAGCTGATGGCGGGTTGCAGCACCTGCGCCAGGGTAAACGTGCCATGCCGCGCCAGCAGGTCGGCCCAGGCAGCCACGGTGCCGGGCACGGTGACGCTGTGCGGGCTGTCGAGAGCGATGGCAGTTACACCTTCACTGCGCAGTCGGCTCAGCGTGAGTGCCTGCGCAGCCCGTCCGCTGCCATTCAGCGCGCTAACATGCTGCCCGGCCTGCGCCGCCGCATCATAGTACAAAGCAAAGGCATCGCCACCCACGCCCGTAGACATCGGCTCGACCACGGCAAGCGCGGCCGCGGTGGCTACGGCGGCATCCGCCGCGTTGCCGCCTGCCAACAACATGCGCAACCCGGCCTGTGCCGCCAGCGGTTGCGTGGTGGCAACCATGCCGTGCCGGGCAAACAGATCAGAACGATGACAACGACCGGAAAGCAGAGATGGCATAATTGCAGTGAGGATCAGGCAGCAGAAAGGGCGCGCAGCCAGGTGTACAGCAACACACCGCCGGCCACGGCCACGTTGAGCGATTCGGCCTGGCCGGGGATGGGCAGGCGCACCCAGGCATCGGTGGCGGCGGCCACATCGGCTGAAAGGCCGCGCGCTTCGTTGCCCAGCGCCAACGCGACACGGCCCTGCCACAGGCCAGCGCCCCAATCGTTTCCGCGGTGAGCATCTGCACCCAGCAGGGTATAGCCGTGACCGCGCAGATGCGCGAGCGCCGCGGGCAGATCGGCGGTGCGCACGATGGGCAGGTGAAAAAGCGATCCCATGCTGCCGCGCACAGTTTTTGGATCAAAGGGGTCTACGCATGGCTCCAGCAGCAGCACACCGGCTGCGGCTACGGCATCGGCAGTGCGCAGCAGAGTGCCCAGGTTGCCAGGATCTTGCAAACGATCCAGCAACAGCACCAAGCGGCCATGCCTGGGAGCAAAGCGGGCCAGCGGCGTCTCGAACAGCTCGAAGGTAGCAACCAAGCCCTCGGCAGCCTCGCGTTCGGTCAGGGCCGCCATCACCGCCGCACTGACTGGCACGATCTCGGCCCCGGCGGCGGCAAGGGGTTGCACCAGTGCCGCCGCAAGCGGCGTGAGCAATTCATGGCACACGAAGGCAGTGCGCGGTCGCGCTGCGGCCTGCAAGGCACTGCCCAGCAGCTTAACCCCTTCAACCAAAAAGCACCCCTGCGCCTCGCGGCCCTTGCGCGTGACAAGCTGGCGCGCAGCCACAATGCGCGGGTTTTGGCGGCTGGTGATAACAGGCAGATCAATCATGATGACCGGTTAGCTGCTCCATGTCCACATCAAGCTGAGTTGCCAGGGTCTGATAGCTATGCTCGGACAACATGCCGCGGCGCACCAGAGTTTGCAGCGCCGTGCGCTGGCTACGCAAGCCCTCGGCGCGGGCGGCCAGCATTTCTTCACTTTGCAACCAGACATCATCGGTGTACAGGGTTTGAATTTGGGCCGACAGGTCAGCGGTGGTGGCGCTGTATTCGCTGCTCAACGCTTGCCAGATCTTTTCGGTGAGTACGCCAGCTTGATAAGAGCGCTGGAGCTGATCCTGTGCGGCCTGCAAGGCATACATGCGTGCCCGCACGACTTCGTATTGACGACGCTGCGGCTGCACCAAAATCAATCCCAGCCGGTCGAGCAGGCCTTTAATGGTAGTGCTTTGGATCAGCAGGGTAAACAGCACCACGCCGAAGGTCATAGCCAGCAACGAGTTACGCCAGTCATCGGGCAGCGCAGGCAAAGACAGGGCCAATGCCAGGGCGATGGCGCCGCGCAGGCCACCCCAGAACAGCACATGGCGATAGGTCATGGTCAGCCGCCCGCGCGGCCGATCTATTATCCAGCCCAGGCCGTAAACGGCGATGGCACGGCCAATCAGCACAGCGGCAATGCCCACCACGATATAGCCGAGGTTATTCAGCAGCAGTGGCAGGTCAATGGTCAGGCCGATCAGCAGAAACACAAAGGAATTGGCGATGAAGGCGACGTATTCCCAGAAGTTTTCGATGACAATGCGGGTGCTGGGCGACATGCTGCGCTGCGATCCGTAGTTGCCAACCAGCAGACCAGCAGTGACCACGGCAATGACGCCGGAGATGTGAAAGCGTTCGGCCAGTACAAAGGCACCATAGGCCACCACCGTGCTGAGGGTGGTTTCGATAAGGTAGTTGTCAATACGCAGGAAGACAGCATTGGCGACCACGCCGATCACAGCCCCCACCAAAATGCCTCCGCCAGTGACCAGCAGGAAATCGGCCAGGCCCTGGGTAAGGTCGAAATGGCCCGACGCGGCTGCACCGAGAACGATGGTAAAGACGACAATGGCAACGCCGTCGTTGAGTAAGCTTTCGCCCTCGACGATGTAGGAAAGTTTGCGCGGCACGCCCAATTCGCGAAACACCGCGATCACCGCCACGGGATCGGTGGCCGAGATCAGCGCGCCGAACACCAGCGCCACCATCAACGGCACGCCCGCCAGCGCCACAATACCGCCCACCACCAGCGTGGATATCAACACGCCTACAATGGCCAGAATTACAATCAGTACCAGGTTATCTTTCAGCTCAGAGATGTCGAGATGAAAGGCAGCCTCGAAAACCAGCGGCGGCAGGATAAGGAAAACAATCAGCTCTGTGGTAAGGGTGAGGTCCTCGAAGGGGCTGGGCAACACTGCCAGCACCAATCCGCTCAGCACCAGAGCCACGGTGTAGGGTAGCTGAATGCGCTGCACCACAATGGCGATGATCGAAATGATGATGAGCATTTCGATCATCAGGGTTTCAATGGCGATGATATTGGTGGTTTCCATGGGCAGAGATCAACGAGCAGCTACTCTATGCCGATCAAATGCTCGACGCGGTTTTGAAAGTGCAATCGCCAGGTTTCGCGCCGCGGAATCTCCACATATTCAAAATGGGTGATGCCGGTGTTATGGTTCCACACCTCGGCGCGCCGCCAGGGACCAACGTTGAACATGTGATCGAAGCTGGCTTCGATGACTCCGCCGTGGCACACCGCCACCACCACCTGATGGCGATGTTGCAGCACCGCTTCTTCGATAAACGCGCCCACGCGCGCCCGAAAGTGCATCAGCGCTTCGCCTCCCTCGACCGAGGGGGTGATGGTGGTGAAGGGGCGCTCGCTGGCCCAATAATCAGGGTAGTTGGGCAATTGATCGGAGGGCCAGGGCGAATGGTCAAAACGGTTGGTGCCCATTTCACGCAACCGATCATCCCAGTGGATGGGCAGGCCATAGGCCGCAGCCAACGGTGCGGCGGTTTCACGGGCGCGCTGCATGGTGCTGGCGTAGAGTGCATCCACGCGGGGCAGATCGTCGGGCAGCCAGCGCGCCAGGGCACTGGCCTGACGTTGGCCCAGCTCGGTGAGAGGAGTATCGCGGTTGCCCTCGGTCCAGTTTTCCAGGTTGACAAAGCTTTGACCGTGACGGATTAAATAGAGTTGCATATAAAGTCTTTCCAGCAGGACTCGTGTAGTGAGGCCTGAACCAAGTGAGAATCTGACGGATCGAAGAAAAACAGCCGGTTGGCTACGCGGCTTGCACCACCATGCGCACATCCACCGCCAACACGCCCTGCCCCTCAGGATACACGACCAGCGGGTTGATGTCAATCTCTTGCAGGTGCGGCTGCGCCAGGGCAAGCTGACTGACGCGTTCGATAACCTCCAGCACGGCTGCCCTGTCGCCGACGGGACGACCACGCAATCCTGCCAACAGCTTGCCGGCGCGGGTTTCATCCAGCAACGCGGCGGCATCGGCGCGCGCCACGGGAGCCACGCGAAAAGCCACCTCTTCCAGCAGTTCGACGTAGACGCCGCCCAGTCCCACCATGATCAACGGGCCAAATTGCGGATCGCGGCGCATACCCACGATCAGCTCATAGCCCGCGGGGGCCATGACGCTCACCAGCGCGCCTTCGATGCGCGCCGCGGGCTGATGAGCGGCGACGCGCGCCAGCATGGTTGTGAAAGCGGCCTGCACCGCGGCCGCATTGCCCAGATTCAAGACCACGCCACCGGCATCAGATTTGTGGAAGATGTCCGGCGACACGATTTTTAAAACCACCGGATAGCCAATCTCGTCGGCCAGACGCGCCGCTTCTGCTGCGCTGCGCGCCAGCGCGGCCCGCGGTTGAGGGATGCCGCAAGCTGCCAGCACCGGCCGCGCCTCGGCCTCGCCCAGCGCACCGGAAGCAGGCAACTGGTAAGCGCTAATCGCTGAAGCCAGGCTATCTTGCGGAGGTACAGCGCCTTCGTCCTCTGTTTTTTCTTGCCTGTCCAGGCTGCCGGGTTCCTTGTGAATCGCTCGATACGCTGCCAACGCGCCCAGGGCGCGGGCAGCCTGCTCGGGGAAGATGAAAGCAGCAATGCCGTGGGCATTAAGCAGGCGGATCGGCTCCTGCACCACCTCATCGCCCATGAAGCAGGCAACAATGGGCTTGCGGCGCGGCTGTATAGCATCGGCTGCGGTGCAAATTGCCTGAGCTACGGCCACGGGATTGACCAGCGCCTGCGGCACGAGAATGGGCAGCAAGGCGTCCACGCTGTCATCAGCCAGCAGCACGGCAGCGGCCTGCTGATACTGCATCGGTTCGGCACCGCCCAGCATGTCCACAGGGTTGGCAAGCTGGGCTTCGGGGTGGGTAAACCGGGCCAGGGCCGTGCGCGTGGCCGCGCTCAGGGGAGGCATCTCCAACCCGGCCAGTTCCAGTGCATCTGCGGCCAGGCTGGCCGGCCCCCCGGCGTTGGTGATCACTGCCACGCGGCGACCGCGCGGCAAAGGGCCATACGACAGCGCCAACGCCTTGTTGAACAACTCTTCCACGCTATCTACCTGGATCACTCCGGCCTGACGAAAAGCCGCGTCGTAAGCGGCGAGTTCACCGGCCAGGCTGCCGGTGTGTGAAGAAACGGCGCGCGTGCCTGCGGCTGTGCGGCCAGCTTTGATGACCAAAATTGGCTTGGTGCGGGTGATGTGCCGCGCGCTGGCAAGGAACCGCTGCCCATCGCGGATAGCCTCGATGTAGGCCACAATGACGCGGGTGTTTGGATCATCGGCCAGGTCTTGCAGCAGATCGGTTTCACTCACATCGGCGGCGTTGCCCAGGGTGGCAAAGCGACTGAAGCCCATCCCCTTGCTTGCTGTCCACTCCAAAATGCCGCCGCAGATGGCGCCGGACTGGCTGACGAAGGCGATTGGGCCGGGCCGGGGCATGGTGCGAATGAAGGTGGTGTTAAGGCCGGTGTGCGCATCCAGCGTGCCCACGCAGTTAGGGCCAATGAGGCGAATGCTGTATTGGCGGGCAACATGCAGCAGCTCGGCCTCCAGCGCCGCGCCGGTAGCGCCCACTTCGCTAAACCCACCGGAAATGACGATGGCTGTCTTGACACCGCGCTGGCCGCAGGCGGTCAGCACGGCGGGGCAATGCGCGGCCGGGATCATCAGCACGGCCAGTTCCAGCGGATCGGGCACGCGGCTGATGTCGGGGTAACAGGGCAGGCCCAAAATCGTATCGGCACGCGGGTTCACCGGATAGACAGCACCGCGATAGCCGTAGCTGAGGCAGTTGCGCAGCACGCCATAGCTGAGCTTGTGCGGGTCTGCCGAAGCGCCAATCACTGCCACGCCGGTGGGGTTGAAGAAGGGGGTAAGTTGGGACAACGAACGGTCTCCTGTAAGTGCTACCCTGTATAGCTTTGCTATTCCCTTTTTTGTGGATGGAACGAGAAACAAACGAAAGGAACGATCCGAAGAAGTTTGGCCTGATCACAACCTCGCCACAGAAAAGCGCCCTGAAAAAATTCAGAGCGCTTTTCTGTTTCATCAGACTAAACAGCCTTACACCGGCGCCAGTTCTTTCATTTTGGCGTCAGATTGGGCGACCACCACCGCGTGGATGGAAGCGCCGTGGCTGTCCATGGTGACCACTGCGGGGAAATCCTGCACGCGGATCTGCCAGAAGGCTTCGGGTACGCCGAATTCCTTCAGCTTGTGTACGTCCTCTACCTGCTGCACGCGCTCGGCAATGAGCGTGCCCGCGCCGCCCACGGCATGCAGGTACACTGCCTTGAACTTTTCACAGGCGGCCAGGGTGCGCGGCCCCATGCCGCCTTTGCCGATCACCGCCTTCAGGTTGAAATGTTCAATGACGTAGTCCTGATACACCTCTTCGCGAATGCTGGTGGTAGGGCCGGCAGCCACAAAGCGCCACTCGCCATCTTCTTTCGCCACCACCGGCCCGCAGTGATAGATCACGCCGCCATCGAATTTTTCTTTCAGCAGCTCGTACAAGGCCGCTTCTGATGCAGGCGGATTGCCGTGGGTCTTGATGAAGCTCTCTACCATGTACTTGTGCGCGGCATCGCGCGCGGTGAAGATCACGCCTGACAGCTCCACCTGGTCGCCGACATGCAAGGCCTCGATTGCCTCATCGGAAATCGGCACAGTCAGTTTATGGATCATGGAGTATCTCCTATTCGTAGGTGACTTCGTCGCCGCGCACAGTCATGCTGCGCCGACGATTGGCCCAGCACATATAGCTGACCGAGACGAAGAAGCTGGCGGGCAGGCGGTGCATGGTAGCCATTTGCACATCCAGCACCGTGGTTTTGCCGCCGAAACCCATCGGCCCAATGCCCAGCTCGTTAGCCTGGTCCTTGATGGTCTCTTCCAGCTCGGCCAGCTCGGGATCAGGGTTGCGGTCGCCCAACGGGCGGAAAAGCTGGTGCTTGCTGAAGGCATAAGACGCGCCGCGGTCGCCGCCCACGGCAATGCCCAGCACGCCCGGCGCACACCCCTGACCCTGGGCCTTGTTCACGGCATCCAGCGCGGCGCGGCGCACGCCTTCCAGATCGCGTCCGGCCTTCAGCGGGCCGTTGGGCAGCGAGTACTGAGCGCCTACGTTTTCACAGCCGCCGCCCTTTAGCATCAAGCCAATATGCACGGCTTCTTCATCCCATTCGTGGAAGTGAATGGTGGGGAACTCAACCCCGGTGTTGTCACCGCTGTTCTCGCCGCTGATGCTATCCACGGCGTTGGGACGCAGGTAAGATTTATCGGTAGCAATTTGCACCGCCTGCTTGATCTGCGTGGTGAGCTGACGCGTGGACCAGCCCACAGGATACGACACTTCAAAGATTGGTGTGCCGGTGTCCTGGCAAATCGGGCGGGAGAGACGACGTGACATATCCTGGTTTATCAACATGGTATCCAGCGCACCTTGCGCCGCGGAGCCGGGTTCTTCCTGCTCACGCGCAGAGCGCAGCGCTTTTTGCATATCTTCCGGCAGATCCGTGGAGGTACGGCGGATCAGCTCAACGATTTCCTGAGTTAAATCGCGCATAGGTGGGGTCTCCTTAGAAGAAAAGTAAGCAAGTAGACAAGTAGACAAGGAAACAAGGAAGAACGCCTTGTCTACTTGTTTCCTTGTCTACCTTCTTATATCGTCCGCTCGAATCCTTCCAGCGTGTTTTGCAGCAGCATGGCGATGGTCATCGGGCCAACGCCGCCCGGCACGGGGGTGATGGCCCCGGCGACTTCTACTGCTTCATCGAAGGCGACGTCGCCTACCAGGCGGTAGCCGCTTTTGCGGGTGGCGTCATCCACGCGGTTGACGCCTACGTCAATCACCACCGCACCCGGCTTGATCCAATCAGCCTTTACCATTTCGGGGCGACCGACGGCCGCGATGAGTACATCGGCTGAACGGCAAATAGCCGGCAAATCCTTGCTGCGTGAATGACAGGTGGTCACGGTGGCGTTGGCGTGCAGCAGCAGGGCCGCCACAGGCATGCCCACAATGTTGCTGCGCCCCAGCACTACCGCGTTGGCTCCGTCCAGCTTGATGCCGCTGCGTCGCAACAGCTCCATGCAGCCCTTGGGGGTGCATGGGATGAACAACGGCTGACGGCCTTTCATCACCAGTCGGCCAATGTTGACCGGGTGAAAACCGTCTACATCCTTTTCCAGGCTAATGGCAGCCAAAATAGCCTCTTCGTTGAGATGCCTGGGTAAAGGAAGTTGCACCAAAATGCCGTTCACCGTGGGGTTGGCATTCAGGTCGCGCACCAGGCTTTCGACTTCTTCCTGAGAAGAATCGGCAGGCAGCTTGTAGCTGAAGCTTTCCATGCCTACTTCCAGGCTGTTTTTGCCCTTCATGCGCACGTAGGCTTGCGAGGCGGGATCTTCACCCACCAATACGGTGGCAAGTCCGGGGCGGCGGCCCGTAGCCGCGTGTAATTCTTCGACGCGCGTTTTGATCGCCGCGCGAATATCAGCAGCGATGGCCGTGCCATCAATCAGAGATGCAGTCATGATGTCTCCAAAAAGGTAGATAACTGTGAATGCGCCGCGCCGATGCGGCACATTGCGCACAGTATAGCACAGACTGCACGGTTCAGATATGAGCTAGCGCACTTTTGGCGCGTTTAGCAACAAAATCAGTGGAAGCGATGGCCCCGGATCATTCAAAGCTGTAGCCCAGCAGCTCGATATCGCGCTGATACAGGCGGGCTACTTCGGCAATGGTCTCGCTGTCGTAGTATTCCTGATAGGTGGTATAACTGGGGATATTGCGTGTGCGCCAGGCACGCTTCAAGTTGCCCAGGGTGCGTTTTAAGCCAGACCCCGGCAAGGCCACCTGGGTATTCCCGCGCGAGGTGTTGAAGTGAGACAGCGGCGTGGCAGCAAGACCAAGATGTCCGCACACTGCATCAAAATCGCGTTGCAGCGTTTCGTAGCGGCCTACAAAATCTACCAACAGCCGGTTGTCGGCGCTGTACAGAAATTCGCTTTGCGGGCAAACAAACCAGTCCTGTTCGTGCCACAGCCTGCTTTGCAACGGGCCATTGACAAAGGTTTTGAAATCGCAGCGCCAGTTGTAGGCACGATATTTGTACAGCGATACCAAACGGCTCCACGGGTTGCGCACAAAGGCAAACTTGAAATAGCGGTCAAACATCTCCTGGGTCAGATAGTGATAGCGCACATAGTCAGCGGCCTTGAGATGCGCAAGGCGAGGGGGGCCAAGTTCAGGCCGGTCATTGGCGCGCAACAGCAGCGGTGCGCGCGTTTCCCATGTCAACCCCAGCAGATCAAGAAAAACGTGTTCGATGCTGATGCCCGCGGTTTTGGGTACATGCACAAACACGCAGGCGTAGTGATGGCAAATCATCGGGAGCCTATGCCTTTTGGCCCTGTGGCAGGAGCCAGGCAGTTTGCTGCAAGCGCAGCACGTCTACCAACCGCACCTGAAGCCAAGCAGTTCGTCCAGGCTTTGGTTGTGTGGCTGAAAGTAGGCGTGCAGGTAGGCGTAAACGGCATCTGAAACCGGCGTCTGGTTTTGTCCGGCGTTGCGCGGACGTAAATCCTTAACCTGAAAGCGGTCATCTACACCCACGAACTGAAAAACGCGCTGCAAGGTGGCCTGCGCATCCGCGAAAAAGGCTTCACTGAGCAGCACCAACAGTTGGTCAGGTGCAAAATAGCGCCGATACCAACGCAACTGGTCGTGATACACGCCGCGGCGTTTGTAGGAATAGTGAATAAAGCGCGCGTCCTTGTAGTTTTGCTGTTCCAGGGCTGGGCGCAGACGTTCTTCTTCGGCGTGCAGCGCATCCAACAAGGGCAGCGGCTCGTAGCCCCGCTGCACCTCGTGGAAGTAATGCGAGATGGCTCGCTCCACCGGATTGCGCAGCAGCACAATCAGCTTGATCTGCGGATATTGCGCGGCGATGCGCGGCGCAGCCCACGGGCTGAAGCTGTACAAGGCGGATGCTTCAAAGGCGGGCCGATGCAGCGCGCCCAACGATTTGCAGGGGAAATGCGCCCGATACCAATGCTCGCCGCGGGTGAAGGTATCCACCCGCGCATCCAGACCACCATCGAAGAAGTGAAGCTCTTTTTTGCTGGCAGACAGCAGGTGCGGATGCTGCTGCAGATAGGCGTGAAGACTGGTGGTGCCGGAACGCTGCGCACCGATGATCAGAAAATCGGGCTGTTGCCGCGCCCACCAGGTAGCGCGGCGATAGCCCCAGGCCAACCGCCGCGCCGTTTGGTGAAGACGCGCCGGAACAGCAGCCATCAGCGGAAAACGATGCGCCGCAACAAGGGGATGCACACCAGCAACCCCACGGCCTCTACCAAGAAAACCAGGGCATAGGCCAAGTGCATCTGCTGGGTGAGCAGGTAGAACAGATCGCGCAGCACGCCGCCCGCGGCAATGCCCAAACCACGACTGGCCAACTGGATCACCGACCACAGGGCGAGATAGCTGGCCGCTTTGGCGACATGGTTGCCGGCCATCAGCAGACTGGTGCCGCCCACAGTGAATATGCCAAAGCCAACGCCGAAGAACAGCAGCACCGGAACGATCATGGCTTGGGAGCGGGTGAACGCGGTAAGCGCCAGCAGCAACACGCCCAGGCTGAGCAGCAGCAGGCCCCATTGCGTCAGGTTTTTTTGCTCGTCAGGACGACGCCGACGGGTAAGGCCATAAGCAGCGATCATGCTTACCAGCACGCCGACACCCCAGTAGGCATTGAAGCGCGTGGTTTCACCCGCGGACAGAGCAAACACATCACCGCCGAAAGGCTCTAACACGGCATCTTGCATGAAGGCAAAGAAAGCCGATGCGCCCAGAAACAGGGCATAGTGACGCGTGGTGCGCTGTGCCCATATTTCGCTCAACGCCACGCGCAGAGCCGGTCGGTTGGCGGCGATTTCGGCAGGAGTTGGCCGTGCGGCCCAGCGTTGGGTACGACGCTCCTCACCCAGCACCGCCAGCAGCCAAAACAGCGCAGCTCCGGCCATACCCAGCCACACCATCCGCCAGAACAGTGCTTCGTCATATTCAGGCATGATGCGGGCGAACAGCGCCGGTATAAACGCAAAGCTGACAACCAACATAAACTGCACAATGCTCACAGCCTGACCGCGGCGTTCATAGGGGGCGCTGTCATGCACCAGCGCCAAAAAAGGCGCACCCGAAACTGATTGCCCGGTGCCATACAGCAGCAGCGACAGCGCGGCCAACAGCCAGCCCAATGCACCCTGCTGCGCGGCGATAAAATGAACCGACAGCGGCAACAGCGGCAAGGCCAGCAACATCAACAGCCGCCCCAGCCAGATGTAGGCTGTGCGGCGGCTGCCGAACAGGGGATGCGTATCCGATTGATAGCCGGCCCAGATAGCAAGCGGAGCCAGAAAATAGCGCGCGGCCAGCAGCAAGCTCACCGGCCACGCCACCATGCCCAAATCGCTGATCATGATGCGGTTCCAGACGCCGCTTAACAGCACATCGGTCATAGAAGAACCGATGTGGAAGGTACCAAGCTTGAAAGAACGCGCCACACTGAAACCGGGTGAAACGCCTGTGCCGGTCTCAGTGTAGGATGGGTTTGAGGTTGCCATGACCGACTTACAACCAGCCGCGCCCGCTGCCAGCGGCCAGGAAGGGCCACGGTACAGCCAACAGAATGATCAGCAGCGCCAGGCCGAAGAAAAGGGCAGTTTGCTTGAATTTTGCCTGATCGGAAGCCGCTTTCTTGGTACGGCTGCGACCAATGTGTGCAACCACCACGGCCACCAACATCAGCACGCCGTGTTCCATCAGGAAAAAGCGCGTCACACTATTGCCCATCGCTGCGGCCATATCCTTGAAAGCGCCGCTGGTGATGGGGCTTAGCACCACGTACAGCAGCAAGCCAAAGAGCAAGTTAAGGTCCAGGGCACTGGTGAAGGCAATGCCTAATTGGGTATCCAGTTGATCCCAACGACGGTTACCGGACCGGCCTGACAGGGCGCGAAAAAGGGCGACCAGTCCCACCACTACCACGACCCAGCGCAACAGAGAATGCAGAAGCAGAACAACGTTGTACATAAAAGGCTCTCCTTGGTAGATTGAATATAAGCCTATTCTACGCAACAACCAACAAAAGCCCTAAAACCACCACATTGCCGCGCCGTCGTGGACAATCCGCCTGCCCCCTGCGGCAACCAGCGTCTGGCTGATGTGCTGAAAACAAACTGCGTATCATGACTTTCTATCTCACTACCTCACTCCCCCACCCTCATTGCGCTGCACAGTAGCCAGCTCCGCACT
Organism: uncultured Caldilineales bacterium; assembly: GCA_937907455.1. Taxonomy (GTDB): domain Bacteria; phylum Chloroflexota; class Anaerolineae; order JAAEKA01; family JAAEKA01; genus JAAEKA01. The sequence goes on from CALESQ010000107.1 coordinate 23,828, forward strand.
GCGCGTTTTCAGCAGCAGGCCAATCATCACATACGCCAGCGAGATCACCGCGATCACCAAAAAAGCCCGCTGATAGCCAGCGACGCCGCCGATGGAGGCTGACACCGCACCCACCAACGCCGCGCCCAGCAATTGCCCCACACGGGTTGAAAGCGCCAGCGCAGCCTGTGCCGGAGCGCGCTGAGTGCGTGCCGCTTCATTGAGCATGATATAGCGCAGCGGTGCGCCCAACAGCCACGACAAGCCCATGCCTACCAGTCCACCGGCCACATAAAAGCTCACCAGCGAAGGCTTAAGCAGGCCAATCAATGCCATGCCCGCGGCCAGCACCGCCGTTCCCAGCAGCACCACCGTGCGCGAGCCAACGCGATCCAGCATTCGACCCGCCAGCGGTGAGCCAACCGCCATCACCAGCACCAGCGGCAGCAGCATGGTGCTGGCAGTTGCTTCACTCACCCGAAAAGCCAGCACCGCCATCGAGGGCACGAACACCAGCACCGCCTCGGCCAGACCTGACAGCGCAGCGAACAGGTTCACCAGCACCATTTGCCGCCCCGAAAAAAGGCTGAGATGCAGCACCGGGTCAGCGGCACGCCGCTCCACCAGCACAAACAGCGGCAGCAGCAACAAGGCCAGCAACAGGAAGTACAGCACCTGCGGCGTGCGCAGACTGGCGGCCACGTTAGCCGTGTCCAGTTGGCTCATGCCATAAGACAGCGCCGTCAGCAGCAGCGCCAGCACCGCCGTACCTGCCCAGTCAAAAGGCTTGGGTTGAGCGGCACGGCTGGCAGGCAGCAAACGCAGAGCTGCCACCACCAGCACCGCGGCAATGGGCAGGTTGATGAGGAAAAGCCAATGCCAGTTGAGCAGACCCAGCACCACGCCGCCCACAATCGGCCCTACCAGAAAAGCGATGCCGAAAACCGCGCCGATCAGCCCCAGCGCACTGCCGCGCTTTTCCACCGGGAAGGTGTCACCGATCACGGCCGCGGCCACCGGGAAGATGCCACCTGCACCCAATCCCTGCACGGCGCGACCTAACAGCAACACCTCGAAGCTGGATGACAGCGCCACCACCAGCGAGCCGATGGCAAACAACACCACATCCAGCACATAGATGTTGCGTCGTCCCATACGGTCTGAAAGTTTGGCCATCAACGGCGTCCCCACCAGGTTGGCCAACACATAGATATTGAAGATCCAGGCCATAGCACGGTCATTCGCACCGAACTCCGTGCGGATAGCCGGCAGGGCTGGGCCGACAATGGCGATGTCAAGCGCGCCCATCAGCACGCCGACGAATAGCACCAACAACAAACGATTGCGCGAACGATTATCGAGCGTTGCCATAGCTGTAAAACTTCTTTCCCGGTTGAAAATGAAATGGGCCGACCTATAAACCCAGCCCGTCGAAAAACGTCAGTAAAATTGCCTGAGCCACCGCCTGCCCCGTTGCCGGGTCTGCGCTGTGCGATGAATTCAGGAAGGGGTACATCATGCCCAACAGCAGCCAGGTGGCCGTAGCCGCATCCATAGCCCGCAACTCGCCGCGGCGCATGCCTTCAGCCAACATGGTCTGCACCGGCTCGATAAACTGAGCGTGATAGGCGCGGGCAAATTCAGCCGCCCCCTGCTCGCTCAAATGCTCCATTTCCTGATTAGCCAGGCGGATGATGGCGCGCTGCTCTGGCGGCCAGGCGAAAATAGCCCCGGTGAACGCGCTAACCTGTGCGCGCAGCCCGCTATGCTGAATGGCCTGCTCGATGGCCTCCCTGAGCTGCGCCAGCGCACCGTACAGAATAGCCATGAACAGCGCTTCCTTGTCCTGAAAGTGATAGTACAGCGCGGCCTTTGACACTTCAGCCGCCTCGGCAATTTCGCGCATCGCCAGGCCGTGGTAACCGCGGCTGATAAAAAGCCGGGTGGCTGTTTGCAGGATGTGAGGAGCGCCGCTTGGTGTGGTTTCGTTCATGGTATGATCCAGGCTGGCTCGGTTGGGAAACCGGCCAGAGCAACAGGCTGGCTCGGTTGGGAAACCGGCCAGAGCAACAGGCTGGCTCGGTTAGGAAACCGGCCAGAGCAACAGGCTGGCTCGGTTGAGAAACCGGCCAGAGCAACAGGCTGGCTCGGTTTAACTTGCAAACGACTGACCAATAAAGTAGGTCTGCAGGACAAACAGCAACGCCAACACGCTCATGCCAAAAGCCAGCCGTCCTTCGGTGCGGACGTTGTTGGGTTTCAGCCAGTAGTAAAGCAAAAAAAAGAAAAAAGCACCCAACCCGCCAACATAGTGAATGAATAGTTGTACCGCGCCAAACCCCTGATCAAGCAATTTGACGCCGATCAGAATTTGCAGCATCAGCGCCAGTTGAGCAGCAATAAAAACCAGCCTGGTGGTGCGATTGCTGCCCTGCCCTTTGCGCACCTGTAGCCCCGTAACCACCACTGCGGCAAGCGCAGCGATCATCACCAAAACACCAACGCCTACATGGACTTGCGGGGGGACGATAACAGCGTCCAGCATGAATAGAATTTCCTGTCTAAAAAGAGATACTGACTGACCGGTCGGTCAGTATCATAATCTCTTTTCGGCCTCTGTCAAATCCTGCTCCCCGGCGCGCGGCCTCAGGCAGCGGTGCGGCTGCGTTTTTCCAGATAGCGCACCAGCAACGCCAGGGCAATAGTCATCACCAGGTACAGATAGCCCACCACATTGTAGGTTTCGAAGAACTTGAAGGTGCTGGCGGCGTAAATCTTGCCCTGATAGCTGATGTCAGCCACCCCCATCACCGACACCAGCGATGAGTCTTTGAGCATGGCGATAAAATCGTTGCCCAGCGGTGGCAGCACGCGGCGAACGGCCTGTGGCAGCACCACATGGCGCATAGCCTGCCAATAGCTCATCCCTAACGAACGGGCGGCCTCGGTCTGGCCGCGCTCGATGGATTCGATACCGGCGCGGAACACCTCGGCCAGAAAAGCGCTGTAGCCGATGCTGAGTGCCACAATCACACGCAGGGTGAAATCTACCTGGCGCACATCGAACCCGGCCAGCCTGGTTGCCGCGCCGGTCAGCACGCCCGCAGCCAGCAGTTGGTCACCCATCCAGTTGATGCCATGCACCAGGCCCGGCGCGCCGGCAAAAACGATGTAATACAGCAGCACCAGCATGGGCACGCCGCGAATGATCTCGACGTAAAACGAGGCCGCTTCGTTGGTCAGTCGGCGGCTGGAGACGCGCGCCAGGCCAATCAGCAGCCCCAGCAGCAGCGCCAGCGCATAGGCGATCACCGTCACGCGCACGGTGATGCCCACACCCTTCAGTACCGCGCCGAAGATCACCTCGTAGGCGGGGTCGGTGAGCAAAATCCACAGAAAAAAGAGTGCCAGCAGCACGGCGGCCACCAACCACAAAGGTGTTTTACGCAAGCTGGCAGCCAACTCGGTACGACGTGACGGGGAGGGCAAGGGTATGGTCATGGAGATAAGTCCTGACGCGGGTGCAGCGCGCCGAAATCGAGCGCGGCATCGGGGTTGGTGTCATGGGCAAATTGCAACGGCAGCCAAAAACGGAACTCACTTCCGCCACCCGCGGCTTCGTCCACCCAAATTTGCCCGCCATGTTGGGTGACAATGTGCCGACAGATGGTCAGGCCCAGGCCGGTGCCCTTGTAGCGCCGCCGCGCGCTGCTGTCTACCTGATAGAAGCGCTCGAAGATACGTTCACGCTCTTCTTTGGGCACGCCAATGCCGCTGTCAAGCACGGCAAATTGCACCGCTGCCGGCTCGGCCCAGGCACGCACCGCTACCTGCCCCCCGGTAGGCGTGAATTTGATGGCGTTTTCAACCAGATTAGTCAGCACCTGTTCCAGGCGCATAGCGTCAGCCTCTACCTCGGGCAGAGCAGCGGGCAGCGGAGCCGCCAACGCCAGCCCCTTTTGCCCGGCCAGCGGAGTGAGCTTGTCTACCACCGTGCCGATCAGCTCGGCGGGCTGCAAGGGAATGGGGCGCAGGCGGATTTGCCCCGATTCAAGGCGGCTGAACTCCAGCAGGTCTTCGATCATGCGTTGCAGGTGGCCCGTTTGTTCCTGCACTGTGCCCAGAAAATCGCGCTGAATGTCGGTGACCGGGCCGGTTTTGCCCATCAGAATGATGTCTACAAAGCCTTTGATGGAATGCAGCGGCGTTTTCAGCTCGTGCGACACCACCGACAGGAAGTTGGACTTCATGCGCTCCAGCTCTTTTTGTGCGGTAATGTCGCGCAGCACCACCACCACGCCACCCACCTGCTCGCCGCCATCGCCAGCGCGAAAGAGGGGCGCAGCCAAAGCCTGAAAAGTGCGCGGCTGGCCGTCGCTGGCTGTGCCTGCCGCGGCAATGGCTAATTCACGCATGGCTACCTCGCCGGCTGCGGCGGTTTCTTCCAACAAAGCAGCCAGATCGTCGCTGGCTAGCAGGTCGCGCAGCACCGCGTCCGGGGCGGGGGCCTCCAGCGCGAACAGGCGTGCAGCCACGGGGTTGATCAGCACCAGACGGCCAGCAGTATCCACCACCAACACGCCGTCGCCAATGCCTGCCAGCACGGCCTCCAGCTCGCGGCGTTTGTCGCTGGCATCGTTGTACAGGCGGGCGTTCTCAATGGCGGCAGCGGCAAAATAGGCAAAGCTCTCGGCCAGACTGCGATGCAAGGCTCCGTCGGCCTGGTCGGGGGCCGCGCCTACCAGCAATGCGCCGATGGCCTGCCCGCGCGCCAGCATCGGCGTTACCTCCAGCATAGTGGCCGGCCAATAGGCGGTCACGGCCAGTACATTCCCTGGCTGCCGGGCTTCCGGGGTCAGCACAATGGTTTGACTGCGCGCGGAGCGCAGCGCGGCCTCCAGCCCAATTTGCTGGCTGAGGAGCGGCTTATCGGCCAGCAGTTGCGGCGGGTTGCCCGGTGTAGCCAACATATCCAGCGACTCGCCCTCGCTGTCGAGCAACAGCACAGCGCAGTAGGGCGACTCAACCAGGCGGCTGAGGCGTTCGGCTACGGTGCGCAGGGTATCGGTGAGAAACAGGGTGGAGGAAAGCGCCTTGGCGACTTCTTGCAACGTGCGCAATTGCAGCACGCGATCACCCAGGTCGGTGGCGGTGCGTTGCAGGGTGCGGGCCTGAGCAGCCAGGTCGTCGCTGCGCGCGGCCAGCGCCACCCGCAGGCGATCCACCTCGCGCAGGCGTCCGGCCAGCACCAGGCTGGCGCCGGTGATGCCCACGGTCAGCAGCAACAGCAGGCCGTAACGCGTCAAAAAGAAGGTGTCAGCCAGAAAGCCCCAGCCGCGGGCTGCCAAGGCTAGTCCTACGGCATAGAGCGGCCCATACAAAAAGGGCAGCCACATCAGCCACGGGGCATCGGGGCCATATACCAGCGCTTTCAACGCCAATACCGGATAGAACAAAAAGATCGGCGTGGCGATGCCCTCACCCAGCGCCACCAACGCGGTGACAAACAGCACATCGGAAAGCTGAGACAGCCCATAAGGCAAAGTAGAATGGCTGTTACGTCCGGCGCGGCTGAAGAAGAAAAGTGTGGAACCGGCCAGCAACGCCGCATATACCGCCACCACTACTTGCAGGCCCAGGGAAGGGGCGGCCAGCAGTTGACGCAGGCCAACTGCTGCCAGCAATGCTTTCAGCGGCAGACTGTAAAGCAGTTCATTGTAGCGCAAACGGGCAAAGTTGGTGGTCATCGCGGTGGCGGAGTGGGGGCTATGGTGGGTTCGGTTGCCGGTGTGGCCGTTGGCGGGGGTGGTTCTCCGCCGCCGCTGCCGGGGGTAGGCGTGGCAGCCGGTGGCACGGGCGAGGGCACTGAGGTGGGGGTAAAGGTGGCTGGGCGCGTAGGAATACGCGTGGGCAGCGAGGTGGGCAATGCGGTGGGCGTGGCGCTGGCCGTGGCAGTGGCGGTGAAGGTAGGTGAAGCGGTAGCCGTGGCAGTGGGCGTAGCGGTAGCCGTAGGTGTGGCGGTAGCCGTGGCCGTGGCGGTGGGCGTAGCGGTAGCCGTGGCGGTTGGGGTGGCGGTGGGCAACAGCAGATCAAGCCCGCGGAACCAAATACCATCGGGCCCGGCGGTGTAGAGACGATTGCGCCGCACCGGGTTCAGCGCCGCACTGCGAATCGTCTCGCCAGAGGAAGCCGCAAGACGCTGCCAACTGGCTCCGGCATCGTCCGAACGAAAAATAGCGCTGCTTTGATCTACGGCAAAAAGTGTTTCCTGCACACGATCATCCACCAGCAAGGTGTGAATTGTCCCCTGACCACCAGGCAATGCGACCACCTGCCAATGCGCGCCATGATCCAGGCTGCGAAACACCAACCCGCGACTGCCGGCAAACACCAGGCCGGAACGATCCTGCGCTGCGGTGAGACTGTTGATCTCTGCCAAGGGCGGCAAATCACCGGCCGCCTGCCAGCTTGCACCCAGATCAAGGCTACGCCAAAGTCCCGTGCCCGCAGACAGGTAGAGCGTGGCGGGGGTGCCATTGCCTGCGGCCAGCAGCCATTGCCTGGCGCTATGCGGCGACGCGGGCAGTTCGCCGGTAGCCAGCCAGGTGCTTCCGGCATCAATACTGAGCCACAAGCGGCCCGCAGCCGCCACAAAGAGCGCGGCTGGCTGGCCGGGAGGCAACGCCAGGGCCACACCGGTTTCATCGGCTGCATCAGGCCCGGCAAAAGCGGGTGCTGCTGCGATGGCCGCGCGCCAGGTGGGCAGTGTTTGCCACTGACTGCCGCCATCGCTGCTGGTGAACAGTTCCCATGCATCCTGTTGCCGGGCTACCGCATACAAGCGCCACGGGTCTGCGGCTGCCACTTGCCACGTGAGCAGGGCGCTTGCACCCACACCCCCCACAGGCAGGCCGTTGTCGGCACGTCGCCAGCTTGCGCCATCATCCAGACTGCGCCAAAGGTTACCGGGAGTTTGGGCATAAAGCAGCATGGTGGTGCGGCTGGCGCGCGCTTGCAAGGCCATCACTGGCTGGCCGCGCAGTGCCAAGACAGCACCCGCCGAGTTGTCGGCACGCGCCCAGGGCAAGGCCAAAAAAGGAGACAGGAAAAACAGGATCGCCAGCAGCAAATGAGAGCCACGCTGGCGATACCACGGAGTTGGTTGAGGTAAAACGTCGGGGGTAGGCAGGCTGACCATCAGCGGGGCGGCGGCGTAGCGGTCGGCGGTGGAGATGTGGGGCCAGGCGGTGGCGGAGGGGTGGGGGTAACCACCAGCGTCTCGGCGGTTGGCGTGGGGGTGGGGGTAGGGGTGGCCGAGATGGAGGTAGCCGTAGGCGCAGCCGTTGGCTGCGGCAGGCGCGTGGGGGCCAGCCCTACCGGTAAATCAGCAATGGGGCTGCTGGGGCTTACCAGCCGCGCGGCCACCCAGCCCGGCTTGCCGTCAATGCAGCAGACCACCAGCCAATCACCCGCTTCGTTGCGTCCGGCCAGTGCCAGCACATCACCGGCTTTAAGCTGACCGGCCACGGGATAATCAGTACCGGGGCCGAGGCGCACATTCAGGGTGTCGGCAGCGATCTCCACGAAGGGTGTGGGGGCAGGGTCGCTGCTGGCAGCGACAGCGGTGGGAGCTTGCAGACCTTGCAGCGCGGCCAATGCCTCAGCCGCGTCCGCCACAGGCAGCGCGGCGGCCTGACGATAGAGCGCAATGGCCGTGGCGCTGTCACTGTTTTGCAGCAAGGCGGCACGGCGCAGCAGCAGGCGATAGTACAGCTCGGCAGCCTGGCCGCTGGCGTAGTCGCTGCGCGCTTGCAGCAAGGTAGCCAGAGCGTTTTCCGCCTGCGCCCAATCCTCACGATCCAGCGCCTGACGTACATCCAGATAGGCGGAAGCCAGTTGGCGTTCTTCGCTGGCCTCTATGTTGCGCGGGCGCAGCGCCAATGCCTTGCCGAAGCGCGCAATGGCCTGACGGATGGCATCGGCGTGGGCGTCAGGAGTTGCCAGCAGCGCGCGGCCATCACCCAGATAGGCAATGAACAGCAGCTCGCGCACGGCGTCGCGTTGATAGTTGCTGTCCAGCTCGCTCACGGCTTCCAGGCGGGTGATGGCTTCGTTCCATTGGCTGTTGTCATAGGCGGCAACGCCCGCCTTGAACTGCGCATCCAGGGTGCGCTGGCGCAGCACCAGGTCAAGCCGTTGGGCGGCATCGGCATAAACCGGATCAACAGCCAGCACGGCGCGCAGTTGCGCCTCTGCGGTTGCCCAGTCACCGGCGTTCATCGCCTGTTGGGCGCTGTCGTAGGCCGCGGCGATCTCCTCAAGCCGTGCTGCGCGTTCCAATCCTTCCTGGGCCAGCGTTTCAAAGCGCTGGTTGCCGGATTGTGCCAGATCGGTGAAGGCTGCCTTGGCGGCGGCATAGTCACCTACAGCCAGGCTGGATTGGCCGCGGTTGTAAAGCGCCTCGTATTGCAGGGCAGTGCCCATGCGCGGCAACCAGCCTTGCTGCCAGGCCCATGCGCTCAGCACTGCGCCGATCAGCAGCAGCAGCGCAACCCAGCGTAGCGCCGACGTGGAGCCGCGACGTTCCGGGCGATTTTCGGCAGGTGCTTTGGCTGCCTCTGCCTCTACTTCTTCCAGTTGTAGCAGCCAGCTTGTTTCATCAATCAACGGATCAAGCCCCGGCCAGTGCGGCTGCACGGCACGCACGCGCGCGAAATAATCCAGCGCGGCGCGCCATTCGCGCCGCTGGTAGTGCGCCATGCCTTGCTCGTACAAGGATTCGGCGCGCGCGGCCTCGCCCGCGCCGACACGCGGCGAGCTGGATGCGGCAGCGGAGCGGGACTTGTCGTTGTGTGAAGTCATCGTGTTGCGTCCTCAGCGGGCAATGCAGATGAAAAATTACTGGTTTCGGGCGTGCCCGGCATCACAGCCTGGCGGTTGGGAGTGCAGGTGAGGGGCGTATCCACCAACCGGGGGGTGTTGGTGGCGACCAGCGGCAGAAAAACCCGCCGCGGCTGACTGCGCACACGCACGCCGTAGATGTCGGCCCAGGTATTGAAGCGGCTATCCAAACGATTGTGCAAGGCAAAGCTGAGGGTAATTGTCTCACCGGCATAGCCGGAAAGACTCACCTCGGCGCGCCGCCATTTCAAATCAATCAGCGGGATCGGCGTGGTGAAGCCGCTGCGGCTGGCTCCATCACGCAGCACCAAAGCGGCATCGGGCGAACCCGCGCGCTGCACGGTGACATCCAGGCTATCGGCCAGGCGATAAGGCGGCTGCGGATCCTGCGGGCAAACGGTGTTCCAGTACGATGACGTGGTGGTAATCTGGTCATAGCTTTGAATGCGATACCAGAACTCCAACACGGGTTGGGCCACATCAGCCGCGGCAGGAACAGCAATCTGCTGGCTGATAGCTGACCAGGAATCGCCACACAGCAGAGTGGGGATGTTGCCGGGAATGCTGCATGCCTCCCAAACCGTGCTGCCCAGCCGCGCAGCCGGAGCGATCTGGTTCGGGTAGAAATCGTCGTCTGCCACCACACTCAGCCCCAGCGTGCTGAGGCTATCGTTCCAGCCGCTAAGGTTCTGGCTGCTGAAAAAGCCGTTGACCACGGGATCTACAAACACGCTGTTGCGCCCTGCGGCATTGCTCCAGGCCGAAAGGTTGCCAGCGGCGTCAGCCGCGCGCACGCGAAAGCTGAACAGTTGGCCGCGCGTGCCCGCATAGATCGCGCCGGTTTCTGTGGTGGCGCTCAACCAGGGTTGCCAGGTGCCACCTGCACCCTGCTTGACCTGTACATCGTAGCCGACAAGCGGCGAGTTGGCGGCACCGGTGTCGGCGTTGCCGCTCCAGGTCACTGCGATCTGCGTGTCGTTTTGATAAGCAGACAAAGCGGCGAGACTCACCAGGGGAGGCTGACGGTCAATACGCAATGTGGCATTGTGCGTTGCCGGGTTGCCGGCGCGGTCCAGACTGCGTATCACCGCTGTGTGCAGACCATCGCTTTCGACTACAAACGAGGTTCCCGTCTGAGGAGCCGCATTGTCAAGTTGCCAGGTGGTGCTGATCACGCCGGAATGCGCATCGGTGGCCTGAATAGTGGTCTGCACCGCGCTGTTGAACCAACCTGCGCTGTTGGGCTGCGGAATATAGCTGAGGGTAACAGCCGGTGCAGTATGATCGTAACGCAGTGCCGGGTCGAGTACCACCATTTGCGCCAAGCTGCTGTTGCCAGCCACGTCTTCCAGCCACAGATACAGGGAATGCGTGCCTTCGGCAGGTGCTTGCAAGGTGAGTGTTTGCGCGGCTGCGGGCAGGGCGGTGCCGGTCTGCGCGTTGGCCGGGGCTTGCAGGCTCCAGCGCACCAGGGCTATGCCCGATGTATCCGCGGGATTGCGCCAGCTCACCGTCCATTGGTTGCTGCGGCTCCAGTCTGCCGGGGTGATGATCACTCCAACCGGTGCGGGCGGGGGTGTGTCATCAATGCGGATCACCGTGGTGACTACCGCACCGGTGCTGTATCCGGCCCGATCGGTGCCGGAGCTTTCAATAACGTGGCGTCCTGCCTCGCTCAGGCTGAGTGTAACCGCACCGCTGGTGCTGGTTTGCCAGGAACCGCCATTCACGCGATAGCGCAAGGTGGCGGGGCCGCTGCCGCTATCCACCACCGCCACGGCAAGCTGCACCGGCCCGGTGAACCAGCCGCTATTGCCGCTGACACCGCTGGGCTGCGCGACAAGCTGGGGCGCAGTAGCATCGTAACGCAACATGCCCACATTGACAAACGAGCCGCGGTTACCAGCGCCATCTACCAGGGCCAGCCAGAGCGGCCATTCTCCTTCGCCGGGAACTTGCAGGCTGCTGATGCCGGCGGGTGAGGCGTAATAGGTGGCCGCAGCAGGAATCACCGCGCCCTGGCCGATCCAGGCATAGACTCCGCTGATGCCGCTGAGGCTAACAGGCAATTGCCAGCTTACGGAAAAGTGATTGGTGGCCGTCCAGGTTGAGGGTGTGATCGCCGTTGCCACCGGTGCGCCGGGGCCGTCAAGGTCCACCGAAATCACCCGCGTGGTGCTGATCTCAGCATTGCCTGCAGCGTCCAAGCTGTAATAGCTGATCGTGTAGATATCAGAGACGGTGAATGCCTGCGCGCTGGCCGCTTGCCACGGCGCATCGTTGATGCGCATACGCGTAGCCACCACACCAGAGCCGCTGCCCGGATCGGTGGCTTGAAACTGAATGGCTACCGGTTGGGTGTAATAGCCCGAAGGCTGCGGCTGCGGCGGGGTTACGGTGAGTGTAGTTACCGGTGCATGGCTATCCATCGGCAGGGCGAGGTATTGACGCGTTGAGTGGTTGCCAGCCATGTCGCGGCCATAGACGCTCATCGTGTGTTGACCATCGTCGGTGATGGTCAGACTGGTGCCGCTGGCCGATTGGCTGTTGTTGAGCTGCCAGGTAGCTCCCGCCGGGCCTGACACCGTGTCGGTGACGGCAAAGGTGATGTGGATGGGCGCGGTATACCAGCCGGTGGCGCTGGGCTGCGGGGTAATGCGGGTTCCCAGCAGCGGCGCCTGGGGATCAATGGAATAAAAGCGGTTGATCGGCTGCATAACGTTGCCAGCTTGATCGGCGGCGTTCACCACCATGCTGTGCTGCCCCAAAGCACTGATTTGTGTGGACAGTGCTGTACTGCTGGGGTCATTATCCAGCCGCCAGCCCCAGCTTGCCAGGCCGCTGGTGCTATCTACCGGTGTGAAGTTAACCGTAACGGTGCCGGTATACCAGCCGTTTTGGCCCAGTGGTCCGCTGCTTGCCACCGCCACAATGGGCGGCGAAGGGTCATAGCGAAAGGCATCAAAATGCAGGCCATAGTTACGCTGGTCTACATTGCCAGCGCCATCTACCAGCCAGACAAAAATATGATGTTTTCCCTCACCGGCCACAGCTACGTTATCCACAAAAGTAGTGGTAGTGATGAAATCGCCGTCGGTGGGAAATACCGGCAAAGAATCCAGCCGGTAGTAGGCCCCGCCAATGCCCGATAAGTCGGTGGGGTTGGACCAGGTTTCGCGGAAGCGGTTGAGGTTGCTCCAACCTGCGGGCGAGCTGACCATGCCAAAGGGCGCGGCCGGAGGCGTGGTATCCACACGCACCAGGTAGGCATCGCTGGTTTCCACAGCGCCCGGCAGGGTGGAAACACGGAACTGAATGCGGTTTTGCTGGGCGCTATCAGGCAAGGTAATGCCGTTGGCGGTGATTTGCAGGGTAGTGGCATTCAGTACACTCACCACCAAACCGGTGTTGCTCCAACCGGTCCAGGTTGCACCGCCATCGGTGGAGGTGCGAAACAGTGCGCTGGTGGTATCGAAACCATCGGCGCTGCTCACGGTGATGCCGGCACTTAGCGGTGTGACGTTGAGCCAATCGGCGGGAAAAAAGGCCGCCCACGCGGCCGAAGGGGCGCGACCCGCGGCGGCGGAGGGCGCCGCGACCAGCGATCCCCCTGTCAGAAAAATGCCAATCAGAAAAGCTATCAGGAAGAGATATCGGTGAGCAGCAACGGCCTTTCGCCTCCCCATGCCAGGCAAAACTAAACATATAGGTCTCATATTGTCAGGTATCCGTTTTAAAGCAACACTATTCAGCCAAAAACTTGTAGCCCAGCCCGCGCACAGTCAACACATACTTCGGATCATCCGGGTTTTCTTCGATCTTCATGCGCAAGCGGCGCACATACACAGCAATTTGATTGTTGTAGCCGTCATAATCATAGCCCCAAACGTGGCTGATGATTTGATCGTGGGTGAGAATACGACCGGCGTTACGCATCAGGCAGTGCAGCAAGCGAAATTCAATGGGGGTCAGCTCGATCTTGCTGCTATCCGGCAACTGTACCAGGTTGGTAACCGGGTCTATGTTCAGGCCGTTGCAGTTCAAGGCCCCTTGCGGTTCGTTAACGCTGAAGCTATCCACACGGCGCAGCACCGAACGCACGCGCGCCAGCAGCTCTGCCGGCTCGAACGGTTTAGGCAGATAGTCATCGGCGCCAACATCCAAGCCGTGAATGCGGTCTGCGGTTTCGCCTTTGGCCGAAAGGATGATGATGGGCACATTGAGTGTGCGGCGCACGCGCTGAGTAACCTGAAGTCCATCCAGGCCGGGCATCATCACGTCCAGAATCAACAGGTCAGGGACCTGCTCCTCTACCAGACGGAGCGCGTCCAACCCGTTATCGGCGGTAATGACGTGATAGCCTTCCTCGGACAGCAGGAAAGCGGTCATTTTCAAGCTGGGGGGATCATCATCAGCAACCAGCACACGCATGAATGGCGCTTGCCTCCATCTTGTTGCAGCGTTTGCGCGTGTCCGTGGCAGGGCACACGGCTGCATAAATCAGGCTCAATTTTATATACCGTTGATAAGCGAACGGCATTATACCACTTCCAACAGGCAACAGCAAGGGCATTGGCCGGAGCGAGCTTAATCCAGGCTGTGCAGAACCAGCGGCAAATAGCGGCGGAACTGCGGAGCGGGCGGGGTAGCGGTCGGCGTGGCCGTGGGAATTGCAGTGGGGGTGACAGCCAGCGGACACCATACGTTCAACTGAAAGCTGCCCGCAGCACCGTTGAAGCCATCTACTACCAGATAATACTGACCGGGGGCAAGTTGTTGCCGACTGAGTGAGTTATCACCGTAGGCCAGGCACTGTTCCGGGCTGGTTCCGCCCAACAAAAACAGATCCAGATCGGCGCTGAGATTGTGCAACAGGGCATCCACACTGGTGGTTTGCGCCAACGTCAGGCTGTAAATGCGCTCTGGGCCGCTCTCCGGCCACCAGGGAACGCAGCTATAGCTTGCCACCTGGTTGCCAGCGCCCGTGGTGTTGCCGCTAACCATCTCGCCACAGGCGATGGGCGTGGCATTGCTCACAACGAACGTCGGTTCGGCGGCGGGCTGTGGCAGAACAGCCTGACCTTGTCGGCTGGCAGCAAAAGCCACACCGCCAAAGGCCAGGGCAAACAGCAGAACCAAAGACAGGGTACGGGTTGAATGGGCGAATAGCTTCATAAGGTTAAGGCACGCGGCGCTGAAGTCCCGCCGCTTCCCGTGCATGGAAACGGAAACGGTATGGCTGCAACCCTACACCTGTTGCAGGGTTCCTCGGTAGCTGACGCATTATAAAGCGCGCGGGTTCCCCGCGCCAGTTTTGGGGCTCACACGGTGGCGCTGACGGTAGATTTGACAAGCATCCGCTTCTCGATTACACTGCCGCCCATTCAAGCCAAAGCACTGGAATAACCCGCACATGCTGAACCAATTCGTAACGACTTCTTTTTCCTGCTCCTGTCTCTAGCGGGAGCCGTGGCTGAACAGCCAACGGCTCTCGCGTGTTTACGCGTGTGCGACGAGGCTGCCAGAACAGCATTTGCCTACAACTGATTTCACTGCCGGATGCCCCAAAGCGCTTTCTGCGCCGCATTCAGGCCCTTGCCCCAACAGCCTATCGCACGGTTTTCACCGGAGATGGGCTGTTTTGTTTTTGGAGCGCTTACCATGCTGTATCACTTGCTTTCAGCCGCAGAGTTCGCTGCTTATCCTGCCGAACATCCCTATGCACCACCCAGCCTGAACCGAGAGGGCTTCATTCATCTCTCGGCCACGCCTGAACAGGTAAGCCGGGTAGCCAATGCCTTTTACCACGATGTGCCCGACCTGGCTGTGCTGCTAATAGATGAAGCCAGCCTGGCGGCTCCCTTGCGCTGGGACGATACCCCCGACGGACGCTTTCCGCATCTGTACGGCCCGCTGAACCGCACCGCTATACGCGGCCACTACCGTTTGCCCCGCAATGCCGCTGGCGATTATCTTGCCGTGTGGCCTTCATACTCTTCCCGAAAGGATGACAGCACCATGACCCGCATCTACGACAACATCACTGAACTGGTTGGCAACACGCCGTTGGTGCGCCTGAACCGCATGGCACAAAGCGCAGGCGCAGTAGCCGATGTGCTGCTGAAGCTGGAGTTCTTCAACCCCGCCGGCAGTGTCAAAGACCGCATCGGCCTGGCTATGATCGAAGCGGCTGAGGCTGCCGGCAAGCTCGGCCCTGACACGGTGATTCTTGAGCCGACCAGCGGCAACACCGGCATCGGCCTGGCCTTTGTGGCTGCCGCCAAGGGCTATCACTGCGTGCTGGTGATGCCCGACACCATGAGCCAGGAGCGGCGCAAGCTGCTGCGCGCCTATGGGGCCGAATTGGTGCTGACCCCCGGCGCTGAAGGGATGCGCGGGGCCATCAACCGAGCCAACGAGCTGGCAGCAGCCGATCCGCGCTTTTTCATCCCGCAGCAATTCGAGAACCCGGCCAACCCCGCAGTGCATCGCCGCAGCACCGCCGAAGAGATCTGGCGCGACACCGGCGGCCAGATAGATATTCTGGTGAGCGGCGTGGGCACCGGCGGCACCATCACCGGCGTGGCCGAGGTGCTGAAGGGCTACAATCCTGCATTGCGCGCCATTGCCGTAGAACCGACGGACTCGCCCGTGCTGAGCGGTGGCAAGCCGGGGGCGCACAAGATTCAGGGTATTGGCGCCGGTTTTGTGCCCGCGGTGCTGAACACCGGCATCATTGACGAAATCATTCTGGTGAGCAACGAAGATGCCCTGGATACCGCGCGCCGGGTTGGCCCCAGCGAGGGTATTCTGGTGGGCATTTCGTCGGGCGCGGCGATTTGGGCCGCGCTACATGTAGCACGCCGCCCAGAAAATGCAGGCAAACGCGTGGTGGTGGTTATCCCCTCCAACGGCGAACGCTACCTGAGCACTCTGCTCTACGCGGATCTGGTGTAACGCACCGACTTCTGAGAATATATCATGTTCACCACCTTACGCCACGACTTACAGGCCGTGTTCGACCGCGACCCGGCCGCGCGCAGCACATTGGAAGTGCTGCTAAGCTATCCGGGGCTGCATGCCATTTGGCTTTACCGGTTGAGCCATTGGTTGTGGCGGCACGGCTTGAAGCTGCCGGGCCGACTGGTCTCAAACTTTGCGCGCTGGCTCACCGGCATCGAAATCCATCCGGGCGCGCACATTGGCCGCGGCTTCTTCATTGATCACGGCATGGGCGTAGTGATCGGTGAAACCGCCGAAATCGGCAGCAACGTCACCTTGTATCACGGGGTAACGCTGGGCGGTGTGAGCTGGCAGAAGGGCAAACGCCATCCCACGCTGGGCGACTCGGTGGTGGTGGGCGCCGGGGCCAAAGTGCTTGGCCCAATCACCATTGGCGAACACAGCCGCATCGGCGCCAATTCGGTGGTGGTGAAAGACACCCCGCCCGATTCGGTGGTGGTGGGAGTGCCGGGCCGTGTGCTGGCGCGCGAAGGCAACCTGCAAGCCGCACAACCTGAGCGCGACCTGCAACACAACCTGCTGCCCGATGCCACCGCCGAAGCGTTGCGCGCCTTTGCTGATCGCATGATGGCGCTGGAGGCAGAAATCAGCGAGCTGCGCAATCTGCACGCTAACGGCAGCGCCGCGCTGCACGCCCCGGCTGAATGGACCCCCGACAAGTACCTGGGGCCGTTTGGCATCTGACTTTTTCCTCAGGGAGTTACGCAATTGGTGTCATTTTGTGGGGCATAGCCGCCTGTGACAGAAAATATCTGTTTGCGATGATAACAGATGGCTTTCTCGCTCCTTCGCGCCTGCGGCGTTGAAGTGACAACTTGATTAGCAACTGCGTTAGTCCCATTCCAATGACCGCAGGCGGAGCGAACGCCACCATGACCCTTGTCTCTCTTTTTCTGCAACGCTACGACCCGCTTCAGACGGTGTACCTGGCCGGCTTTTGGCAGGATGTACCGCACGATCTGATGCGGCTGCGCCCTCATGAGCGCGTCAACTCTATTGCCTGGAACCTTTGGCATATCGCCCGCTGCGAAGATGCCGGGGTAAATTGCTTTGTCGCCAATGGTACGCAGGTACTCAACGAGGCCCCCTGGCCCACACGACTGAACCTCTCGTGGCGACACAACGGCAGCGGCATGACGCTGGCCGAGGTAGATGACCTGAACGCGCGCATCAATCTGGTGGCGCTGCAAGCCTACATGCAAGCCGTGCAACAGCGCACGCGCGCCCTGCTGCCTACATGGCACGAAGAGGCCTTGCAGCAAGCCCCGAACGAACAACGCCTGCAGCAAATCATGCTGGATGAAGGCGTAGCTCACAGCAATGCCGGGGGGTTTGTCCGCAACTACCTGGGGTGGAGCCGCGCCAAGTGCCTGTTCACTTTTGCCCTCACCCACTCATGGCAACATGTGGGGGAAATGGAAACCCTGGCCAGCCTGCTTGGGATAGAGTTCTAAACCTGCCCTGTTCGCCGCTGCACCGCTTCGCCTCCCTTTGGCGGAAGTGCGCGCCTCGTGGTATCATGCCGTTACATCATTTAACAGGAGCAACCATGACGACCATCGAGGGCGTTGAAATAAAAAAACTGGTCACCTATCCCGATCCCCGCGGCTTCTTTCGCGAGGTGATTCGCGTCACCGATCGCTTTTTCACTGAAGGCTTTGGGCAGTGGAGCCACACCAAATCTTATCAGGGCGTGGTCAAGGCCTGGCACATTCACCGCCAGCAAGTGGATTGGTGGTATGTAGCCGCGGGACGCATCAAAGTGGGACTGTACGACACCCGCGCCGATTCACCCACCCACGGCGTACTGCAAGAGGTGCTGATGGGTGATGAGATGGAACCGGCGGTGCTGAAGATTCCCCCCGGCGTAGCCCACGGCTACCGCGTGCTCAGCGCCGAAGCCAGCCTCTTCTACATCACCAGCAACATCTACAACCCCAGCGATGAAGGCCGTATTCCCCACGACGATCCAACAATTGGCTATGACTGGCTGGCCGGGCCAACAATTACCTAACAAACCCAGAGTCAGGAGTATTGTATGAATCAATTTGCGTCTTACGCACTGGCCGCAGTGCTGTTTGTGTTAGGATTGGCGGCTATTGGCGGGGCAGCCCTGGGACACCAACGCAACCGACGGCTATGGCTGGCCGTGATTGGCGCGGTGCTGTGGGGGCTTACCCTGCTGGTGTATAATCAGGCCATTCAGCAGCATGTCGCCCCACCACAACCCACAACCACCCCTGAGCCGGTTGCAGCCACACAGCCACCCACCGCGCCGACTATCCCCATCACCGGCAGCGCGGTGATCAGCGGGTCTGTGCCGTTGGATGTCGCCGCGTTGCCCCCTATCGGCGGTAAACTGGTGTTTCACTCCGACCGCGCCGGCGAGCTGGATATTTTCACACTGGACCTTGCCAACGGCGAAGTGCAGCAGCTCACCAACGCCGCCGGACGCGATTTCGAACCAGCCTGGTCGCCCGATGGTCAAACCATTGTCTTTTCCACCGACCGCGACGATCCCGACAATGCCCACCTGTATCTGATGGATGCGGACGGAGCCAACCAACGCCGGTTGCTTCCCGACCTGGTGCCCGATCAAGTAGGCGCACGCTGGTCACCGGACGGCCAATGGCTTCTCTTTCACAGCAATCCGTTGATAGATGGTATGCCCCGCTTTGACCTGTTCAAGGTGCGGCTTGATGGCAACGAGCTGACCAACCTCAGCAACAGCGCGGGCAACAACTTCATGGGCGATTGGTCACCCGATGGCGAGCGCATTGTCTTTGCTTCACAGCGTAACGGCAACCGCCAGCTTTACATGATGAATGCCGACGGCAGCGGGCAAATGCGCCTCACCAACAGCCAATGGGAAGACAACCTGCCGCGCTGGTCACCAGACGGCAAAACCATCATTTTCGAAAGCAACCGTTCCGGCAGCACCTTCAGCCTATACACCCTGGAGACCCCATCCCCCGGCAGCACCGACGATGCCGAAAGCAGCGTGCGCCCCTTGAGCCATCCCGGCTTCAACAACTCAACCCCCAACTGGGTCAACAACGATTGGCTGGTGTTTAGCTCCGACATCGCTTCCACCAACATCATCAACTGGGAGCTGTACCTGCTGAAATCCAATGCCAGCGAAATCCATCGCCTGACCACCAGCCCCGGCATGGATCGCTTCCCTGACTGGACACCCTAATCCCCACGCTATGCGTCGCTTGCTTTTGCTCGTTATCTCAGGTTTGATGCTGCTTAGCGGCTGCGCCACAGCAGGCCGGCCAGGTCGCGCCGTTGACCGCTGGGCTGATTATCGCGCGGCACTGGCGCCGGATCAGCAAACGCTGCCTGATACGCTGCCGCCGCTGCCTGATTACCGCATGGAAGTGCAACTCGACCCCGCCCAGCCGCTGCTGACAGGGCGAATGACCGTGGTCATCCCGGCCGAAGCCGATGGCGAAGTGTTGCCGGAGTACTATTTTCGTCTCTACCCCAACCTGAACTACTACGGCGGCGGGATGAGCATCAACCTGGTGACAGTAAACGGCATGGGCGCGGCCTTTGACTACGCGGCCGAGGATACGGCCGTGCGCGTGTTGCCCCCTGTCGGCGCGATCCAGCCCAATCAACCGGTGCAGATCGGGGTGGCGTGGCGGCTCAAGCTGCCCGTGTGGGATGATACCTATTACCACCTGATCGGTCGTGCCGGGGGAGTGCTCAGCTTGCCAGCGTTTTATCCCATGCTGGCCGTGCGTGATGCCCAGACCCCGACGGGCTGGCACCTGGACATCAGCGAATTACAGGGCGACTCAGCTTTTTCTGCGGCAGCCACTTATCAGGTCACCGTCACCGCGCCCATCAGCACCGTGGTGGTGAGCAGCGGAGTCGTCACCGCCCTCGCTGACACCACCGCGCCGCGCTTTGATGCCGCCGCACCCGCTGATGGCCGCGCCTGGCGCGCCTGGCATCTGGTCAGCGGCCCGGCGCGTGAGTTTGCCCTGTTCAGCAGTGAGTTATATCGCCTGGCTGAGACCACCGCCAACGGCATACGCGTGCGCTCGTGGTACCGCCCCGGTGATGAAGCGGCCGGCCGTGCCGCTGCCGACTACGCCGCGGCAGCCCTGCGCGTGTACGGCGAGTTGTTCGGCCCCTATCCCGACGCTGAATTGGATGTAGTCGCCGGCCCGTTGGAATATCGCGGCATGGAATACGCCGGGGTGATCGAGCTGGGCTTTGAGCTGTATCAGCAGCACGGCGACGAGCTGGAATACCGCACCGCACACGAAGTGGCGCATCAATGGTGGTACAACCAGGTAGGCAACGATGCAGTCAACGCGCCCTGGCTGGACGAAGGGCTGGCCGAGTTTTCGACCTGGTTCTATATACAGCGTGTCAACGGCCAGGCCGCGGCTGACCGGCTGGTGCAGCGCCGCTGGCAAGCCGCCTATGACTCGATTGCCGCGCGTGGCCTGGATGCACCGGTAAACCGTCCCGTGCAAGCCTTTGGCGGCGGCAACTACGAGGCGCTGGTCTATGGCAAGGCCGCGTTGTTCCATCACGCCTTGATGCAGGCGCTGGGCGAAGACGCTTACCTGGCCCTGCTGCAAGCCTATGTGCAACGCTATCGCTTTGCTATAGCCGATGCTGCGGGCTTCATGACGCTAGCCGAAGAAGCTCGCGGCAGCACCGCAGGCGCTGTCTACCAGCAATGGATTGTAGGAGAAGGCGGGGAATAGCGGAGTATACAGTTTACTTCTCGCCTCTCACGTCCCCTAAGTCAAGAAACGTATCGGGGATCTGCACGGCCACTACCTCGCCGCGCACACATTCAAGCCCTTCAGCATACAAGCTGATAGACACCACCACTTTGCGCCCTTTCACCTCTGCAATGCGACCGCGCAGCTCCAGCGGCGGGCCGAGTGGTGTGGGGCGCAGATAATCCACCTTCAGCGAGGCGGTGACGTAGCGCAGCGGGGGCAGCGTGTCCATGGCGCGGCCTTCGGCGCGGTAGCCCGCGGCCGCGGCGCTGCCCGTACCGTGACAATCAATCAGCGAGGCCAGCAGGCCGCCATAGACAAAGCCGGGCACGGCGGTGTGATAGGGACGCGGGGTGTAGGTGGCTACGGTCTCGTCGCCGTCCCAGATGCTTTTGATCTGCAAGCCGTGTTCGTTCAGCCGCCCACAGCCGTAGCAGTGGCTCCATGCGTCGGGGTAATAGTCCTGAAAGGGGTGCATGTCAGTATCCGGTTTACAGTAACCAGTATACTGGTTACTGGTTGCTCGTCCGCAGAATAGCCATCGTCAGGCGGGAGATGCACACCAGACGCTCTTGCTCGTCGCTGATGCGAATTTCCCAGATGTGCGTCGAGTTGCCGAGATGGACCGGCCGCGCCGTGCCTACCACAAAGCCGCTGCGCACCGAACGGATGTGGTTGGCGTTGATCTCCAGACCAACGCACGCGGTGTTGGCTGGATCGGTACACAGGTACGAGGCCACGCTGCCCAGCGTCTCGGCCAGCGCGACCGATGCGCCGCCGTGCAGCAGGCCGGCCGGCTGGATGGTGCGCGCGTCCACGGGCATGCGGGCGCGCAGAAAATCGTCACCGACCTCGATAAATTCAATGCCGAGATGCCCCACCATCGTGTTGTGGGCAGTCACGGCCAGAGCTTCAGGGGTTACGTCGGGAAAGTGCCAGATGGTCATGGGAGTATTGGGGAGTTAGTAGAGAGGTAAACAGGTAAACAAGTAGACAAGTAGACAAGTATGCCGAAGGCGGGTAGACAGGAAGAGCGGTAGCAGAACGGTATACCGTTTACCGTTCACTGTCCTGCCAAAGCAGCCGATTCTCGTGCAGGGTGATTGCCACGCGGCCCGCGCGGTGTAATGCTTGCAGGCAGGCGTGGATGGTGGTGCGCGTCAGGTAGTAGATGGCGGGCTGGGTAATGCTGACGCCGAGCGCGTCGGCCACGAATTTCAGCACCGCGGCAGCCTCGGCCGGTTCAGCCACGGCGTCCAGCACCAGCCCACGGATCTGCTCGATGCGGCTGCGGTTGTAGGCCGTCACCGCAGCCAGATTGGCTGTAGTGTACGCGTCACCGTGACCTTGCGCAAAAACGCCATAGGGCAGCGTCGCCAGATCGGCCAGCGTTTGCAGGGTCTGATCAATCTCTACGTAGAAGGGAATGCCATATTTGTCCAGCACGTCGGGCGGGAAGAAGGCATCCCCGGCAAAGCACACGCTTTCTGCGGGCACACCCACCATCATTTGGTTGTGGGCATGTCCCGGCGCGGGGTGGAGCGTCACCTCGAAGCCCGCGATCTGCTGCGCGCCGGGCTGGAGCAGGCCGTCCACTGCGCAGGACTGGGCCAGGATGAACTTGCCTTGCAGCGCGGCCGGGGGCTGCGCACCTGCAAACAGGTACACCGGTTCCAGCGCAGGGTTTTCGATCACGGCCGCCTCAAAGGCAGGCGCGTACACCGGCGCGCCGGTGCGCTTCTTCAGCTCGGCCGCGCCGCCGAAGTGATCGGCGTGAGCGTGGGTGATGACCACCGCGGCCAACTCCACTCCCAGGCTGGCGGTATGTTTCAGGATACGCCGCGCCGCGTCGCGATCCAGTCCGCTGTCCACCAGCAGCGCGCGCGGCCCATCAACCAACAGACCGGCGTTAGAGCCGGCCCGCAGGTGGTAGGTATGAGGGGAAAGAGGGTGGAGGTCCATAAAGAGGTATACAAGTGGGGAGGTAGACAGGTAGACAAGGAGACTGAGCTTGTCTACCTGTCTACCTGTTTCCTCTCCCTACTCCATGCCCAAATAGGCCTTCATCACATCCGG
Organism: uncultured Caldilineales bacterium; assembly: GCA_937907455.1. Classification (GTDB taxonomy): domain Bacteria; phylum Chloroflexota; class Anaerolineae; order JAAEKA01; family JAAEKA01; genus JAAEKA01. The sequence goes on from CALESQ010000107.1 coordinate 46,561, forward strand.
GTTATTGAGCAGTTCCTGGCCGGTGCCGCTAAGAACAATGTGGCCGGTTTCCAGCACGTAGGCGCGATGGGCGATAGACAGCGCCTTGAGCGCGTTTTGCTCCACCAGCAGCACCGTCGTGCCTTGCTTGTTGATCTCGATGATGGTATCGAAAATCAGGTCTACGAGAATCGGGGCCAGGCCCATCGAAGGCTCATCCAGCAGCAGCAGCCGCGGCCGGGCCATCAACGCGCGCCCCATCGCCAGCATTTGCTGCTCGCCGCCGGAGAGGGTGCCGGCCAACTGCTTGTAGCGTTCCTTCAAGCGCGGAAACAGGGTATAAGCCCGATCCAGGTCGCTCTTGATGCCGTCCTTGTCGTTGCGGATGAACGCGCCCATCGCCAAGTTTTCCTCGACAGTGAGGCGGCCAAACACGCGGCGGCCTTCGGGTGACTGCGCCACGCCCAGCTTCACCACATCATGCGCTGGTATGGTGTGAATCGGCTTGCCGTCGAAGGTAATTGTCCCGTGGCGCGGATGCAGAATACCGCTGATGGTGTGCAGCGTGGTGGTTTTGCCCGCGCCGTTGGCACCAATCAGGGTAACGATTTCGCCCTGGTTCACAGTAAACGAAATGCCCTTCAGAGCCTGGATCGCGCCGTAGAATGTTTGAATGTCATCAATGCGCAGCAGCATAGTCGCTTGCTCCCTTGCCCAGATAGGCTTCGATCACCGCGGGGTTGTTCTGCACCTCGCGCGCCGTGCCTTCGGCGATCTTCTGGCCGAAGTCCATCACCGTTACCTTGTCCGAGATAGCCATCACCACCTGCATGTGGTGTTCGATCAGCAGCACAGTCAGGTTCACTTCGTCGCGCAGACGGCGGATGAAGTGCATCAAGTCCTGCGTTTCTGCCGGGTTCATGCCCGCAGCCGGCTCATCCAGCAGGATCAGCTCCGGCTTCATCGCCAGGGCACGGGCGATTTCCAGGCGGCGCTGGTCGCCATAAGGCAGATTGCGCGCCATCAGGTCACCGCGGCCGCCCAGTCCCACGAAGTTAAGCAGGCGACGACCTTCTTCCACAGCTTCGGCTTCTTCGCGCCGTGTCGCCGGAGGCCGCAGCACCGCGCCCAACCAACCGCTTTTCAGGTGCGACTGATAGCCCACCATCACGTTTTCGATCACGGTCATATTGGGGAACAGGCGAATGTTCTGATAGGTACGGGCAATGCCCTGCCGCGTGATACGATCAGGCGACATGCCGTCAATGGCGTGACCCTGAAAAACGATAGCACCTTCTTCCGGCCGATAAAAGCCGGTAATGCAGTTAAAGAAGGTGGTTTTGCCCGCGCCGTTCGGCCCGATGACGCTGTGAATCGTGTTCTTCTCGATCTCCACGTCCAGCTTGCCCACGGCGGTAAGGCCGCCGAAGCGTTTCGTTACTTGTTGGCAAATTAAAATGGGTGCCATCGGGCCTCCTAGTCGCCTGCGTTTTCCATGTCGTGCAGTTCCAGCTTGCGCCGTGCCTCAGGCAGCAAGCCTTCGGGCCGCTTGAGCATCATCACCACCAGCACGATGCCATACACCAGCAGCCGGTATTCAGCAAACTCGCGCAGCAGCTCCGGCAGACCCACCAGCACCAGCGCGCCGATGATGACGCCGGGGATGCTGCCCAGACCGCCGACGATAATCACAGCCAGAATGTTAATGGACACCAACAAGTTAAAGCTATGCGGATAGATCGAGGTCAGCTTCGAGGCAAAGATAGCCCCGCTGAGCGCCGAAAGCCCCGCACCGGTGGCAAAGGCCAGCAGCTTGGTGCGCACCAGGTTGATGCCCATCGCCTGGGCTACGTCCTCATCCTCGCGCATGGCCGCCCAGTTGCGCCCCAGCCGCGAATGCTTCAGCCGATTGGCGATGAAGGCCGCCAGCAGAATACCGGCCAAAATCACGTAGAACAGCATCTGTTGGTCGGAGAGCTTGAGCGTTTCGCTGGCTTTCAGCGCCCGCGGGATGCGGGTGATGCCGTTGGAGCCGCCCACGTAAGGCTTGAGCCAGTCCGACAGAAACACCAGGCGAATGATCTCGCCAAAGCCCAGCGTGACAATCGCCAGATAGTCACCGCGCATCTGCAACACGGGAACACCCAAAATGATGCCAGCCAGCGTGCCAACCAGCACCGCAAAGGGCAACGCCTGCCACCAGGTGAGGTGAATCCCCAGCCATTGAATTTCCGGCGAGGTAAGCACACCCACGGTGTACGCACCCAGCGCAAAGAAAGCCACATAGCCCAGGTCCAGCAGGCCCGCAAAGCCCACCACGATGTTCAGGCCCAAGCCCATCAGAATGTACAGCCCTACCGTGTCGAGAATTTCAGCAGGATAAGGCCCTAGCAGCGGCAGGGCCAGCACCACCAGCCCCAGCAGGATATAGGCAGCGGTGCTCACGGCGCGCTGTCGTTGAGTGGGCATGGCCCCCACAGTGCGGGTGATACGGTCGCGCGCCGGCTGCCACACATAGGCCAACAACATACCCATCACAAAAGTGACCAGCGCAGCGGTCACGCTCAGGCCACGTCCGGCAAACAATGAGCTATCCAGCAGCGACACCACAGGAATCGCCAGCAGCCCCATCTCTACAGCCCGCCGCGGCCGCGGCGGCAGCAGATAGAGCAGCGCAGCCAGCGCTCCCATAACCGTGCCAATGCCCAGCAAATACAGCAGTCCCGTGGTAATTTCGGGCTGGTTCAACGTCAGCACCTTGAACAGGTCAGGCGACGCGTTGATGAACATCGAGCGCAGGTTGATGCGCGGGGCGATCAGCACCAGCGCCACCAGGAACAGGCTAATCATCAGCCCCACCAGCGCACCACTGAGTACCGACATCACCGGCGAAACCGGCCCTTGCTTGCCGGTGATGCGCTGTGCCGCGAGATAGCCAAACATAATGTAGACACTGAGCAGGATGATTTGCCCCAGACTGAGCTTGCCGGTAATGATAAAACGCCCGGCCAGCGCGGTGATAATGCCTACCAGCGACAGATAAACGGCTACACCGCCGCCCAGCAGGCCGGTTTTAAACACATCAGACCAGCGCCGGTTGACGGGAGAAGCGACGGGCAGAGAAATGCTGCTTGCTGTCATGGGGCACCTACGCTTTCTTGGTGGACAACCGCTCACCCAAAATACCGGTGGGGCGGAAGATCAGCACCAGCACCAACATCAGGAAAGCCAGCGCATCCTTAAGCTGATACGGCGCGGGGATGTGCAGGCCATCCAGCACCAGGTTGGGGAAGAGCGACTCGGCAATGCCCAGGAACAGGCCGCCGAGCATGGCCCCGGCTACGTTGCCGATGCCCCCCAACACCGCCGCGGTAAACGCCTTCAAACCGGGGATGAAGCCGGTAAGGAAGAACACCTGGCGGAACAGGGTAGAGAAGAGCACGCCCGCGGCACCCGCCAACGCACCGCCAATCACAAAGGTAATGACGATAATGCGATCCACGTCAATACCCATGAGCGCGGCAGCGTCTTTGTCCTCAGACACGGCCTGCATGGCACGCCCGGTTTTGGTGCGCCGTACAAAGGTGTACAGGGCAATCAACATCAAAATGGCAGCGACAATCACCAGCGCCTGGGTTTTGAGAATGGTGATGCCCAAAATAGTCAGCGTCCCTTTCAGCTGCTCCGGTTCGGGGTAGCCCTTGACACCAGAGCCGAAAAAGCCGCGAAAGGTATATTGCAAGAAGAACGAAGCGCCGATGGCTGTGATCAGCGGTACCAGGCGCGGCGCACGGCGCAGCGGCCGATAGGCGATGCGCTCCAGCAGCACGGCAATCACCGCCGAGGTGATCATGGCTCCGGCAAAAATCAGGATTTCGGCAATGATGAAATACTTTTCCAGAAACCCGGATTTGTCGAGACCGGTGGCAATAAAATAGCCGATATAAGCACCGGCCATAAAAACTTCGCCATGCGCAAAGTTAATCATGCGCAGAATGCCATATACCATGGTATAGCCCAACGCAATCAGGGCGTAAACACTGCCTTGTGCCAGGCCAAAAATAATCAGGTCCATCCACACCTTTGGGGTGTAGACGCCGGAGGCCAGCGTTCTGACAGAACCGTAGATGACCATCGCCAGAATGGCGAAGCCGATAACCCACATCACCACGGTGGTGCCTGTGATCCGCCTGCTAAGTTGTTGAAACATGAAGTGTCGCTCCGTGGAGAGGATAATCCGGAAGGTGTGTGGGGGTCCTCCCGAAGCAAGCCTGAAAGAGGGGGCAGACTGATGTTGTATGAAAAGCCGCTCTGCGGAGAGCGCAGAGCGGCTTTCATAAGAGAAACAACCTGGTTATTTCGGCCAGATCTTCTTGGGGTTGCTGTCGTCGGCAGCACCGGGGTTCCAGGTGGCGGCGTCGGCGCTCATACCCTGGTAAACGGCGATCTTAGGATCGGCGCAGTCACCGGTGGCGGTGCAGCTCAGGCTGCCGGTCAGACCGGTCATGCCAGCAGTACCGATCATGGCATCACGCAGCGCAGTGCGGGAGATCACGGTGGAGCCGTCGCCGCAGGTCACGGCAACCTTTTCCACTGCGTTGGCGATCAGGTTATAGGCGTCGTAGGAGTGCGCATGGAACGGAGCCAACACGGCCTCGCTATACTTCTCCTGATGCTTCTTGAGGAAATCCTGATAGCCGCTGCCGAAAGCCGAGAAGTCAGGGCTGGACCACAGGAAGCCCATCGAGGCATCGCCTGCGGCCTTCAGGAAGTCGGGCGAGAAGATGCCGTCTGCACCGGCCAACTGTACGTTGGCCAGGTCGGCATTCTGCTTGGCCTGCGAAGCGATCTGACCGCCAGCGACGATGAAGATCGGCATGTAGATGAAGTCAGGCTTGGCGGCGGCGATGCGGGTGAGCATGGGCCCCATGTTGGTTTCGTTGGGGTCGGTAGCTTCCTGCGCCACCACGTTGCCGCCGAGCTTCTTGAACTCTTCGGCAAACACCTGCTGCAACTTGTCCGCATAGAGGCTGCCGTCATGGATGGTGGCAGCGTTCTTGTAGCCAGCTTCGATGGCGTACTGGGCCATGGCCGCGCCCTGAACCTTGTCGTTGTGGGCGGTGCGCATGTACCAGGAGTATTCCACCGGGCGATCATCTGCGGTGAGGTCAGGGGCGGTGTTCGAGGGGGACACCATGGGGATGCCCGCGGCATAGAGCAACGGAATGGCCGCGCGGGCTGCTGAAGAGCAGTTGCTGCCGATGGCGGCGACTACGCTCGGATCAGAGGCTACCTTGGTGCCAGCAGCCTGGCCGCCTTCGGCGTTGCAGCCTTCATTCTCACCGGTCAGTTCCACGGTGTGACCGGCCACGGTGGGGCGATCAGACTGAGCGATTTCCGCGCCGCGCTTGGTGTCGGTGCCGAGTGAAGCATCGGCGCCTTCAACCACGAACAGCCAGGTAATGTGCAGGGGATCGCCAGCCTTCAAGGTGACGCAGCCCTTGGGATCGGTACAGGCAGTACACATGGCGGTATTAGCCGCGTCCATGGCACCGGAAACCGCGGTAGCGGCCTGCTCTACAACAGGGGCGGCCTGGGTGGCAGCCGCGTTGACGGCGGGAGCAGCCTGGGTGGCTACGGCAGCAGCAGTTTCAACAACAGCTTGCTGTGTACCGGCGGGGCAGGCAGCCAGCACCAGGGTGGCAGCTACCAAAACGAGGGTGAGCAAGAAGTAAGACTTCTTCATGTAATTCTCCTCCTGACAAAACAAACCAAAGGATTAACCGGTGCGATATCCGGTCTTGCACCACGCATGTGCGACTGAAGGCGTGCGGCGTCTCTGACAGACCTGGGCCACTCGGTTGACATTCAGCGGTGAGCAGCACCACGGGCTTTCGGGCAACAGCACTGTTTACCGGAAGAGAAACGGGGACACGGGCGTGAAAGCGACTGGCAAGCCGTGATTTACGCCACAATGCGAAGATAGGGCGATTATAGGCAACATGCCTTTATTTGTCAAACGCCTTTCGTTTGTGCTGTGCTTGCGGACTTTGTGTACTGATGAGGAATTAATACACAAAGTCAGCCAGGGCATAGTGGGCAAACTGTGGGGGCTGACCAGCATCGGCTGCGGTGAACAGGCTGCGCAGGGCTTGTTCCTGGCTGCGACAAGCCGATGCAGGCAAAGGCTGAATGCCGGCCGCGGCAGCCTGCGCCACATAGGCTGCTGTAGGCTGTTCAACGAAATCAGATAGGTAGATAAGATCACCCTTGCCCAGCGGCATAGCGTTGAGTAACGCGGCGCTGTCACGCACATGCCCTTCAGCGTAGGCCGCGCCGCCAACGCCTAGCATTAAGATGACGCTGGCCTGCAAGCCGGCTGCTTTCAACGTTTGCACCGCGTCCAACACATCTGCCGCATCGCCGGGCTTGTTCAGCCAACGCAGCAGGGGATCATGCCCGCTTTCCATGCCGATGTAGACGCGTTGCAGGCCACGGGCACGCAGTTCTTGCCAGTCGGCCAGCGATTTGCGTTCCACATGAAAAGCATCAATAAAGGCGAACCAAGGCAATTCGCCCAGCGTCGGCAGCCTTGTAGGTGCGCTGTCGTCGTCTCTTGCCGTGCCCACACTCTGCGCTGCTCTCTCCCTGTCCGGCTCATATCCTTGTTTTGTTGTTTCTTTCAATATGTCCAGCAGAGCCAGCAGGCGGGGCATGGGCACTACCAGCGCGTTGGCATCGGCCAGAAACAGGGAATGACGCATCGCCAGTGCCGGGCCAAAAAACTGCGCCACACCAGCCAGATGACTGCGAAACTCCTCCGGGGGTTTGATGCGAAAGGGGATGTCCTGGTAAAGGGTGCAAAAGGTACAGGCGTTGTGCGAGCAGCCTGCGGTGGCCTGCGCCACCACCGCCAGGTATTGATCGGGCGGCAAAATGCCAATGGGGCTGTAGAGACGATTGAAGCGGCGACGATCTGCCTCCAAAGCAGGCCAATCCCATGCAGCCAGCCGCTGAAGGGCGCGCTGCACCCGTGGCGGCGCGGCTTGTGAGGCTGCAACCAGACCGCGCACCAAACGCTGCACTGTCTCTATCAGGCTGAGTGCTTCCGCCTCAGCAAGCCAACGGCGCTGGCGCTGGGTAGAACCGTTTTCGGGCAGCGACCATTTAGCCAACATGCGGTTGTCCAGGCTGCGACGATAGTTGATACCATCTAGAAATGCGCCGTACAGCCGACCGCTCAAATCAAAGGTAAAGGAAGGGGCTTCGTCGTTTAGCAGCAGGTTGAATGCTGCTGCGCGCAGCAGCAGGGTGGCGTGGCGACCATCGGGCAAGGTGGTGTCCCAACGTAACGGGGCAGCAGGTGTGGTCATGGCTGGTTGCGCCCGCTTTGGGCAAAGACCTCAAGCAGCAGCACCAGCACGCCAATGCCCAGCACCAGCGTGCTGTTCAGCAGACCGCGCCATTGCAAAAACACCAGCGTAGCCACAGCTAACCCCAACCAAAATGCCTGACGCAGGGCGATACGGCTGCCAGAAGTCGCGCCGCCAATGGGTACGCGGCGCTGGAGCCATGCCAGCAGCGGCGCCAACAGCCCGGTGCAGGCCATCACCAGCAGCAGCAACGCCACAGTAAACGATCTGCTGTCAGGCACACGGTTCATTACCAGCCAGGCTAACGCGGCGAGGGCCGCAAGACCCAGCAAAAAAGCCGGCAACAAGGATCTTAAACGCATAGAGAATAGTATAGCACGCCTACGATTGTTTCGGCGCGGCTGAGGGGGTGAGTGAGTAGTGAGAAGTAAGCAGTAACCAGTTCAGAGCTGCAGATGACAGCCTCAACCGGCCTTGCGTCCGTTTTCCTCGACACGATACAGCGTGATACGGCGGATCAAGTCCAGCGGCAGTGGCTGATCCAACGGAAAACGCACTGCCCCCTTGGAATGGCCGTAGCGCGCCAGGTCGGTGGCGAACGCTTCAATGCCGCTGGGCGCAGGATAAAAGCCGATGTGCTGTTTGAACGCGGCGAAATGCACCAGGTTGCCGCGCAGGTAGAAAGTGGGCATGCCGTAGCTGATTTTCTCGATGGCGTCAGGCGCGGCCAAGCGAATGGTCTCGCGCATGGCTTGCAATTTGGCTTGAATATCGGCGGGAAAAGAAGCAATGTAGGCATCCACTGTAACAGCAGGCGTTGTTGCGTTATTCATGTGGCTCCAGTAAAGGGATTTAACTGAGATCAGGCGGTGGGCTGCTGATTTTCATTTGCACCAGCCGTTTTGACAGCACCGTTGAATACGATTATTTTTCCTTGCGCAGTTCGCGCACGTTCTCGCGCGTCATCAGGATCACCAGCGCTGCCACTCCACCGATCAGCAGCCAGCGCCAGTATTCCTTTAACAAAACCACGGCCGACAGCACAGCCAGCACAATGGTTGTGTTGAGCAGGTAGTGTGCCAAACGACTCCGCAGCACCGCATCAATTGCGCCAAAGATAAAGATGCTGATGACTACCCAAGCCAGCCAGTGCGCGGGGCGCAGGGCCAGCAGCAGCACCAGCGAGAGCAGCACCAAGCCACCGCTGAGCGCGGCCCACAGCTCGGCCAGGCGCGCTTGCGGCCCTGGCGGCGAGGTGGGGATGTCGGCGTGGCGCACATGGGCCTGCGGATCGCCCCAATCACCGGCCAGCAGCCGGGCGAGTGTGCTCAGGCTGGCGCGGCGGGTTTCTTCCACGCTGACGCGCCGCGCCTGCATGGCTTGCAGCGAGGTTTGTTTGGCAAGCAGGTCTTCTTCCAGCGAGTTGTGCAACGCCAGCAGGTGATCGGTGCGCTGCGTGGCGGATACTTCCAGCGCCAACGTGCGCAGTTCTTCGCGCGCGACGTCAATATCCTGCCGCAGCTTTTCCTCTTCATCGCCCAACTGGGTAATGGTCTGGCGCAAGCGGCTGATCGTTTCGTTGGGGGGGACGACCTTGTCCAACCCGGCCCAGCCCAGCGGGTCATACCACGACTGGCGCACTGTGCCGTTGCGATTGTATTTCGGGCCAGACGGCGCACGTTCACCGCCGAGCAGGTCCTTGGTGTCCAGTCCCCACAGGCCGCGATAGCCATCTACCCAGCTATCCTGATCGCTGATCATAATCGGTGACCAGGTTTCGGCTTGATCCGGGCCAATAGCAACGCCGTCGCCGCGGGCATAATCTATAAACGGCACGCCGATTGCATCAAAAGTGCGCGGCGCGTCTTCATCCAACCCCTGCTGCAATGTACGTATCCAAAACCGTTGGGCGGTTTCAAGAACCTGACGCACTTTGCGCAGCGCGGCTGGCTCGGCCTTCATTAGATACTCGCCAGGCAGGAAGTAGCTGGCATGGGAACCGGCTCCGGCAAACACCACGGGGTGATCGTTGTGTTTGTGGAGCATGGGATCGTCCCAGCGTCGCCGCAGATCGTCGCCACGGAAATCGTGCGAGGCAAAGGCAACCCACTGCGGACGTAAAACTTCGTTTTGATCAGGCGCGAGATAAATAAAGATCTGTTCCCAGTCGGCTTCGTGATCGTTGACGCCATAAAAATCTGAACGCCAATCGTTCATGGTAAAAAAGAACAGATATTGCAGCACGGTGTAGCCGCCGTCACGGATCACACGGCCGTAGTAAACGCGTCGCGGATCCTCTGCTTGCATGGCGTTGTAGGCTTCCTCGGCGGCGGCGGCGGTGCCGCCGGGTACCTTGCCGCGCAGCAGCAAAGAAATATTAAAGAAAGCATCAATGACGCGCGATAAAATCCCCACGCGCGCCAGTCGCCCGGGAGCCAGAAAGATCGGGCGGTTGGGCCGCCGCGACCAGCGTTGATATTCCACGGCATTCAACGGTTTTGCGACGAAGCGTAGATACAGGGTGCTGTCAGGGTGAGCGGCTTGATGGGTAACTAACGCCTTCGGCGTTAATTCACCCGGTTTAGCCAAACGCTGATCTTCTTTGTCACGCTCATACAGCCACAAGCTGCTCGCGCTCACATAGCCATCCACCGCGCAGGGGAAGAACAATTCGCCTTTGGTATAGCGCACTACTGGCTCGTATGTCCGCAGCAATTCCAGATCAGTGGGCGACATAGGTGGCCTCCGTATGGGTTGCTTTGGGAGCAACGAACTGTTGTTGCACATCGCGCTGGTTCAGGTAGAACACAATGGCAATGCTGATCGCCAGGGTGATTGGAACTTCCCCATGATTTGCATTGTTCCAAAGATCGGTTGCCATGGACAGGCCGGTCAACAACATAGTAGCCAGCCAGGCCCATTGACGGCGATGCCACAGCCCGATGGCCGCGACCAACTGAATGATCGCGCGTATGATATCCCAGCTTAAGCTGCCATACATGTTCCATCGTTCTGTCTCGTTGGTGAAAAGCGTTGGGGCGCTGCGCCAAAACAGATAAGCCAGACCAAGCGTGATAACTGCTGCCAGCGCTTCCAATACAATAATGGCATACAGGCCAAAGGGACGACGATGCGGTTTCGCTGGCTGGGACGGGTCAATATCCGGGGGATCGGGGATGTTGGGCGGAATAACCACAGATGGTTGAGACATAAGACCTACTTTCGGAATGACAGATTACCAGCAACTGCCGCAGGCAAAACTTGATTTACAAAGTATTTATGCCAATGCAGCTTCGCCCAACGCCATCGCGCCCAGCACGCCTGCCATGTTGCCCAGCCCCGGCGGCACGATGTACTGGTCCACCTGCTCCAGTATCGCAGGCGCTTGCACATAGCCGTTGAGCAGTTCCAGCACCTCGCGGCGCACATCCGCGAACATGTGCGGGCTGCTCATCACGCCACCGCCCAGAATAATGCGCTGCGGCGAGACGGCGAGAACGAGATTAGCCAGGCCCAGCGCCAGATAGTGCGCCTCCAGCTTCCACGCCGGATGATCGGCGGGCAAAGTTTCAGCACGCTGCCCCCATCGGTCATTCATCGCGGGTCCCGCGGCCATGCCCTCCCAACAATCACCGTGGAAAGGACAGCGACCGGGGAACGGGTCGGCTTGCCAGTCGTGCGGGATGCGGATATGGCCGATCTCAGGATGCACCAGGCCGTGCATCAGCTTGCCGCCCACCATGCCGCCGCCGCCGATGCCGGTGCCGATAGTCAAATACAAAAAGGTGTCCAACCCTTGCGCCGCCCCCCAGCGATATTCACCCAGCGCCGCGCCGTTCACATCGGTGTCGAAGCCGATGGGCACGCCCAGCGCACGGCGCACCTCACCCGCCAGGTCCACATTGGCCCAGTACGGCTTCGGTGTGCTGGTGATGTAGCCAAAGGTCGGCGACGCGGGATCGGGATCCACCGGGCCAAACGCGGCAATCCCGATAGCTGCCAGGTCTACCTGCTGGGCCTGTTCGCGGAAAAAGGCAATGGCTTGAGCCATGGTTTCTTCAGGGCGGGTCGTGGGGAAACGTACTTCTGCGCGCACATCGTTTGGGCCAGAGCCAACCGCGCAGACAAATTTGGTACCGCCTGCTTCAATACCGCCAAGGTAGCGCATAAAACCTCCAGACAAAGAAATAGGATAAAAGATGACCGCAACCGACAGCCTTGCCTATATTGTGCCAGATTTCGCGGCTTTCGGCAAGAAGCATTAAATTCCAGGACAGAGAATGCTTTGTCGGCAACATATTGCTACTTGACCGCTACAAAACATCGTGCTATAATACATATGACGCAGTGCGTCATATGTATTTGATTATTATTCAACAACGGCATTGCAAAATGCCATTTCTGTATGGAGGTTAGTCATGCAAAAGAAAATAGAAGCAGCAATTTCTGACGTGGTAGAAACCACCAAAAACAGCGTTGAAGATTTCCCCGAAATGGTCGAGCAAACCGCTGTCACTATGCTTTCGACTGTGCGTCGTGTGTTGCTGGCAAGTGTTGGCGTGGTTGCTCTTACCCGCGATGAGATCGAGGATTTTGTCAACCACCTGGTCGAGCGCGGTGAAATTGCCGAGCAGGACGGCCGCCGCCTGATCCGCGAAACCCTGCGCCGCCAACGCGGAGGCGTGGAAGAAATTGCAGAGAAGGTGCAGGACGGCACAGAAAAGCAAGTAATGCGTGCAGAAAACGCCCTGGATCATCGTATTGAAACCGTGTTGGGCCGCCTGAACGTGCCGTCGAAAAACGATATTGACCAGTTAAGCGACAAAATTTCATCCCTGGCAAAAAAGGTAGATGCGCTGAAGAAAGCGTAGCCCCCTTGTTGGGGTGAATGCCCCGGAGAAAACCACCAAGATATGCAAAAACGCCGGTCAAAAGTGTCGCCACAGACAGCTTTTGACCGGCGTTTTGCTGCGGGGCTGACATTTTGTGCGCGCTGGCTCGATCGAAAATCGAGAACCATGCGGCCTGCCCAAAGCTATTTTCAGGTCAGCACAGCGCTTGCGAGTTGCAGTTCTGGACTCTTTTGACACAGCGCGCTATAATCGGCAACAGGAGCAGGTACTATGCCTACTGTATTAATTAAACGTTACCCCAACCGCAAGCTCTACAATACCGAGGCCAAGCGCTATATCACCCTCGACAGCATCGCAGAGTTGATTCGCGACGGCTTCGATGTAGAGGTACGCGACCACGAAACCGCCGAAGACCTCACCGGTGTCACCCTGTCCCAGATTATCTTTGAGCACGAAAAAAAAGATAACGGCTATCTACCTAATATCCTGCTGGCTAATTTGATTCGCGCCGGTGGTGATACCTTCGGCTACGTCAAACGCTCGTTTCAGGCTTCGCTGCACGCAGTAAAAGCATTGGAAGCCGAAGTAGATCAGCGCATTGATGCGCTGGTGCACCGTGGTGAAATGGCCGAAGAAGAAGCCTTGCGCCTACGCGAGGAACTAAGCAGTGAACGACTGACTTCGCTGCTCGATCCGCGAGTCGTAGATACGCGTGTAGAAGCAGCGTTACATCGCCTGAATATCCCTTCACGGCTTGATATGCTTAATCTGCAAAGCAAGCTGGAACAACTCAACCAGGCGCTTGATCTTTTGCTTGCCAGCGACTCTGAGACCCCGCCCGACGCCCCATAAGGCGCGTTATGGCCGGCAGTGCAGAGGAAACCGAGGTTCCGCATGGAAAACAAGCAGTCATCGGGGCGCACCGCTCTGGTTTTGGCCGGCGGCGGCGTAAGCGGCGCGGTCTATGAAATCGGTGCGTTGCGGGCGATTGATGAATTGCTGGTCAACCGCACTGTCAACGACTTCGACATCTACGTCGGCACCAGCGCAGGCGCGCTGGTGTCCTGCTTTCTGGCCAACGGCGTGTCATCTGTTGATTTGATGCGCGTGGTCAACACACGTCACCCGTTAGTTTCCTTCCCCGAACCCAAGCATCTTTTTCGCCTGAACACGCGTGAGTTTCTGCGCCGCGGCCTGGCATTACCCCGCCGTCTGGTAGGAACCGGTCTCGATGCTTTGGGGAGCCGCGGACGTATTTCAGTACTCGATCTCCTCTTTACCGGGCTGGGCAGCGCTTTACCTTCTGGCATCTACGACAACAAGCCCTATGCCGAATGGGTGCATGATGGCCTGAAATTGATGGGTAGATCCGATCGTTTTGATCAACTGGAAAAAGATCTCTTTATCATCGCTACCCAACTGGGCAACGGCACGCGCGCCGTATTCTCGCGCGAAACGCCCGACATTTCCATTTCCGATGCAGTCGCTGCTTCCTCTGCTGTGCCGGTGATCTATCGCCCTTACCGTATCGGCGAAAACGAGTACATAGACGGCAGCATTCGCGGCAATGCCAGCCTCGACCTGGCCATTGAGCAAGGGGCCAAGCTGGTAGTGTGCATCAACTCGCTGGTGCCTTTCGACAACCGCGAGCTAAGCGACAAGCGCAAGCTGATCAGCGAACGCGGGTTGGAGGCAGTCAGTGCTCAAACCACCCGCGTGCTGCTGCATTCCGGCCTGAAATATCAAATCAAGCAGTTACAGCGCCGCCATCCCGATGTAGATATTATTCTGATCGAGCCACGCTCCACCGACGCCGTGATGTTCTTCGCCAACATCATGCGCCTGAAAGACCGCATCAGCACCGCCGAACATGGCTATCGCTCGGTCAGTGTAGACCTGGCTGGCGGCTACGAAGTTTTCAAAGAAACCCTGGCACGCTACGACATCGAAATATCCACCCGCGAGATCATGGCCGACCTGATGCGCATCCGCCAGGCCGGACATGACACCGGTGTGGTGCAGCGTGTGCTGGAAGGACAAGAGATAGAAGAGAAAGATCAACCTCTATCCAGCAACAGCATCATGGCAACCCTCAAACACACGCTGGACTCGCTGGAGCAGCAAATCGAACTACGCGCTTCCTGACAAGAAGATAAAAAGCCTGCTGCGCTCTATCTCCCCCTTCGGCGGCTACCGGCCTTTGCACTCAGCCGCACCGCGTCCATCCCGCATAGCGATCAATAACCCTCAGCCCAACGATGATACAAGGGAGGATACACCCGCTGCAGCTCGTGGAAGAGATCAGCTAGCTGCAAGGCGCGAAAAATATTGCCCTTCACCTCTACCTGACCAGAGGTGAAGGCGGTGCGCACGCTGCTTTCATCCAACAAAATGCTGTGCAGCAGATCGGCAGGCAGGGTCAGAGCCAAATCGGATCGGGCGGCTGTCTGCCCCAGACTGAAAGCCACCGGCTCGCTGCGTCCATCAATCACCAGCACAGCAGCAGGCGCTGTCGTTGTAATCTGCACAGCAAGGCGACGGCGCTGAAAATCGGCCAACGAGCGCGGGTCAGCCGACATCTCCTGAAAAGCGGCACGCAGCAAAGCGTAAAAATCCTCAGCATTCTGATAAACAGGCATGGGTATCCTCAAGAGAGAAGGAGAGAAGGCTCAACCGCGAAAGATCGAGCGGCGGCGTGCCAGGTGCTCCAACAACATCTGCTGGATCGTCATGCGCACCTGATCGGTTAGCTGCGCCACCAGCGCCGGATTGGCAGCATCGGTAGCAGCATAGCAATCCATGGCAATTGGCGGGCCAAAGGCGATAGTCCATTTGGTAGGCAATGGAGCCAACCCCAGCGGCCCCAACCACGGCCACGTTGGCGTAAGCGGAAAATAGGGCAGGCCCAGCAGCCGTGCCAGCGGTGGCACACTGCCCAGCATTGGGTAGATTTCCTCTGCGCCCACCACGGCCACGGGGATAATCGGCGCGCGGCTTTGCAGCGCAGTCTTGATGAAACCGCCGCGCCCGAAGCGTTGCAGTTGGTAGCGGTCACGGAACGGCTTGCCCACGCCCTTAATGCCTTCAGGAAACACCACCACCAGCTCATCGCGCTCCAGCAGGTGCTGCGCGTTGAGCGGATGCGCCTGCACCTGACCGGTTTTTTGCAGCAGCATTGAAACAAAGGGCAGACCGGGGAACCACGAAGCCACCAACGAGCGCGGCAAGCGCCTGACCGGGCTGTTGTGTATCGCCAGGCCGATCATGGCCCCATCAAAAGGCAGCACCCCGGAATGGTTGCTCACCAGCAAAGCCCGGCCCGCGGCAGGGACATGCTCGTCACCCGTCACCTCAACACGCCAGTAGCTTTGAAACATAAACTGCGCCAGCGGCAGTACCACCCCTAAAAAGCCTTCGTCCAGACCGAAATCGTCCAGCGTGTAATCACCGGTCAGGCGACGTTCGGCGCTGCGGGCCTGACTGCGCAATAAATAGGCCAGTACATAGGCGGCCCCGCGCCAGAAATCGGCATTAACCAGGGTATCAGCGGGCAGCAGCGGGCCAAACAGGCGGCGCGCCAGCCGTTGCGTCTGGGCAGCCCCCGGTATCGGCGTGCCTTCAGGCAATAAACGCTGCGCGGCCCCGGCAAAGCGCGCCATTTCTGCGCCCAGCCGTTGCTGCTGGTTGGCAGCGTGCCGGCGTTGCTCGGTGAGGCGGTCAGCTACCGGCAGCGACTCGTCAGTGACGGCTGGCGCGCGCCGGTCGTTGATTTGCAGCCAGTCATTGCCGTTGGCTTCGTTCATGGCGCTTGCTGTCCGGCAGTCTGTTGCCTTTGTACCATAATCTGATCAGCAGACATAGCATCGGCAGGTTGATAGCGCCGCACGCGCTGTTGCTGCACCGCCCGCTCCACCGCCTGGGCGGCATTCAGTTGCGGCGCAAAGCCCAACACTGTGCCCATCTGCGTGCAGTCGGCCAGACAAGAAAAGCGTAGCTGGTCAGGATCCAGCGGCAACCAACGCAGCAGGCGTTCACCCTGGGGCATGGTTTGAGCCAGCGGCCAGAGGCGCATCACCAACGGATGCAGCAACGGCAACAGTGGACGCCCCGCCTTGCCAGCCAGTTGACTGAAAGCCAGCACACCCGCCGCAGCTACATTAACCGCACCGCGCCACTCTCCCAGTGCTGCCAAAGCCAGCGCCTCGACGGCATCATCGCTGTCCAGAACTTGTAACAGCGGATCAAAACCGAGCAAGGCAGGCCACAGCGGTTGGCGCAGCAGACGATTGAGCGGACTTTTTGCCTCTGCACCGATGACGTGAGCCAAACGGAGCGCAGCAAAAGCAGTGCTGCTGTATTCAGCAGCAAAGGTCGCCACAAAACGCTCTATCTCCAGCCAGTGAGCCGCCAGCGGCGCAGCCACCTGTTCAGCCAGGGGTGAGTTTTCCGGCAGGTAGAGAGGGTTTTGCGCAGCAGCACCATAGACTGCGGTGCTGCTGCGCCACAGCACGCGGCGCACCCCGCCTTCGACAGCCATGCCAAACAACTGCATGGTGCCCAGCACATTGCTTTCGAAGTCGGCTTCGTCAGGGATGGCAGGTTCACGCCAGGCCAGGTGCAGCAGAGTATCCACCCGCTCCGCCGCGAACAACTCGGCCAGGAGCGGGTTGCGGATATCAGCCTTGACAAAGTCCGCGCCGGGCAGCGCCGGTTCGGGTGGCAAGCGGTCAATGCCCAGCACGCGCACATCAGGCCGAAGCAAGAGGCGCTGTGCCACTTGCCGGCCCCAAAAGCCGCTGATGCCGGTGAGGGCAATGGTAGGCATGGCGTTAAATTACGGCAGATATACCAGAGGGTTGTAGGTGCGGCCGTTGGGGGCACGCACTTCGAAGTGGAGATGCGGGCCGGTGGAGCGCCCGGTGGAGCCGACGGCCCCGATGCGCTGCCCGCGCGCCACATAATCACCATAGCTGACGCTGATCTGGCTCAGGTGCGCGTAAAGCGTACTGAAGCCATCCGGATGGCTGATGATGATGTGATAGCCGTAGCCGACCGTACTCCAGCCCGCGGTGATCACCGTGCCTTCATCGGCGGCCACTACCGTCGTGCCGGTGGAAGCGCCAAGGTCAATGGCCGGATGGGCGGGCAACCAATAACGCTGGGTCATGGTGCCGTAGGTTGGCCAGACAAAGCCAGCCGCGCGCCACGGAGCGGATGTGCCTGTGCCGCCGCTGGCTGCGGGGGCAGGAACCACCGGCTGCGGGGGCGGAGGCAACTTGCGTTCGCCGTTGGGAACGATGATCACGGCGCCCACAGCCAATGCCGCGTCGGCGCCGGTCAGTTGGTTGGGAGCATAGGCCACGATCTCATCGGCAGATGCATCATAGGCTTTGGCAATATCGGCCACCGTATCGCCCTCTTCCACGGTGTGCAGCACGCCATCCACCGGCGGGATGTGCAACACCTGACCAACCTCCATCACAAAGGGATTGTTCAAATCGTCGAGGTTGGCCCATACCACCGTGTTGGGGTTAATTTTGAAGTGTTCGGCGATACCCAGTACCGTGTCGTTGAGCTGTACGGTGTAGGTGATCACCTCGGTGCGCGGCCGGTCAGGGATTTGGGTGAAAGGCACGGGCGCACGCACCAGCACACCGCTTTCCTGCAACGGGCTGCCGCCCACGGCTTGCAGAGCCACGGTCAATGCCTGGGGATCGGCCTGGGCTTGAGGAGCGGCTTGCACCGGGACAATGCGCACGAGATCCCAGGCAGGCAATTGAACGCGGCTGAGTACCAGCACCACGGCGGCCATAGCCAGCAGGGCAAGGTGCGAGGCCAGGCGCACCGGGGTGATTTTGTCGCCGCGCCAAATCTCCAGCGCATGCAATACCTGAGGCCGGAGAAAAGACCAAACCCAACGAAGACGGGAAATAGCTGACGGAGAGGAGGCAACGGATGGAGAGGCGTCGGCAAGACTCTGCCGACGCTGCGACTCTCCATCCACAGGGTGAGAGGGTGTTTCGGTTGGTTGCTGTTTCGCTTGCATAATTACATGGATAGATGCAGCGTGGACAGGAACTCCTCGTTATCACGGGTGCGCGAGATGCGTTCCAGCAGCGGCTGCAAAGCTTCCATGCCGCCGCCTAATGCGTCAATCATACGACGCATGGTCCAAACACGCTGCAAGGTTTGTTCGTTCATCAGCAGCTCTTCGCGACGCGTGCCGGAACGTTCGATATCGAACGCGGGGAAGACGCGACGCTCGGCCATACGGCGCAACAGGTGCAATTCCATGTTGCCCGTGCCTTTGAACTCTTCGTAGATGACATCGTCCATGCGGCTGCCGGTATCCACCAGCGCGGTGGCGATGATGGTCAGGCTGCCGCCTTCTTCGATGTTGCGCGCTGCGCCAAAGAACCCTTTGGGCGGATAGAGCGCGGCCGGATCGAGACCGCCGGACAGGGTGCGACCGCTGGGGGGCACCACCAGGTTGTAGGCTCGTGCCAGACGTGTGATCGAGTCGAGCAGGATCACCACATCACGCCCGCCTTCCACCAGGCGTTTGGCACGGGAGAGCGCCATCTCAGCCACGCGTACGTGGCTCTGCACGGGGTCATCGAAAGTGGAGCTAATGACTTCTGCCTCTACCGAGCGATCCATATCGGTCACTTCTTCGGGGCGTTCACCGATCAGCACCACCATCATGTGAATGTCATTATAGTTGGAACTCATGCCGTTGGCAATTTGTTTCAACACGGTGGTTTTACCGGCTTTGGGCGGTGAAACGATCAGCCCGCGCTGGCCGCGGCCAATGGGGGCGATCAAATCCAGCAGCCGGGTAGCCAGAACGCCGGGGCTGGTGGAAAGCAGCAGTTGCTCGTTGGGAAAGATGGGGGTCAGGCGCTCGAAGGCAGGACGCAGTTTGGCGTCTTCTGGATCCAGGCCGTTGATGGTTTCTACTTTGAGCAGCCCATAGTATTTTTCTGATTCTTTCGGAGGCCGCACTTGGCCGATGACCATATCGCCGGTGCGCAGGCCAAAGCGACGAATCTGGCTTTGTGACACATACACATCTTCGCGGCCAGGCAGCAGGTGATCGGAACGCAAAAAGCCGATGCCGTCCTGCATGATTTCCAGCACACCGCCCCCAAAAATGTACCCCTGCGCCTCAGCGCTGGCGCGTAAAAGACGCAAAATCAGGTCGCCTTTTTTCATCCGGGTAAACCCGGTAATTTGAAGCTCTCTGGCAAGCGCTTGCAGCTCGTCGAGATTCCTCATTTCAAGATCGGTAATATTCACGTGGGTTGCTCCTGCATAACTGAATAGTGTTGTTTTTACTGGTCCCCGCGGCAGGGCGAACAAAGACAGCGCCAGAGCGGCGTCTGAAATGCCGATGCGCCATCTGCCGAAGACGCGTAGTGGGCTTT
Source organism: uncultured Caldilineales bacterium (assembly GCA_937907455.1). Lineage (GTDB taxonomy): Bacteria > Chloroflexota > Anaerolineae > JAAEKA01 > JAAEKA01 > JAAEKA01. The sequence goes on from CALESQ010000107.1 coordinate 66,193, forward strand.
GGGCTATGCCGTTGGCATAGATTATCGGAAGGGGAAGGAAAAATGCAGCGCGCAGACGAGGAGAGATGCTAATCTGCGCTGTTAATCATAATTTGCTTGCGGAAGTTGAGGGATGTGTGGAGGGAAATGCAACACAAACAAGCCGAGGCCATTTTGTGGACGGCAACATTATAGCACTGCTCATGCGCGGCGTCAAATGCGCTTGCCTCTGCGGTTTTACCTGCAAGGCGGCGCTTAGTAGCCTGATTCCATATCAATCAGCCCGCGCTCTTTTGAGGCGTGCAAGGCCCAGCGATAGAAATAGGCAGAGCTGATCAGCAACACCGCGCAGAAGCCGGCCAACACGGCGATCAGTTGCCAGTTGGAGAGAAAGGCCAGGGTCTGAAAACCGGCAGCATCGGCCCCCAACAGGGCACGGCGCGCGGCTTCAAGCCAGTAGGTCACCGGCAGCAGCAGGCCGATCCAGCGGATGCTGGCAGGCAAGGTATCCAGCGGGAAAATTGCACCGCTGAACAGGTACATCGAGCCAGCCACTGCTTCACCTACCGACCAGAAATGGCGCGCCATGGTCATGGTCCACGCGCCCATGATCAGCCCCAGCCCGGCAATGGCACTCAGGCCCAGCACGCTGCTGACGACCAGCAGCGGCCAGTTGACCGCAGTCAGGCGAATGGGCAAGTGGAAGAAAAGCATACCAAAGCCAATGGTGATCAGCACCGACACCGTGCCTACCAACACGCGGGCTACGCCGCGACCAAACAGGTAGGTGTAGCCGTTCAGGGGCGAGGTGTAAAGGTTTTTGGCTACGCGGTAATGCTCGCGGTCGTCAATGATGGCCCAGCTTACGCCGGTGATCACCATGCTGACCAGAATGTAAAGCGCGTTGCCCAGATAAATGTAGGGAAATACCGGCTGACGAAAGGCACTGTCGGTGATTACTGCATACATCACCACCAGGATGAGCACGCCGGCAATGGGACGGACAAAGGAGTAAACCGCGAACAGAAAGGGATCGGCCCAGTTCGATTCGATCTGCCAGCCCAGCCAGGAAGCGATGATGAAGCTGCGCAGGGCGTCGTTGCGGCGCAGCAGGGGACTATCAAGCAGGCGTTGTGAAAGCGCCATGGGATACCTCGTAGTGCATACCCGAAGGTAACGGTGGAATGGCACGGGGTAAAACCGGCCTGAACAGTCGTGGCCTGGTCGGGTTCTTACCGTCGCCGTTCGATCAGGCGACCCTGACGACGGCCAACCTGTTCTAGCTTGGTCAGCGCGGCATAGGCCACCGAAATGAAAATCACGGCCAGTACGGCCAGCACCGCCAACTCGACACGCGGCGATAGAAAACCCAGGGTAGGATCACCGCTAAACATCAACTGGCGCATGGCATCCAGCCCCAGGGTGAGCGGAATAACCGAGGCGAAGGTGGCCGCCCACATGCCCAGCGCCTTCACAGGGAAGTAGAAGCCTGATGCCAGATAAATTGGCTCCTGCAACAGATTGGAAAGATGCCACGCCTCGCGCCCGGCCACCAGAAACACCGAGGCGAATAACATGCCCATGCCATAGAGTGCCGCCATGGTAACGACAAAGATCACAGCCAACAGCAGCGGGTCAGCGATCTGGTATTGCACATGAAACAGCCACGAGCAAAGCACGATGATCACACTGGCGCGAGTGGCAGTCATCACCAAACCACCCACAGCCATACCCAGCAGCACGGCCATCAGCGGGCCAGGGGACAGCACATACAATTCCAGGTTTCCCTGATCTTTATCCCAGTACAACTGGCTGGCCATGCTCCACAGCACGTTCAGCCAGAATGCGGTCATAGCTCCGCCCAACACGGCAAAGCCAGTGTACTCCGCCGGGGCCTGGATGGCGCGGTATAAAAAGACGTAACCTGCCACCGCCAGCACCGGCAAAAAGGTCTCGAAAAACATCCAACTGCGTTCGCGCAGCGCGCCCACAATGCGGGGATAAGCCCGCGCCCACATCGTCGCCCAAAACAGGCGCAGACCAGTTGCTTTTTGAATACGGGGTTGGTTGAGCATGGGAGAAGGAGGTGAGGAGACAAGTATACAGGGAGACAGGGAGACAAGTATACAAGTATACAGGGAGACAAGTATACAGGGAGACAAGTATACAAGTATACAAGGAGACAAGTATACAAGTATACAAGTATACAAGGGGACTAAAGAGACGGAGAAGACTTGGGAGACAAGGAGGCTAAGATGCCAGGAAGCTATTAGAGTAGGGATGAAAGGATGAAAGAAGAAAGCAGGGAAGGAAGGAAACAAGGAAGACATCTATCCTTGTCTACCCGCCTTCGGCGTACTTATCTACCTGTCTACTTATCTTCTTTCGTGCCCGCTGTATCCTCATCCAGTCGTCGCCCGACAAGGTTGATGAACACGTCTTCCAGGGTAGGGTCGCGTTTTTCCAGAGCCAGCAGGCTAGAGCCACGCTGGTTCAGGTGCTGCAACACACCGGATAACGCATCGTCGGCCTCCAAAATCAAGTTCAATTCCTGAGCGCCTTCCACATCGGTGATGGTCACTTGACGCACACCCGGCACAGCCTCCAGCATGGTGCTGCTGTCTACCGGGCGCTGGCCCAGTGGAGCGACACGCAACGTATATACGGTATCACGGCGCAGACGACGCTTGAGATTGGTCGGAGTATCAAGCGCCAACAGCTTGCCCTTGTCAATGATCGCCAGCCGGTTGCACAGCTCATCGGCCTCGGCCATGTAGTGCGTGGTGAGCAGCAACGTGCGGTCGGGGTGCGCTTTCATCCAACGCAGCACGAAATCGCGCACCTGGCGCGCCGCTGCCACATCCAAACCCAACGTCGGCTCATCGAGAAACACTACATCAGGATCGCTGATGAAGCCACGAATGAAGTTCATCTTCTGGCGCAGGCCGGTGGACAGGTCGGAGATTTTGGTGCGGCTGCGATCCTGCAAACCCACCACATCAAGCAACTCGGCGATGCGCTGTCGGGCTACCTTGCTGTCCAGCCCGTAGAAGCGGGCAAACATCCACAGGTTTTCCTCCACGGTCAGCAGGCCATAGCCGCTGGTCTCGCCACCGCTTACCATGCTGATGCGTCGGCGGATCTCCTGGGCATGGGTGGCTACATCCAACCCCTGCACCTGAGCGCGGCCGCTGGTAGGCAGCAGCAGGGTGGTGAGGATCTTGATGAGCGTGGTTTTGCCCGCGCCGTTGGGGCCAAGCAAGCCGAACAGCTCGCCGGCAGGCACTTCCAGGTTCACGCCTTGCAGTGCCACAACTTCTTTGGGATCGTCCTTGCGCTTTGGACCGCGCAGCTTGTAGACACGGCCAACGTTTTCAGTGAGAATAGCCGACATACCTGATACCTTCGAGAAAAAACAACAGGCCGCAGCAAAAGTGTTGCGGCCTGTTATTATAGCCCTGTGCCTATAAACAAGCAAATCGGCTAGAACAAATAAGCTACGGACGCGCCGGAATTAGCAGCGTTTCCAGCCTATCCACGAGACCGGTGAGGTTGGCAAAGGCGGCTTCAACTGCGGCTGGGGTGCTCATGTCTACACCGGCCAGCCGCAGCGTGTCCAGCGGATAGCGCGAACCACCCGATTTGAGGAATTCGCGGTAGCGCTGCGCCGCGGCCTGATCCCCGGCGAGGATAGGCCCGGCCAACGCGTGCGCCGCAGCAATACCGGTGGCATACTGATACACATAGAAGTTCATGTACATGTGGCCGAACTGTGCCCAGGTGATGCCGATGCGGGCGCGGTCTTGCTCGACCTCGCCGCCATAGCCCTCGCTGAAGAGATCAGCCATGAGGCCGCTAAGGACATCAGCACTAAGCGGCGCGCCCTGTTCGGCACGCGTATGCGCGGCCAGCTCAAACTGCGCCAGCGTAGGCATGATGAAGAAGTAACGGTGATAGTTGGACATGGCCTCTTCGATCAGTGCAATTTGGAATGCACGGTCAGGCTGAGTGCGGAAAAGGTAATGCCGCACCAACGCCTGATTGAAGTTAGAGGCGGTCTCAGCCAGGAACAGCCCGTAGCGGCCATAGACAAAGGGTTGCGTGCCGCGGGTGTAATAGGAATGCAGCGAATGGCCCAGCTCGTGCGCCAACGTGCTCAGGCTAAACAAATCATCCTGGTACGACATGAGAATGAAGGGATGTGTGCCGTGGGTGCCACTGGAATAGGCGCCCTCACGCTTGCCGCGGTTGCGTGCGCGGTCTACCCAGCGTTGTTCCAGACAGCCGCGACGCAGCACTTGCACATACGCTTCGCCCAGCGGAGCCATGCCCGCGGCGATCCAGTCTACGGCCTGTTCAAAGGAAACCACCGGCTTGCTGCCGGTGAGCGGTGCTTTGATATCATAGACACCCAGAGTGTCCAGCCCTAACGCAGCACGGCGTAGCCGCCAATAGCGATGCCAGGTAGGCAGGTTTTGCTTGAAGACAGCAAGGAGATTGTGAAAGACCTCGGTGGGGATGAAGTTGGGGCCAAGTGAGGCGTGCAGCGCAGAGGAGTAACCGCGCACGCGCGCCGTGAAAACGTTTTGTTTGACGTTGGCAATGAAATTAGCTGCGTGGGTATTGCGCAGGGCCAAATAGCCGTCGGCATAGCTTTCCCAGGCGCTGCGGCGCACGGCGCGGTCGGGATGCGTCACCAGTGCGCCAATGCTAGATTGGCCCACTTCCATCTGAGTGCTGTCGGCGGCCAGGGCGGGGCGAAAGGTCATGTCTGCGTTGTTCAACATGCCGTAGACATGAAACGGCCCGCCGAAGGGGTCGCCGGTGAGCGCCAGCACTTGCTCTACCTCGCCGGAACGCAAATGAGCCTGACGCAGCCGCAGCCGCTGCAAATAATGGGCCAGGAAATGCAGCTCAGGTACAGCAGCTATCCAATCATCCACCGCGTCCAGGCCAATAGCCAACAGTTCAGGATCAAAGAAGGCCGTGGCCGCGGCAAAGTTGGCAGCCAGGGTGCGAGACTGACCGGTCCGTGCAGCCGCTGCCTGGTCGCCGGTGTCTACCGAAGCGCCGTTTTGGGCATAGCTGAGAATCTTGCCCAGGAGGATGGCGCTGTCCTGGTAGGCGCTAACAAAACTCAGCAGCGCGGCCGGGCCTTCAGCCAATCGTCCGCGAAAGGCCGTCAGTACAGGCAAACGCTCGTTCAGTTCAGTGCAAGCCGCATCCCACGCTGCGGGAGTTGCATACACGCTCGCCAAGTCCCAGGTCAACTCAACGGGCACTTCGCTGCGCGAGGGGAGGATGGTGGGTGAAGTCATTCTGTAAGTCCTTGTGTTTTAGGCATAAACCGCAAAAGCCTAAAGAACGCAGGCAGGTCATGCTTTTTTGTGTTCTATGGGGTCTTTGTAATCAGCTTTTGCGGTATTCGTAGAAGCCGCGACCGGCTTTACGCCCAAGCTGGCCTGTAACTACCATGCGGCGCAGCAGCGGCGGCGCTTTGAAGCAGGGATCGCCCGACGCGCTATACAGCACATCGGCAATCGCCAGGGTCACGTCCAGACCTATCAGATCAGCCAGAGCCAGCGGGCCAAGGGGATGTCCCACGCCCAGCTTAACGCTGTTGTCTACGGCAGCGACCTCGCCCAGGCCATCGGCGTAGGCGCGGATCGCTTCGACGATGTAGGGGATCAGCAAGCGGTTGACGATGAAGCCGGGGCTGTCGGGCGCGGTGATGGTGATTTTGCCCAGGTATGCGCCCACTTTGCGTGCGTGCGCCAAAGTCTCGTCACTGGTTTGCAGGCCGCGCACCAGTTCCAACAGACGCATCACTGGCACAGGGTTGAAGAAGTGCATGCCCAACACGCGATCAGGGCGCCGCGTAGCCAGGGCGATTTGGCTGATGCTGAGTGACGAGGTATTGCTGGCAATGAGCGCTTCGGGGTGCAGCAGATCGTCCAGGCTGCGGGCGATGCTTTGCTTTAGCAGCAGATCCTCAGCCACGCACTCGATCACCAGGTCTGCCGCGGCCAGATCAGCCAGATGCGCGGTGCCGCGCAGCCGGGCCAGCGCGGCATCAGCTTCGGTGACACTGAGTTTGCCACGACTCACACTGCGTTGCAACGCCTGCTGCACCCGTCCCCGGCACGCGGGGTTGAGATCCTCATTGCGCGCGTAGATGAGTACATTGTAACCAGCCAGCACGCTGATTTCAGCAATACCGGCGCCCATCTGCCCACAACCAACCACGCCGATGGTTTGAATGATCATGGCAAGCTCCGCTGGGAACGATTGTGGTATACAGTGTACAGTTTACAGTATAGGGTTGTGTATGGATTTCGGTTGAAATGTGTTGCCACCCAAGCGAATTCGGTGTCTCAAGCCACGAAGCCCCTGCCGGAGCTTTCGGAGAGCGCCTGAGAGCGCTTCGTTCTCTGAGCCGGAACCATTTATTGTCCGGCTGTTGTAATTCAACCGAAAGTCGCACACTACCCACAGCACAGGGTAAATTGTATACTCAGTAGTTCACGATTTGGCCTGAAAGGCGTTAGCTGAAGTTTCCAGAAGTCC
>CALESQ010000108.1 GCA_937907455.1 uncultured Caldilineales bacterium
GGAATACGAGCCTGCGCACGGACTGGCCGCTGTTTGCCGGGCAGCCAGCGCGCTTTGAGTTGAATGGCGTGTTGCAGAACCTGGGCAACGTAGCTAGTGGTGCGTTTGATGTGGTGGTACGTTGGCAAAACGGCGCAACGATCAACACCCAGCCCATCAGCGGCCTGGCGGCGCACGATCACCCGGGCTATCGCCAGGTGTTGCAACAGGTCTGGTCATCGGTGGTTGCTCCCGGCAGCCACACAATTCAATGGCAGGTTGACCCCGCAGATGGTGTGATTGAACCATGTAGCCCTAACAACGTGGTGCTGTTTCAGATTGATGCCTCCGGCCATACCGATTTTAGTCTGGAAAACCTGCGCATTAACCCGACAACGCTGCCGCTGGTGCCTCCCGGAACCACTACCACGATCATCCTGGAAGCGGATTTGCGCAATCTGGGCAGTGTTGGGACAACAGCTTCGTCGTTGGAGGTTACTTTTTGGCGCGGTGATCCCGCTGCCGGCGGCCAGATGATCGGCAGCAAGGTCATCACTCCTGCCACGGCAACGTTGCCGGTAACTGCTTCGGTGGAGTGGCCCGGAGTTATCTTCGGGCAATACGAGATTCATGTGCGTCTGGAACCGGCTCCTGAAGAGACCAACCTTGCTAACAATGTAATGCATGGCGGGGTGATGGTACCCGGGCGCGCCAACTATTTTCCGGTGATCGAACGGCTGGTGCTGCCGTGGAACGCCGCGGCGCCCTCCGCGTCCAAGGCTATGCGGGTTGACATGCGCATCCGCTAAAGCATCCCCTTGCCGCGCGGAAGGGGATGCTTTACTGTTTAAGCGAAAATACCCGGTGAGGTGCATTTAATTCGTTTCCTTTGTGACAACTATACGTTCTTCTGGGAAACGTCTTTCCCTTGCCCAAGTCTGTAAATTCCTGTTTTTGGCCGAATACGTTATAATTTGCCGATACTTGGTGCGTCTTACTATGCGGCGGCCATTAACTTTATAGCCACACGGGAATTAAAAACATGAAAAAAAACATAGTCCTTCGGGTGTTCTTCGTCCTGATTTTGGCGGGGCAGTTGTTCTCCACACAGGTGCTGGCTGATGATGATAGCGACAATTGTCTCTATCCTTCTGCGGCTGACCGCTTTGGCATCACCGTCGACTCCAATGATCCCCTGACCAACTATAATATCAGCTTGCTGGGGGCAGGGCGCTATCAGAACTGGAAGGCAGATCAAAACCCGGTTTACCCCAATTCTATACGTTATACCTTTGTGGTGCGGCTGCGTGACAGCGGCCTGCGTCCCAATGCCGAGCGGATGAGTATTATTGCTGCGTTGAATCCTGGCGGTGTCTGGCTGATCGGCAACGAACCGGATGTGATGTGGCAAGACAACGTTTCGCCGGAAACCTATATCCGCGGCTATCATACTGCCTATCATGCCATCAAAGCTGGTGATCCCACGGCGCGGGTGGCGATTGGCAGCATTGTGCAGGCCTCACCGTTGCGGCTGATGTGGTTGCAGCGGGTGTGGGATCTGTACCGAGCCACCTACGGCAGCGATATGCCGGTGGATGTGTGGAACCTCCACGCCTATGTAGCCAACGAAATGCACCAGGGCTGGGGCTTTGAGATTCCAAAAGGGATTGATAATGCGGTGGGCTATTCCGACGTGCTGGGCACGCACTGGACGCAGCGCAGCGATGCGGCAGCGAGTGGTGGCACGGTACACGAAAGCAAAATAGCGGGTGCGCGCACCTATTGGGCTTTTCACGGCGATTGGGTGACGGTACACCTGCGCACCGGGCCGGATGAAGGGGTGACGCGCCTGTTTCTGGATCAGACAGACGAGGTGCGGGCCGAGATAGACCTCTACTCGCCGACGCCGGGGTCGGTGTCGCGCACGCTGCGCAACATTCCGCCACCCGGCGGTGTGTTGGGCGACCGGCATCAGTTGCGGGTACAGGTGATGGGGTGGAAGAACGATGCCTCCAGCGACATCACAGTGCGGGTGGATGCGATGGAAGCTGCTTCGACGGGCGGTGTGCGTTTCGAGGACAACAGCCCGGATCGCGCCACCATCATCAATTCCACCAACGACCATGACAACCTGGCTATCATTGCCAGCCATCTGCGGGGCATGCGGCAGTGGATGGCAGAGCACGGCCAGCGCAACAAGCCGCTGATCATCAGCGAGTTCGGCATTCTGATGACCGAGGATGTGGGCTATACGGAGCAGCGGGTGAGCGCCTTCATGCGCAACGCTTTCGATCTGCTGCTGAACGGGCTGAATGATGCGAACACGGGCTATCCCGCAGACAACAACCGCTTGGTGCAGGAATGGTACTGGTATATCCTGGCTAACGAAACCAGCAACGGTCGCCCTCTGCACACCGGCTTATTTAATGAAATCACGCGCCAGATCAAGCCTTTGGGCCGTGAGTTTGGTGCTTATGTGCTGCCATTGCGCACCAACTACACCGATCTGATGTTGTCAGACCTTGCGCTGAACGCAGACTGGCCACTGTTTGCCGGTCAACCGGCCCGCTTCAGCGCGACAAGTATCTTGCAAAACCTGGGTAATGTAGCCAGCTCTGGCTTCGATGTCGCCTTATCCTGGGGTAATGGCACGGCCATTCATACCCAGTCCATAGCCAGCCTGCCCAAACGTGATTTGCCCGGCTATCGCCAAACGCTGTCTCACACCTGGCTGAATGTTGTGCCTGCTGGGGGCACGGCTTTGCGTTGGGTTGTTGATTCACGCAGCCAGGTCAGCGAACCCTGTCAGCCCAACAACGAAACCAGCCTGACGCTAACACCGCCTGCCGGCACCGATTTGGCGTTGAGCAACCTGCGCAGCAATCCGCCCATCTTGCCGGTGTTGCCTCCCGGCACCACGCGTACCGTCACTCTGGAGGTAGACCTGCGCAATCTGGGCAGCGTGGGCACGGCAGCGACTAGCTTGCAGGTCAAATTCTGGCGTGGTGATCCCAATGCCGGCGGCCAATTGCTTGGCAGCAAAACGATCACGCCGGCCCAAGCTACGTTGCCGGTGACCGTGTCTCTGCCGTGGAGCAACATCCCCGGCGGATACTATCGCATTTTCGCCCGCGTGGAACCGGTGGCCGAAGAAAGTATGGTGACTAACAACACCACATCAATCGGCCTCACCGTGCCCGACTCCTCCATCAGCCTCCCCATCATTCAGCGGTTTATTGGCTATTAACCAGAGAGCTTGCGCAACGAACCCTGAACAGGCTATTACTGAACGAACTTTCACCGAGCTATTTCCGTAGCGCCAAAAAGCCTGCGTCTGTGAAAAATGCAGGCTTTTTCGCGCACGAAACAGAATTCAAGGGAACTTATGCGCTTTTCGGGAAGTTATGGTATTATTGTACGGGGTTTTGCCTTGTCCGTTGGGATGAGAAATATCGAGGAAAATCACTATTTACAGGAGTTAACGATGAATCGCTTGATCATCCATGGTTGTGTCCTCGCACTGGTTGTGTTTTCGGCCTTGTTAATGCCAGCCTCAGCTCTGGCTGATCCGGGCGTCACCGGCAACTGCCTTTACCCTTCTCCAGCAGATCGTTTCGGCATCACCGTCTATTCGAATCAGCAAATCACCAGCTATAACGTGTCTTCGTTGGGGGCTAGCCGTTATCTGAACTGGCGTGCCGATGTAGAACCGGCCCATCCCAGCGCCATGGACTACTACTTCATGGTGCGCGTGCGTGAGGGATGGTATTCCCCCACCGCCCAAACGTTGAAGTTTGTGGCGCTGAATAACCCAGGCGCCATTTGGATTGTGGGCAATGAAGCCGATGTACTCTGGCAAGACAACACCAGCCCCGCCACCTATGCCCGCTCTTTTAATGCCATCTACACCGCCATCACCTCGGTAGACCCCACCGCCCGCTTTGTGATCAGCGGCGTGGTGCAGGTTTCACCGCTGCGGCTGGCCTGGCTGGAGCAGGTTTGGGATACCTATCGCACTCTGTACGGTACTGATATTCCCATAGACATCTGGAACATCCATACCTACGTAGCAAATGAAATGCACCAGGAATGGGGCTTTGAAATTCCTGCCGGCATTCCCAACGCCGTGGGCTATTCCGACCGGCTGGGAACCCATTGGAGCAAAGTCAACGATGCAGCAGCCAGCGGCGGAACCTATCACCAAAGCAAAACCGTTGACGCCAAAGCCTATTTTGCCTTTCACGGCAACAACGTCACGGTATACCTGCGCAGTGGGCCTGATGCCGGTATCGCAGCCATCTATCTGGATCAAGCTGGCAGCCCGGTGGCTCAGGTTGACCTGTATACTCCCACCCCTGGCACGATCAGCCGAACTTTCAGCAATTTGTCGGCAGCCGGTGGTTTGTTGGCCGACCGCCACAATGTGCGCATTCAGGTCACTGGCGCGCGCAACCCTGCTTCCAGCAACACCTGGGTGCGTGTAGATGCTATGACTGCCACATCCACCGCCACCCTGCCCAACGCCCGCTTCGAGGATGACAGCCCGTTGCGTGCCATGATCGTCACCACCGTGGATGATCACGACAACCTCGACCTGATCGAGCAGCAGATCCGTGATTTTCGCCAATGGCTGCTGAACCACGGCCAGCGCAACAAGCCGCTCATCAACACCGAATACGGTATTTTGATGACGGAAGATATTGGCTTTGACTACGGCCGTGTGCGCAATTTCATGCTCAATAGCTTCAACCGCTTCCTCAACCTCAGCGATGCGGCCACCGGCTACCCTGCCGACGACAATCGTCTGCTGCAGGAATGGTTTTGGTTCTCGCTGGCAGTCAACGACTTCGAGGGACGTGTGGTGCATACTGGCCTGTATGATGATGAAACCTATGCCATTAAACCGCTGGGTATAGACTACGGCAACTATGTGCGTCCGCTGAAGCAAAGCTATGTGGATCTGGAGGTGCTGGGCACAACAGTCACCCCTTACTGGCCGATTTTTGCCAGCGATCCCAGCTTGCTCCACATCGAAACTACAGTGCGCAACCGTGGCAACTTAGCCAGCGGCCCTTTTGCGGTAAACATCCGCGCCGGCAACGGCAGCTTGCTGCACAGCCAGCCCATCGCTGGCCTGGCTAAACGTTTTGACCCCGGGTACTACACGTCGGTGGCCTACGACTGGGTGATTGCCATGCCTTCAACCCGTGGCGTTAGCGTCATTGCCGACGAGGCCAACGCCGTGGCCGAGCCGTGCGACCCCAACAACACTGCCTACATTCAGGTGGATACACTTCCGTCTACTGATCTCGCTGTGGTCAATCTGCGTACCGATCCCGCGGTGCTTCCCTCAGTGCCGCCCGGCGCCACCATTCCCCTCACCTTCAAGGCCGATCTGCGCAATCTTGGCAGTGTAGGTACAGCCGCGGCACAGGTGCGCGTCTCTTTTTGGCACGGCAATCCTGATGCCGGCGGCGTGCTGCTGGCGCAGCAGGTGCTCACTCCCGGCAGCGTCACCTTGCCCTTTACTTTCTCCATGATTTGGCCTGAGCGTTCCGTAGGTACCTACCAAATCTATGCCCGTGTGGACCCTGTGTCTGAGGAAAGCAGCACCGCCAACAACACCGCGCACATCACCGTGCAGGTCAATGGCAGCACTGTACACTTCCCACTGATGAAATACCGCCTGCGCGAAGCCAGCACCTCGCCAGCGAACGAGGCAGCCAGCAACCCGCTGTGGGTTACGGCGAAATCGCCGCTGCTTTTGCCTGCTGCCGGAAAATAACCTATGTCAAATTCCCCCTTGTCTCCTCGTCCCCGGCCTAATGGCCGTGCCGTCGCTGTCAGCCTGCTGGCTTTGCTGCTGCTGCTTGCCTTAGCCAACATGCCGGGCGTGTGGGCTTTGCCGGGCCAAGCTCCCGACATTCAGACTGTGCCCTCGCGCACTCCCACTCCCACCAGTCCTGGCTCTGGCGGGCAAACGCCTGCTGCCACCGCTACCCCCGGCAGCGGCGGTAGTAATCCTACCGCGACTCCGTTGCCTACCGATACCCCCATCCCCGGGGCAACTGCTACCCCCACCACGCCACCTACTGCCACCGCGGTACCGCTGCCGCCCACGGCGACTCCCACCGCCACCCCCACCCTGGTGCCTGCGCCCATCCTGCCCAACGCCGCCCCCTGCTGGACCCTGCCCACACCCGGCTTCACGCCGGAGCGCGGGCTGACCATCGCCTGGCGCGCCGAGAGTAACGCGCTGTTGGTCACCCCCGGCCAAACGGTGACGCTGCGCCTGGTGGTTGAAAATACCGGTCAAGCCACCCTGCCCGCTGTGCTGATCTGCAATCCGCTGCATCAAGCCTTGCTGGCCGGTGTGCCGCAAACCTCTCAGGGTACGGCCCGCATCGAGCAGCAGGGCCTGGTGGCCGAGCTGGGTGATCTGCCCGCTGGTCGGCAGGCTCAGGTTGAGGTCAGTCTGTCTATCCCCGGCGACTTTCCCCTGGGCGGCGTGATCGAGGACCAGGCCTGGCTGTTCAGCAATAACCAGCGCAGCAGCACCGACCTGCTCACCTGGGCACTGCCGCCGGTCTTCCTACCCAACACCGGTCAGTGATGCTCCAACGCAGCCTGACTTTATCCACCGATGGCTGATATTTCCAAATCCGCCCAGCCTTTGCGCTGGGCGGCGTTCTTGGTTTTTCTGGCGGCGCTGGCCGTGTATCTGAGCAGCGCCCCCACTGGTCTGACCTGGGTCAACGACAGTGCCGATGGCGGTGATTTGATCAGCGCGGCGCTGCTGGGTGGCGTCCCCCACCCCCCCGGCTACCCGCTATGGATGCTGTTGGCGCGGCCTTTGCTGCACCTGCCCGTGGGCGAACCCGCCTGGCGCGCCGCACTGCTTTCTATGATCAGCGCGGCAATCGCCGCCGCATTCACTACCCGGCTGCTGTTGCATCTGACATCACCAGCGCCAGATCAGCGTTGGGCAGCGGCCGTTTCCGCAGTTGCCGCCGGTTTGTTGCTGGCCTGCGCCCCGGCGCTGTGGCAGCAGGCTGTGGTGGTTGAGGTTTATGCCCTGCACGCGGGCCTGAGCGCAGCTCTGCTGCTGGTTTTGTGGCATTGGCAACACAATTCCGCACCGCGTTGGGGCCTGCTGGCTGGCGTCATGTTTGGCCTGGGCCTGAGCAATCATCTGACCACGATTTGGCTGCTGCCAGCGGTGCTGGCGGCTATGCCGTGTCCGCGCCGCGCTGCGGTGGCTGCTTTTCTTGGCGGCCTCTTGGTTGGCCTCAGTCCCTACCTTGCCCTGGCGGTGGCTGCCACTGGCGCAGCACCCGTGAACTGGGCTGCGCCCGGCACGGTGCGCTCACTGCTGTGGCTGGTTTCAGGCGAGTTGTACCGCGGCTACGTGCTGGCTGTGCCATTGAGCTTTTGGCCGGTGCGGCTGGCAGCCTGGGCGGCCGCGCTCTGGCACAACCTGCTGCCGTGGGGCCTGGCCGCGGCGGTGTGGGGCTTCGTTGTATTGTTCAGCACACAGCGGCGCCTGGCTATTGGCTGGCTGGCCTCATTGCTGCCAGGGCTGGTGTGGGCGTTGAGCTACAACACCAGCGACTCGCTGCTGAGCTGGCTGCCCGGCTGGGTGATGCTGGCTGTAGCCGCGGGCATGGGGCTGTATAGCGCCCTGCGCGCAGCTACAGCCCGCTGGTCGGCTCGTGTCGTCCGTGTTTTGGGTGTGATGGCGCTGCTGCTGGTGCTGCTGCCCGCTGCACTGCGCTGGCCGCAGCAAACATTGCGTCATGACCACACCGCCGAGCGCTTCTATCAGGCTGTGTTGGCTGAGGTGGCGCCAAACGCGGTGATCGTCACTGTGGGCGACCGCGCCACCTTTGCCCTGTGGTATGGTCGCTATGCACGGCATCTGCGGAGCGATGTGACCCTGGTCAGCCGCGATCTGTGGGCCTTGCCCGGCTACCGCGCGTTGCTGATCAGCCAGCACCCCGCGTTGGTTGCCTGGAACGATGCCTCCTGGGAAGCGTTGGCCCGCGAAATTGCTGCTACGCGCCCCGTCTATCTGGTGCAGGCTGGGTTGCCCGCCGCGCCTGGCTGGACGCTGATACCTTATCCGTAGCCTGTCCTTCATCCGTTTGCGATTCCCTGCAACTTGCCACTTCTGTCACCCTGTGGTACGGTACTGCCTATGACAATCCCTGCAACTTCCTCTGTCCGCCGTAGCCCCAGGAAAACGATCCTGGGTGTGTTGGCCTTGCTGCTGCTGCTGCTGATCCTGCTGATGGCTGTGCGCGTGGTGCGCGCCGCCGGTGCTGCCCGCTCGGCCATGAATGAGCTTCAGGCTCTACAACAGGCTGATTTGGCCGCGCTCAGCAGCCTCGATCCCGCATTGCTGGGTGAGATGCAGGGGCGCTTTGCCCGTCTGGAGGATGATCTGGCTACCATTGAACGCCAGGTGCGTCCCTTCCTGCCGCTTGCCCGTCACATGGGCTGGCTGCCGCGCTATGCTGCCGAGGCCCAGGCCGCGCCTGATCTGTTGCAACTGGCGCAGGGCGGAGCCACCGCTGGCCGCGCCGGGCTGGATGGAGCCGCGGTGATCGCTCAGGCTTTGCGCAACGAGGGCGAGGGCAGCGCGCTGGGGCGGCTGGCATCGGCATTGGAAGAAACGCAACCCCGCTGGCAAGAGGTAGACGCTGCGGTGCAGCAGGTAGCCGATGCCCGCAGCCGGTTGGACCTGCAAGCGCTTGACCCGCGCATCAGCTACCAGTTGGCGCGCTTGGATGATTATTTGCCGCTGCTGCAAAGCGGTGCAGTGATGGCGCGGCTGGCTCCTGACCTGCTGGGCAACGATAGCCCCAAAACCTACCTGGTGCTGCCACAGAACAGTGAGGAACTGCGTCCCACCGGCGGCTTTATCAGCGGCGTTGGCTTGATGCAACTGGCCCGCGGCGAGCTGCTGCAACTCGATTTTGCTGACAGCTATACCGTGTTTAACCCGGATATTGATCACCCTGCGGCTCCGCCCGATTTGTTGCAAACCATGGGCACCGATATGCTGCTTTTTCGCGATGCCAACTGGTCGGTAGATTTTCCCGCCTCGGCTGGTGTAGCCCAGTCGCTCTACCAGTTGGACACGGGCCGCACCACCGAAGGCGTGATAGCCTTCGATCTGGAGGCCACGCAGCGCCTGATGATCGCCCTGGAGCCATTAACTCTGCCCGGCTATGCCGAGCCTCTCACCGCAGGTAATGTGCTGACAGCCATGCGCACTGTGTGGAATGCCCCCACCACCACTGAAAACACCGTGGAGCAAAGCAATACCTCGGATTGGTGGTTTCATCGCAAGGATTTTATGGGCGATTTGGCCGGAGCGGCGCGCACCAGGCTGGAAAGCGGCCAGGTTGACATGGGCAAACTGGCCGGTGCGGTCTACAGCAGTTTGCAGCAAAAGCATATTTTGATTGCGCTTAACGATCCGGCAGGTCAGGCCGCATTGGATGAAGCAGGCTGGGGTGGCAAGGTGTCGCCGGGGCGCGGTGATTTTCTGCTGGTGGTTGATACCAACGTGGGTTGGAACAAGGTCAACAGCGTGGTGCAGCGTCAAACCCTCTATTCTGTCGCCCTGCAGCAGGATGGCAGCGCCGTGGCCGATCTGACGTTGACCTACATCCACGGCGGTGAAACCAACGCCGAACCGTGCGTGCATGTAGCGCGCTACGGCGATTCCTATGAAGACATGGCGCGCCGCTGCTATTTCAATTATTTGCGGGTGTTGGTGCCTGCCGGCGCGCAGTTGCTCGACTCAGAGGGTTTCACTACGCCGGTTGTCGTGGGGCGCGGCGAGCGTAACACCACGCAACTGGCCGGCAGTCTGGTGGTTGCACCAGGCACCACGCACCAAGTACGGTTGCGCTATCAATTGCCCGCGGGCCTATTGACCGCCGGTTACACCCTCACCATGCAGAAACAGCCCGGCATACCGCCGTGGCCGGTGCAGGTAATGGTGCAGGAACCAAACCGCGTGCAGGTTTCATTCGATCTGACACGTGATACCGCGGTGACGCTGAACGATGATCAGACGCTACAGGTTTCGGCAGTGAACAGCGAGCAGTAACCAGTATCCAGTAAGCAGATCAGAGCCGCAGACGGCCACCTCAACCGACATTATCCCTATAAGGAGCACGCGTGCGCCTATTATTTCGTTTATTGCTTGCCCTTCTGGTGCTGTTGCTGAGCACAGTGTTGCCAGCCGTCGCACAGACACCCGCACCACCGCAGGGCCGTACCGGCCAACCCATCATCATCCGCTGGTCCACTGAAACCGAGGTCAACACCGCGGGCTTTAACGTTTATCGTGCGCTGAGCGAAGACGGCCCGTGGCAACAGATCAACACGCGACTGATCCCCGGCTCACCCGATCCGGTGCTGGGTGGTTCGTATGTATTTACCGACACCAACGTCACTGTTGGCGTAACCTATTGGTATGAACTGGAAGAAATCGAGCTGAGCGGACAGGCCACGCGGCTGGAGCGCACTTCAGCTACAGCGCAAGGTGGCTTGTTCGGCGGTTTGCAATGCCTGGGAGTGCCGTTGGCCGGTGCTTTGGGCATGGCGGCGTTTTTCATCACGCGCCGGGCGAGGTGGCATGGCTCCGCCTGAGGTGTTACTCGTCAGTCCGCCGGACTACGAAACGCGTGAGTTTCGCGGCGCACAGCCACTGGGCATTGCCTATCTCGCAGCCTCTTTGCGTGCAGCCGCCGTATCGGTGCGTCTGCTGGATGCCAATGTCAACGGCCCGCTGCCTTTTGCTCACCTGCTGACGGGCGTAGACGATTTTCTGCGCCATGCTGGTCAACGGCCTGTGGTGGGTGTGTCGGTGGTGTCGCAGGTGTTGCCTGTCGCCGTGCGCCTGGCCGAGTGGATCAAGGCGCAGGCTCCCACCGCGCTGGTGATCTTCGGCGGCTACCATCCTACCTTTGCTGCCAATGCTATTTTGGAAGATTTTGCCGCGGTGGATTTGTGCGTGCGCGGCGAGGGGGAACAGACCATTGTCGAGATCATGCAGCGCTGGCAGAGCAGCGCGGCTCTCCCCGCGGCCACAGACTGGAGCGGCATTGCGGGTGTGACCTGGCGTTCACCCGACGGCATTACCCCCAACCTCAACCGGCCTAACACCGCACAGCTTGATACGCTGCCTTTTCCCGCGCGCGATTTGCTGCCGCCGCTCAACGCCTACGCGCCCTATGCCGATACTGTGGCCGGCACATTGCGCATCAAGGCTTCCATGATCTCAAGCCGCGGTTGTCCCTTCCACTGTAACTTCTGTTCGATTATTGCCTTCTACAACGAGGCTGGCGGACGTTCGTGGCGTGGGCGCAGCGTGGAAAACGTTGTGGCAGAGATGATCACGCTGGCGGACGAAGCCAATGTCAGCCATTTCGAGTTTCAGGACGACAATTTCTTCGTGCGTCCTGACCGCGCCCTGGCTATTGCCGAGGGCTATGCAGCGACCGGGCGCGATTTTTCCTTTGCCTTTCTTACCCGTGCTGATCAAGTGGTGAAGGGCGAGCGCTATTTCGCTGCACTGCGTCGTGCCGGTCTACGTTATGTCAGCGTGGGCATTGAAAGCGGCAGCGAGGCGTCACTGCAACGCATGGTCAAGGAAACCGGCGTGGAGATCAATCGCCGCGCTCTGCATATCCTGCATCAGCACGACGTGGCCGCGCAGGTTGAATTCATCATGTTCGAGCCGGGTAGTACGCTGGAGGATCTGCGCGCCAATTTGGCCTTCATTGAACAGCAGGGGCTATTTGGCTATTTCCCGCCGTTGGTGACAGGTCGCCTGTTGCTGATGCCCGGCACGCCGGTGCGTCAGCAGATCGAGGCCGAACGCGGCGCCCCCGGTGCTATCCACCAGATTTTGCCTTATGATTTCCCCGATCCGGCAGTGGGCGAGATTTATGAACTGATCAACGATTTTCAGCGTAACCTGGGTAATCCGTGGTACGAGCTGGCTTTTCATCTGCTGGATACCATTCCCGCGCGGGAGATTGCTCACCGCGCTGTGACAGATGCCCAGTCCGTGCGGCAACTGGCTGCCTTGAAGCTGGAGTTTTTTGCCCTTACCCGCTTGCCCTACCAGTTGGTGCGCGAGGCGCTACACGCTGCCAGTGCGCCCGCGGCACAACTTGACCGCGCCGCCCTGCTGGCGCGCGTCCAAGCGAGCTTCAACACTATTCATGCCCGCGTGGCTGAACTGACGTTGTAGCATTGCTTGTACGCGGACGGCCTGGTTAGGCGTGCTGCGGCCCGATGCTGCGGCCCGATGCTGCGGCCGGTCTCCAGACCGAGTCCGACCTGCTGCGGCCGGTCTCCAGACCTGCTGCGGCCCGATGCTGCGGCCCGATGCTGCGGCCGGTCTCCAGACCGAGTCCGACCTGCTGCGGCCGGTCTCCAGACCTGCTGTGGCCCGATGCTGCGGCCGGTCTCCAGACCGAGTCCGCAGTCGGGCGGCTTGGTTAAGTGAGCGGCCGCAGCGCAGCAGAAGCAGGGGGATGCCTACTCCGCTAGCGCGTCCGCTATCGCGCGCAGCACATCCTCTCGCTCGCTGCCCAGGCGCAGCAGATACACCGGGTTTTGTTCCACCAGTTGCGCCAAAAATTCGACATGGCGACGTGTAAAAGCGGGGTCCTGCAGATCAACGCTGAAAAAAAGCAGATCGTTCAGCAGAGTGGCTTTGTTCAGCGGGGTTAGCGTGGTTGTCACAGCGCCCGTCACCATGGGCATCAGCAGCGCCACCACTTGGGCCTGCGCAGCCACGCGCTGCGGAAATGCCTCGCTGAGGATGATTTGGCGTTTGCCGGTGTGATTGCGCTGCGGCGACAAAAAAGGCGCAAGCTGCGGAAACCAGGCTGCGGTTTTGTCGGTGACATCCAGCGTGCTCAGCAGCGCAGCTACCTGTACTGTGCCCGCGGGGTCAAGCCACAGCAGGGTGGTATCATCCCCCAAAAATTGGTAGCCCGCATCCACACAGGTGAGCATGGTCGTGGTTTTGCCCGCGCCGGAACGTCCGGCAATCAGCAGCGCGCGCCCATCCCTGCCAATGGCCGAGGCATGTATCAAATGCAGCCCGTGGCCGCGCAGCAGTTGATACAGCGTGATGAAGATCCCCTGCTTGTAATGACGCAGCGGCCAGCGTGCCGGCGCGTGTACCAGAGCCACCGTGTGGCCGTTTTGCTCATCCAACGCCGTTAGCAGCACATCGCCGTGGCGTGTGAAGAGATAGCCTTCGCCGCGGTACTCACTGGTTTCCTGCTCGGCCGAGTGCTGTTGAGGGGGCCAGGGCAGTTCTGGCAGCGGTACATCACCCAGGTCCAGCCAATCTACGGTGGCCTGTGCCGTGGCAGTCGCCAGGCGCGGGCAAGCCAACGGGCGCAAGACCTGGTCAAGCAGCAAGCGCGAGCTGCTGCGCAAGGCCAGCGTACACGGCCCAACCTGTAGGGCGGCAGCAAAGGGTGAAGAGATCAGCGACGAAGTAGACCAGGCCGCCAGTTGCCGGTAAACTTCAGCCGGGGAAGATGAGGAGAATGAATAAGCCAAAAGCAGGTAAACGCAATGAAGGAAAGCTGGATACCAACTTTCCTTCTCACGAGCAAGCAAACTTGCAAATCAGCCGGCGGGACGACGGCTATTGTTTTTTTGACTGTTACAGACCGCGACCAGCGTGGACTATAAACTTAGTTGCCGGGCAACAGCCAGTCGGGGCTGGCGCCGTTGGAAACCGTGCCCAGCGTCACTTTTTGCAAACGCTGATGCTTGGTCAGGGTCGGAGTCTGATAGGTCTTCTTTACCGGTGTGCTCTGATTCACAATGATACCTCCGTGTGGTTTGGTTGCGCTACTGCGCTGTTCGATACAACGGTGACGCCTGGATGGAGCGAAGCGATCCGCTAAACCCGATATAGAGGGTGCGGCCTATACAGCCAGCACTAAGCCTGCCTCAGCTAATTCTTCAACCAGATGCAGAACATCTGTCATAGCCTTGTCCCGATCTACCGCATATTCGGCTGAAATCAATTCAGCAATTTGCGCTGCTGTACAGCTTCCATCAATCGCCTGCCAGATGCGACTGCCTACTTCATCCAAACTGTAATAATCGCCGCTGGGCAGATGGATCAAAAGCACAGCGCCATCTACCAAGCGGTCAATAACCTGAGCCTGATTTTTAGCAGGACGCGTATCCGAAGAAAAATGAAACATTCAGAACCGGGATGGGAATAAGTCACGCAAACGAGAGAGACAGACGGCAGGATTATAGCACAGGCCGTAAATATTTGTCAAGAGTTTTTTCATCTTCATAAAAGAGGTAAAATACTGCCTGCGAGATGACCGTAATGATGGGCCTTGTTGCCGTAGCAGCCTGCCGGGGAACCATTCATTCTGCGAGTACGTCTGACAAATGCTCGCCACCAAAGCCTGTCATACATCTGGTCCGACAGGTGTTTTACTAACGATCACGGAGACTGACATGCACCGCATTGTGATTCGTCTTGCGCTTTTTGCCCTGCTTGTCGGCGGCATGTTGCCCGCGCACCCGGTTGCAGGACAGGAAACCATCACTGGTTTGCTTCAGCCGCGTGTAGTAGCTGCCGAAGCTACCACCTTCACTTTCGAGATGGATTTTCCTGCGCCATCTATTACTTCTATAAACGAAGCTGGCCGTGTTTTTCACCAGCTTGAGCTGCCGTCGCTTGTCAACAGCGGCCAGCCGGGACATCCGGCTCTGCCTCGCTACCCGGTGATGTTGGGTATACCCGCCGCTGGCGATGTGACGCTGCGCCTGTTGGCAGCCGAGGCCGAGACCTTGCCCGGTCGTTATACTCTGCTGCCAGCACCGGATTATGGCGTGCAACGTGATGCACTTAGCGGTGAGGCTGATGCCGCAGCTGGCGTGCAGGCACAGTTTGCCTGGGATGCAGCCGCCTACGCCGTGGACCGCTTCATGCCGCAAGCAGTGGCTGTGGTGGAAAGCACCGCCTGGCTGCGCGGCCAGCGCGTGGCGCGGGTGCAAATTGCGCCGGTGCAATACAATCCGGCTACCGGCACGGTGCAGGTCTATCGTCATCTGCGTATCGAGGTCAGCTTCAGTGACGCCGCCGCGCCGTACACTGCTGCCGCGCCGGATGTCTTCGACGCTACCCTGGCTCCTCTGCTGCTCAATTACGAGCAGGCGCGGGCATGGCGCACGGCACGCGGTGCAGCCACTGCGAAAGCCGCCGAGGCCGTAACTGGCTATCCGGGCGACACCACTCGCCCCTGGTTCAAAACGGTGCTAACCACCAGCGGTATGGTGAAAGTAACGCTGAATGACCTGCAAGGTGCTGATCTGGCTGTGCTGGCCGCGGCGAACCCGGCCTATTTGCAGGTGTGGACGCACGGCATGCAGGTGGCCGCCTGGTTCACGGGCGACAGCGACGCACAGTTCGAGGCCGGTGAGGCTTTGCTGTTTTACGCCGATATCGAACCTGCCATCTATAGTGATGGCGATGTTTATTGGCTGACCGTGGGCGATACCCCCGGCCTGCGCATGCAGCCTCTCGATGCGGCCCCCTCCGGCGCTGCCACTGATAGCACGGCCTGGGCAACCGTGCGCCTGGAAGAAAACCTGATCTACGGCAAGGAAGTTCCTCCCTACGGAAGTACTGTTACTACCCCGCGCTGGTACTGGCGCGACCTTTACAATCTGCTTACCCCTACGCAAACCATACCCGTTGCTCTGAATCACGCACTTACCGATGGCTACACGGCCATAGTGCGGCTACGTTTGCAAGGTGTCACGGCGGTAGCAGCCAGCCCTGATCACCGCGTGCGGGTGGAGCTGAACGGCCATACTCTGGGTGTGATCACCTGGGATGGGGCACAGGCCACCACGGCGCAGCTGGACGCACAGGCGGGCTGGCTGCATTCCGGTGAGAACAGCCTCACCCTCACCATCGAGGCCCAGACCGGCGTCGCTATTGATCGTTCTTATCTTGACTGGGTGGAGATTCGCTATCAACACTCCCTGCGGGCGACCGAAGGTATCGCTGCTTTTGAGGCCGCGGGCGGCGGTCGGCGCGAGTTTGCGGTGAGCGGCTTCAGCCGACCGGATGTGCTGGCTTTTGATGTCACCACTCCGGCGGCCCCGCGTGTTCTCGCCGCTGTTAGCATTGCTCCGACAAGCGCTGCCGTTGCCGGGCCTGTGTTGCGTCAGCCTTCAGATGACCGCCGGGTCTTCTTGCCTTTGTTGTGGCTCAACGCGTCTACCGCGCCTGCCGGCAACTACACCGTGCGTTTTGGCGTAGCCAGCAGCAGCGCACGCGCTTATCAGGTGGTGGGGCTGGCTGCAATGGCTGCCATTGCCCCGCTTAGCCGCGATACCGGCTCCAGCCTGCAAAGCAGCAGCAACCGCGCCGATTACCTGCTGATCACCCATCGTTCCCTGTGGAGTGCAGCGCAAAGTCTGGCCGCCTATCGCCGCACTCAGGGCCTTGCGGTCACGGTGATTGATGTGCAGGACATTTATGATGAGTGGAGCAATGGACGCATGGACCCGGCAGCTATTCGCGCTTTTGTGGCGCAAGCCTATGCCGCATGGCAAGCGCCCGCACCTGCCTATGTGCTGCTGCTGGGCGGCGGCCATTTCGACTATCGTTTGGTGACCGGGGCCACCACCAATCCGGTGCTAATTCCGCCCTACATGCTGTGCGCCGATCCGTGGACGTGTGAGGTGGCCGTAGACAATGAATATGTTACGGTGAGCGGCAGCGACCGTATGCCTGACCTGGCGCTGGGGCGCTTGCCTGCCTACACTCTGGACCAGGCCACGGTGATGGTCAACAAGATTGTGGGCTACGAGACCAGCACGCCTGCCGGTGCGTGGCGCAACACAATAACCTTTGTGGCCGATAACCCCTTTAGCGCCAGCGGCGTACCTGATCCTGCGGGCAACTTCCATACCCTTACCGAGCGTATTATTGCCTTGACCCCCGCACAGTACAGCGTAAAGCGGATATTCTACGACCCTTATCCCAACGACGACAGCGGTGAGCCGTATCGCTATCGCACGGCCGAAGCAACTACTACCGCCATTTTGAATGCCGTCAACAGCGGCAGTGTCATTGTCAACTATGTCGGCCACGCGGGTACTACCACCTGGGCGCACGAAACCCTGTTGCGGGCCAATGAAAGCAACCGCAACGATGTAACTCAGATGCTCAACGGGACGCGTTTACCCATTGTGCTGGATATGGCCTGCGCCAGCGGCAACTTTGCTGATCCGCAATATGCCGGTTTGGAAGTGATGATGCTGAAATGGGCGGCGGGCGGCTCGGTTGCCGGTTGGGGCGCTACCGGTTTCGGTGTAGCTACTGGTCACGAAACCCTGCACCGCGGTTTTTATCAGGCGGTGTACACCGGCAATGTGCGTGTTTTGGGATTGGCTACTGCCGCAGGCAAGCAGGCGTTGTGGGCCAGCGGCATCAACCTTGACCTGATGGATACCTTCGACCTGTTGGGCGACCCTGCATTGCGCATAGCGCTGCCCTGAGCCGTTAATTTGCTTGACAGTCAGCGAGGCGTGTGTTACCATCTTCGTCTTGCTGCTTTTGTCCGATGATTTTAAGGAGAGATGAGACCCCATGATTCGTTCAGCCTCGCGCTTTGTTTTTATTGCTTTGTTAATTGGATTGTTGTTGGCCAGCGCACTTCCTGCCCTTGCCAATGTATCGTTGCTGTATTTCCGCGTGGAGCCGGTTGCTGGCAGCGCCAGCAAAACGGTGAGCTGGGCTACCGAGACCGAAACCGACACCGCAGCCTTCACTGTGAAACGCGGCACTACCAATGACCACAATCAGGCAACCACGCTGCACACGGAACCTTCACGTGGCAGCAGCGCCCAGGGATTTCAGTACACCTATACGGATGCCGCGGCTCAGGCCAACCAGGCTTATCACTATTTCCTGATAGAGGTGCAGAACAACGGCACCAGTATGGAGATAGGCCATGTGGAGCTAACCGCCAGCGGGGCAACGGCAGTGCCTACCGCTACCACCGCACCTACTGCCACATCGCAGGCCACGGCAACCCCGCTACCTACCGCCACGCCGGTGACGCAGAACGCGGCCACGGTTGCACCCACCGCCACCCCCGTGACTCAAAGCGCCGCTACCACTGCACCCACTGCCACGTCGGTGACGCAGCCTACGGCTACCACTGCTGCCGCGGTAGCTGCCACCGCCGCGCCTGTGCAGAATACCCCTGCGCCAGCGGATACCCCGGCAACGTCGGTGGACACCCCGACGGCTTCGCAACCGGTCGCTGAAAGCCAACCGGTTGCGGTTGACACTGCGGCTACTGAAGCGGCTGCCAAGAGTGGCGAACAGCCTGCGGCAGATGCCGCCGCTGTCCAGCCGGTTGCCGAAAACGCCGGACAGGCTGCCGAAACCGCGGCCACCGCTGCGGCACCAGCCCAGATTACCACGCCTCAGGCTGTGGCGGAAGCGCCGCAAGGCGGGCTGGTACGGCCTACTGCCACCCCGCGCGCCACCGGCGGCGCTGACAACAGCGGCAATTCCTCCAGTTTGCTGCTGATCCTGGGTGGTGGCAGTCTGTGCGGAGCGGCGCTGTTGGCGTTGGTTGGGTTCTTTGTCTGGCGGCGCGGCCAGGCTTGATCGGTTGATGTACTGAAAGCGGTTCCATGAAACGATTGTTTTCCCCCATTGTGCGGCAACACACCGCCCTGTTGCTGCTAATGGTTGCCATTAGCGTCGTTGTGCTGGGCGGATGCAGCAAAAAAGAAGCTGGCCCAACACAGGATATTGCGGCGGATGGGCAAACGCCCGCCGCAGTCGCTGCGACCCCGGCTGCCGCGGTGAGCGCGGTCAAGCTGTTGGCCGATCACGACGCGCTCTATCGCGTCTCCGCGGCAGAGCTGCGCGCAGCAGGCTTCGATCCGTCTACACACGCTGTCGAACGGCTTCAACTTACCCTGAATGGCGAGTCGGTGGCTTTGGCCGTGCAGGGCAGTGGTGATTCCCTGGTGCTGACCTTCTACGGCCAGGCGCGTAACAGCCGCTTCGGCACAGCCAACGTCTACCGGCTTGGTTGGGGCGATGCCCCCGGCGCGCGCCTGGCTGATGTTGCCGTAGCCGCGCCTGAAGCCAATCAGACAGAGACGACCTACTTTATGGCAGAAGGTTTCAGCGATGAAAACAGCACCTATCTGTCGCAAACTCCGGCAGACAGCGATCATTGGGTAGGCGCATCTATCTTTGCTCCAGCCGCCTACACCATGACCTTTGATCTGCCCGGCCAGGTGGAAGGGCCGGTGACGCTGGCGTTGACGGTGTGGGCCAACACCGAAGATCTCACCGTGGAGCCTGATCATCACCTGATGTTGACGCTAAACGGGGCTGCCGTGGCTGATGAGCGTTGGGACGGCAAGGGCTGGCACACCATCACCGCCACCGTTGCGGCAGACCTGGCGCTGCCCGCGCACAACACACTGACGCTGCACGCCCCCGGCGACACCACCGCGGCGGTGGATGTACTCTATCCTAACCGGCTAAGTTGGCATTATCCGCGTGCCCTGGACGCATCCGGTGGACAGGTGCAATTTGCCATGCCGGCAGATCAGGCAGTGGCTGTGCAGGTTGCCGGAGATGACGCGCTGGTGTGGGATATCACGGCTCCTGCTGCTGCGCAGCGCCTGGAAGGCATGACGGCGCAGGCGGGTGTACTGCGTTTTCAGACGCCCGCCGAGGGCGGCCAACGGCGCTACCTGGTGGCTGATCCTGCCGCAGTGGCCGCTGTGCAGATTGAGCCGTGGCCCGAAGTTGATTTGCGCCTCAATCCCGAAGGGGCAGACTATATTGCCATCGTTTACCCAGCATTTCGCCAGACCCTGCAACCGCTGATAGACTATCGGCGCAGCCAGGGGTTGCGCGTCACCGTGGCGGATATTGGTGACGTGTACAACACGTTCAGCGGCGGCATGATGGACCCAGCGGCGATTCGCAATTACATGCGCTATGCCCGTCAGAATTGGCCCGCACCGGCCCCGCGTTTCTTGCTGTTGGTAGGCGATGCCAGCTATGACTACCAAGGCTTTTTATCCGGTTCTGGCAGCAACTTTGTACCCACCTATCTGCTGCAAACGCACTTTGTGGGTGAAACGGCCAGCGACAATTGGTTTGTCAACCTGGACGATGCCGACGACCGGCCCGATATGGCGGTAGGGCGCATTCCGGCGCAAACCCCTCAGCAGGTGGCTGATGTGGTGGCTAAGACGTTGGCCTATGAGCAAAGCAATGCGACGCAGCCCTGGGCCGGTCGCGCCCTGTTTGTGGCCGATGACAAGCAAGACTCTTTTCAGCAGATCAGTGATGATCTGGCCGGTCTTTTGCCCGCTGCTTACCAGGTGGAAAAGGTTTATCTGGGACAGAACGACGCGCCCAACGCCGCGGTGATCAGCGATCTGAACAACGGTGTGGGGTTGCTGTCCTACGTGGGTCATGGCAGCATGAATGTGTGGGCACAGGAAAAGATGCTCAGTATCGAGGATGCAGCGAAGCTGGATAACCAGGTCACGCCGGTGATGTTGACCATGACCTGTCTTGTGGGCTATTTTCATCATCCCAGTGTCAGCAGCATGGCCGAGGTATTGCTGTTTAACCCGCAAGGCGGCATTGTGGCCGGTTTTGTGCCTACCAGCGAATCGCTGGCGACCGATCAAAGCGAATTGGCCGCAGCCATCTACAGCCATCTGTTTAACGATGCCCCCACCGTGGGAGAAGCGATTATGCTGGGCAAGCAGGACTTGAGCGCAGAACGTGACCTGATGCAGGATTTGATCGAAACATTCACTTTGCTGGGCGACCCAGCGTTGCGCCTGCAACGCCCCAGCTAGCTTGATACCAGAAGGCCTCGGACATTTGTCCGAGGCCTTCTGGTTTTAGAAGTGTGCCAGGCTGCCATCCACTTTGGCGCGATGGACGGCGCGACGGAAAACGGCCAGACTGATTGGCGTCAGCACCACCGAAAAGATAATCAGCGCCACAATGTTGCGCCATAACTCGGCCCATGAAGCATTGGTGAGCAAGGCGCGGCGCATTCCATCCAGCGAATAGGTAATGGGGAGCAGCCCGGAGAGCGTTTGCAGCCAGGAGGGCATCAATGAAACGGGGTAGTATACGCCACCCAGAAACAGCCCCAGCGAGTTGAACAGCCAGGTCACCGGGTCGCCGCGCTTTAGTACCATGATGAAACTGGCTGCCAGGATGCCCACTGCGGTCATGGCTATGATGGTCAGCACCAGGATCACCAGCGCAGCCGGCAGGTTGCCGTTGATCTGCACTCCGAACAGCAGTGCGCCGAACACCAGGTAGAGCATCACTTGAAAGGTGACAAAGCCGTAGTCGTACAGGCTGCTGGCTAACACCACCGTGCGCAGCCGCGTGGGGGTGAGCAGCATCGCCTCCAGCGTGCCGGTGGTTTGCGCCTCGCGAATGGTCGAGGCGAAGCCTTGCAGCCCCACGCCGAAATAGCCGGAAAAGGCCAATCCAACCAGCACAAAGGCGAAGTAATCGCCGCCGTAGTTGGCGAGATAGGGCATGGCACTGGGGCCAACCAGTTTGCTGAAGAAAAAGAAAACCAGCATGTTAAAGAAAATGCCGACGATTTGCAGCACAAAAGCAAAGCGATAGCTTAGTTGCAAGCGCACATCGCGGCGCAGAAACGCAAGGGCACGTTGCATGGCTAGACGGCCTCGGTGAAACGCTGAAATACTTGGTCGAGTGAGGGACGGCTGCGCTGCACACTGCGCACCTGCCCGCCCGCGG
Organism: uncultured Caldilineales bacterium; assembly: GCA_937907455.1. Lineage (GTDB taxonomy): Bacteria > Chloroflexota > Anaerolineae > JAAEKA01 > JAAEKA01 > JAAEKA01. The sequence continues at coordinate 21,866 of CALESQ010000108.1, forward strand.
CGATCAGACGGTTAAGCAGCAGCGGCAGCGCGGTTTCGCTATCTACCGCTTCCAGCACCAGATGCCATTGCCCCTCGCCGAGGCGCTCGACACCCAGCCGGCCGGGCAATTCTGCGGCCATCGTACGCGGATCCAGCGCCAGCCCGTCTACCTGCAAGGTGTAGAGAATGGCTGCGCCCAGCCGGGAACGCAGCTCGTCGGGGGTTCCTTCGGCTTGCAGATGCCCTTTGTGCATGATACCAATGCGGTGGCTCAGGCGGGCGGCTTCGTCCAGGCGATGCGTGGTGAGCAGAATGGTCATTTGTTCGTTCTGCAGTAGCTCTTGTTCGATGAATTCGTGCAGGCGCAGGGTTGCCGTAGGATCCAGACTGCGCGTTGGTTCATCCAGAAAAAGCAGGCGTGGGTGATGCAGCAAGGCGCGGGCGATGCCCAGGCGTTGCTTTTGCCCGCTGGAGTAGGTGCGGAACGGGCGGTCGGCGTGGCTGGTGAGGTCCACCTGACGCAGCAGCTCGGTGATGCGCTGTCGCGCATGGGCCGGCTTCAGGCCATACAACGCGGCGAAAAACTCCAGGTTGTGTCGCCCGCTCAGCCGCCAATAGAAGCTGCGCTCCTCGCCGGTGGCCATGCCGATCATCTGGCGAATTTGGTTGCTGTGGGCCAGATCAACGCCGAAGATGCTGCCTGTGCCTGAGGTGGGTACAATCATGGTACACAACAGGCGGATCAGGGTGGTTTTACCAGCGCCATTTGGCCCCAGCAAGCTGTACAGCTCTCCGGCGTGCACAGTAAGCGACAGATCGCGCACAGCCAGCACCGGCTCATCATCGTAATCGCTGGGCCAGATGCGCCCCAGCGTGTTGCGCAGGTTCTGGCGCAGGGTGCGTTGTGGTAAATATTCCTTGTTCAGACGCTCGGTGTGAATGGCCGCTTCGTTCATGGCCTCATTATACCATAACTCGATACCATAACTTGTGTGCATCTTGCTGCAAGCGGGTTTTCACGTATAATCGGTGCAATCCAGCAGCAAAGCGTTTTAACATAGCCGAACAATAGTCTTCCCTGCGTTTGAAAAGGATAAAGCATGAACTTTAAATCCAATCTGTTAGTCAACGGTGTTGTGATCGTTACCACCTTTTTGATTTTAATGGCGGGAGGGATGGCTGTATCAGCAAAGACAAGCCCGGCAGGGCTGGCAACGGAACGCAGCCAGCCCGTTGCGCCCGCAGACGGTGATGCGGTGCAAGGCAACTGGCCATCTCCTGGTATCTATGTTTTTCTGGATTGGCGTAACACCAGTCCGGCACAATATCCCTATGTGGTGGGTGGTCAGCAAAACTTCCAGTGGAACAGCATCGAAACCACGCAACAGGGCGTGTATAACTGGCAACCGGTGGATAGCTGGATTACAGCCGAGGCCAGCTTGGGCAAGCCGGTGGGCTTGCGTTTCAACAGCTACGATGGTATCTGCTGCGGCGGCGCGTGGATGCCGGAATGGTATATGCTGCGCTATCCTTCGGGCAATGGCTTTGTAACCTGCCAGTATCAAGGACACACCTATCAAATTCCCAAATACTGGTCATCGAGCTATCTGCAAGCGTGGTCCAGCTTTATTCATGCCGCGGCCGCGCGCTATGACAATGATCCGCGCGTGGCCTGGGTGGAAATCAGTGCGGGGATGTTTGGCGAAACTATCCCTGTGGACAACGAGCTGGATTCGTGTTTTGCTAGCAATGGCCTGACATCGGCGGTGTGGGTGCAGACGGTAAACGCCATCACCGACATCTATCGCTCTGCCTGGCAGAACAAACCGCTGATGCTGCAATATGCCACCTACTTTCTTGATCGCTGGGAGCGCCGCGAGTTCACCGATTATGCCGGCAATCATGGCGTGGGCCTGAAACACAACCATCTGCTGCTGGACCACGATGATCAGGTGATTAACGATCCAACACGCCTTGACTATCGTTCGGGCCAGTTTGACCCCATGTTTTCTTTCCCCAACACAGCAGGCCCGTTGGCATGGGAAGTGTATCGTCAGGGGTTGGAAACCGAGTCGGATGTCTATTGGGCGGTTCTGAACGCTTTGGACAAGCATCCAGCCTATTTTGTTGCCAAATGGGATTTGCTTACTTCGGCCACGCCCTTTGAAAAGCAGATATGGCATTTTTCCAACCGTTACTTGGGGCGCACCATAGACGACACCCCTTCGGTGTGGACGATAATGCGCGAGCCGCTGGCTACCTGGTTTCCGCAGCGCGGCAACTATAACTTTTGGCTGTATCAGGATACCGCGGTCAGCGGCGGCGCTACCGTGCCGCTGTGGAATGTCACCACCGACATGCGCGGGCGCTATGCCCGGCGCACCGACAATGCCAGCAACAACCCTTACATGTACTTCGATGTAGACGATGATTACATGCTGGGCGGTAGCAACGTGGTTAGCATCACTGTGACTTATCTCGATCAGGGCATAGGCACGTGGACGCTGGAATACGACTCGGTGGAGTCGCCCTATACCCTGGGTATGAGCGTGCAGAAGTACAACACCGGCGAGTGGCGCACGGCCACCCAGGTATTAAGCGGAGCCTACTTTGCCAACCGCCAAAACGGCGGCAACGATCTGCGCCTGACCAGTGGCGGCGACGACAACGACACCTTTCACAAGGTTGAAGTGGTGCGCCTGACCACCTTTGAGGAGGTCGGCGTGGTGTTGCAGCCTAATGCCAGCTACAACGGCGTCACCGATACCTATCTCAGCAGTTGGAGTCCTGATGCTAACTACGGCGAGCTGCCTAAATTTGCTGTGCGTCCTAACGATGAATGGGCCGGAATGATTAAATTCGATCTCAGCGGTGTTGTGCCGTCTGAGGCAGTGATCACGGAAGGCTACCTGGATCTTTACGTGGTGTCACGTTCCAACGACAGCAACTACGAAGACGCCGGGGTTTATGCCGCTCGTCGTGCCTGGAACGAGGCGCAAGCGACCTGGAATCGGGCGACAAGCGCCACCTATTGGTCGGTGGCCGGAGCTAATGGCATTCCAACTGATCGCACCAATACCCTGCTTGACCAGCAGCGGCTGGATGCGGTGAACGTGTGGGAGCGTTTCAATGTCACCGATGCCCTGGCTCAATGGGTGTCGGGCAGCCAGGCCAATCACGGCCTGGTGATCAAAGGCGGAGCGGGCAGCGGCGGGGTCAACTATGATTTCGCCTCCAGCGAAAACAACGATCTTACCATTCGGCCGCGGCTGGTGTTCACCTACGCGGTAGCGATCACACCGCCTACTCCCACGCCTACCAATACGCCCACCGTGACCCCTACCCGCACCAAAACGCCTACGCCTACGGTCACCCCCACGGCAACCCGCACGCCTACGGTCACTCCCACGGCATCCCCAGGGTCAACCGCCACGTCAACCCCTACGGCCACCCCGCGGCCAGTGTCGCCCAGCCAGGTGATCACTGCCACGTATATGAGCGTGCCGCCTACGCTGGATGGTCAACTTGACGACTGGACATTGAATGCCGGTGTGCTGCTGGATGCCACCAGCGCCACCACAGTGCGCCCAACGGGCAGCCCACCGCCCAGTGCGGCAGATGCCTCGATGCAGGTGTGGGCCGCCTGGGACGAAAGCTATCTCTATGTGGCGGCGCGCGTGTGGGATGATGTCATTGTCGAGGACAGCAGCGACGTATGGCAGGACGACGAAATTGAAATAGCCATTGACGGTGCCGGCGACGGGGTGTTCACCGGCGCAGACGATCACCAGATTACTGTGAATCCCGATGGTCGGGTGACTGACTTTGGGGCGACCTACCTTGCTACCATCATTCCGGCGGTGCTGCAGGTGAGCGATGGCTACATCATCGAGATCGCTTTGCCGCTGAGCTTGCTTCAGCCTCCTCAGTGGCAAATGGGCTATTCGGCAGGCTTTAACCTGGGCATGCACGACGACGACGACGGTGGCAATTGGGATCATTACCTGATTTGGCAGGGCAGCGCCACCAACACCCAGGCGCAAAACTTTGGGCGGCTTGATCTCACCGGTGGCTGCCATATCGCTGATGTGGAGCCGAACACCAGCCACAGCAATCAGGCAGCCTGTGATAACGATGTGGATATCGCCGATGTGCAGCGCATCGCCGGTTGCTGGCTACAGCCTATCGGCGCGACCTGCCCGGCCGCGTTGGACTTGGACGGCAACGGCGCGATCAATGTGGCCGACACGGTAATTGCGGTGTCGCATTGGGGCTGGCGTCGCTAGCCCCCTCCCCCAAAATCGAGGCTTCAGACCGGTTTTGCCCAGCAAAAAACAGCAGCCCCCGGCTGAAGCCTTGCTTTTACATACCGGTGGGAAGATCAATAAAGACCGTTTCCAGCCCAAATTTGCCGTTGAGGTGGCGCCCCAGCGCCTTCAAGCCGACGGTTTCGGTGGCATAATGCCCGCCATACACTACGTTGAGATTGTTTTCAGCGGCTGCGTAGAAGTGTGAATGCGAAGTTTCGCCAGTGACCAGCGTATCCGCGCCCAACGCCGCGGCTTCAGCCGCATAACCGGCGCCACCGCCAGAGACAATAGCCACGCGACGTACCGTGTTTGGCCCGTGTGCCAACACGCGTGGCTCGGCATTCAACCGCGCCTTGAGGATCAGGGCTAACCCGTCCACTGTCATGCCTTCGGGGGCCACAGCCACAACGCCGATGTCTGATCCCTTGGCGTTGGCGAACCAGCGCTCTACACTCAGCTCCAACAGGCGGGCTAACTCGGCGTTGTTGCCCACTTCGGGGTGCCCGTCCAGTGCCAGGTGCGCCGCGTAGAGGTTGAGATCGGCTTGCAGCAGGCGGCTCACACGGCGACCAAACGGCCCGCGAATAGCCTGTTCGCGGCCCCAAAACAGGCCGTGATGCACCAGTTGCATCTGTGCGCCCACCTTGATTGCCGCTTCGATACAGGGCATACCGGCATCCACCGTGAAGGCGATGCGCGTCACCTCGCTGTTGCCCTCTACCTGCAAGCCTTGCAGGCCATAATCGGCAATCGTATCAATGTGTAAATAGCGGTCAAGATAGCTGACAAGCTCAGTGCGTCGCATGGGGTAACTCCTCGCCGGGGATGGCTTCAGCAGGTGCTTCGGCCTTGTCTTCAGGGGGGGGCATTTCAGTTGCCGCGGGTAGCAAAATCGGCAAATAGCCGGGCAGCGGGCCAAACGCTTGGTCCGGTCCTCGCTCCAGGCGCACGGTCCACAACAGCACCAGTAACACCGCCACGCCGATGCCTACCAGCATGGGCGGAATGCCGATCCAGTCGGCCATGCCGCCGATAGCCAGCATCGGAGGAATGCCCACCAGGTTGTTCAGCATAAACTGCACTGAAAACACCCGTCCGCGCAGCGCCTCTGGCGTCTGTTGCTGCAAACGGGTTTGCGAAACGATGTTCACGCCTGACATGGATAGGCCCAGCAACAGGCTGAGCAGCGCGGTAGTAATGATCAGGGCGGCGCTGGCCGCGGGCAGGCGGATCACCGTGGCATTGAAGACCAGCGGCTGGTTGGTGGCCTCGAAACGCCAGGCGATTACACCAAACAGCATGTAGCTCAGGCTCATGGCTGCCAGGCCCATCTGTACCCAGGTGCGCTTGCGGATGCGTTCGCCCCAGCGTCCCAGCATCACCGCAGCCAGCAACATGCCGGCGCCGGCAGGAGCAAAGACCACAATAGCATCTTCCGGTGCGAGATGAAAGACGCGCGACGAAATGCCGGGAGCCAGCATCGCCAGCACCATCACCAGGCTGGCGATCAGGGTGAGATGGATAATGCTCACCAGCACCGGACGATGGTTCAGCACGAAACCTGCGCCGGCTAGCACATCACGTCGCACGCGTTGCCAACCCTGTTCGGCGTGTATCCCCTCGCGCGCCGGGGCATCCAGCGGCAGGCGATATACCAGCCAGGCAGCTGCACTATAGGCAATGGCCCCTAACACAAAGGCTGTAGGAATACCGAACAATTTGACAGCCAGCGGACCAAAGATGATCAAGCCAATGACCTGGGACAGGGCCAGGGTAAGGTTGAAGAGTGAATTGGCGGCCAGCAAGTGACTACGCTCCACCAACATGGGAATGGTGGCCGCTTCAGCCGGATTAAAAAACTGCGCCACCGTGGACATCAGAAAGGCTACCAGATAGATCGCCAGCAGCACCCACCCCTCGTTGCTGTCGTTCATCACCTCCAGCAGCAGCAAATAGCCAAGCACCAGCAGCACGCGCAGGGCATTTGAGGCTACCAGCACATGGCGTTTGGGCCAACGGTCAATAATCACCCCGCTGAGTGGCGCAAAAATCACTCCGGGCAGCGTAAAGGCCAGAATCATCAACCCCTGCTGCACGCTGGAGCCGGTCAGGCGTTCGATCAACACAATCAACACAAAGTTGATCGTGTTCTGTGCCGTTTGCGAAAGCCATTGGGCGCTCCACAAACTGCGAAAGGAGCGATTTTCTAAAACCGGCCAGAACCCGCGGGGAGGATTAGCAAAAGACATGGCTTGGGGGCTAGCTGTGTTCAGGTTGAGAGATCAGCGGTCGGCCCGCGGCTGATAAAGGTTTTCAGCCGTTTCTCGAAATCGCGGCGGGTCAGCAACACGCGGCGCTGACAGGTGGTGCATTGCAGGCCAATATCGGCTCCCACACGCACTACACGCCAGTCATAACTGCCGCAGGGATGCGGCTTGCGCAGTCGTGCAATGTCATCCAAACGAATTTCCAGCACCATGCGATCCATTGTAGCACACAGCCCAAGGTCTGGCAATCGGGTTGAGGTGGCTGCCAGGTTGGCATTTTGCTGTATCTGTGTTAAAGTACTTAAGTTTAGAGTACTCAGTTCTGGACTGAGGTAAGGCAAACTAAGCGAGACG
>CALESQ010000109.1 GCA_937907455.1 uncultured Caldilineales bacterium
CTTCTCTGTAGAATTCTTACGCTGACCACGCTACAAGATTTGTCAGTCAATCAGACCCTTCACCTCCACTTGTAACGCATTGCGTGATTGTGTGGTATAATGCGCAAGCCTGCGCGAATAGTCTTTGTATAAAAAGCGATCCAACGACGGATCAGCCAAGGAGTGTCTATGTCTACCCCCGTGCCCTTTTTAACCTTTACCAATCCTGCTACCGGCGCTGAGTTCGGTCAGCTTGCCATGACTCCGGTGGAGGAGGTTGAGCAGAAAGTGGCGGAGATGCGCGCCGCCTTCAGCATCTGGAATCGCAAGGATGTCGGCGAACGCGTGGCGATCCTGCGCAAATTTCAAAAGTTGCTGATCAACTCCATTGATGAGATCACCGATGTCATCAACCAGGATTGCGGCAAATCGCGCCAGGACGCCATGATCGAAGTCTTCATCACGGTTGACATGCTCGATTCTTATCTGCGTCGTGCCAGGCGCTGGCTGCAACGCTACGAGGTTTCCAGCGGTCTGTTCATTTTCAAGAAATGCTATGTCGAGCCACGGCCGTACGGCGTGGTGGCTGTGATCTCCCCGTGGAACTATCCGTTTGCCCTCGCCATGCCGCCGCTGCTGGGTGCCTTGCTGGCCGGCAACACCGTGGTGCTAAAGCCCTCTGAGGTTACCGCAGCCACTGGCTTGCTGATGGAGCGCCTGATCGAGCGCGTGCCCGAAATGAGGCCCTTCGTCCGTGTGGTGCATGGTGATGGCCGCGTAGGTTCGGCGCTGGTGCAAAGCAAGCCCGATTATATCTTCCTTACCGGCTCTACGGCTACTGGGCGCAAGGTTTCGCAAGCTGCGGCTGAACTGCTGATCCCCTCAGCCTGTGAGCTGGGCGGCAAGGACGCCATGATTGTGCTGCCCGATGCCGATCTGGAAGCGGCTGCGCGTTGGGGTGCCTGGGGCGCGTTTTTCAACGCCGGTCAAACCTGTATGGCTGTGGAGCGTGTCTACGTTCACGAGCAGGTCTACGAGCAATTCCTTGATCTGGCGATTGATGAGGCGCAGCGTATCAGCATGGGGTATTCGCGCGAGCCTGGCAGCAAGTTCTACATGGGGCCGATCACCGACCCGCGGCAGCTCAAGGTGATTCAGCGTCACCTGGAGGATGCGCTGGCGCGCGGCGCGCGCATCCTCACCGGCGGGCAAATCGAAGGCAACTTTGTCAGCCCTACGGTGCTGGTAGATGTCACTCACGACATGTTGCTGATGCAGGAAGAGACTTTCGGCCCGCTGATGCCGATTATGAAGGTCTCCAACGAAGCCGAAGCTATCGAGCTGGCTAACGCCAACGAATTCGGTTTGGGCGCGTCGGTGTGGAGCCGTGACATGCATCAAGCCTGGAAAGTGGCGCGGCAGGTGGATGCATCCTCGGTGATCCTTAACGACACCATTGCCCAGTTTGCCATTCCTATGCTGCCCTTTGGCGGCACCAAGCATTCCGGCTATGGCCGTATCCACGGCAAAGAAGGGGTCATGCAGTTTACGCGACCTTATGCCTATGCTGTGGGACAGGCCCCGCTGGCAGTAGACGTAGCCACCATCATGCGCTCTCCTGGCAACTATGCGTTGGGCAAAGCCATTCTCAAAGTCACGCGTGGCGCCTCGATGACTCAACGGCTGGAACCGGTGGGCGATCTGGTGCAAGGCACAGCCAAGCGCCTGTTCAACCTGGAAAAGCGTACTCTGATGTGGGGCGCACAGGGGGCCTCACGCCTGTTGATGGATGGCGTGGTGCGGCGCATTCGCTAAGCGCTAAGCAGGTTGATTGATTCAGGGCCTCGCAAGTCTTGCCGGACTTACGAGGCCTTTTTGTTTAGCCACATGATTGCCTCTTGACGAAAAATGCCACAGCCTTTATACTGAGCGCCATAGAATATCTGTTCGTTGGTGCTTCTCCGGCCATAAACGCCAAAAGGCGCGGCGGGAGATTGATAGCCAGTTTGCACAAATCGGCTGAAGCCGGGAGCTATTCCTGACAGGCTCTTGGCTGTGCGCCGGTCGTTGTGAAGAATTCCCCACCCTTCGTCAGAGGAGCCAGTGTTTTTCATGGCAAAAACCCATCAGGCGTTCTTAGCAGAATTCGCAGACGCGCGTAAACCACTGCTCGAGGCTTTACTGCTGGCAATCTCGGACGAATGTCCTCACCTTACTGAAATTATCAAATGGAATGCTCCTTCGTTTTGTGACAACGGCAAAGACCGTATGACCGTTATGCTTCACAAGAGTGACAGAGTCGGCCTTATTCTTCATACCGGGGCAAAGCCAAAAGAAGATAAAAAAGCGCCGCACCTGTATGAAGATCCTACCGGGCTTCTGGAATGGAATTCTAATATCCGTGCCACCATTTCTTTCACCAGCATGGATGATTTCCTGGCTAAACAGCCCTTGTTCCGGCAAGCAGTAAACATCTGGATCTCAAAGACCAAAGACCTCTAAACTCTCTCGATTACCTGAACACCCATGACCAAAACACTGATCACCCACGCTGACATTATCACTCTGGACGAGGCCGGCACGGTGCTGCGCGATGCCGATTTAGCCATTGACGGCGCACGCATTGTGGCCGTGGGCGAGGTCCCTCCCGATTTTCAGCCCGATGATACGCTGGACGCGCGCAACCACGTGTTGCTGCCCGGCTTGGTCAACGCCCACACCCACGCCTCGATGACCTTCGAGCGCGGCTGGGCTGAGGATCTGCCACTTGATCGTTGGTTCAACGAGCGCGTTTGGGTAGTCGAATCGCAGCTCACTGAAGACGATGTGTATTGGGGGGCCATGTTGGCCGTGGCTGAGATGATTCGTGGTGGCACAACAGCTTTCGCTGATCACTATTTTTATATGGACCGCGTAGCCGCGGCCACCGAGCAAGCCGGCTTGCGCGCGCTGCTGGCCTGGTGCGTGTTCGGAGAGGAAGCCAACATTGGCACCGACCTGCAAGGCACCGTAGATTTCGTGCAACGCTGGCAGGGCGCAGTCGATGGCCGCATTCGTACCGTGCTGGGGCCGCATTCGCCCTACATGTGCGAGCCGCGCTTTCTGGCCCGCACCGCGGCGGTGGCCGCTCGTCTGGGGGTCGGCATCCACATCCACCTGGCCGAGTCGCAGCAGCAGGTGGATAACTCACTCGCCCGCTATGATCGCACACCGGTGGAACTGTTGGAGGCCAACGGTGTTTTCGATGTGCCAGTGATCGCCGCGCATGGCATTGCCATCAACGCCGTGGATCAAGCCATTCTGGCGCGCCATCGGGCCACCGTGGTGCAATGCCCCAACTGCCACATGAAGCTGGGCATGGGAGTTACTCCGGTGCCGGCTCTGCAGGCGCTGGGTGTCAATGTTGCTCTGGGAACCGATGGCCCCGCCAGCAGCAACGACCTTAACATGCTGAAAGAAGCGCGGCTGGCCGCGCTGATCCAGAAGCTACATCATCGTGATCCTGAGCTGATGGCCGGTGACCTGCCGCTGCGCATGGCCACGCAAAACGGTGCCCGCGCCCTGGGTTGGCCCGACAGCGGCGTGATTGCTGCCGGCGCGCTTGCTGATTTCATCCTGCTGGATTGCGATCAACCTCATTGGCGGCCACGTCACAACCTGGTCGCCAGCCTGCTGCACAGCGCTCAGGCCGGCGATGTCAGCCATGTAATGGTGGCAGGTCGCTGGCTGATGCGCGCACACCACCTGCTCACTCTGGACGAAGAACGTATTCTGTGGGAGGCAGAACGCCGCGCCCTGGGGCTGGTGGGTCAGCCGCTGGCTACCGTGCGTCACTATGCAGCCTGATTGAGCAGGTTTGCGCAACCCCCTTTGTCTTTGACACTAACCCCTTCTTCGGTTAAAATAGTTACGCCGCCGGCCTCATTCGCAGGAAGCTGGCGGCGTAGTCTGCTGTAGCCATGCAATGAAGCACATCCAGGAGGATTTGAGATACACCATGAAGCAGTATTCCGCTGACCACGTCCGCAACATCGCCTTGCTGGGTCACTCTGGCGCAGGCAAAACAGCGCTGGCCGAAGCTGCCCTGTTCGACTCAGGCGCGCTGACCCGCATGGGGCGAGTTGAGGACGGTAATACCGTATCGGACTACGACGCCGAAGAAAAGCGCCGCAGCATCTCCATCAATTTGACCATGTTACCGGTTGAGTGGCAGGGGTACAAGCTGAATTTTCTGGATGCGCCGGGCTATGTAGACTTCGTCGGCGAGGAATACGGCGCAGCGTCGGCAGCCGATGCCGCGCTGATCGTGGTGGATGCTGTGGCTGGTGTCGAAGTCGGCACGGAAATTGCCTGGCAAATCGCTGAGGACATGGGCCTGCCGCGCATCGTCTGTCTGAACAAGATGGGGCGTGAAAATGCCAACCCGCAGCAGGTAGTGGCTGAATTGGCCCAGATATTCGGCGCCAACTTCGTGCCCGTGCAGGTTCCCATCGGCGCCGAGATAAACTTCAAGGGCGTAGTGGATTTGCTGGGAGGCAAGGCCTCGGTGGGGCCTGAGGGCAAGACCGAGGCGGCTCCGGCAGCCCTGGCTGATGATATTGAAATGGCAATCATGGCCCTGAACGAGGCCGCAGCGGGCGACAACGACGACCTGATTATGAAGTACCTGGACGGCCAGGCGCTCAGCCCGGAGGAAGTTCGCAGTGGCCTGGTAGCTGCGGTACGTTCTGGCAGTGTCGTGCCCGTTTGCTACACGGATGCAACCCACAATATCGGCGTGCGTGCCATGCTGACATTGCTGGCCGAGGTGGTGCCTGGCTATGCGGGCAGCAAGGGGGTCGAGGTGCTGGATGCCGCGGGTGAAAGCAAAGCTTTGAAGCCCAATGCCGCGGGGCCGGTGGTTTTGTATGTTTTCAAGACAGTAGCCGATCCTTACGTGGGCAAACTCACCTATTTTCGTGTAGTCTCCGGTGAGCTGGCCGCAGAGGAAGGCCGTCTGAACAATGCCCGCACTGGGGCCGAAGAGCGCCTGGGCCAGTTGCTGGTGATGCGCGGCAAGGATCAGATCAACGTAGACCGGCTGGCATTGGGCGATGTCGGTGCAGTAGCCAAGCTGAGCGACACCATCACCGGTGACACTTTAGCACGGCGCAATGCCATGATGACGGTCGCTGGTCCGAAATACCCCAGCCCACTGTTTGAAGTTGCCATTACCCCCAAAACCCAACAAGATTCGGCCAAGATGGGGCCGGCACTTACCCGCCTCAGCGAGCAGGATCCCACCTTGCGCTGGCGCTTTGAGCAGGGCACTGGTCAGACGATTTTATCTGGCATGGGCGATACCCATGTGGATGTGGCGGTGCATTCTCTGCACGAGAAATTTGGCGTCACCATCGAGACACATTTGCCCAAGGTTCCTTATCGCGAAACGGTTTCCCGCAATGCAGCCGAGATGTATCGCCACAAGAAGCAGACCGGCGGTGCGGGCCAGTTCGGCGAGGTGCACATGGAAGTCAGGCCGCTGGAGCGCGGGGCGGGCTTTGAATACAGCACCGACCGCATCTTTGGTGGTTCGATCTCCGGTTCTTTCTTCCCCTCGATTGAAAAGGGCATTCGTTCAGTGCTGGAGCAGGGTGTCATTGCTGGCTATCCGGTGGTGGACGTGCGCGCTGAAATCTACGACGGCAAGATGCACCCGGTCGACTCAAAAGATATCGCCTTTCAGATCGCGGGCCGTGAGGCATTCAAGCTGGCTTTCGAGAAAGCCGGTCCTGTGCTGCTGGAACCCATTGTCAAGGTCATGGTGATTGTGCCCGATGCCTACGTTGGAGACATTATCGGTGATCTCAATACCCGGCGTGCGCTGGTGCAGGGCATGGGCCAGGAACGCGGCAAAAGCGTCATCGAAGCTCAGGCGCCGTTGGCTGAAATGCAGCGCTACGCCGCCGATCTGCGCTCGCTTACTCAGGGGCGCGGTATCTATAACATAGAGCCTTCGCACTATGCTATCGTCCCCGGCAACATTGCCGTTGAGGTGATCGAGGCTGCCAAGAAGGAGCGGGAAGAGGAAAAATAGACCGCTGGCCGCTCCTCTCCCTGCCTGGTTATTTGCCTGCTTAAGGCCCCACGATATGTTGGGGCCTTAATTATGAACGCACTCGTCACTTCCGCGTTAAAGGCCTCAGTTTATACAAACTACAGGTTTGTGTTATAATTTTCCTCGTTCCAAGCGAGGTTTGCAAAAGTAAAACCTGAGCAACGTCTGTGTTCATGCAGGCGCATTGCAATGATCGGGATACCTTAAACTGGTATCTTCCAGAAATTTGGAGGAAAGAAACATGGATTGGCTCAGTTTCTTCATTGGTGTATTGGTTGGTTGGCTGGTTGAACTATTCATTGACTGGTTCTACTGGCGGCGCAAGTATGCAGCTTTTGCACAGACAGAAGCCGAGTTGCGCGCTGAATTGGCCAATGCCCAGGGTGCATTGCAGTTAACACGCATCGAATTATACGATGCACAGGCCCTGCAAAAACCGTCGAGTGATCATCTTAACCAGCAAATTGTACAATTTCGCTCGGAAATGGATCTGCTCAATAAGGATTTAGCTGGCTCACAGGCTGAGATAACTTCGCTGCGGAGCCAACTTGCTACTGCCCAGGCAGACTATGAACAGCGGAACGCACGTTCCCGTGACGATTTGGCTGGCGCTCAGGCTGAATTGGCTTTGCTGCGCGAGCGGCTTAACGTAGCCGCCGTGGCCAATGCCGATCTGCCCAGCGTGGATCTCGATCTGCCGAAGCTGGATGCCGATCTTGATCTGCCCAGCGTAGACTTTGATCTGCCGAAGCTGGATGCTGATCTCGATCTGCCCAGCGTAGACCTCGATCTGCCGAAGCTGGA
>CALESQ010000110.1 GCA_937907455.1 uncultured Caldilineales bacterium
GTCATGGCCCTGCCCTTACCTGCTCAACTGCCAAAATCGTGAACTACTGAGATTGCATAATCCATTTATATTTGTGAGTTTGGGATGCTAATTCACTTATCGTGTTTTGAGTCCAATCATACGCAGTTTGAGTATAGAAATGGGATACAACAATAACGCCCACAAAGAAAATAATTGAAAATGCTACTATTTTTGCGTACATCTGTGTATCCATCATCAATTACTCGAGTTCTGCGTGCCGCCCAACTAATAATTATGCGGAATGCAGTCCGTATATCAGCGGGGCGACTATTCCGCTTTTTGCCCTCTGTCGGGGTATTATACGGAATACAGTCCGCATAGTACCCCTCTGGAGGCGTTTTATGCGGATTAAAAAATTGAGCAAAATGCGGAATGCCGCTGTCGCGTGTTAACCAGCCAAGTATAAAGCCCCTTTCTGTCATCGTCAAGTCCAATTTCCCCGCGCCCGTCACCCTCCCGCCTGATTAGCCGCGGCAGCATGACAATGCTATAATTCCCGCGTGGGCTGGCTGCCTGGGTAGCCGCCCACGCGCTTTGTCAAAGCCCAGGCTTCTCATCGCGAATCGTGACCAGCCCATGACCCTCGACCTTTCTGTCCTGATCCCTGCCCGCAACGAAGCCGGCAACATCCCTGCCCTGCTCGACAGCGTAGCGCAGGCCTTCGCCGCCCCTGAGCTGCGCGGGCGCACCTGCGAACTCGTACTTGTGGACGATGGCTCCACCGACGGCACGAGCCAGGTAGCCGCCAGCCTCGCCGCCACCTATCCCTTCCTGCGTCTGATCCGTCATCGCCGCAACCTCGGCCTCACCGCCGCGCTGCGCACCGGCTTTCGCGCCGTGCGCGGGGAAGCCATCGTCTTTTTGCCTGCCGACCTCGAATCGAACCCCCAAGAGGACATTCCCAAGCTGCTGGCAAAGCTCGACGAAGGTTACGACGTAGTGGCGGGCTGGCGGCAGGGGCGTGACGACGGCAAAGTCTTCGCCTCCGGCATCTACAACCGCGTGTCGCAGCGCCTTTTTCCGGTGAACGTCCACGACATGAACTGGATCAAGGCCTTTCGCCGCGAGGTGATCGAAGCCCTGCCCCCGCTGCGTTCCGATTGGCATCGCTTCATCCTGCAAATCGCCGCGCACCAGGGCTTTCGCATCGGTGAAACCCCCACCACCTGGTACCCTCGCACCAGCGGTCAGTCCAAATTCGGCCTGGGGCGCATCCCCAAATCGTTTCTTGATGTGTTGGTGGTGCGTTTTTTGCTCACCTTCAGCCAGGCCCCCATGCGCTTTTTCGGCGGCTTGGGCCTTGCGTTTCTGGGCATTGCCGGCCTTGCCTATGCCGCCCTCGTGCTGCTTTACCTCCTCGCCCACATGCAGTTGCGCCCCGTGTTCATCGGCGCGGGCGTGCTGGGCCTGGCCGGGCTGCTGCTGCTGCTCGTTGGCTTCCTGGCTGAGTTGATTGTCAACCAAACCGAGCAGATTCGTGAGCTGGAGGCCGAGCTGCGCGCAGGGGCAGGGCGCAGCACCCCCGCACCTCAACCGGACCCACCGCCGTCGCCGCAGCCATGACCCGCGTACTGATCATCACCACCAACTTCCCGCGCTGGGAGGGCGACCCCCATTCCCCCTGGCTGGTAGAGCTGCTGGGCCTGCTGCGCGCTCAGGGGTTACATTTCGATGTGCTGGCCCCCGCCTTTGCCGGCCAGGGCAGCCACCGCGTGCATGGTCTGGCTGTACAGCGCTTTCGGTATGCCCCGGCCCGATGGGAAACCCTCACCCACGGCGAGGGCGCTCCCAACAAGATTCGGCGCAACCCGCTCTACCTGGCGCTGCTGCCGGGCTATCTGCTGGCGGGGTGTTGGGCAGCCTGGCGTCTGGCGCGGCATCATCGCTACGACGTGATCCACGTTCATTGGCCGATGCCGCAAGCCATTTTGGCGCTGGCCGCCCGTGCTGCGCGCCCTGCCCGCCTCGTCGCCACCTTCTACGGGGCCGATCTCGTGCTAACGCGCCGCTTTCCCGCCCTGCGAGGGCTGTTGCGCGCCCTGGTGCGCCGCAGCGATGCCGTAGCCGCCATCTCTTCTTTCACCGCGGCCGAGTTGACCGAGGCCACCGGCGTGGTGCCGCAGCTCATCCCCTATGGCATTGCCCTGCCTGATGCCGCTCTGCATTGGCCCGCCGAGCCAGGGCTGATTTTGGCTGTAGGGCGTTTGATCCCGCGCAAGGGGCAGCGCTATCTGATAGAGGCCATGGCGCGGCTGACGCTTACCCACCCTGCGGCACGGCTGCTGCTGGTGGGTGATGGCCCAGAGCGCGCCGCATTGGCTGCACAGATCGCCGCATTGGGGTTGGACGAGCAGGTAACGCTGGCTGGTCGCGTCTCCGACGAGGAATTGCAAGCCGCCTATCAGCGCTGCGCTATCTTTGTATTGCCCTCAATTATAGATGACACCGGCGACACCGAGATGCTGGGCATGGTGTCGCTAGAGGCCATGCGCTACCGCAAGCCTGTGGTAGCCACCGATGTAGGCGGTGTTGCTGACATTGTGCAGCATGAAATCTCTGGCTTGCTGGTGGCCCAGCGTAACCCCGCTGCGCTGGCCGCAGCCATTGCGCAGTTGCTGAATGATCCTGCCCGCGCCCAAAGCCTGGGCGATGCCGGGTATGACTTTGCCCGCCGTCAGTTTTCCTGGGAGGCCGTCACCGCCCACACCTTGCAGTTATACGGCGTGGCCTAGCGGCCTTGCAGCAGCCGCCCCAGCAGCGCAGCCATCAGATCGCGCAGCGCCACAAAGACCCGATACCCCAACGCCGCTGCGCCCAACGGCGCGGCAGGCAGCACGCCTTGCAGCAGCAGCGCCAGTGCCCCTTCGCGCACCCCCATGCCCGTGGGCACAAACACCGCCAGGTAGCCAATCAGCCATGCCCCGATAAAGCCGGCCAGCACCAGCGGCACCGCCACGCGCGGCAGCTCTATCAGCCCGCTGAGAAACAGCACAAAACCCAGCCCGTTCAGGGCGTGGCCCAGCAGCGCCAGCACAAACAACTTCACCAAATCGCTGTAGGTCAGGCGCAGCGTGAGTGATGGCCGTCGCAGCAGGTGTAACCCGGCGTTGACCAGGCGGCTGAACACCGGCGGCATCAGCAGCAGCGCACAAGCAGCCACAAGCCCCAGCGCCGGCAGCAGAAAGTCGCCGGTGGCATCGTCGCTGCGCAGCAGCAAGGCCGCCACCAGGAACACCGCGCCGCTGGCCGCTTGCAGCGCCATTTCCACCCCCACGCTCAGGCCCAGCGCCCGCCGGTTGACCCCCGAAGCGCTGCTCAGTGCATAGCGGCCGGCATATTCCCACACCCCGCCGGGAATATAGCGCGCCAGTTGCGCTTGCAGCCAGATCGCCACCCCGCTGTGCCAGCTTAACTCACCGCCGGTCAGGCGCAGTGTTTGTTGCCACACGCTGCCCACCAAAACGATCTGTACGGCCAGCACCGCCCATGATGCCAGCAGCGGCAGCCAGGCCAGACGCCAGGGATAGCGCGTTAATTCCTGCCGATTGGCGGCCAGAAAAATGAACCAAAAGGCCAGTACAATGATTGTAAGTAGTAGTCGGATCGTTTTACCGGCGGCGCGTGAAGTAGGGTGCATGGTTGATTGTCAGGCTCTGACTTTTTGACAGGGCGCAGGGCTTGCGGTATTGTTACCGCCATTGTACCTGCACCGCCCGCTTTCGCAGAAACCGCGCGGCGTACCAATCACTTTATGGCATCCAGGCTGCTTTCCCATCACATCAAGGCTTTGTGTGGCTATTTGCTGGCCGCGCTGCTGTTGACGTTGCCCCTGGCCGGGCGGCTTGGCTCGGCTATTGCCGGCAACGGCGATGCGCCCTGGTTTGTGTGGAACCTGTGGTGGTTCAAGCACAGCCTGATAGATGGTCTGCGCTCGCCCTTCACTACCGATCTCCTCTACTATCCGCTGACCGATGTACCCATAACCTGGCAATCACCGCTCAACGAATTGGGAGCCATTGCACTGCATAGCGCTTTCGGTGGGGTAATCGCCTACAACCTGTTGGTGTTGGCCTCGTTTGTGTTAACCGGCTACACCATGTATTTGCTGGGATTGCAAAGCCTGGCAGCCTGGCAGCGACACCGCGGCGAGGCGCTCACCCCGCGGGCGCGGCAGGCCGCTCAGTGGCTGGCATGGGGAGGCGGCTTGTGGCTGATGGCTGGCAGCTATCACATCGTGCGCAGCCAGCAACATTTGGCGCTGGCCGCCATGCAAACCCTGCCCCTGAGCCTGACGCTGCTGGCGGCCTGCTGGCGCAGGCCTACGCCGGGCCGCGGCCTGGCTGCGGGCGTGGGCCTGGCACTGGTGGCCCTTACTTCGCCGTACTACGCGGCCTATTTTCTGCTGCCCGCGGGGCTGGTGGCTTCGTTGTGGCTGGTCGCCGAGGCACGGGCACGCGGTTTGGCTGCGTTACGCCCGGTGTTGGCGGCGCTGGCTGTGGCCGCAATCGCCGCGGCCTTGCTGGTTACCCCTTTTTATCTGAATTTTCTCAGCAGCAGCCCTGAGCTGCGCCAGGCGGCGCAGCGCGCCGCGGCCTCGGTGCCGCTCTACAGCGCCGATCTGCTGGCCTGGTTGCTGCCACCCGCTGATAACCCCCTTTGGCGCGGCCTTAGCGCCGCGGCCTGGCAGCCCTTCAGCCGTGGTGTGCAGGCAGAAACCACCCTCTTCATGGGCGTGCTGCCTTTGCTGATCGCCCTGCTCTGGCCGTTGCTGCATCGTCAGGCTCCGCGCTGGGCACTGGCATGGTGGGGGTTGACCCTGCTCGGCTGGCTGCTGTCTTTCGGGCCGGTGCTGCGCCTCAACGGCCATGAGCTGTTGGGCTGGATGCCTTATCGCCTCTTTATGCTGTTGCCGGGCAGCTATGCCTTTCGGGCTCCGGCGCGCGCCGGTAGCCTGGCCCTGGTCGCAGGCATCGTGCCGGTGCTGCTTTTCTGCTTCCAGCTCTGGGCACGTCACGGCTTTGGCCGCGGGCGCGCTGTGTTGCTGGCCTTGTGGCTGGCCGCTTTGGTGGCGAGTATGGCCGTGACCTGGCCTTATCCGCTCAGTTCCGCCGTCATCCCGCCGGTATATGCCCAGGTGCAGGCTGCACCTGGGCGCGCTGCTGTGGCTGATCTGCCTGCGGGTGAGATGTTTCAGGCCCGTACCGCCTGGGCCATGTTCTATCAGACGGTGCATCAAAAGCCGCTGGTGTCGGGGTATATTGGCCGTCGCCCGGAGCGCTTGCAGGCTGCCGAGGCGGCTTTGCCTTTCCTCAATCGCTTCTTTTCGTTGGATTGGGCTACTTATTTTTCCGGCGACTGGCGCGGGCTGGTGCGCAGCCCCGACCCTGCCGAGCAGGCGGCTGATCAGCCTGAGGATATACGCGAGGCGTCTGTTCGTTTGGCCGCAGCCGGTGTAGAGTTTGTGATTATCCACCGCGACCCGCAGCATCCAGAATGGTTCGAGGCCGCCGCGCTGCTGGCTGCACAGGGGTTGGGCCTGCCGGTCTACAGCGATGAGACCGCGGTAGCCTGGCGCAGTGATGCCGCCGCTTGGAGCAGCACCGCGCTGTCGCCCGATCTGACGCCACACGTCACCGCCTGGGATGCCGGCTTTTCTGCACCGTTTAGCCATCGGCAGATGCGCGCACGGCAACTGACGGAGCGCGGCACGCTGACGCTGGCCTTGCCGCTGGCTGGTGACTGGGCTATTCATGCGCTGCTGGAAGGGCCGCAGGCCGCGCAGGCCACCTGGCAGATCGGCGGTCAGGCCGTCACCGCCACCGTGAAGCCTGTGTTCGGCGATGTCTATGCCGCGCGTGCCGTGGTTCCCCTGACCGCTGCCGGAACGGTGACGCTGACGCTGGCTGCACCCGCCGCCGCGCCCGGTGACTGTGCGCCCTTGTGCGTGTTGAGCCTCAGCGCACGGCCGTTGCAGCCCGCGTTGTTGGCGGCAATGCCCCCGCTGGCGCGTTTTCGCGGCGAAGAGGGCGAGGAATTGGAACTGCTGGCTGCCGAGCTGCTGCCGCCCCGCGCCGATAAGCCCGGCTACCATCTGCTCACCGCCTGGCGTGCATCTGCGGCTGCCGCAGCCGCACGCCGCGACCACACTCCGCCCACGCTGTTTGTCCATCTCACCGATGCGGCTGGCGTCACGCTGGCGCAGGCCGATCATCCCCTGGGCGTGCAGGGCTGGCAGCAGCAAGACGCAGCGTACCGGCTGCTTGATGTCACCGCGTTGCCGTTGGATACTCGCAGCGCGGCGCGGCTGGCGTTACGCATCGGTCTGTGGTATCCTGACAGCAGCCGTGGCCTGACCGCCGAGCCGCTTTCATCCACCGTAGAAATTGATGCGGCGGGACGGCTGCATCTTTTCCCCGCTGAGTAAACTCATCGTTCTATGTCGCATTCCAACGATTTTTCTCCCCCGCCGCGCTGGGCTACCTGGTTGGTGTGGGCCATGATTTTGGCTTTCACCGCCTGTTTTTCGCTGCTGGCCGTGGATCTGCACGCGGCGCACCGCACCCACAAATCCGACCTGGGCCAGATGGACCAGGCGATCTGGAACACCAGCCAGGGCCGTTTTGTCGAGGAAAGCCGTGAAAGCGGTTTGGCCACGCGCCTGACCGACCATGTAGAGCCGATCTTTTTCGCGGTCTCGCTGCTGTTTCTGGTGTGGGATGATGTGCGCGCCTTGCTGGTTTTGCAGGCATTGGCGTTGGCATTGGGTGCGTGGCCGCTCTTTTTGATCGCCTGGCGACGCTTCGGCGGGTTGACGCCTGGCGATTTGGCTGCGGGACGCATCCGCTTGCGCAGCAGTACCTTGCCCGCGGTGGTGGCGCTGGTATTTACTGCGGCGTTTTTGCTGCATCCCTCGCTGCAAGCGCCGATAACGGCTGAATTTCACGCCATGCCGCTGGCTACGCCGCTGATTGCCTTTGCCCTGCTGTTTAGCGAGCGCAGCCAGTGGGGACGATTTTTGCTGATGGCCTGTCTGGTGGCGCTGGTGCAGGAAGGCGCAGCGTTGCTCACTGCCACGCTGGGGCTGTATGTGCTGGGTCGCGCCGTCTGGTTGCGCCTGCGTAACAACCTGGTGGTGCGACCTACACGGCGCATGGTGCTGGCTGGCGCGTTGGCGCTGCTAGCTGGGCTGGGCTGGTTCTATGTCGCTACCTTCGTGATTATTCCGGCACACGCATCGGCTGCCTATGGGGTTAGCGAAAGCCCCTATGTGGCACGCTTCGGCGCGTTGGGCAGCAGTTTCGGTGATGTGCTGAAAACCCTCATCACCCGCCCCCTGCGTGTGCTGGAGGTAGCCGCAGAGCCATTGCGCCTGGCCTATTGGCCCAAGTTGCTGGCTCCGGCAGGCTTTTTCGCCCTCGCTGCTCCTGAACTGCTGCTGGTGGGGTTGCCCTTGCTGCTGGCTAACCTGCTCAGTGCTTACCCATTGCAGTACAGCGGCCAACTGCACTATTCAGCGCCGCTGGTTCCGTTGGTGGTGGCCGCTACTATTGTTGGCAGCCAGCGCCTGAACCGCGCGCTGCGGCGTATGGCTGCGGCGCTGCACAGCCGTCCGCTGTGGCGCTTATGCCGTTCCTTCGCGGTGCTGATCGTTTGGTTGGGAGCGTCGGCGCTGCTGGCTCAGATCACCTGGGGCTACACTCCCATCGGCTCGCAGTATCAGTTTGCCCGCACCACCCCCTCAGCGCACACAGCGTTGTTGGCACGCTTCTCGGCGCAAATTCCTGCCGACGCGCCGCTTTCGGCCACACCCACCCTCTACCCGCATTTCAGCCATCGTCGCTACATCTATCAGTTTCCAGTGGTTGCCAACAGCGACTATGTGCTGCTGGATGCCGCTGCCGATAACAGTTGGGCAGCGCACCCGGTGGTGTTGCGCGATCAGGCCGCCGCGCTGCTGGCCTCCGGCCAATGGCACGTGCTGGATGCTGCTGACGGCTATTTACTGATGCAGCGTCAGGCGGGCAGCCCTGCCGTTACCCTGGCCGATCTGCCGACTGAGTTCTTCAGTTTTGCCCGCGCCACGGCCGCGCCGCAGCATCCGCTTGACCTGCTGTTTAGCGGGCCAGATGGGGCGCAGCTCAAGCTGGTGGGCTATGACCTTTTGCCCGACAACCAATGGCGCGGCACAGCCTTTCGTTTCTACTGGCAGGCGCTGACGCCGCTGCCGGCAGAGGCTACTCCCCGCGTCTTTTTCATCACCCCCGACGGCCAAACGGCGGATAACTCCGACGAGCGTCCATTAATTCAGCCGTTATGGCTGCCACCTCAGCGTTGGCAGCCCGGCGAGGTGATTGTCACCGACAAACTGACCTGGTATTTGCCCAAAACATGGGCTATCGGCGCGGGGGTGTATCAGGGCGGCCCCTGGGGAGATGTGCAGTACCGTTGGCATGTGCTGGTCGCCGACCAAGCCATGCAGCCCTTCGATTACGCTACCTGGACCACGCTGGGGGCATGGCAATGGCGCAACAACCGCATCGAACCGTTGCAGCCGCCGGTGTTCAGCGATTTGCAGCAAACCTTTGCCGGTGATGGCTGGCAGGTGCGCCTGACCGGCATCAACGAGCCGGTACGTAGCGCGCCGGGAGCCAGGGTGCCAGTGCTGTTGCGCTGGCAAGCCGATGGCCCCGCCCCGCGTGACCTGTCTGTTTTCCTGCATGTGCGCGATGCCCAGGGCAACGTGGTGGCACAGGGTGATGCCATGCCCACCTGGTTCGGTATTTTGCCCACCACGCAATGGCCTGCCGCGCAGCCGGTGTTGGCTGCACATGCTGTCACCCTACCTGCCACGCTCAAGCCCGGCGTCTATGAGGTGTGGATCGGCTGGTACTATTGGGAAACTTTGGAGCGGCTGGCGCTGTTGGATGCCGCAGGACAGGCGGTGAGCAATGGCTTTGTGGCAGGGCGCATCGAGGTGGATGCTACTTTGGCTGCCCGCGCCGACTTACCCTGTGCTTTGATCCCTGAGGCCTGTGCCAGCCAATGAATACCTATGACGGGCGCTTCCGGCGTTGGGGTGTGCTGCTGTGGCCGGTTTTATGCCTGCTGCTGGCATTGAGCGCGCGCGTCCATGCCTTGGGGCGCCAATCGCTGTGGTACGACGAGGCAGTTACTGCTCAGGTGGCGCAGCAAAGCCTGCCAGAGCTGGCACGCTGGACCGCCAACGACATCCAGCCGCCACTGTACTATGCGCTGGTGGCCGGTTGGACCCGTCTCGCCGGTGATAGTGAATGGCTGCTGCGCTTTCCCTCAGCCGTGTTTGGCGTGCTGATGGTGGCGCTGGCCTGGGCGCTGGCCCATCGGCTGTGGGGACGGCGGGCTGCGGCCATGGCTGCTTTGCTGGCCGCAGGGCAACCACTCTGGCTTTACTACAGCCAGGAAGCGCGCATGTATACCCTGCTCACCGCGTTGGGGATGCTGGCAGGTTATGCCCTGCTGCGGGTGCTGGCTGCATCGGCGGCCCGCACCCGGCGGGGGTGGTGGGGGCTGTTTGTGCTGGCCGCGTTGGCTGCGCTCTACACACACTATTTTGCCCTGTTTCTGTTGTTGGCCTTTACCTTGTTTGCAGTGAGCGCGCTTCGTGGCCGCACCCTATGGCGTGAGGCCGCACTATCCGCCTGGCTGATTGCATTGGGCTACATCCCCTGGCTGCCGGTGCTGCTGCGGCGCTTCGGTGAGGATGCCAGCTATTGGCAAGGTGCGCTCAAAGCAAACGAGGCACTTCGCCACGCCGTGATCAGCTTTGCCACAGGTGAAACCATGCTGGAGCAGGCCGCCATTCCCTGGGCCGGTTTCACGCTGCTGTCGGCGTTGCTGGCCGCAGCGGCGTTGTGGTGGGCAGCACGTCACAGACCTTCTGCAAGGCATGGCCTGTGGTTTAGCCTGAGCTATCTGCTGTTGCCCGTGGCGCTGATCCTGCTGCTGGCTGCTTTTACGCCCAAATTCAACCCGCGCTATCTGATGCTGGCTTCGCCGGGTTTGATTTTGCTGCTGGCCGGCGGGGCAGCCGTGGCTTTGCGTCGTGACCGTACCTGGCTGCTCAGGCTGATCACAGCGGCGGTGTTGTTGACGTTGCTGGTTGGCTATGGCGTGGCTGATCGCAACTGGTTCACCGATCCGGCCTTCAGCAAGGATGATTGGCGCGGCGCCGTGCAGTATATCACCGCGCACCTGGCCGATGATGAAGCAGCTCTGCTGGTGAGCGGCCATGCCTATCCCGCCTGGCGCTACTACGCTTCTGACCGCGCCTTGATCCGTCTGCCGGACAGCGAAACGCTGGACGTGAGCGCAGTACTCGATCTGCGCACAGCCGCCGAGTTGACGCGCGCGCTGGCAGACAGGCAGGGGGTGTGGCTGCTGCAATGGCAGAACGAGGTGGTAGACCCGGGCGAGGTGGTGCCCTTTTTGCTGGCCGGTGCTGCCGCAGAACTGCCGGTAGAGGCCGCTTTTTGGGGGCTGGGCACGCCGCGCCATTTTCGCTGGAGCAGCGCCCCTGATTTCGGCGCGGCCACGGCAGCCATGCAGCCCGTGGCCGCTAATTTCGCCGGACAGGTGCAGCTTGTTGCCTGGACACAGCCGCAATGCCCCCTTGCTTTGACCGATGATGGCTGTCAGCTCTATCTGGTGTGGCAGGCACTGGCCCCGTTGTCGCGTGATTTGAAGCTGACGGCTGTCTTGCTGGACGCCGAGGGTCACATCTGGGGCCGTGCCGATCAGCGCTTGGCGGCTTATGCTCATCCCACGTTTCGTTGGCCGGTGGCCGTGCCGCAGCTTGGCACAATGGCCCTGGCCGTAGAGGCAGGTACACCGCCGGGACGCTATCGCTTGCGCCTGGGTGTGTACGATACCGCCACCGGCCAGGCGCTTGATGTGCTGGACATGGCGGGTAACCCTGCGGGGCAAGCCGTATGGCTGGAGCCGTTCACCCTCAGTCACCTGATCGGCGCGGGCAAGACGGCATCACCGGCGCTAACCGCACCCTCCGCCGATGATGCTGCCCTGGCGGTATACCTATCCGATGTCCGTGTGGATCCGCCTATGGCCGAAGCGGGCCAACCCTTGCTGGTGCAAGCCTGGTGGTGGCCGCAACAGAATGCCCTGCCTGATGCTGTGGCTGTGTGGCAATGGCTTGACGCCGCGGGCAAGGTGCAGGTTCAGGGCACGCAGGAAGCGGCGGCTGGTTATCGCAGCACGCAATGGCAGCCGGGCCTCGCACCGGTTCGCAGCCAATGGACCCTGGCCGCTCCTGCCGCCGTGCAGCAGGGTGATGTGTGGCGTTTGCGCGTGCAGCTTGCCACGAGCGCAGCTCTATCTGTGACGCTTAGCAATCCCTTCGAGGTGGCTGTTGCTCTTCAGCCCAGCACGCGGCTGTTCGCGGCACCGCCCCCGGCGCTGCCGCTCAACCACCCGGCTGCGGATGGCATCACCCTGGTGGGGATTGATTTGTCGCCGCTGCCGCTGCTGCCCGGTGCTAGTTTACCCATTACCGTGACGTGGCAGGCCGCTGCCGTGCCTGACGCCGCCTATACCGGGTTTGTGCATTTGCTGGCCGGTGGGCGCGTGGTGGCACAGGACGATCATCAGCCGCAGCGTGCTACTTCAACCTGGCTACCCGGCGAGGTGGTGCTGGAACGTTACACCGTATCTATGCCTGCCGATCTGCCGGGTGGCGTATATCAGCTTGAGATTGGCCTGTACGATGCAGCCGCAGCCGGTGCCCCACGTCCGGCCCCGCCCGCGCTGGTAGATGTCACGCTGGGGAATTGAGAATGGCGAACGACCGAGTCCGCACCGCGACGGGGCACGGTCTGGAGATTGGGAACCATCCCGCAGGGACCGGCCCGAGCGGCCTGGCTTCGGCCAATCTCCAGACCACAGCTTCGGCCAATCTCCAGACCACAGCTTCGGCCGGTCTCCAGACCACAGCTTCGGCCGGTCTCCAGACCGAGTCCGCACCGCGACGGGGCACAGTCTGGAGATTGGGAACCATCCCGCAGGGACCAGCCCGAGCAGCCCGAGCGGCCTGGCTTCGGCCAATCTCCAGACCACAGCTTCGGCCGGTCTCCCGACCACAGCTTCGGCCGGTCTCCAGACCGAGTCCGCACCGCGACGGGGCACGGTCTGGAGATTGGGAACCATCCCGCAGGGACCGGCCCGAGCAGCCCGAGCGGCCTAGCTTCGGCCGGTCTCCCGACCGAGTCCGCACCGCGACGGGGCACGGTCTGGAGATTGGGAACCATCCCGCAGGGACCGGCCCGAGCGACGGGGTACGGGCTGGAGATTGGGAACCATCCCGCAGGGACCGGCCCGAGCAGCCCGACCGGCCCGACCGGCCCGAATGTGTCCGGCTGCGGGTCAGGGTTTGCCGCAGCCGCAAACGACCTACTCAACCGACATTACCCGCTTAATCCTTAAATCTCCCAAAAAAATTCTTCATGTCTCATCGCACCTCTTTTTGGTTCTACGCCTTGCTTAGCGCGGCAGGCTACACGGTTTTGCGCCTGTGGATGCCACTGGCTCCCTATGCCTTGCCTGCGCGCCGCCCTGATGTGGCCGTATTTGCGCCGTGGCCCTGGGGCACATTGGCCTATGCTCTGTTGCTGGGGGTGCTGTTTGGCCTATATTTTTTGGCCTATCGCACGGTGCTGCGCAGCCCGCATCCGCCTCGCCTGGCTAGCCTGCTGGTGCCGGCAGCGCTCTTTGCCTTGCTGCTGCTGGGCGCATTTCCTATCAACGCCCTGGACAGCTACAACTATCTGATTTTAGGGCGCGAGCAGGCCCTTTTTGGTCAAAATCCCTATCTGGTTCCGCCTAATGCCCTGCCTGCCGAGCCATTTCTGCGCTACGTGGGGGAATGGGGCGACCTTGTTTCCAACTATGGCCCCGTGTTTCAGCAAGCCGCGGCACGGGTGGCGGCCATCTGCGGCGATGACCTGGTATTAGGGCTGGTTCTGTTTAAGCTGTTGGCTGCGCTGTGCTGGTTGCTTTGCGGCCTGCTGATCTGGCTGCTGCTGCGGCCATGCGATGGCCGCACCCGCGCCGCACGCACGCTGTTGTGGCTGTGGAACCCGGCCTTGCTGCTCAGTTTTGCCATGAATGGCCACAACGACAGCATGATGCTGCTTTGGCTGTTGTTGGGGCTGTGGCTGTTGCGCCGTGGTCGCCCCGCGCTGGGGCTGGTGGTAATGGCGTTGGCTCCGCTTACCAAGATGAGCGGCCTGCTGCCCATTCCCTTCTTCCTGCTGGCTGAGCTGCGCGTGCTGCCTGGCGTGCAGGCGCGGTTGCACCTGCTGGCTCAGGGGGTGTTGGGTAGTGTAGCTCTCGCCTGGCTTTGCTTTTTACCCTATGGCCCGCCCTGGGTGATTGTGCCGCGGCTGTTGGATACGGCGCAGGGTGTGGGGTATTCGCCGTTGGCCCTGCCGGTGCTGGCCTTGGGGCGCTGGCACATAGCAGTGACGCACAGCCATTGGGCACTGATCGGTGCGCTGGTGCTGATCACCCTGCTGTTGATGTGGTTGTGGCAGACCTGGCGCGGGCGCTCACCCTTGCGCGGCGCGGCTGACAGCCTGGCTGCTTATGTGACGCTGGCCCTCAGTTTTCGCATCTGGTATGCAGCGTGGCTGCTGCCGTGGCTGCTGCTCGATGCGCCCCCATCCGGCGCGCCACCCAACCGCCGCGAGCAGGCGCTTGCCCGCAGACGCTTGCACGCCGGGCTGTGGTTTCTGCTGTTCACACAGATGTCGGTGCTGATCTATGGCCAGCTCTATTTCAACGTGTTGGGGCGTGATCGCCTGTGGGCGCACGCCCTGGCCGTGCCGGTAGTCTTTTTGCTGCCGTTGTTGTTGGCTCCTTTGCGGCTTGAGCCGCGCGATGAAACTCCATGAAACTTACCGTTTGCACCTTGCAGCCCGCGGTGTACTGGCAACAGCCGCCGCGCACGCTGGCTGCCCTGGCCGAGCTGATGAGCGCTGCCGTTTCCGCTGCCGCACCGGATTGGGTGGTCTGGCCAGAGCATTTTGATGCGGCCATTGCTCCCGACGGTGATCAAGCCCATTGGCAGACCGTCCAGGAATTCGCCGCCGCCCAGGCGCGGCAGCACAACGTCAACCTGGTAGCCGGCTCGATGGAGCGCTGGGATGCCGACCGCGCGGCACGTGTCAACACGGCGATGGTCTACAACCGTCGCGGTGAAGCGCTGGGTCGCTACGACAAACAGCGTCTCTTTGGTTTTGAGCTGCGCCGCGGGGTGCAGCCGGGCCATGCCGCCTTGCGTCTCGAAGTGGAAGGCACGCGTCTGGGTGTGTTGATCTGCTCTGATTTCTGGTATCCTGAGCTGGTGCGCCCCCTGGCGCTGTGGTGTGATCTGCTGTGTGTGCCCGCGCAAACCACCATCCGCCCCGAGTCAGAGCCGGTCTATGCGCGCGCATTGTGGCACAGTCTGGCGTTGACGCGTGCCCAGGAAAGCGTAGTCGCCGTGGCAGTGAGCGATCAGTCGGCGTTTTCAGAGGCACCCTTCCGTTGTGGCGGTGCGGCTTCGCTCACCGATCCTGCCGCCGGGTTAAGCGGGGCCGCGTTGCAGCAGGTGCAGGCTGACGGTCAGGCCGCTGCACTGACCCTTACCTTTGATCTGGCGCAACTGGCCGAGTTTCGCGCCTATCGCCGCGCCAATGGCTTGTTGCCTGCCGTGGGCTGACACCTGTTCCCTGGGGGGTGTGAAGTGAATAAACAAAGTATTTATTACTGTTCAGCTTTCATATCTTCGTATTTTAGGGCGACTGGGTAGCGAACCATTGACGAAGCTGCGGTCTCATGTTAGAATCGCAGCATGGTTGACATAGACGACATAGACCGCAAAATCCTGCAGGCATTGCAGCAAGATGGGCGAATCACCAATGCTGAGATCAACATCAGCATGGAGCGGCATCGCCGCAGCGACATCGAAGCCGTGCGCAAGGCGGTGCAAGACATGAACGAGGTGCTGGAATGCCATCACGTCACCGGCGAGTTTGATTATCAGCTCAAGGTGGTGGTACGCAACCGCGCCGAGCTAGAGCAATTTGTGTTGGACCGGCTGAGTACAATCGCCGGTATTGCTCATATCCGTACCAGCCTGGTCTTTTCAGAAATCAAATCAACCACGCGTTTGGATGTGAAACCTTCTCCGTGACCCAATGGGAGACGTTCAGTTCAGGAGTATTTGTTTATGAAGATGCTGCTCAACGGCGAGTGGACAGATAGCCTTCACCACATGGAGGTGCGCGATCCGCAGGATGGCACCTTGATAGACACCGTTCCGATGGCAACCCCTGCCGAGATGCGGGCTGCCATCGAAGCGGCGGTAACTGGTGCTGCGCAGGCGCGCGCCTTGCCTACTCATCAGCGGATAGCGATTCTGCAACAGGGAGCCGATTTCATCGCCGCCAATCAGGAAGCCTACGCGCTGATCATTGCCCGCGAGGGCATCAAAACCATTCGTGAAGCGCGCAAAGAGGTCTCACGCTGTATTGATACACTGCGCATCAGTGCCGAGGAAGCGCGTCGCCTGGGTGGCGAGACCATCCGTTTCGATCAGCGTGTTGGCAGTGAAGATCGTTTTGGCTACTATGTGCGTGAGCCGGTGGGCATTGTCGGTGCCATCACCCCTTTCAACGACCCCCTCAATCTGGTGGCGCACAAGGTTGGCCCAGCGCTGGCCGCAGGCAACGCCATCATCGTTAAGCCCGATTCCAAAACGCCTCTCAGCGCGTTGAAGCTGGCTGAGGCGCTCAGTGCCAGTGGCTTGCTGCCCGCCGGAGTATTGCAGGTGATCACCGGCCGCGGCAGCGAGATCGGCGATGTGCTGGTCAGCGACGCGCGTGTGCGTATGATCACTTTTACGGGTGGTCTGGAGGTGGGCGAAGCCATCATGGGCAAAATCGGCCTGAAGAAGGTGGGGATGGAGCTGGGCAGCAATGCGCCGGTGATCGTCATGGCCGATGCTGACTCTGATTTGGCGCTGTCAGCAACAGTTAGCGGTGCTTTCTGGGCCGCTGGGCAGAACTGCCTGCATGTGCAGCGCTTGCTGGTGCAAGATAGCATTTACGATGCCTTCGTGTCGCGCTTTGTGCAGCGCTCCGCGGCCTATCGCGTGGGTAACAAACAGGATGAGCACAGTGATATGGGTTGCCTCATCAACGAAGCTGCGGCGCAGCGTGTGCATGGCATGGTGCAGGAGGCTGTTGCTGCGGGAGCCACGTTACTCACCGGGGGCGAGTACCGAGGCACAAGGTACGCGCCCACCGTGCTGGAGGCCGTGCCCGCGTCCTGCTCGCTGGCTAGCGACGAGGTATATGGCCCGGTGACGGTTGTCTATCGCTTCCATACCCTCGACGAGGCACTTACCATTGCCAACAACGTGAATTATGGTCTGCAAGCCGGTATTTTTACCCGCGACCTGCAAACCGCGCTGCGCGCTGCGGCAGAATTGCACGTCGGTGGTGTAATGATCAACGAAAGCACCGATTATCGCATTGACGCCATGCCGTTCGGCGGCGTCAAAGGCTCAGGACTGGGCCGCGAAGGTGTGAAGTTTGCTGTTGAAGAAATGACCGAGCTAAAGGTCGTTTGTTTTCGCCTGTAGTCGTGCGGCGGCTGCTAATTTTGCCGACGAGGTTTTTATAATGAACGATTTGTACACCCCCGGCGTCACCCACTACATTGCCCAAGGCCAGGCTATGCAGGCTATGCAGGCCACACAGCGCGCGGTGATGCGCAACAAGCGTTTCGACACCATTGCGGTACACGGCTTGTACGGCATGGAGGCTGCGCTGGCTAATCAAGGCAGCATCGTCGAACCGGCCTATCTTAGCCCGGCTCAACATTTCGAGAACAGCGACCACATGGAAGCTGCGCTGGCCTATCTGATGCCTTCGTGGACCTATTCACGCATTGCTAACCCCACCCTGGGTTATCTAGAGGACACACTGGCCCTGTTGGAAAGCTACCAGTTCGACGGCGAAGCCAGTGCCTGCGTTACCGGTTCTGGCATGGCTGCGGTGTTCATGGCAACCAATCCCTTCTTAGCGCAGGATCAGGTAGCAGGCAAATCACCTACTGTGATGAATATCGTTGCCAGCGCCAAATGCTACGGGGGCACGTTCATGCTGTTCACTCAGCGCTATGCTGCCGAACGCGGGGTAGAACTGCGCTGGGTGCGCGATCCGCTTGACCTGAATGCCTGGGCCGAGCAGATTGACGGCAACACACGTTTTGTCTACGGTGAAATGCCGGGCAACCCCAGCTTGGCAGTGTTTGATGTAGCAGCGGTGGCAAAGCTGGCGCACGCGGTACAGGCGCCGTTGATTGTAGATGCCACGGTAGCTACGCCAGCGTTGTTGCGTCCTTTACAGCACGGCGCCGACATCGTGGTGCACTCCGTCAGCAAGAGCATGGCAAGCAGTGGCTTTGCCATTGCCGGGGCAGTGGTGGCGCGTCACGGCATTGTCACCAGCGTCGGCCCAGAGGCGTTGCGTGATAACTTTGCCCTGTATGTCAAGCTGTTGCCTTTCCGTGATCACGGCCCGGCACTCAGCCCGTTCAACGCGTTGTTAGTGCTGAACGATCTGCGCACACTGCGCAGCCGCATGGATCATCTCAGCCGTAGCACGTTGCAGGTGGCCGAGTTTCTGGCACAGCACCCAGCGGTCGAGGGTGTGGCCTACCCCGGTTTGCCGCAGGACCCCGGCCATGCAGTGGCCTCGGCTACCATGTGGCTGGCCGATGGTGAGTTGGACTGCGGCCAGCCCGTCAATCGCTACGGCCATCTGCTTGGTTTCACGGTAAAGGGTGGCCCCGCGGCCGCGCGACGGACATTTGATCGTTTGGACATGATTTGGCGAGCTACCGATCTGGGGCGCATCAAGAGCGTAGCTACTATTCCTGCCATTTCCACCCATCAGCAGCAGGGTGATGCAGGACGTACCCTCGCCAGTGTGCCCGGCAACCTGATCCGCCTGAGCGTGGGCGCAGAACATGTCAGCGACATCATAGCCGATCTGGCACAGGCGTTGGGTTAAAGCGGCAAGTTAGATGCGCCTTGTTTTGCACATCAGGGCGCATCTAACTTGCACGATCTGTTAGAGGCGGGTATAATTTGCCTTACCTCCGAGCGATTAACGAACAGCCAGTAATAACTTTGCACGCATACAGCTAGCCAAGACGCTTCTGTAGGCTTGCTTCTGGTTTGTCGGCCTGTTTGGCAGGGATCGTCCTCAGAGACTGGTTGACTTATTCGACCAAGCGGTGGTAAAAGTTGTAGCAGTGCTTCGCAGCAAGTCGCCTGGCTGTTGAACGCTGTGCAACGTGTTGCAGGGCCATTGTCGGCTCTGCTGGAAACGTGGGAAATTCTATGTCTGATGCAGTCAGTGCCCAAGAGGAAAGACCTCTTCGGCCTATGGCAGAACTAGCTGTTTTGCTGGAAAGCCTGTTGTTTGTAGCGCCAGAGCCTGTAAAGTTGGCGAATCTGGCAGAGGCTCTCGATGAAACTCAGGAGCGTGTTGAAGACGCGCTGATTGAGTTGGAAATCGCACAAGCTACTCGTGGTCTTCGCATTCAACGTTTGAGCGGGCGAGTTCAACTGGTTACCGCGCCTGAAGCTTCTGCAGCCATCGAGCGTTTTCTGGGTCTGGATTTAACAACTCGGCTATCACCAGCCGCTATGGAGACGTTGGCAATTATCGCCTATCGGCAGCCGGTAACGCGGGCGCAGATAGATGAGCTGCGCGGCGTGGCTAGCGACGGTGTGCTGCGCACCCTGGTGCATCGCGGGCTGGTGGAGCCGGGCGATCGTTTGGAGCAGGCGGGTAGACCTTTCCAGTTTCGCACGACGTTTGACTTTCTGCGGCATTTTGGCTTGCAGTCTTTGGCAGATTTACCTCCGTTGGGCGAGGACAACCAACCAGACGGTACTGCCATTATTGAAACTTTGCTTGCAATACCGACTACTCCTGATGATTGAGGGGTCGCCACTTAGTTTACATATCTTTTTTTACAACGAAGGGAAACACGATGGCTCAAGATCTATGGCAACTACGTCGCCAAAAACGCATGACGATTGATGAGCTGGCCCGCACGGCAGGCGTGCATCCAGCCTTGATCAAGGCCTATGAGCTGGGAGAGCGCGCTATTCCGGAACGTGATTTGGAACGCCTGGCTGGCGCAATCGAGGTAGATGTGGAGGAAATCAAGGAACTTTCCGATCCGCCTCCGCGTGGACCTAGTCGCCCCGCTGCTCCGCCAGCCGAAGATACAGAAGCTCCGGCTCGCTCGCGCTATGACTCTGGCTCGCGCTTCGACAGCGGTTCGCGCTACGGCGGTGATTTTGGTAATCGGCCAGGCTATGGACGCAGCGACACCTCGCGATCCGGCTTTGGCGGTGGCGAAGGCCGTCCCTCCGGCTTCGGTGGCAGTGAAGGCCGTCCCTCTGGCTTTGGCGGCAGCGAAGGCCGTCCCTCTGGCTTTGGCGGCAGCGAAGGCCGTCCCTCTGGCTTTGGCGAGGGCGAAGGCCGCTCCAACTATGGCGGTGGCCGCCCGTCCTACGGCGAGGGCGAAGGCCGCTCTGGCTACAGCGGTGGACGTTCATCCGGTTTTGGTGAGGGCGAAGGCCGTTCTGGCTATAGCGGTGGGCGTTCATCCTACGGCGATAACGAAGGCCGCTCCAGCTATGGCGGTGGCCGCTCTAATTACGGCGATAACCGCTCCAGTTATGGAGAGGGGCGTTCCTCTTACGGTGGTGGCCGTTCATCCTACGGCGACAGCGAAGGCCGCTCCAGCTATGGCGGCAGCAGTGATTATCGTAGTGGGTATGGCAATCGCCCTAGCCCGCGCTATGACAATGACCGCAGCGGAATGCAGCCGCGTCCCAATTTCCGTCAGGATCGCCCGACGGATCGCGATCGCATGGATCGTCGGCAGGATCGCCCCCTGAAGAAGCCAGGGCTGAAGCGTCGGCCGCAGGTGGCCCCTGCCCGACCCAGCCAGCTCGAGCATCTGAAAATCCTGCTGCAGCAGTTGGATATGTCGGGCGATGACTTGCTGCGTCTTGCTGGCAAGCCGCTGAGTATGCTCAACCGTCGCGAAGCCTCGCATCTGTTGACAACATGCCAGGAGATGATTGCCGAACGCAAGCCGGAACGCCCCAAAGGCAAGCGTCAGCGCCCCTATCTGCCCGAATCGGTGGATGAGTACGAGTTGGTGTACCTGACGCAGGTGCAATTGGATGGCAATCCAATGCAGGTTACGTTGTTTGATGGCTCACGGTTGGAAGGGGTACTGCAGGGCTTTAGCCCGTATGCCCTGACTTTGCGTACCGAAGCCGACAAGGATGTGACTGTGCAAAAGCTGGCAATTGCCTTCTATGAAGCGCAGGTTAACGAGGCCGCGGACGATGAAACTGACTCACAGGATGAAGACGAATGAGCGCCGGTGATTACATGCGCTATCTGCGCGCCCGCAAAGGCGGCCCTACGCCTCAGGAAATCGAAGAAGCGACCGGGGTTCCGTCGGGTGCTTATCGCCAGATCGAGCAGCGCTACCGGGCTATAGGCTCGGAAGAGGATCTCATCCGGCTGGCTGAGTACTTCGGCGTGGGCCTGGATGATCTGACCAGCCGCATTGAGTGGAGCCGTAAGGCGCTAAGTGCGGCGCTGGTGGAAGCAGTCGAGCGGGACAGTGCCATTGAACTGCATCTGCGCAGTGGTCATGCGGTCAGCGGCAAGGTGCAATGGTCCGATCTTGGCGCTACGCTGTTGCGTCGGCAGGATGGCAGCACGGTGGTGGTGCAGCGTCACATTGTAGATCGCTGGCAATTGAGCGAGGCGTGATGTGCGCCGTGGACAAAGCGTCCGCCGACTGTTGATGGTGGTTATTTGCCTGGGCGCTGTGCAATTGCACAGCGCCTGGCAACCGTTGCCGGCGCCGGCGCTTGTGGCTGTAACGCGGGCAACGCGCGGGCAACGGTTTAACCTCACGGCGTGGGAGGTAGAGGCTGTGGCCGGTAAGCTGGCCGATGGTGTGCGCCGTCCGGCCGCCACTCTGAGCGAAGTCGAGGGCGAGGCGCTGGTGCGTGACTATCTGCAAATGGCGCGCCGCGCCGGTGAGCTGGCCGGGGAGATTGAACGTCTCTACAGCGACCCTACCCTTGCTGATTCTGCTGCGGCCAGTGCGGCTCAGCGTCACGATCTGGCTGTGTTGCAAGTGCAGTTGACAGAGCAGGCGGCGATAGTAGAAGCGGTGCTGCAGGAGCAATTAAGCACAATTATTGTAGCGGAGGGGTTGACAACCGCTGGCCTTGTCTGGCCGCCGGTGCGGATGCGCTTCAGCGAGCCGCCGGCGCTGCTGGTGGTATCACCGCGCAGCCGCATCGAACGCCTGCGCTCGGTGGATCTGCTGCCTGATCTGAATAGCGCACAATGGGCGGCTATTGAACAGGAAGTGACGGCCAACGATCCCAGCCTGTCGGCTTATGTGACCGGCATCGGCGGCTATGGCGTGTACCCCACGATGGTGGTGGATCGCTACGGCTTGCCGTGGAGCGCGGAGACGATCGCGCACGAGTGGATCCACAATTATCTGGCGTTCAGGCCGCTGGGCTGGTCGTTTCTCGAAGGTGGTCCTAACGTCACCATCAACGAGACGGTGGCATCTATTGCCGGGGAGGAATTGGGCCGTGCGCTGTTAGCGCGCTATTACCCCGATCTGCTGCCGCCGCCGGTTGCTGCTCAGGCTGATCCAGCTCCCAAAGACCCCAATGCGTTTGATTTCAATGTGCAGATGCACCAAACCCGGCTGCGTGTGGATGAATTGCTGGCCGCGGGGCAGGTAGACGAGGCCGAAGCGTACATGGAGGCGCAGCGGCAGGTGTTCGTGGCGCATGGCTACGCGCTGCGCGTGCTGAACCAGGCCTATTTCGCGTTTCACGGTTCCTACGCGACTGGCGCGGCCGCCAGCGATCCCATCGGCCCGAAGCTGGTGCGCCTGCGCGCGGCTAGTGCATCGCTGCGTGACTTTCTGCACACGGTGGAGGGGATCACCAGCGTGGCCGAGCTGGACGCGGCGCTGGGTGAGTAGTGAAGAACGAGTAGTTGCGATTTGGGTAGAGAATGCGCTCACCTGCAAACTTCCCTCTTGACTCTCCCCCGGGGGCAGGGTGTACACTGATGGCAGAAGCTTCTAATTACGACAGGTTAGACGAGGACAAACGATGTTCAAGATCGGTGACTTCAGCAAGCTCGGTCAGGTGACGATCAAAACGCTGCGGCATTACGACGAGATCGGCCTGCTGCGTCCCGCGCAGGTGGATCCGTTTACCAGCTACCGCTACTACACCACGGCTCAACTGATGCAACTGAACTGCATTTTGGCGCTGCGCGACCTGGGCCTGAGCCTTGAGCAGGTGCGCACGGTGCTGCACGATAAGCTGTCGGCGGAAGAGCTGCGCGGCATGTTGCGCCTCAAACAGGCAGAGCTGGAGCAGCAGGTCACCGATCAACAAGAGCGCCTGCGCCGTGTGGCGGCCAGGCTGCATCAACTGGAACTGGAGGGCACGATGCCAACTTTGGAAGTGGTGATGAAGGAAGTCCCGGCGCTGCGCGTGGCTGCGCTGCGCGGGGTGGTAGAGAACTACGGCGCACAGGGCGAGCTGTGGGGCAGGCTGGGCGAAGTGATCCAACGTCGCGGCCTGCGCATGACCGGCCCCTGCCTGACGATTGATCGCAACGAGGGCTACCGCGAGCGTGATGTGGACCTGGAAGTGTGCCAACCGGTGGATGGCGAGGTGGGGGAGGATGGGGCCGTGCGCATCTACGACCTGCCCGCGGTGCCGCAGATGGCCTGCCTGCTGCATCAAGGTTCCTACGACGGCTTGAGCGCCGCCTATCAGCAGTTCATGCTCTGGCTGCAAAGCAGCGGCTATCGCATCACAGACCACAACCGTGAAGTCTACCTGCGCAACATGGGCGACGATGGCGTGACGGAAGACCAGCTTTTGACGGAGATTCAGTTCCCCGTAACCCGTAACTCGTAACCCTGAAGACATGGTTTCGGTTGCAAGCAGGGCTTTTGCAGTTACGAATTCATTCCATCAGGTGCAATTATGCCAAAAATTGATCTTAAGAAAGAGTTGAAAGACCTTTACCAACCATCGGCCAGGGAAGTGGTGCGGGTGAGCGTGCCGAGCTTGCAGTTCCTGATGATTGACGGCGTGGGCGATCCTAACACTTCAGCGGAATATGCTCAGGCCGTGGAGGCGCTCTTTTCTGTCTCGTACACCGCGAAGTTTACGGTGAAAAAGGGAGCGCAAGGCATTGATTATGCCGTGATGCCGCTTGAGGGCTTGTGGTGGGCCGATGATATGGCAGCATTCGCCACCCGCGACAAAGCGCAGTGGCAGTGGACGATGATGATTATGCAGCCCGATTTCGTCGAGCCAGCCGTCATTCTCGCCGCTGTTGAAGCGGTGAAGCGCAAAAAAGATCTCCCCGCCTTGAGTGCGCTCAGACTGGAGCGTATCACCGAGGGCCTGTGTGCCCAAATTTTGCACGTTGGCCCCTTCAGCGAGGAAGCCCCCACCATTCAGCGCGTGCATGATTTCATTGACAACGCGGGTGCTGTGCGCAGCGGCAAACACCACGAAATTTATCTGAGCGATGTGCAGCGCGCCGATCCGGCCAAGTGGCGAACCATCATTCGCCAGCCCATGCAGTGACCGCGGCACGCTTCATCCACTACCCCAGCAGCCCCAGCAGCGCGCTCACCACGCGGTCTTGTTGGGGCTGGCTCATTTCTGGGAAGAGCGGCAGAGAAAGCACCTGCTGCGCGGCGGCTTCGGCCACAGGAAACGCGCCGGCCGCATAGCCCAGCCCCGCGTAGGCCGGTTGCAGGTGCAGCGGCAGGGGATAATGAATACCCGCTTCGATGCCCGCGGCGCGCAGGCCAGCCAGCAGTGCGTCGCGGCGCGGCGTGCGCACCACGTACAGGTGATACACCGGCACGGTGTTCAGGGCAGTAACGGGCAAAACCAGATCGGTGGCGCTGAGCAACTCGTTATAACGCGCGGCCAGACGCCGCCGCGCGGCGTTGGCTGCGTCGAGGTGGGGCAGCTTGGCGGCCAGGATCGCAGCTTGCAGCGCGTCCAGCCGGTGGCCGTAGCCCACTTCATCGTGCACGTATTTGCTGGCGCGACCATGATCGCGCAGCTTGCGCAGCCGCTCGGCCAGCGCTTCATCGTTGGTGGTGACCGCGCCGCCGTCACCGTACGCACCCAGGTTTTTGCCGGGGTAGAAGCTGAAGCAGGCGGCGTGGCCGAGGGTTCCCACGCGCTGGCCTGCGATCTCGCCGCCGTGGGCCTGCGCGGCGTCTTCGATCAGCGCCACGCCGTGCCGTTGTGCCAGCTCGGCCAGCGCGGGCATGGCCGCGGGCTGGCCGTAGAGATGCACCGGCAGCAGGGCGCGCGTGCGCGGGGTGAGTGCCGCAGCCACCGCCGCGGGATTGATGTTCAGCGTATCGGGCAGCACGTCCGCGAAGACCGGAGTCGCGCCGGTAGCCGAAATCGCCTCCGCGCTGGCGATGAAGGTAAGCGGTGTCGTGATTACCTCGTCGCCGGGGCCGATGCCGAGGGCGCGCAGGGTCAGCTCAATGGCTGCCGTGCCGGAGGAGACACCCACGGCCAGACGGTTGCCGCAGAAGGCCGCAAAAGCCTCCTCGAACGCGCGCACTTCCGGCCCCATGATGAAGCTGGTGTTGGCGATCACGCGGGCAATCGCTGCGTCTATTTCCGGCTTGAGCGCGCTGTATTGTGCGTGCAGATCAACGAGGGGGATAGTGGGCATAGAATGGGGAATTGGGAATGAGAGCCTGTGACAGATCCACTGCTTACTGGACACTGGTGACTGGATACTGGTCCACGCGCAGCCATTCGATCTCGGCGGCGGCGTTTGGTTCGTTCCACGCGGGGCCGACGCTGACGTGCGCGCTGCGCAGGCCGTCTACTTGCTGTTGCCGCGTCCAGCCGGCATCGAGTAAGGCTTGGCCCGGCACGATGGCGGCCTGGCTCCAGCGCAAACGTCCTTGCAGCGGGTCCAGCCCTAACGCGGCCAGCGCCGCGGCGGCTTCGTTGCTGAGCTGCGCGCCCGCGGTGTCGTTGATCGCCAGCGCCAGCACGCTGTCGGCGTCGAACTGCTGCAAGAAGGCTATCAGCGCGGCCGACGCAGCCGGGTCGGCGTGGGTGTCGAACGCGGCCACGGCCCGCGGCTGCCAGGTCGCCGCGTCAATGATCGCCAGGTTGTAGCCGCGGCTGTTGGGGGCTAGCTCCACGCCGTTCAGCCAAATGTGAGCGTAGCGGCCAGCCTCCAGCCCGGCGCTGGCTGCGGCCAGGCTGACGGGCGCGGGCTGCACGGGGTACACCTGGCCGAAACGCAGCGCTACTGCATTCACGTCGGCGTGCAGCGTGCCCGCGGGCAGCGGGAAACGCAGCTCGGCCCACGTCTCCGGCAGCGGCTGGGCCGCGGTGGTGACGCCGTTGACCTGCAAGGCCAGCGTTTGCCCCGGCCCGGCAGCGCGGGCGCGCACGGTGATGCTGGCTGCTGTCGGATCAAGCGGCGGCAGCAGCAGGTGGGTGCTTTGACGCTGCGCCCACAGGGTGATGCTGGCGCTGGGTTGGCTCCACCCCTCGCCGCGGCTGAGCGCGTCGGTGGCGGGATGCACGGTCAGCGCGGCGGGCAGGGGTGCTGCCTGCACACGGTAGAGACGATGCGAGCCGTCGGCAGCGACAAACGTCACCGGCAGGAAGCGTTCGACAAAGGTGACAAATTGCGCGGGCACGGTATCGGTGTGGATCACCACATAGCGCACGTTGAGGGCTTGCAGCACGGCAGGGGCATCGGCGGCGGCCTGCTGGAGCAGCGGGCTGCCCTCCAGCGTAGGGGCGTTGCCGTCCAGCCCAGCCAGCGCGGCTTGCATCTGCTCTACAATGTGCGGATTGGCGGGCACGGCGTTGGCCAGCACCGTCAGCGGGCCGATCAGCGGGGCTTCCAGGAAGTAATTGAACTTGTATTCCGGGTTGCGTGAGGTGTTGCCGCCCAAAATCGGCCGTTCATGGCGCGTTTGTGCCCACTGCTCGGCCATAATCACCAGGTCTTGTTTGCCGAAGACGTTGAAGCCGTTGCGCCAGCCCAGCGGCAAATCCAGCACCACGCCGGGCGCGGGGTCGGCCGCGATCAGGTCGTAGATGGCTGGCATGTGCGTGGCTGCGGTGGGCAGGGGCGCGGAGAGGTTCTCGAAGAGGAGCAGCCCCGCCAGCAGGGGGGTGACGATGCGGACGCGGCCGGGTGGAAGGCGACGCAGCAGGCCTTGTGTGCCCCAGGCCACGAGCGGCACGAGCGCGGCCAGCAGCATCACGCTGAAACGGCTGGGGTAGCGGTTGCCCTTGAAGAAGGGCAGGGTTTGCAGGATGCGGAAGGGGCCGGGGAGGCCGGTGTCGTGCCCGGCGATGCGCAGGGACGGCCCCAGGGCCAGCAGGAAGAAAAGCAGCGCGGCTGCGGCCCAGAAGGCTGCGCCGCGGCGACGACCTGCGGCGACCCCGCCTAAAGCCAAAGCTAATCCGATCCAGCCCAGAGTGATGTGCTGGCCTTTGTCCACCGGCCACTGATCGGGCGGCTGCGCGGCGGCCTGTGCGGAGAGGGTGCGGATGGCATCGCCCAGCAGGGGATGAAGCTGCGTGGGCAGGGCAAAACCCGCTAAATCGGCGGAGTAGATGTCGGCAAAGCCGCCGCCCTCGACCATGAAATCGCCCTCGGCGCGCAGGTCGGGCAGCATGGCGGCCAGCACCGGTGCCAGGCCGACAAGGAAAATCGCACCCATCACGACCAGATTGCGCGCGAGTGGAACCAGCAAGGCGGGCTGGCGGCTGCGTAGCGTTTGTACGCCGCGTGCCAGGGCGAGCAGGCCAATGAAAATCACCAAAAACGAGGCGTAGGTCAACTCGGCATAGGCTTGCAGCAGCAGAAACAGCGCGGCCAGCAGCGGTTCACGCAGGCGGGCGCGCGGGCGCGCGCTGCGCAGGGCATAGAGCATGGCAAAGGGAACCCATTGCGAGCTGGCGATGTTGTACTGGCCGAGGCTGGCGTAGAATAGTTTGCTGGAGGCAAAGGCGTAGCAGAGGCCCGCCAGCAGGGCCGCGCGGTGAGCGTTGCGGCCACGGCCAATCACTGTTAATGCCAGCAGGTATGCGCCGTAGCCGCCGAGTACAAAGGAACTCAGCAGGCTGAGGTTGACCGCGGGAACCAAGCTCCACGCGCTTTGCAGCGGCAACGCCAGCAGGCCATTGAGTGGGGTGAGGGTGTAGAAGGCGAGGTTGATGCCGATGGGGTAGAACATCCAGCGGCTGAGGAAGGGGTTTTGCGGCTGATCTACCAGGCTATGCTTGATCCACCACAGGTTCCAGGCCAGCGCGGGATCGTCAATGCCATCACCGGCGATGCGCGTGGTGAGGTGCAGGGCCAGCGGCAGGGTGAGCAGCACGCTGAGCAGCGCGTAGAGGCCGAGAGTGCTTAAGTGACGACGCCAGGTGATAGACATGGTTTGGTTATACCATTGGCCATGACCTTTTGGCAAAGCGCAGAGCAGTGACCAGTGAACAGTAACCAGTAAGCAGTATCCAGTATCCAGTATCCAGTATCCAGTAAGTAGTATGCAGTAAGCAGTGTATCTGTCACAGGCTCTAATTCTCAATTCTCCATTTTCACTTCTCACTTCTCACTTCTCAATTCTCCATTCTATGCCACCTTCCCTCTGCGCGCCTTTACGTTTTTTGCATCCTGCGGTAAAATTGTCCCATGATTTTATCTTCTGCCTACCAGGCCGCGCTGGATTATATTTTTAACTATGTAGATTATGAGCGCCGCCGTACTGTGCCGTATACCGAGACTGCCTGGAATTTGGAGCGCACACGCCGCGTGTTGGCCGCGCTGGGCGATCCCCACCTCAGCTTGCGGTTTGTGCATGTGGCCGGCAGCAAGGGCAAAGGTTCTACCGCGGCTAACATCGAGGCCGTACTGCGCGCCTCTGGTCGGCGAGTGGGCTTCTATACCTCGCCACATCTGCATACGTTTCGTGAGCGCATCCGTGTGGACGGTGAGTTGATCAGCCAGGACGATGTAGTGCATCTGCTGGCCGAATGCCGATCTGCTATCGAGGCCGTGCCTGGTATCACCACCTTCGAGATCATCACTGTGCTGGCTTTGCTGCATTTCGCCCGGCAGGGCATGGAATGGGTGGTGCTGGAAGTGGGCCTGGGGGGACGCCTGGACGCCACGAATGTAGTCACGCCGGAGGTGTGCGTGATTACGCCGATCAGTCTGGAGCATACCGCCCTGCTGGGTGATACGCTGGCCGCCATCGCCCGCGAAAAGGCAGGTATTATCAAGCCAGGGGTGCCGGTGGTGACGGCTCCGCAGTACGCCGAGGCATTGGCCGTGATTACAGAAGTGGCTGCGCAGCAGCACGCTCCGTTGGTGCAGGTGGGCGCGATGTGGACATGGCATTGCCAAAGCGACCGTCTGGCTGGGCAGCGTTTTGCGGTGCAATCACCCCTCAACCCGTGGGGAACTGACCCGCTGACGACACTGAGCACGCCGTTGTTGGGCGCGCATCAACTAGCCAACGCTACCACAGCCGTTGCTGCCTGCGCTCTGCTGGCCGAGCGGGGTGTGCCCATCAGCGCACTCAGCCTGCGCCGCGGTCTGGCGCAGGTGATATGGCCCGCACGGCTGGAGGTGTTGGCCGCACAGCCGGGTGCACCGCGCGTAGTGCTGGATTCGGCACATAATGATAGCTCTGCCGGGCTACTGCGTGCCGCGCTGACCCGCTATTTCTCCGACCGACCCTGGGTGTGGGTTATCGGCGTGTCCAACGACAAAGACGCAGGCGGCATTTTGCACGCCTTGCTGCCGGGTGCGGCTGCGGTGTACCTTACCCGGGCGCGCCATCCGCGCGCGGCTGATCCTAATAGCCTGTTGCCGCTGGCCGCAGCCGCACAGCCGGCCGGGCTGATCCATGTCAGCAGCAGCGTAGCCGAAGCGTTGACCCGCGCTCTGGCCGAGGCCCCTGCGGGCGCAGTGGTTTGTGTAGCCGGTTCGCTATTTGTGGCCGGTGAAGCGCGTGAAGCCTGGCTGGCGCGCTATCCTCACGCTCTGCCCACCGGCGATTGGGCTTTTCAGGCCGAAATGCCGCAGCCGGATTGGCAGGTATCGCACACGGAGGTGGCTCGATGAGCATTCGTCGCGGACGCGGCCTGCACCTGGCAAGCTGGTTGTGCCTGATCGTGCTGGCCCTCAGCCTCGGTGGGTGTAGCCCTACCAAAGCAACCGGCCAGACTACGCAGATTTTGGACAGCTACTTGCCAAAGGATTGGACTGCGCTTACCGACAAGCCGCAGGTACGCGGCTTTCAACAGGTTAACCTCGATGGTGATGCAGATCCGGAGTGGCTCTACTTCTTCCATTACGATAATCAACCCGCCGGGGCAGGGCCGGTGGGCGGCATCATCTACGATGCTCAGCAAACCGTGGTGGCCGAACAGCCCGCTGCCTATTTTGTGCCCTATCGCTTGCTGCCTGATTGGCGCGCGGGCAAGGGGCAGGGCTATCTGGGTGATGTGACGGTATCATGGTCGCAGGCTAAGATTGACATAAAATCAGCCGATGCGCTGGCTGATGAGCTGGTGGTGCTAGGCAGTGGTGTAGGTGGCTTGACTACGCGGGTTTCGCTGTTTCGCTGGTTATCGCGCGAACAAGGTTATGGGGTGGTGCATTTCGTGGGTAACGCCGGTTTGCTGTTGTTGCCCGCCGACCGCGCCGATGCAGCTCTGATCCGTGAGGTGTTGGTTTTCAATCACCTCAACGACCGCAGCCATCTTTGTGAGCAAATCCTGCACACGCGCCAGGGCGATGCGCTGGCTTTTAGCTCAGGCGCACCGACGATTGTCTTTTGCCCGGCTGCGGCGGGTACATCGCCGGGTGTTCCAGGACAACCTGCCTATCCCGAAGCGGTGGTGATGGCCTGGCTGCTGGGCGGTCAATCGGAAATGCTGGTGATGCCGGGACAGAATAGTGCGCTTCAGGCACAGCTTGATGGCGAGTTGCGTCGCGTGGTGACCATCAACTATCAGGGCGATGTGCCGGTAGCTGGCAATGACGGCATTGTTTCGCAGTTAAGCGTGGTGACGCAGCTGGAGACGGCCGCAGGGCAGCGCACCGTGCAGTGGAATTTGGTGGAACTGCGTTCTTCTGACACTGAACGCACCAGTCGTTGGCGCATTCAGTCTGCGCAGCGGCTGCCGTAGGGTGCGTTGCCTCTATTCGGGCGCGGGTTTCGCTGCCGCATCAGCACGCTCCCTTTCAGTCCGCGAATGAGAAGTGCAAGATGAGTTTACTGGCTTCATCACCGTATCGCAGTTCACCGGAACAGGTAGCGCACTGGGTAGCTGCTGGCAATACCGCTCAGGTAGCCCTGCTGCCGGAGAATACCCCGCTACGACGCCTGGCTGAGACGCTGACTGCGCTGGCTAACGGCCACGGCGGGGTGATGATTTTGGGCGCGGGTGCAGCTACCGGCGGTATCCTGCCG
Organism: uncultured Caldilineales bacterium; assembly: GCA_937907455.1. Lineage (GTDB taxonomy): Bacteria > Chloroflexota > Anaerolineae > JAAEKA01 > JAAEKA01 > JAAEKA01. The sequence goes on from CALESQ010000110.1 coordinate 30,739, forward strand.
GGCCTGAGCGACCCGCCGCGGGCGCGCGATCAGGCGTTGGAGGCCGCGCTGCTGGCTGAGCCGCCGCTGGTGCTGCCGCTGCCAGAGCTGATCCGCATTGGCGAGCGTACGGTATGTTTGTTGCACGTGCCGCCCGGTTTGTCGCAGGTATATCATCTCAAGGGGCAATACTGGCTGCGCGCAGGCAAGGAAAACCGTGTAATGACCACCGCCGAGCTGCGAGCCTTGCTGATTGCCCGCGGCGAGGCTCATTTCGAGGCGACTCTGGTGCCCGACGCGGTTGCAAACGATTTGGACGAGGCCGCAGTGAGCCGCTATCTGGATAAGCTGTCTGGAGTACCGGTCTCTTTGCCTGGCGAGGTGCTGCACACCCGCGGCTGCCTCAAACCGGATGCGGCTGGGGTATTGGCTCCCACTTATGCTGGATTGCTGCTTTTTGGTCGTGCGCCTCAGCGTGTATTGCCTTCAGCTGAGATCATTGCCGTGCGCTACGCGGGTAACACCATGGGTGATGAGTTTGTGCGCGAGGATATCCGCGGCACGCTGGGCGAGCAAATCCGCCGCGCCGAGGCATTTCTGGCGGCCAACATGCGCCGGGGGATGCGTATCCGCGGCTTCACGCGCGAGGAGGTGCCGGAATATCCGCCAGCCGTAGCGCGTGAAGCCGTGGTGAACGCGGTGGCTCACCGTGATTATAGCCTGCGCGGCGACAGTATCCGCTTGCTGATGTTTAATGATCGCATGGAGGTTTACAGCCCGGGGCGGCTGCCGGGCCATGTTACGCTGGAGAATATGCTGCACGAACGTTTCAGCCGCAACGAGGTGATTGTACAGATCCTCAGCGATATGGGATTTATTGAACGGTTGGGTTATGGCATTGATCGCATGATTGCGGCGATGCAGGAAGCCGATCTGCCGGCCCCGCGTTTCGAGGAAAGTGCAGCCGGTTTTCGTGTAGTGTTGCGCGGTCACGGACACAATTTGGTGAGCGCTTCGGCAGGTGGCGGGCGTTGGGGCAATGAATTGCTTAACCCGCGGCAGGAAGAGGCTATGGTCTACGTGGCGCAGCAAGGCCGCATCACTAACAGCGCGTTTCAGGCACTGGTCCCCGATGTTAGCCCGGAGACGATCCGCCGCGATCTGGCTGATCTGGTGGAGCGCGGCCTGCTGATGAAGATCGGTGAGAAGCGCGCGACGTATTACATATTGAAGTAAACAAGTACGCCGAAGGCGGGTAGACAAGTAAACAAGTAGACAGGTAGACAAGGTGGGAAGGAGGGAAGGGGGAAAGTAGACAAGTAGACAGGTAGACAGGGTGGGAAGGAGGGAAGGAGGGAAGGGGGCAAGTAGACAGGTAGACAGGTATTACTTGTCTACCCGCCTCCGGTGTACTTGTATAGCTGTATACTTAATTGCGGAATTCTCTTGTTCGCATAGCGAATATGTTTTGTTGATCTTCTGTGGGGCTGTGATTGCCTGATAAAAACCCACGCTATCCCACAACTATCCCTCACTATCCCACAAAATCAGGCATAAAATGAAAAAGCAGGCTTGATCTTCCGGTCAAGGCTCAAACCTGCTTCTCAAAGAGTAGCGCAATACGATCAATGCACTGCAATGCCCGGCAAAAATACGCGGTTGCCGTCGCCGTAAATCGGCGGAATGTCCGCGCCGTTGACAATACCCAGCGGTGCGTAGTTGCTGTAACCAGGGAAGATTGTGCCGAGATGGGCATTGCCGAGGCGACGAATGAGGATTTCGCTCAGTACGCGGCGATAATCAGTGGTGATTGCTAAATCTACCCCTTCATCAAGCGCCGAGGTTTGCAAGCCGGGCCACGGTGCACTGTAGACGTGTCCCCCATTGACGTTGCCGCCCAGCACCATCATCATATTGCCGTGGCCGTGATCGGTTCCTGCATCGGCATTTTCCCGCAAACGCCGGCCAAATTCACTCATCACTACCACCGTCACTCGGTTGGCATAATCCAGCATGTCAGTGTAGAACGCCATCAACCCCTTCGACAGTTCCTCCAAGCGATAAGCAAAATAGCCCTCGCCATCCTCTCCCTGGTTTTCATGGGTGTCCCAGCCGCCCAGATCAACTGAAGCAACGTGCAATCCCAAATCGAGTTTGGCTACCTGAGCTACCAGCTTGAGCGCTTCGCCCAGCTCACCTTCATAGACAGCGCCATTGGCGGGGACATAATCATCGGGGTTAGCATAATCTATGATGTCTATGGCGTTGAGAGTGCGCTCACCCGCGCGATGCACCAGGGTGTCGCCGGTATACATGCTGCGCATGGCACGGCGGAGCTGACCCTGCCAGCCCCAATCACCGTAGAGTGTGAAATCGTTGACATTAGCCATAGATACTGCTTGCGGACTGCCAAGAAACACAGTGGGCGTAATGGCTCCGACACCCAGCGCGGGGATGCTGCCCGCTTGGTTAGCGATAGCCAGATGCCGCGTCATCCAACCGGTGGTGGTGGTTTTATTGCCCGGAGTACCGCGCTCCATGTATTCCATGGCGTCGAAGTGCGAGCGGGTGTCACTGGTGAGACCCGCGGCGTGAACAAAGGCCAGTTTATTAGCCTGATACAGGTCACGCAGGCCGCCAGCCGCAGGATGTAATCCAAACTGTCCGTTGAGATCAAAAGCCGCGCGTGTGCCTGAGCCGGGCGGTGCAATGCTGATGCGGGGTCGGTTCGTGTAGTATTCACCTTCGTTGTAGGGCACAACAACGTTCAGGCCGTCAATACCACCACGCAGAAACACCGAAACCAGTATTTCATCTGAACTTGGTGCGGCTGCCAGCGCGGGATTAAGAAAGCCAAAACCGGTCAGACGAGAGCCAGCCAGGGCGGCAATGGCTGTGGAGCAGCCCTTCAAAAAGGTGCGACGTGAGATTTCCATGATGCGCTCCTAGCGGTATTGAAAGTCGGGGGCCATGCAGATGAGCTGTACCACGCTGGGTAGCCGGTCGGTAATCTCATCGGCGGGCAGGTTGGCTCCAGCCGCAAAGCCTTGCGCCATAAAGGCCACAATCTCGGCGCGGTTGGCGGCATCCAACGCGCGGCCCAACAGACGTTGGCTCCACCAGTCTACAATTTGATTGGCTGAGGTTTGGCTCGCGGGCATTTGTCCGATCAAGTCTACCTGGATCAGGTCGCTGATCCAGTTCTCCATAATGCCAGCGGTGACGTTCCAGCGTTGCAGCATGGTGCTGGTGCTGGTCCAGGCGGTTGCTACATCAGGATGGCCGTTGGGAGCGGGCCACTCGAACAGGCGTTGTCCCAATCCTGCCATCCACCAATAGAAGTGCCATTCCCAATCGGGTGACCAGACTGCGTTGGCCCCGCGCAGCACCGAGGCCACCAACTCTAACGGGTGTTTGACCTTTTCGCCCCAGGTAGTCTTGAATTCATTGGAGAGCAGGATGGTGCGCATCACCCGCATGAGCTGATCAGGCGCAGTCAGATTGGCTTGCCAAACCGCCACCGCGGCATCAATCACAGTTTGCGGCGGAGTATCAGCGATCAACCGGCGGCAGAGCTTGGTGCAGACGTGGCGCGCCGTAGCTGGGTGCGCGGCCAGCAGATCAAACACGGCGCGGCCATCGGCCAGGGGGCTTTGGTTGCTGGCAAGTTGTGTGCCCAACACATGTTTCTGAAAACGATCATGCCAGTCATCCCAGGCTAAAAACGTACCTGGCACATAACGTTCCGGCGGCCCCGGATTGTAAGCAGGCAGTTCCCAATGCGCGCCGTTGATTGTCCAGCCGGTAAAGGCCCGCGCTGCCTCGTAGACATCCTCATCCACGTAGGCAATGGGGCGTCCCTGAGCGTCGCGGGGAACTTCCTCTTGGTTCAGGTGACCCAGGTAAGCATCTGTGCCCATAGTGTGCAGCTCAAACAACTCACGCGCATAGTTTTCGTTTGGCCCGGCATCACTGCTGATATAGTTGTCCAGGTAAAATAGCATGGCAGGGTGCGATCCTACCGCTTCAAGCAGGGCGCGGAAATTGCCGAGCGCATGGGTGCGGATCACATCGCGGTCGAATGAAACAAAAATCGGCGCAGCCTGATCAAAGGCATAGATATTGAAATGATTGTGCCAGAAATCGGCCAGTACTTCCAGCAATTGCCGTTTGCTATAGATAACCCGCAGCCAGGTAGCCTGCACGGTTTCATCCGCAGGGCGGACGTACCATTCATACCCACCGGGGTTGTTGATGACGTGGTCTTGCCATAATTGGCGCAGCGACTTGTTGAGTGTGACAAATCCGTTGCTGGCCAACCGTGCGTCACAGTCGCTGTCGTTGATAGCTGCGGGATTAAGCTGCTGATCCACATAGGCAGCAAAACGCGCCGCATCGTTTGCGCCCAGCCCTTGCCAAAGCGCCCAATCAGTGGAGCGCGGGCCAAACCCCATGCGATTGAAGGCTATCACACTGAGTGGTGGTAGTGCGGGCGCACGGCCATAGCGCAGAGGGTGGTGTTGTTCGGCTACTTGGGTGGTGCGCGGCAGTACCCGTGCAAGCGCCGCGCCTTGCAAAAAACTGCGTCGGTTCAATGGTTCAATCGGTGGTTGTTGAGGCAACGGCGCGGAAAGCTGGCCCGGACGAAGACCCCCTGTGGGGCCTGTTTGTTGCTTTGCCAGAGCGGGATGAGGAGATAGTGGCGGCATGGATAGAAAGCCTCCTAAGAAGAACACGGATCAGGCAAAAGAAGTGGCATGATTATAGCATAAAAGCGGCGGTTGTATCTTCACGTTTATCCCACGAATACCGTACAAGAAAGGGAGCTTGCTGCTGGGTTTCTTCTTTCAGCCTTTCGGCGCGATAATAGCCCGACGTGTTTAATTTTCATTCAGGAGCCCGCTATGCCAGTTTCCATCGGTATCCGCCGCGAAGATAAAAGCATTTGGGAGCGCCGCACTCCTATCACCCCTGCGGCCGCGCAACAGGTGCTGCGACAGCATCAGGTGCAGGTGATGGTGCAGCCATCGGCGCAGCGTGCTTTCAGCGCCGCAGAGTTCGAGATCGCGGGTGCAACCATGCAGGAAGTCCTTGCCGAGTGTCCGATTGTGTTTGGCATCAAGGAAATTCCCGCTGACACTTTCGTGCCGGGGCAGGCTTATATGTTCTTTGCCCACGTCATCAAGGGTCAGGCCTACAACATGCCGATGCTGCAAACGCTGCTGGACCTCGGCTGCACGTTAATTGACTATGAGAAAGTGACCGACGACGCGGGCCGACGCCTGATTTTCTTTGGCTGGCACGCAGGTGTGGCCGGCATGTTGGAGACACTGCGCGCCCTGGGCCAGCGCTTGGCGGTGCAAGGCATTGCCAATCCTTTCAGCGCGTTGCGTCGCGCCTATGATTATCACGATATCAACGAGGCCAGGCAGGCCGTGGTCGCGCTGGGTCAGACGATTCGCAGCGAAGGCCTCCCCGCGGAGATGATGCCGCTGGTAATCGGTGTTGCGGGCTATGGCAATGTGGCGCGCGGCGCCTGGGAAATCCTCGATCTGCTGCCGGTTGAGCGCATTACGCCGGAACAGTTGGCTGATTTGGCGGCGCGGCCGCGTTCATCTCACACGCTCTATGCCACTACCTTTCACGAGCAGCACATGGCTGCACCGCTGGAGCCGGGCGCAATGTTTGACTTGCAAGAGTATTACACCCACCCTGAACGCTATCGGGCGGCCTTTGAGCCATACTTGCCGCACCTCAGTGTGCTGGTGAACGCCATCTACTGGGAGCCGCGCTACCCGCGGCTGATAACCAAAGATTACTTGCGTTGGGCTTGGGACACGGGCAATAGCCGGCTTCTGGTTATCGGTGACATTAGTTGCGACATTGATGGTGCCATCGAATGCACCGTGAAGTCCACCGAGCCAGGTGAGCCGGATTTCGTCTATCATCCCCTTACCGGCGCGGAGCAGGACGGCGTTGAGGGCGAAGGCGTGCTGGTGATGGCCGTGGACATTCTACCGGCAGAGCTGCCGCGCGACGCTTCCGATTACTTTGCCGGTGTGTTGTTGCCCTACGTGCCTGCGCTGGCTGCCGCTGATTACAGCGTCTCGTTCGACGATCTGATGCTGCCGCCGGAGATTAAGCGTGCGGTGATCGTGCATCGCGGCAAGCTGACGCCGTCGTATGCGTATTTACAAGACCATCTGACAGATGGTGGCCGGTGATCGGCAACTGGTAGTCGGTAAACCACTCGCCCCGCCGAAGGGATACCAGTCTACCTGTGTACTTGTCTACTGTCTTATCCGCTACTAAATCCATCCTCTTGAGGCTCTCATGAAACACATTGTCGTTTTCGGTGCCGGCATGGTGGCCGGCGCGCATGTCGAGTATCTGCTCAACGTGCCCGATTTTGAAGTGACCGTTGCCAGCCGTACCCTGCCTAAGGCTCGCGCGCTGGTGGGTGCGCATCCCCGCGGCCGCGCCGTGCAGGTCAACTCAGACGATCCAGCCGCGCTGGAGGCGCTTATTGCCGACGCTGATCTGGTGGTCAGTCTGTTACCCTACGTCTATCATCCTACAGTGGCGAGGTTGGCAGTCAAGCACGGCACGCACATGGTTACCACCTCTTATGTGAAAGAGGCAATGGCCCAACTGGATGAGGCCGCGCGTGCTGCGGGCGTGATCCTGCTCAACGAGATCGGCGTGGATCCGGGCATTGATCACATGACCGCCATGCGCATCATTCACGCGGTGGAGGCCAAGGGCGGACGCATCAGCCGTTTTGTATCGTGGTGCGGCGGTTTGCCCGCGCCGGAAGCCAACGACAATCCCTTCGGCTACAAGTTTTCCTGGAGTCCGCGCGGCGTGCTGTTGGCGGGCAAGAACCCGGCGCAGTACCTATGGGACGGCGAGGATGTGGTCATCCCCGGTGGCGAGCTGTTTGATCACTACTGGACTGTGCCGGTTGAGGTCGAAGGTCAGACCATCGGCTTTGACGGCTATCCCAACCGCGACAGCCTGCCCTATATGCAAACCTACGGTATCCGCGATCCCAAAACCTTCTTCCGCGGCACGTTGCGTTATCCGGGTTGGTGTCAAACTCTGCGCAAAATGGCTGATCTGGGTTTGCTGGAGGAAAAACCGCTGGCTGAGCTGGAACATGCTACTTTTGCCGATTTTACCGCGCAATTGCTGGGCAGCGATGGTCACAACTTGCGTGCAGCGGCGGCGGCCTATCTCGATCTGTCGCTGGACTCGCCGGTGCTGGACAATCTGGACTGGCTGGGGCTGTTCAGCGGGGAACCGTTGCCAGCCTGCCCGCGCACGCCGATTGATATCCTCACCGCGCGGATGTTGCAGAAGATGCAGTATGCGCTGGGTGAGCGTGATTTGCTGGTGCTGCAACATCAGTTCGAGGCGGACTATTCCGATCACCGCGAGCGCATTACCTCGACGATGGTGGATTTTGGTCAGCCGCATGGTTATACCAGCATGGCGCGCACTGTGGGCCTGCCCGCTGCTATCGCTGTGAAGCTGATTTTGCATGGCGATATTACGCTGACCGGTGTGCAAGTGCCGGTGGTGCCGGAATTGTATAACTCTGTGTTGGATGAGCTGGAGATGCTGGGTATTCATTTCGAGGAAAGTAGTGAGGGTGTTTAAACGGGAATTTCCTCACCTTCGGCCCTCACCCCCGGCCCCTCTCCCGTGGGGAGAGGGGAGTCAGAAGCTCGTTTCTTTTTCCGCTCTCCGGTTCCCTCTCTCTCTGGGAGAGGGTTAGGGTGAGGGCTTCAGGAAAGGGCGAGGGTCTCCCTACTCAACACCAAACTTCTACACCATGACTCCACCTTTTTCACCTCTTGACCTGCTGTTGATTGCGTTGGCGGCCGTAGCTGCGGGCGCGGTAAACGCCATTGCCGGTGGCGGTACGCTGATCACCTTCCCCGCGCTGACGTTTGTGGGCATCCCTGCAGTGGCAGCCAGCATCACCAACACCGTAGCGCTGACGCCCGGTTACCTGGGCGCTACGATGGCTCAGGCAAAAGATCTGGCTGGTCAGCAACGACGCCTGCGTTTGCTGTTGCCTGCTGCCGCGCTGGGCGGTGTGGCGGGTGGCTTGCTGCTGGTCAACACCAGCGAAAGGCTTTTTGCCAATCTAGTGCCTTTTTTGATCCTGCTAGCCGCGGCCTTGCTGGGTTTTCAGGATCGCCTGCGAGCCTGGGTGCTGCGCCGCGCGGCGCGCGCCGGTCACACCGCGCTGCCTGAGGTGTGGGCCATCGTGCCGGTGTTTTTGGCCTCGATCTATGGTGGCTATTTTGGCGCGGGCCTGAGTGTGATCGTGTTGGCTGTACTGGCGCTGGTATTAGATGATACCTTGACGCGGCTGAACGGCCTTAAGCAGGCCATTGCCTTTGCCGTGAACATAGCTGCGGCGTTGTTCTTCCTGTTTTCAGGTCGCGTGGTGTGGAGTGCAGCCGCGGTGATGGCCGTGGGCGCGCTGCTGGGCGGCGTGTTAGGCGGGCGGCTCGCCAGCCGCATCCAGCCGCAAACCCTGCGCCGCGTAGTGATCTTCATCGGCGTGGCTGTGGCGCTGATCTACCTGGTAAAGAATTTGTTGGGATAGCAGGCAGCGCGCATCGTTTTCACTCGGTACACAATAACTAAAGGAAAGATCATGATTACCCCTACCTATCTCGCAAACGCCTACGAGCGCAACGTGATAATCATCAACCAGCAGGCCGCAGGGTTGAGCGATGCCGACAGTCTGATGCAACTGCCTTTTCGCGGTAATTGCATGAACTGGATCATTGGTCACATCGTGGCTCACCGCCATGCTGTACTCAAGCTGCTGGATGGCGTGTCACCTGCCGAGGCCGCGCGTGTGTGGCGCTATGGTCGCGACTCACAACCCATCACCGGACCAGAAGAGGGCGTGCTGCCTCTGGATGAGCTGCTGGCGCTGCTGGATTTAGCCCAGCAGCAGATCGCGGCGCGACTGGCCGTCATCACCACGGTCGCGCTGGAGCAGCCGGTGGCCTTCTTTGGCAATCGTTCCATGCCGGTGATCGAATGGCTGATGTTCTTCTACTTTCACGATACCTATCACACGGGTCAGACGGAAATCCTGCGTCAGGCTGCGGGCAAAAACGACAAGATCATCTAACGTACTCGCGCAGAGCAAATCGCCCATGACTGTACAGCTTGCACCGCGCGGCGAAACCGACCTTGCCGTGCTGTTGCGAACCATGCAACCTGTGCTGCACGAAAGCCCCTATGTCTTCTGTGTGGTAGAGGAGGCCGCATTGTTGTGCCTACCTTTCCCTCCGCTGGGTTTATTTCGTGAGCGCGAGGGCATCACCGTGATCTTGACACAGGCTCAGGCCGCTGCACAGGGCCTGCCTTACGCCGACGTGTGGGCTTGCATCACCCTGGAAGTGCATTCTGCACTGGCGGCCGTGGGTTTCTTAGCCGCGCTCAGCACTGCGCTGGCTGCCGCGGGCATCAGTGTCAATGCACTATCGGCCTTTTACCACGATCATTTGTTTGTGCCGTGGCCGCAGCGCCAACAAGCCCTGGCGACGCTGGCTGCGCTCAGTCGTTCTGATGCCGGAGCGCAGTGAACGCAGCCACGCCGCCTACAGCTTGCGGATAATCTCCAGCGAAGCTATTGTGCCATCGCCCACCGCCGTGGCAATCTGGCGATAGCGCTTGTCACGTACATCGCCCGCAGCATACACGCCGGGGAGATTGGTTTCCATCGCATCGTTGGTCACCAGGTAACCGTAGGCGTTGGTCTGCAAACCTGCCTCGCGGAAAAGCCCGGTGTTGGGCAGCATTCCCACAAAGACAAAGACCCCGTCGCGCGTCACGGTTACCAGTTCACCGCTTTTTAGGTTTTGCGCGGTGACCACCATGTGTTCGCCCTCTTTGGCAAAGCCGCGTGGCTCGTGCGACCAGAGGAAATTCACCTTGGGGTGCTGCATCATTTTGTCTGCGGTGATCTTTTCGGCCTGCAACATGTCGAACTGGTGGATTACCGTGATCGAGTTGACGTGCTGCAACAGCATCAGCGATTCTTCCATGGCGCTGTTGCCGCCGCCTACAACCACAATATCCTTGCCGGTGTAGAATTCACCGTCGCAGGTGGCGCAGTAGGAAATGCCCGTGCCCTTAAATTCGATCTCGCCGGGCACATTGAGCAGCCGCGGCGAAGAGCCGGTAGCAATCAGTACAAAGCGCGCCTGATAGCGTTCCCCGTCAGCTTCTACCCACTTTTCTTCGCCGGTCAGGCTCACCGCGCTGATGTCTGCGGCCAGCTCGAAGCGGGCACCATAGCGTTCAGCCTGCTTTTTCATCGCCGTAGCCAGTTGATGCCCCGGCACCGGCTCGACAAAACCGGGATAGTTAGCCACCTGGTGCGTAGTCTTTACCTGTCCACCCGCCGAGGATTGATCCATTACCAGGGTGGAGACGCCAGCGCGGGCAGTGTAGATGGCGGCTGCCAGGCCCGCAGGCCCCGCGCCGATGATGATCAGATCGAAATGACGGCTCATGCGATTGCCTCCTTTTAGGCAAACACCTCGCCGATGATGTCCTTGATCTGCTTGGCAGTCTGGATGCTGGAGGTCGCCTTGACAACCTCGCCGTTGCGATAGTAGACCGTGAAGGGCAGCCCGCGGAAGGTGCTGCATTCAGGCAGGTTACGGATCACCGCGGCGTCGGGCGAGTCGAATTCCATGTCCATGAACTGGATGTCGGGGTACTTGTCGCGTAAAATTTCAAAGATCTCGTAAACCGGAATACACATTGGCCCCATACGACCACAACAAACGGCAACTTTTTCGTTTTCTTCGATAACCTGCTGCAGTTGTTCGCGGCTGGTGACGTGTTCGAGGTTGGTATAAAGCATTAAAATTCTCCTGAATGGGATTGAATGGCAGCGGCTATGGGCAGCGCTCACACGGTGACTGCCCGACCGTGCTGATAGTTGGATGCAGGAAACCCCGATTTGTTTCATCCCCCTTGCAAGATACGATCAGCAAAGCTATTTGTCGGCCTGACGCGCCGCTTCCAGTCGTTCGTAGCGGTGCGCAAACTGGCTCATGGCAAAGTCTACAAAGTCATCCAGCACCAGGCCAAAGGGCACCACCTCGAACCGGGCGAACAACTCAGCAATTACGTTGATGGCAGGAACCAACAGCGCGTTCATTTGCGTTTCCAGCGTAGCCCATTCCTGGGGATGCGCAGCTACCAGTCTGGATAGCAGATGCAAGCCATAGGCAATGTGCCGCGACTCGTCTTGCTTCAGCAAGCCAATCCCTTGTTGCAGGCCCGGCATCAGGCTATTGCGCTGCAACATGGTGAAAAAGGCGTGATAGCCCGTCTCAGCCAGCACCCCTTCTACGATCATGTTATAGGTGACCGAGGCGCGAATCTGCGCGGCCGGGCTGGGATCGGCGCGCAGCGCCAGCAGCGCATCCGGCAGCGCTTCGGCAACGAGCAAACGGTAACTGTCGGTGTGATACTGCGCCAGATCAGCCGACGATGCCTTGCAGACCTCGTGCAGCACACGTTGAAAGAAATCGGTGTGTTTGGCCTCCTCGAACAGGAATGTGGTGAGGTACAACTCCTCTTCAATGCGTCCCTCGCGCGCCATCACCTCGATCAGCGGTAACAAGTCCAGCGTTACGGCCTCCTCGCCGGCCACAAACAACGCCAGCAGGGTGTAGATCAGCTCTTTTTCCTCGTAGTTGAAAGTGGCCCAGTCTCGTTGATCTTGCACCAGGTCAATGTCGGATGGGTTCCAGATGCCCAGACGTTTGGCCTTCTCAAACAAGCGCATGGGAAACGAATCGCGATCCAACCCGCGGCTGGTGGTGGCAAATGTAGTGTGAGACACAAACAACCTCCTGATGTGTGACGCACACCGATTACAACTGGTGAGGCGCCTCTCATGCTGAGCGTCGCGGAAAGCACAGCAATTGCAGCACACGCGCTTGTAATAGGATCTAGCGGCGTGCTGGCTGCGGTTAAATATAAAAAATAACGCTGGCTACAAAAGGTGTGGTGGTAGCAGCACGCGGAAGGTGGTCAGCGGTGCGATCAATACAGAATGTGGCTGCTGCATTTCAGCACGGGAAAGCAGTTCTAGTCGTTCAAACAGGCTGAAGTAGGCCTGGCGGGCCTGCCCCGTAGTCATGGTGATCGGTTCGTGCCACACCGAATAGCTGCCCATTCGCCCGCTACGGTGATGATAAAAGCCATCCACAGGGTGGGTAAGGATCAACTGCATGGCAGCGAAGGAGGCGAAACCTTCAACAGCCTGCACTGGCTGGCCGCTGTCTTCCAATTCGACTTCGGCGGCAGCCCAGCGTGAGCGCACGCGGTAGCTGTAGTGGCTATAGCGTCGTTCCGCTACATCATAATCACACTGCACGGTATAGGTTGCCGGATGCCAGGGAATGCCCCATAGCCCGCGTGCTACATGCACCACCCACGAACCAAGCGTTGTGCCAAAGAACCAGACCGCATGTTGTTGTGTGTGCTTGTCGAAAACATACACACGATAGTTGGTCTGGCCGAACTGCCATTTTAGCGCAGGTACAAGGTGGATGAAGTGAAAGTCCACGTCCAGGAAGGGTACGGCGCTCAACAAGGCCAGTTGTTGCCCGTTAATGGGAAACTCAGGGATATCGAAACGTTCCGCCGGGATGTAGCGCCGCAGCCGCTCTGCGGGCAGCGCGTAGGTGATCAGGCTGAAGTGCGCCAGCCCCGATAGCACGTCCAGCCGGCCATCGCGGGGAGGCATCAGCCGCTGGTGCAGCAGGGCAGCATAGTGGGCATCACTGGCAGGCAGCGACATGGTGCAGACCTCCGTCAGTGCATTTTCTCCAGCCGCACCACAGCCTGGTTGCCGAACTTTACCAGGTTGGTCAGCCATGACAAGGCGTTGATTGCCGCCAGAACCAGCGGTTGCAGCGCGGGAATGCGGCCAAACAACCGGCGATAGTAGTCGCCCGGCACAATCCACAGAGTGACGGCCTCCATGCCATAGCCGTAGCGCCGCGCCAGATTGTGTACGGTACGCAGTTCCAGCCGACCCGGCTTCACACCGGAGTACTCGACGCGCTGTGCCATGCCGCGCCGTGCCATGCTGCGGATTAACCAGTTGTTGGCGGGTTCGTTAAGCACGATATGTTGATAGCCATTGTGCAGCATAGCCTCCAGCGCGGCGTGCATGTCCGCAGTGTGGTGCAGCGCGTTCACCACCACCACGGGCACGCTGTCCTCTCGCACCGGGCAGGCGTTCAGGTCAGAGGTGAACAGTCCCAGGCGCAGCGGATACGCCTGCAAGCGGTGCGGTGTTACCTGCAACGCACTCAGCGACAGGTCAGAGGCATATACGGTGTGCAGCGGGATGAATGACAGCAGATATTCGATATCACGTCCGCGGCCGCAGCCCAGCAAAAACAGCGTCTCGTGAGGAATGCGCTGCAACATGCGTGCCGTTTGCGCCATGCTGCCCCGACGGCTGCGTGAATAGTAACTGCGCCACATCCCCTGGCGTTCGCTTTGTATCTGATGTTCGATCTCGCCGGGCAGCCAGACAAAGGTGTTACCGCTCAGCTCGCGTGCAGTTTCCGTGTCCAGCCGCGCCATGTCAACCATCTCTAAAACGCCCTCTGTGGTGATGGGATAGCGCAGCCCGCACTGCGTACAGCGTGCCGCGTCTGTTTTCTCCATCACCAGCGCCCCCGCAGGTGAGCAAGGGCAACGCAATAAGGCCAGATAGTCAGCCGGATGCAGTAAAGTACTCATGGGCGAACTATACCGCAATGCCGCTTTTTTGCCAACCCGTGCCAGTCTGTTGCCGCTCTTGACAGCCCCGCTCCGCTCCGCTATACTTGCGGTGATCAGTGATCTAATCAGAACCCGCAATTTGTCATCGGCAAGGAGATTTCATGCCTACTGCACAAGGTTCGTTTGAAGTAAAGTTAACCCCTCAAACCGCCAGCGCCGAGATGCAGGCCGCCAACCTGGGCCGCATGAGCATTGACAAGCACTTCCACGGCGATTTGGAGGCCGTCAGTCAGGGCGAAATGCTTTCCTGCATCACCGATGTGGATGGCTCGGCGGGCTATGTAGCCATTGAGCGTGTCACCGGCATGTTGCAGGGGCGCAGCGGCAGCTTTGCCTTGCAGCACAATGGCATCATGGCGCGCGGCGCAGCCAGGTTGATCATCGAGGTGGTACCTGATACCGGCAGCGATGAACTGGCTGGGTTGAGCGGTTCATTGACCATTGATATTCGTGAGGGCAGGCACTTCTATGCCTTGCACTATACCCTGCCCGGCGTGTTTGATCAAGCCGTAGGTTAGTTAGCGGTGAGCAGAGGAAGGAAATCATGTCTACGAAAACTGTTTTTGGCGGAGCGATTGCTATTATTTTGCTCGGTCTCTACGTTTATTTGGTTACCGGTGCCATTACCGCGGTGTATTGCACCCCACAACCCGATTGTCTGGCCCGCTTTACCGATCCTATGGCCGCGGCGTTGGCATTGATTGGCGGCCTGGTTTCGGCGTTGGTGATTGCCGAGCTAGCCATCACCAAGCCGGGTGAGCCGCCCCTGGCGCGCACGGTTGGCGCCAACAGCAGCAAAGCCAGGATATCTACTCTGACCGTCCTTACTTTCGGCTATCTGGGCGTGTGGACGTTAATCGGCCTGGTTGCCTTCATTGTCGGCCTCAATCATCCCAGTGTGTTGCAACCGCTGACCGACCTGGGAAATTCCTGGCTGGGGCTGGCCGTAGCTGCAGGCTATGCCTATTTCGGCCTTAGCCCGCAATAAAAGCAAGGGTTTTATGCGACGTTCTACCCTTCAGGCTGGTTTGTTCGGTGGCGCTTTGGCCGTGCTGCTGGGCATTATCACCGTGTTGCCCTATGTGGGGCTGTGCCTGGCTATCCCGTTGTTTCCCGTGGTGTTTTTCCTCACCGGCATCGCTGTGGTGCGCATTGCGCCCCTGCCCCTGGAAGTGGGGCAGGCCGCAGCGTCTGGTGCTTCTGCCGGCGCGCTGGCGGGGGTCATCGGCGGCATTGCTGCTATGTTCCTTGCGCCCATCCGTCTGGCCGTTGCCGGCGGTGCTGAACAGGCCGTGCGCATCCTGACACCGGGGCAAATCGAGGCGCTCACTGCACGCGGTCTCGACCCCGTGGCTGTGATGGATTTTGCTGGTGGTGTCGGCGCGGGTCTGTTGTGCTGCGGCCTACAGCTTTTCACCAGTGTATTGCTGGCTGGTTTGGCGGCAGCGCTTTATGCCGCTTACCGGCGCGCCTGATGTTATTGCCGTATTGCAAGAGGAGCATCGCTATGAAACCGTGGATTGTCGCAACGTGGATTGTCGCCGTCTTCGTGTTGGCCGCCTGTGGTGGCGCGCAGGCTACCCCCTATCCTGAACCAACCGCCTACCCCACCTATACGCCCTACCCTGAGCCGACCGCCTACCCCACCTATACGCCTTATCCTGAGCCTGTATCAGCCCCGGATGACCTGGACGATCTGTTTTGCTCCTACGATTTTTGTATGGGCCATCCTTCCGGCGCATATCTTACCGACCTGGAAGCGCCCGACGAGTGGAATTTCTACGACATTGGCTCGTTGGTAGGTATCAGCACATCAGGTACATGGATCGGCGTAGATTGGGAGCAGATCAGTCTTTCCAAGTGGCAACTGGATGAGCAGGTCGCCGATCTGGCTAACAGCATGGGCGAGGCTCAGGGCGAGGTTCATGCCGAGCAAGCTGGCGGCTTTGAGCTGGCTGTCGTATCCATCTACGACGCCGAAGATCCTGATCTGCCCTACGGCACAGCCGCCGCCTGGTACTGCGGCGATCGCGGCTTTCGTGCCGCAGTGTTCACCAAAAAGCAGTCACCGTCCGAGGTACTGCTGCTTGAATCTATCGAACGCTTCTTCTGCAGCGATTAGCGCCGATTGCTTCCTCCGGGATGCTGCGGCCGGCCCTGCGCGCTGCGGCCGGTCTCCCGACCGAGCCGCCGCGCTCTCCCGACCGGGCCGCAGATGCGTGCGCAAGCACAGCTGGCTCGGTCTGGAGACCGGCCAGAGCAAAAGGTTCCCAATCTCCCGACCGAGCCGCAGCGCCCTCCTGACCGGGCCGCCTTAGTCAAACCACACACCGCAGTGGGGGCATTGGGCATCCGCGGCGTTCACCTCTTCGCCGCAGGAGGGGCAGTACAGGCCGATCTTCGCGCCGCAGCGGAAGCATTCCACCGCATCCTCGTCCAGTGCGCCGCCACAATCGGGGCAGAGATACGCGCCACATGCCGCACACTCCCCTGCGCCCGTTTCTACCGGTTGACCGCACACTGGGCAGGCAAAGTCGGGGATAGCTGCGGCGGCAGCGCCGCAACGCGGGCATTCCGCCTCGTCATCAATCAACACCAGGGCACATTGACGGCACACACGCGTCGCACATTCGGGGCAAATCCCTGCGCCGCGCGGATAGCGCACACCGCATTCAGGGCACAGCACCGCCGGCAACACACCCGCCACATCCACCACCTGCGCCACAGTGCGCCCCTTTAAGTGAAGCTGACGCCCGCAGCTTGTGCATTGCAGCGCCGCACCGTACACCGGCTGATCGCAGTCCGGGCAGATGCGCATAAATAAACGACTGCATTCCGGGCAGGCCGCGGCCGAGGCCAGCAGCTCGAAGCCGCAGTCAGGGCAGTGGAATTGCAGCGGCAGACCGCAATTTGTGCAGGTGTCATTGTTTTCCGGCGCAATCTCACCGCAGCGCGGGCAAAACACCTGTCCGCAGGCTGCGCAAACGCCATCCAGCAGCATCACCTCGGTGCGGCAGTGAGGGCAAGCGCGGCGTTTTTCAGCATGAGGAACAGCCGGTGTGGGCTGGGATGGCTTTTCTGCCGCGTGGACGGCTCCCACCACCGTGGCTGCCGCCATCTGCACCAGGGTAGGAGAGGTGTTCAGGGCAAACACGGCTGCATCCAACTGAGTGCCACACACCGTGCATTGCGTTTGTTCCGGCTCCACCGCGGCCGCGCACATGGGGCAAACAAAGCCAAAGCTCGCGCCGCAGGCTGCACAGGCAACATCGTCTGTGGCCAGAGTCGCGCCGCACTGCGGGCATAGTTCTGCATTGCAATGAGTGCAGCGTTCTGCCCCCAGGTCGAACGCTTCGCCACAGGCCGGGCACATCAGCACAAACTGCGTGCCACAAGCCGGGCAGCTTTCGGCATCCACCGGCAGATCAGCACCGCAGCGCGGGCAGAACAGTTCGAACTTCGCGCCGCAGGCCGGGCATTGCGTTTCTTCGTCACCCAGGGCGGCGCCACATTCCGGGCACAACGCTCCGGCACAGTAGGGGCATATATCGTCGCCCAAATCTACCTCTTTGCTGCAGTGCGGGCAGGGAAAAACAAAAGCCAGCCCGCATTGGCCGCATACCTCGGCCTCTGCCGTCACTGCCGCGCCGCAGCGCGGGCAGCCCAGCTCAAACTCTGTACCGCAGCCTGGGCAGACCGTGGCATGGTCGTCGAGCGCTACGCCGCATAGCGGGCACAGCGCTTGGCCGCATTGCGCACACAGATCGTCGCCTTCTTCCAGGTGAAAATTACAGGTAGGGCAATTCATGGCACACCTCGATGTTTTGCAAAAGCCGGCGGATGTTCCGCCAGCCAGACACCGCTCAACAACAGCAGTCCACCCAGCCATTGTACCACACTCACCTGCTCGGCTAATAACCAGGCGGCCAGTGCAATGGTGATGAGGGGAATCAGGTAGATATACATGGCCGCGCGGTGAGTATCCAACCAGGTGATCGTCTCCCACCACCACAGATTAGCCAGCAAGCCAGAGCCGATGCCCAGAGCAATCACCGCGCCCATGCCTGGCAGAGTCCATGCGATAGGCGGTGGCGTGAGCAGGGCAACGGGCCAGAGCATCAGCGCACCCAGCAGAGACACAGCCCCGGTAATCACCAATGGCGAGTGGCGCAGGCGGCTGCCGGCAATGAAATAAAGCGCACCGGCCAGCGATGAGAGCGTCACCAGCAGATCGCCTAACGCCGTGTCGCGGTCCAGTTCCAGTCGCAACCCCCCTGCGCTGACAATCCACGCTCCCAACAGTGCCAGCACAATGCCCAGCCACATGCTCCACGGCATGGGACGGCGCAGCCATGTTGCCGCCAGCAGTGCAGTAAACAACGGCACCGTATTGGCCAGCAGCGCCGTATTGACCGCGCTGGTGCGCGCCTGGCCGGTGATTTGCAAGCCGTAGAGCAGTGTTACACCGAAGAAAGCCACCACAGCCAGCGCGCGCCCATCGTGGCGCAATGCTGCGCCCAGCGCGGGCAGTTCACCGTGGTATGCCAGCAGTGCCAGCGCGCACAGCGCGGTCAGGCTCCAGCGCGCGGCCACAATCCATGCCGGCGTCAGGCTGCGCAGTGCCACCGCGTTGAGAATGAAGCTGCCGGCCCATAGCAGCAGCACCGCAGCGAATTTCAGAACGCGCATGGCATCAATATCCAGTGTTCGGGGTAAGGAGGAAGCCGTAAAGAGCAGGAAGAAAAGTAAAGAGATGGTCACGAATAGCCGAAGCGACGCGGTCGAGATCGGGGCTATTTCGCAGGGACCGGCGGAGCAGAGATCGGGACTGCTCCGCCGGATATCGGAGGCTATTCTGCAGGGACAGGACGGGTCAAAAGGTTCTTCCCGATTACCGCTTACCGCTCACACCCCAGCTCGACGATGCGCAGGCAGGTGGCGGTAGCCAATGCCATGTCTTGCACCGTCACCCACTCCAGTGGGCCATGAACATCGTGCATACCGGTGAACAGATTAGGCGTGGGCACACCCATTTCAGTCAGACGTGACCCATCGGTGCCGCCGCGGATGGGTTCATCGTAAGGCTCCAGCCCCAGATCGCGGTAGGCCGCGCGGGCAATATCCACAGGGCGCATGTCGTTGTCCAGCCAATAGCGCATGTTGCGGTACTGCGGCGTGATGGTGCAGGTGATGGCCGCGCGCGGGTCACCGGCATTGATGGTGCGGCAGGCGAGTTGTAACAGCTCGCCGTGGGCGCGCAGCCCCTCCAGCGCATAGTCACGCAGGATAAAGGAAATCTCGGCGTGCGCGGCATCTCCGTGCAGCTTGTAACAGTGGATAAAGCCTTGACGGCCGTCGCTGGTTTCCGGGGTCAGCGTATGCTGCGGTAGCGCGTTGATGACGCGCGCCGCCAGCGTTAGCGCATTTACCATCTTGTCTTTGGCCGTGCCAGTGTGCGTAGAGACGCCATCAATCACCACCAACGCCTTGTCGGCAGAAAAAGATTCGTAGACCAGTGAGCCGGGTTCGCCGCCATCCAGCGTATAGGCAAAGTCAGCCGCCAGATCGGCAGGCAGGCGCGGGTCCACCCCGCGGCCGATCTCCTCGTCCGGGGTAAAACCGATGCGGATCGGGCCATGCTCCAGGGTCGGATTGCGCAGCAGCGCCGCGGCCAGCGTCATCACAATGGCTACGCCCGCCTTGTCGTCTGCACCGAGGATGGTGCTGCCGCTGGCGGTGATTACATCGTGCCCCAGCTTTTTGCCCAGGTCGGGCGCGGTGTCGGGTGACAGCAACAGCGCTGGGGCATCGGGGAAGGGCAGTGCGCCGCCCTGATAGGCGCGATGCACCTGCGGCTTGACACCGGTGCCGCTGAAGCCGGGGATGGTATCTACATGGGCCAAAAAGCCTATCGCGGGTGCGTGTTCACCCACAGCGCCGCGGGCTGGCACTGTGCCCAGCAGCGCACCATAGTCGGTGATGCGCACATCGGCCACGCCCAGGCCGCGCATCTCGTCGGCCAGCAAATGCAGCAGATCGTATTGTTTGATCGTGCTGGGCGAAGTGGCCGAGGTTTCATCGGCCATGGTGTCAATCTGGACATAGCGCACAAAGCGCTCTTCAATTTCAGCGAAAAACTGATCGTGCATGATGGGTTTCCTTGCAGCTATCAACAAGTGAAATCAGGGAGTTTACATCAGGTGACGGGGTAAATACAGCGTAAACAAAATTGTTGCGCCAAGTTCAACAAGCTAAACGCTTTCATCGTTGTCACTCCGAACGCAGTGAGGAGCCCCTCCGTGCGTTCGTGAGGGCTTCCTCGGCTCTGGCGGGCCTCGGAATGACAGACAATCAGCATTTGCAAAGCATTAAAAGACTTCTCACTTCTTGTTTTTCACGCCTCATCCGCCACCAGCTCACGCTGGCCTTCCGCGCCTTCCAGGTGCAGCGACAAGGCCTGCGATACGCTGTCACTGCCCATCGAAATGCCGTAGATTGTGTCAGCAGCTTCGATAGTGCCACGGTTGTGAGTGATGACGATGAACTGCGTATCCTGAGCGGCCTCACGCAACGCAGCGCGAAAACGATCTACGTTAGCTTCGTCCAGCGCGGCATCCACCTCATCCAAAATGCAGAAGGGAGGTGGACTGACGCGCAGAATCGCCAGGATCAGCGCGGCCGCGGTCAGGCTGCGCTCACCACCGCTGAGCAGGGGCAGCGCTTGGACGCGCTTGCCGGGCGGACGGGCCACAATATCAATGCCGCTGTTCATGGGGTCATCCGGTTCGGTGAGTACCAGTTGCGCGGTGCCGCCACCAAACAGCGTGGTGAAGCGTTCCTTGAACTCGCGCGCCACTGCGCGGTAGGTGATCATAAACTCGCGCTTCATCACCTCATCCAGTTCCTGGATCACCTTCTCCAGCGTTTCGGTTGCCGCGCTCAGGTCGGCGGATTGGGTGGTCAGGAAGTCGAAACGCTCCTGCGCGGCAGCATATTCCTCCGGCGCGTTGGGGTTGACGCTGCCCAGACGGCTGTATTGCAGACGGAGTTGCTTAACTTCGGCCTCGATGCCTTCTGGCAGTGTGGGAACTTCGGGCAGGCGCTCCACCAGCGGGCGGATTGGCAAGGGAGGCTGGTCGTCGAGTGCGGTGCTTTGTTCCAGCTCAACCAAGCCTACGTCGTGTTCGATTTCGCCGCGCAGATGGTTCAGCTCGTCGCGGGCGCGTTGCAAGGCCAGCAAGGTGCGGTTGTGGGTTTGCTCTTCGGCTTGCAGGTGACGACGTTGGCCGGTTTCCTGCTCGGCCAGCGCGGCGCGGGCGCTTTCCAGCCGTGACAGCTCGGCTTCTGCCGGTTCGATGCGCACGGCGAAGTGCTCGATCTGCGCGCTAAGCCCGGCATCATCCTGTTGCATGGCGGCTACGCGGCTTTGCAAGGTGCTGTGTTCGTCGGCCAATGCCTGGGCGCGGGTTTGTTTGTCGCGCAGTTCGTTCTGCAACTGGTTCAGCGCCCGCTGTTCGTTGGCTAAGATAGCCTGCTGTCCGGCCACCTGAGCAGCCACCACGCCAGCTTCGCTGCGCCGTTCCAGCAATTCCGCTGTGAGCGCACTGCCGTCCAGCTCAGTTACGGCAGCCTGGGCCGCAACCAGGGCGCTGCCTGCCTGTTGCCGGTCGGTGTTCAGGGCAGCCAGGCGGTTGTGCAGTTGTTCGGTGCGCAGAGCCAGCGCGTTTTGTTCGTCGTCGGTTTGCGCCAAACGCTGCCGGTTGCGCCGCGCCTGCTGTTCCACCTGAGCGGCTTGACCTTGCCACTGCGCCAGCGCGGCGCTTTCCTGCTGCTGGCGGCGCGCCAGCTCGGTCAGGCCTTGTTCGTGGGCAGCGAGAGCCTGGCGGCGCTGCTGCTGCTGGGCTTGCAATGCTTCACGCTGCTGCTGCTGCATGGCCGCGGCCTGACGGGCGGCTTCGATTTGCTGGGGCAGCTCGCGCAGGGAGCGCTCGCGTCCCAGCACGCCCTGGTCGCGGCGTGGGGCCACACTGCCGCCGCTGACACTGCCGCCGGGGCGCACCATGTCGCCTTCCAGCGTCACCACTGTGGGGCGCTCGCTATAGCCATCCAGCACGCGGCGCGCGGTGGGCAGGTCACGCGTGATCACCACGCGGCCCAGCAGGTAATCTACCAGCTTGCTCAGCCGTGGCTCGGCTCGCACCAACTGCGAGGCCAGGCCCACGACACCGGGGCCGGTGGGTGGTTTGATGGGCTGGCCGGTGCGCAGGGTATCCAGGGGCAAAAAGGTGGCGCGACCGCCATTGCTGCGTTTCAGCCAGTCAATCGCTGCTTCGGCATCGGCCCAACGCTCGACGATGATGTCTTGCAGGCGGCCCCCCAGCGCGGTTTCGATAGCCAGCTCCAGCTCTGCGGGAACTTGTAATTGATCGGCCACTGCCCCGATGATGCCGTGCAGCGGCGCAGTGTTGCCAGTTTGGGCAGCCAGGCTGCGCATGATGGCGCGTGAGCCACCGCTGTAGCCCTCGCCTTCATCTTTCAGGCGTTGCAACAAGTCCAGTTGATCGTGCAGGCGGTCGGCGTTACGCCGTGCTGCGGCCAGGTGCTCGCTGTGCGCGGCTAACTCGGTTTCGCCCTGGGCTAGTGCCTGCTGCAAGGCCCCGCGCTGATCGCCCACTGCCGCGGTCTCGGCGCTCAACTCGGCCAGGCGCTGCTGATGGGCACTGATCTGCGGGGTCAGCTCAGCCACGGCGTTGGCCGCAGCGGCAAGCTCGGCTTGCAGCCGTTCGTGTTCGGCGTGCAAACTGTCTTTGCGGCTTTCCTGCTCCAGTAGCTTGCGTTCAGCCGCAGCGATTTCTCCCTCCAACCCGGCCTGACGGCGTTGGGCTGCGGCTAGTTGTGCCTGGCGATTGCGTCGTTCGCCTTCCAGGGCATCTAACCGGCTTTGGGTGGCAGCGATGGCGGCACGTAACTGATTGAGCGTGTTTTGCTCAGCGGCATGAGCCGCGGTGGCGGCTTGTACTTGCCCTTGCTGGGCCTCGACGCGCTGCCGCAGCGGCTCCAGATCGCTGGTTACATCCGTGCGTCGCGCCTCCAGTTGGCGCAGACGCTCGGAGCTGACGGCCAGCTCGCGTTGAGTGCTTTCGGCGCGGCGATGCAGCAAGCTGCTGTCGCGATGCCAATCGCCCAATTGGTTGCGCAGTTCGCTGTAAAGTGTGCGCAGACCGGCGTCCTCATCTTCCAGTGCCAGCAGATGCAGTTGCCGGGTTTCGGTTACGCTGCGCGCGGCTCGCTCTTCGCTGTGGGCGTGCTCCAACAGGCGCAGCCCTTCATGCCAGCGATAGCCGTACCACAGGCGCAATTGGCTGTCAAGATCGGCCTGCACCTGCAAGCGCTCTTCGGCACGGCGCGCCTGCACCTTCAGATAGCGTAGTCGCGGTTCGATTTCGCCCAGAATGTCGCGGGCGCGTTGCAGGTTGCCGCGCGTCTCATCCAGCTCGCGCAGGGCGGTGCTGCGTTTGGCTTGATGCCCGGTGATGCCCGCGGCTTCTTCGATCAGGGCACGGCGCTCATCTGGCTTGAGTGACAGCGCCTGATCTACCAGACCCTGCCCGATTACGGTGTAGGTGCGTTTAGCCAGACCTGATTGTGCCAGCAGCTCGCTGATATCGCGCAGGCGCACTTTGACGCCGTTGAGGTAGTATTCGTTTTCGCCGGAACGATAGGTGCGGCGGGTGATCACCACTTCACCGAAGTCTACCGGCAGCCAGCCATCGCTGTTGTCCAGGGTGAGGCTGGCTTGTGCCATGCCCAGGCGGGCGCGCTCGTTGGAACCGCTGAAGATCATGTCTTCACCGCGCTTGGCACGCAGTCGGCCATAGCTTTGTTCCCCCAGCACCCACTGGATGGCATCGGCCACATTGGACTTGCCACTGCCGTTGGGGCCGATGATGGCGGTTAATCCACCTTTGAAGAGGAAATCGGTTTTAGCGGCAAAGGTTTTATAGCCTTGCAGCTCAAGATGTTTAAGGCGCATGGAAGGGTTAAGGGGTTTAGCAATATGAGTTGAAAATTAGCGTAACGAGTAACTCGTAACTCGGATTTGACATAATTGGGTGTACTGTATACTACTTACTGTCTACTATTTACTATGCACTGCTCAGCCCGCCGCGCGCATTAGCGTTTGGTAGAGGGGCGTGAGTGCGGCTTGCAGGGCTGTGGCCAACAGCAGCAGGGTCACGCTGCCTGCCAGCATGCGGCGGCGGTGACGTGCCCACCAGCTTAGGTAGCCGGGCCATAAATCGGCGTTGGCCAGCGGCTCGGCCAGCACTGCGCCCAGCATCACCAGGCCAACCAGCCGCACTATCAGCCAGATCGGCCAGGCAGCTAGCAGGCCGAGTAACGGCTGTTGCGCGCCGTGCAGCAGCGAGGCCGCGGTGAAGTTGACGCGGTCGAGGGTCAGTGTCAGCATAGCCAGGCTGCCCGCACCGCCGGTGAGCGCTGACGCAGCTGCAAAGGCCAGCGTCTCGCGCACCTGGGCGAAAAACGAGGTGGCGGGAGCCGTCATCACCGGGCTGCCGTGCTCGGCCCAGCGTAGCCAGGCGTCGCGATACTCCACACCACCGCTGATGGCTTGCCCGCCCGCCGTATCAAACAGCAACGAGGCGATTAGCACGCACAACGACTGTACTCCTGCCCAGAACAGCGCAAACCGGATGGCACGATCAGGCCGTCCCTGGCGCACTGCCCAGAAAAACATCGGCACAATCACCAGGGTGCTAAGCAGCGGCAAAGCCATACGCTGGCCCAGACCGATCGGCAAGATAGTGGTAACCGCAATGCCTAGCGCCATCGCCGGGTAAACAATCCAGTCATCAAGTACCGTGTGTTCGCCAGATTGGTTCATGCTTTGGCCAGCCCTTCATCATAGCTGCGCAGACGGGTGCGCAGCAGCGCCTGGGCGCGACGGGTATCCAACGTGCAGTTGCGCGGCCGGCTGAGGCCGCTGTCCAGGCTGCTGCCGCTGCTCAGCGTTGTGGTGGGCAGATCCAGCCGGGCAGCCAGACGCCGCCCCATCTCGTAGCGACTGAGTGCCTGCGGTCCGGCGATGTTGAGCACGCCGCTGTAGGGCAGTGCAGCCAGCTCGATTAACGCAGCAGCCAGATCGTTTACCCACACTGGGCAACGGATTTCATCGCTGAACAGGGTAATGCTTTCGCTGCTGCGCAAGCTGCGTTCGATCCAGGCACTGACAGGATCGGGCGGCTGAAGCCGGCTGATCAGCGAGGTGCGCACCAGCACTGCATCTGGCTTGGCGGTTTGCACTGCGGCCTCGGCCGCGGCTTTGGCGACGCCATAGGGATGCACCGGCGCGGGCAGGGCGTTTTCGTCGTAGGGGGCGTGTTCGCCGTCCAGCAGCACATCGGAAGACAGGTGGATCAACCGCGCGTCCACGGCCGCGGCGGCTTCGGCTATATAGCCGGCCCCGGTTGCGGTGATGGCCTGTAACTGTGGCCCATCTTTTCGGTAAGCGGTATGGATGATCAGCGCGGGGTGCAAGTCATGTATCGCTGCCAACACCGCGGTGCGGTCGCTGATGTCGAGTTGCCGGTAGCGGTGTGGGCCGACCGGCTGCGGCGCGCGTTGATGCCACGCTCCCCACACGGGGACGCGGCTCTCAGCCAGTTGATGCAGCAATTCGCTGCCCAGCAGGCCGGTGCAGCCGGTGATCAGCCAGGGACGTTCAACCGACATGAGTGGGCAATACTTCAGTGGGTTGCAGATGTTGTGGTGGCGCGACAGCTTCATCATACCGATGGTCGCTGATATACTGCCAGGCCTGCTGGGCTGCGTCTTGTGAGGCCAGTTGCTTGGACTTGCCGCTGCCCACACCCCAGATGATGTTGTCAATCAGTACCTGCACGCTGAACTGTTTGTCGTGGTCAGGGCCTGCGGTGGCTGCGGTGTGATAGCGCGGGGTGGCGCGAAAAGCCGTTTGGCTCCATTCCTGCAGGCGGCTCTTGGCATCCTTGATGGCAGCGGCTTCGGTCATTTCAGGCAATACCGGCTCGATCAAATCGAATACCAGCAGTTTGACCGCGTCCAGGTCCTGATCGAGGTAGAGAGCGCCGACCAGGGCCTCGAATGCGCCGCAGAGGGTGGCGGCCCGCTTGCGCCCGCCGCTTTCCACCTCGCCGCGGCCCATCAGCAAAAAGCTGCCCAGATCAAGCCGGTTGGCAAAGGAGGCCAGGGTTTCTTCGCGTACCAGGGCTGCGCGCAGATTGGTGAGCATCCCCTCTCGCATTTCAGGAAACCGGTTGTAGAGATATTCACCGACCAGAAAATCCAGCACGGCGTCGCCCAGAAATTCCAGACGCTCGTTGTCGGCTTGAAGCAGGTAGCGCGTTTCGTTGAGAAAAGAGCGGTGGGTCAAAGCCCGTTGCAGCAGGGTTTTATCCTCGAAGCGGATGCCGCTGGTCTCTTCGAAGTGCAGCGCGCTTTCCAGCGCAACCTGCGCGCGCGAAGGTTGGGTATCGAAAACCATGTTGATCATCTCCTGCGCTGATCAACTTCCTTATGAGCGCAGGCAGAGCGGCGCGCTCATAGGGAAATCACTCAGCAAAATAAGCGACGGTATTCGCCGCGGTCATTATAGCATAGCCGTTGGGAAAGAGGGCAATCTGCGCAATCCCTGGTTGTGTATGGATTTCGGTTGAAATGTGTTGCCACCCAAGTGAATTCGGTGTCTCAAGCCACGAAGCCCCTGCCGGGGCTTTCGGAGAGCGCCTGAGAGCGCTTCGTTCTCTGAACCGCAATCATTTATTGTCCGGCTCTTGTAATTCAACCGAAAGTCGCACACTACCCAATCCCTGCTTTTGGCGACGCGACCTGTTAGGCACGGTTTATACATGCCATGACCCGGAACAACTCTGTTTGACAAGCCTTGCCAATTGACCAATCGCGCGTTCCCGCGGTATAATGCGTTGCGCAATTCCCGAACGACGTGCGCTTGCTGTGCACGTCGTTCGTGTTGTAACGATCTATCTACCCGGCAGGAGGCCAGACAGGACTGATGCTGAAGTTTTTCCGCCGTTCACAAGAAGAACAAAGCGCCGATGAACAGCGCATTCATGAAAGCCTGGAAAAGACCCGCGGCGGTCTGATGGGCCGCCTGGGCAGCATTTTTCAGGCCAACGAGATTACCGCGGAGACCTGGGAAGAGCTGGAAGAAACGCTCATTATGGGCGATGTTGGCATAGAGACCACCGAGGCTCTGGTGACGAGTGTGCGCGCGCAGGTGACCAAAGAAGGCATCAAGCGACCGCAACAGGCACAGGATGTGCTGAAGCAGGAGATGTTAGCGGTGCTGCAACGGGCCGAGCCGATGGAGATTGACGAGCCGCGGCTGTTGACGGTGGTTTTGATTGTGGGTGTTAATGGCTCAGGCAAAACTACCAGCATTGCTAAGCTGGCGCGGCTCTACAAGCAGCATGGCCGCAGAGTGGTGCTGGCCGCCGCCGATACCTTTCGCGCGGCTGCCGTGCATCAACTGGAGATCTGGGGCGAGCGTGTGGGCGTGGATGTGATTAGCCAGGGCCAGGGGGCAGACCCGGGTGCGGTGGTTTACGATGCCATCCGTGCTTGTCAGGAAAGCCGCAATGCCGATCTGCTGCTGATTGATACCGCGGGCCGTTTGCACACCAAATTCAACCTGATGAAGGAGTTGGAGAAGGTGCGCAATGTGGCGGCCCGCCAGGTACATCAGGCCCCGCACGAAACTTTTCTGGTGCTGGATGCCACCACCGGCCAGAATGCGCTCAGCCAGGCTAAACATTTCAAAGAAGCGGTTGCCATCAGCGGCGTGATTCTCACCAAGCTGGATGGCACTGCCAAAGGCGGCATGGTGTTTGCCATTGCCCAAGAGTTGGACTTACCGGTGCGCTTTGTGGGTACCGGTGAAAGCATGGCCGACATGGCCCCGTTTGATGCGAAAGTGTTTGTAGACTCGTTGTTTCAATAATGAGTAACGAGAGAGTAACGAGTAACTCGTAACCCAGAACGTCACTGGCTTGCAGCCCCCAAACTTCAATTCGGGTTACAGGCTACGAATCACCAATTCAGGATACCCCCATGGATGAAATACGGAACCAGCTCAACGAGCTAGGAGAGCGCGTCGAAACGCTCAGGAGGCGACTTTGACGTCGCCGGCATGCAAACTCAGATAGAGGCGCTGGAACAGCAGGTAGCCGACCCCGGCATCTGGAACGATTCCACCCGTGCGCAGGCAATGATGCGTCAATTGACTGATTTGAAGACGCGCGTGACTATATGGAATGACTTATCTGCGCGCATTGCTGATGGTAGCGACCTGCTGGAGCTGGCCGAGGCCGAGCAGGACCACGACACGGCACAGGCCATTGTTGCCGATGCAGATCAGATCACTGGCGAAATTGATCGTCTGGAATTTCAGTTGGCGTTGCAAGGCCCGCACGATCAGGGTGGGGCCATCCTCTCCATTCACGCCGGTGCAGGCGGCACCGAGGCGCAGGACTGGGCCGAAATGTTGCTGCGCATGTATCTGCGCTGGGCCGAGCGTCGCGGCTACAAAGTAGAGCTAACCGACCGCACCGACGGCGAAGAGGCGGGCGTGAAAAGCGCCACCATCGAAATCGAAGGTGAATGGGCCTACGGCTACCTGGGTTCAGAACGCGGCGTGCATCGCCTGGTGCGCATCAGCCCCTTTGATGGTTCAGCACGGCGTCACACCTCGTTTGCGCTGGTTGAGGTGCTACCCTTGCTGGATGATGATATCGCAGTCGAGATCAATCCCGACGATATCCAAATGGATGTGTTTCGCGCCGGCAGCGCGGGCGGCCAGCACATGCAAAAAAACTCCACAGCGGTGCGCCTGACCCACGTCCCTACCGGTTTGGTGGTGATTTGCCAGAACGAACGTAGCCAGACGCAGAACCGTCAATCAGCCATGCGTGTGCTGCGCGGCAAGCTCTATGACATTGAGCTGCAAAAGCGCGAAGAGCAGGTGGCACGCCTCAAGGGCAAGCATGTCGAAATGGGCTGGGGCAACCAAATCCGTTCCTACGTGCTGCAACCTTATCAGATGGTAAAAGACCTGCGCACACAACACGAAGTAGGCAATCCCCAAACCGTACTCGACGGCAACCTTGATGGCTTCATGGAAGCCTGGTTGAAAGAACAAGTCGGGGAAAATACGGAACAGTAAGGAGCAAAAAGTGAGGAGTGAGTAAACCATGTACTTACTCCTCACTTTTTACTATTCACCTCTCGCGTGCGGCTTTAGCTTGACAGCGGAACAATGGGGATAAACAGCACCGGGCGCAGCATCGGGTAGTGATAGCCCAGGTCTATGCGGCCGGTGTCCGGCCGATAGTCGCTGCGCGTGGTGCGCGCGCCCAGTCCCAGCCCTGCCGCGGCTTCACTGCCCGCATCAACCAGCGCACTGGTGGATGACTGTCCCGCGGCGGTTTGCGCCAGATAGAAGCTGCCCAGCGGCCCGTTGACAAACTGCGGTTCCACTGCCAAATCGGTAGCACCCGGCGCAAGGTTGTGGTAATCTCCCAAAGGGTTGTCGAACAGATTGTTTTGCGCCGAGCTGCGCGGCGCGCCGCCATTGTTGTACAGGCCATAGTCATTGCCGCTGATGATGTTATAGGCCAGCAGCGGTGCTGCACCGCTGTGCAGAAAAATGGCCGCCGACCCCTGGCCGCGACCATTGCCGGTGATGGTGTTGTTGCGCAACGTAGCTGTGGTGCTGCGCAGATACAATCCTGCGCCGCTACCCGCCCAGTTGCGTGCTATCAGGTTGTTACCAACGCTTGAATCCGAGTTGAGGATCACCACGCCGCCGCCGTAGCTGGCAGCCTGGTTATCCTGAATTTGATTGCCGCTCAAGGCGGTGTGGCTGTTGTCAATGTAGACACCACCGCCATCTACCGAAGCCGTGTTGCTGGCAATAAAATTATCCTTGATTTGGCTGCTGTCGAGCAGCGCCACGATAGCTCCCCCGGCTGATGCAACGTTGTTCAAAAACTGGTTGTTTTCCACCGTCGCGCTGCAACTGTTGTTCAGGATCAGCGCGCCGCCACTGAGGGTTGCACGGTTGCTGACGAACAGATTGCCGCGCACGCGCGGCGCTGAGCTGATGTTGACTACCACCGCTCCGCCGTGACGGCTGGCTACATTGCCGCGGAACTGGTTGAACTCCAACCGCGGGTGGGCATATTTCTCTACCTGGATCGCCGCACCATCCATCGCCCGGTTGTTTTCAAACAAATTGTTGTTCACCAGCGGGGCCACGTTTTCATAGATCGTCATGCCGCCGCCCACCTCACCTGCTTGATTGGCGCTGATTGTGTTGCGGCTGATGCGCACGGTGCTGCCACGTTGCAGGATGATGCCGCCGCCGTCAATGCCGGCTGAGTTGCCGCGAATGGTGCTGGACTCGATGGCGCCGCTGGTGCCGTCTTGTACCACCACACCGCCGCCATACTTCGGCGCATAGTTGTTCTCTACTGTAGCGCTTTTGATGCGCAGGTGGCCACCCGTGGTATAGATGGCCCCGCCATCTATACCCGCGCGATTTGCGGCAAAGGTGCTGCTGATGATCCAGGTACTCGGCGTAATCTGGAGATGCAGCGCGCCACCCACCGGCGCCTCGTTGCCCTCAAAGCGGCTGTTGGTAATGGTCAGCGTGGTCAGCTCGTTGAAAATAGCGCCACCGCTGATTGAGCCTGCCCGATTGCGGTAGAATTGGCAATTGTCTATAGATAGAGCAGCGGCATCTGTCTCGCGAATCGCCCCGCCTGCATGAGATGCCGTGTTATCGCTGAAGTTGCAATTGCGCAGCGTTGCGCTGGATTGTCCCGCACTGAAAGCGCCGCCATAGGCGCTGCTGTTGCGGTTGAAAACCGTACCATCCACGCTGAAACTTGCATTGTACACGCTGATAGCGCCGCCCACGCTATCACTGCGGTTGTTCTCAAAGCGCCCTCCGACAATGTGGGCTGTAGCCTGATTCACCGACAAGCCCCCGCCCTGTTTAGCTGAATGGCCCTTTACTGTGGTGTTCACCATCAGCAGGTTGGCGTTGCCCTGTACTACCAGCGCCCCCATGTTGCGTGCTCCTGTGGCGATGTTGTTTTCTACTGTGCTGTTTTGCAGCGTAGCCTGAGCGCCGCTCATCAGCATCGCCCCTGCTCCGTCCGGCGCTGAATTGTCGCGCAGGGCAATGCCGTCCAACAGGGGGTTGGCGCTGTTCAACACCACAATGCCCCCGCCGCGCACAGAAGCCGTGTTGCCGGAAATGGTCAGATTGCGCAGAGTAGGCGACGCGCCTTGGTCCAGCAGCACGCCGCCTCCCTGCGTGGCATTGCCGCCGCTGATGGTCAACCCTTGAACCAGCGTATTGCGGTTGATGGAGCCTGTGCCCGTGACCACAGAACCGCTGCCTGTGCCGCGCACAATGGTAATCCCTTGTCCGGCCCCTACCAAACTGATGTTGTTGCGCAGACGAATCGTTTCGTAGTAGGTTCCTGCGCCGATGGAAAGCACAGCACTGTTGCCGGCATTGTCAATAGCTCGCTGGATCGAAGTGTAGGGGCATCCGCTTGGGCAGATGGTTGCTGCTTCTTGTTGTGCTGCCGCAGGCAGGTGCAGGGCAATAAAGTATAGCAAAGCCGCGCTAAAAGCTGGCAGGAACAGGCGCAGCAAACGGGTGCGATGGAACGGAAATTGTTTCATAGGAAAATCTGAACTCCTTTGGCGACTGTAAAGAGAGCAGACCCACAGAAAAATGTTCTGTCAAAGTCTTCGACGGAAGCAATGGGCGACAATGTAAAAAATAGCGCAATCTTGCCAGATAGTCAACTACGTTTGTACCACGAAATGCAAACGACCCCATGACGTCTTGCCAACGCCGCTGCCAAAGACATCCTGCGCCGATCAATCAGGCAGGGCTATCGGCATGACCGCGCCCTCATCCTGTCATCTATCGCCCCGTTGCCCTGTCACCCCATCACCCTGTCATGCCAAACGTCTCCATCTCGTGAAGAATCCCCTTCCTATGGCACCGTGGTACTTTCCGTGCTTTCCGTAGCAGTCACCGGCACAGAAGCATCCGGCGTCGGCAGCGGATCCCCCAACGGCGGCGGAGACAACGGCGACCACGGCGCAAACGGCTCCCCTCGCTCGAACTGGCCGCCCAGATAAGTACGGATTTGGACAAACCAGGCCATCAGGCCCGGCTGTGCCTCGCCCGGCCAATTAGCCGGATCGCTGAGTTGCTGGAAGGCAGCCCACCCCTGGTCGCGGCGGCCGCTGATATCGTAAGCCAGCAGCACCGCCAGCGCTTTACCGATCACGTCAGAACTGGCTAACGGCTGGCCGAAGCTGGCTTGCACCGCGGCTTGTGCCCGCGTAATCTGTCCATCAAAGTAGGAAGGACTGTTTTTTGAGGCATCCCGATATGCTTTGCCGTCCCATATCAAGTAATGATACAGGCGTGGCGATTGGGCGCGCTCCAGCCCAAAGGCAAATTCAAAGCCGCCATCCACCGCCTCCACCTCTACCTTGCCATCGCCGTCGTAGTCTGACAGCAGCTTGGGGATAATCGGATTTTGTACCAGGTTGAGGAAGGGATAAGCTCCGGTCAGCTCGCGGATTTGCCATTGGTTGCCGGTAGCCGTGCGCGGCAGCAGTTGCAGAACATAAAGGCGCGTGCAGGCAAAGCAAGGTCCACCGTTGGCCGCCCGGATTGGCAGCTCCATCAAGCCATCGGCAGTTATGTCGGCCCAGCCGATGGCTTCATCCCAGGTAGCGCCATAACCGGCAAAATCAATTTGCTCGTCGTTGCCTTCGTCTTCAAACAACAACTCAGCGCGCTGCGCTGACTGCATGTGGTATACCGCCAGCCTGGGCAGTTTGATGCCGAGCGCGCCGGCAGCTTGCGGCGGAGGCAAAAAGATCGCCGCTACAAATCGTTCTCCCTGCTGTGTGGTGATCTGAGCTTCGCCCAGCAGGTAGCTCTCGCTGTCCAGTTGGGTGATCAGCGCATCAGAAAAGCCCAGTGTGCGTGCAATGGGGCCGGGCGTTGGCGTGGGGCTGGCTGTGGGCGTGCGTGTTGGTGTGGGGCTGGGTGTGGGCGTGCGCGTTGGTGTAGCCGAAGCCGTGGGAGTAGGCGAAGGGGTATCGCTGGGGCGCGGGGCCAGCGCTGCCCCAGCCCGCGGCGTGGGCAACAGCGGCGTGGCTGTGGGCAGTGTCACAGCCACAGATGGATCAGGGGTTGGCAGTGCCATTGAGGCGCAACCAGCCAGCAGCATCAACCCGCAGCCGGCCAGCATCCAAAGGGCGACTATACCGATCTGTTTTACATAACAAAAACTATAACTGAAGCGCACCTTACGCATGAGTGGCATTGTAACATCCGCCGGTAGGGCTGTCAAAACGCCAGACAAAACAATCGCCCGACAGTTTGTTTGTCGGGCGATTGTTGGTTTGATATACGACGGGTTTATTCGCTCAAATCCAGAAAATCGTCGTCGTCTTCTTCCATCTCGTCATTTGCGGGGGGTAAGTCTTTTTCCGGTAGCGCGGCAGCAGCTTTGCCAGCCTTGCCGCCTGCGCTCTTCGCCGGTGCTTTGGCGGCTTCTGCGGCCTTGCCTTTAGCCGCAGGGGCGGCTGCATTGCGTTCCAAGCCGGCTTCTTTGCGAATCAACTCGCTGATTTCGCCAAAAAGCACCGGCGCATCCTGCAGAAATGCTTTGGCATTTTCGCGGCCCTGGCCCAGGCGGGTGTCGCCGAAGCTGTAGAAAGCACCGCGCTTCTGCACAATATCACGTTCCACGGCCAAATCCAGCAGATCGCCGGAACGGCTGATGCCTTCGTTGTACATGATGTCGAACTCGACCTGGCGGAAGGGAGGAGCCACCTTGTTTTTCTTCACGCTCACCCGCGTGCGTGAGCCGATGACATTGCCCTGGTGCTTGATGCTTTCAATGCGGCGTACATCCAGGCGCACCGAGGCATAGAACTTCAAGGCCATGCCGCCGGTGGTGGTTTCAGGATTACCGAACATCACGCCGATTTTCTGACGTAACTGATTGGTGAAGATCATGCAGGTGTTGGATTGGGCAATGGCGCCGGAGAGCTTGCGCAGCGCCTGCGACATCAGTCGCGCTTGCAGGCCCATGTGGCTGTCGCCCATTTCGCCCTCAATCTCGGCGCGTGGCACCAGCGCAGCCACCGAGTCAACCACGACCACATCCATCGCACCGGAGCGCACCAGCGCCTCGGCGATTTCCAGCGCCTGCTCGCCGGTATCCGGTTGCGACACGTAAAGATCATCAATTTGTACGCCGATGCGTTCGGCATAGTCAGGATCCAGCGCGTGTTCCACATCTACAAAGGCACAGGTGCCGCCCTGGCGCTGCGCCTCGGCGATCACATGCAGACAAATGGTGGTCTTGCCGGAGCTTTCCGGCCCGTAGATTTCTGTTACGCGCCCGCGGGGAATGCCTCCCACGCCCAGGGCCAGGTCAAGCGAAAGCGCACCGGTGGGAATAGCGTCTACACGCATATCGGCAGCTTCGCCCAGCTTCATAATCGCGCCTTCACCGTAGCGTTTTTTCAGGTTCGCCATGGTCGTTTCAAGCGCTTTGTCCTTGCCGTCGCCTTTCATTGCTGTGTCTCCTTACCAGATTTCCGTGCCCGTTTCCTCGGGCGGCCGGCTTACAGGGGTAGCGTTGCTTGGTTGCTTTAGCAACCCCATTAGTTTAGCACGCATGTTCTTTATTGTCAAATTTCCTGATCACAAAGTAAATTGCCATGCTATCTCAAGCCGTGCTATAATGCGCCCTGCCCAGGTTTATCCATCCCGGTTCTGTACCAGCTATTCAACTATGCCGCCCAACGACAGTGCGTCCCGACGAACCGCTTCTTTTGAGAAACTGCAAGTCAACATGATGCAGGTGGTGCGTACTGTGCCCTTGTTTGCCTCACTGCGCGAGGAAACCTGGGATGAAGTGGCGGATAAGCTGATTGGCCTGTGCTATCCCCGTGATGCCTATCTCTTCTTTGAGGGTGACCAGCCTGAATACCTGTATATAATCTGGATGGGCCGCATCAAGCTGTTGCGGCACTCGATAGATGGCCGCGATGTGGTGCTGGATGTGTTGGGGCCGGAACGGCTGGTGGGTGAGCTGGCCGTCTTTGAAGGCGCACCCTACAGCCAAACCGCTCAGGCTATGGAAGATGTTGCGGTGATCGCCATTACCCGGCAAGATTATCTGGAGCTGTTGCAGCGTTTTCCTGCGCTTTCTCTGGCGGTGATCAACGAATTGGGCCGCCGCCTGCGCGTGGTCAACGATTTGGTGCAAAGCCTGGCAGTAGACCGCGTGGAACGGCGCATCGCCCGTGCCCTGTTGCGCCTGGCACACTACAACGGCAGCCCTACCCGCGACGGCACCATGATCCAAATGCGCCTCACCCGCCAGGACCTGGCCGACATGACCGGCACCACAGTGGAAACAGCTATTCGCGTGATGAGTCGCTTCCGCAAGGCCGGCTGGATCACCACCCAGCGCGGGCGGGTGATCATTCGTCAACCGGCCGAGTTGGATACGGTAGCCAATCAATCCTGACCATGCGAGCTTTAGTGCAGCGTGTTCGTTCCGCCTCGGTGGTGGTCGAGGGACAGCCCATAGCGGCTATTGGCCACGGCATGTTGGTGTTGCTGGGTATCACCCACAACGACGACGCGGCGCAGGCGTTGATTCTGGCGCAGAAAATGGCCGGTCTGCGTATTTTCGATGACCGTGACGGCAAAATGAATCTGGCCCTGAGTGATGTCGGCGGTGCGGTGCTGCTGGTCAGCCAATTCACCCTCT
Source organism: uncultured Caldilineales bacterium (assembly GCA_937907455.1). GTDB lineage: Bacteria > Chloroflexota > Anaerolineae > JAAEKA01 > JAAEKA01 > JAAEKA01. The sequence goes on from CALESQ010000110.1 coordinate 66,495, forward strand.
ATGCTGATGCCCGCCGCGGCCGACGCCCCAGTTTCACTGCAGCCGCCCGCCCTGAACAGGCCGAGCCGCTGTGTGCGGCTGTGGCTGCTGCCTTGCAGGCCGCGGGCTTGCCAGTGCAAACAGGCAAGTTCGGCGCTGCGATGCAAGTGCATCTGGTTAACGATGGGCCAGTGACCCTCTGGCTTGACACCGCGGACTGGTAACCCGATCCGCTGCCACAATGGGAGTGTATCATGGACTATTCATTGCAAACAACGTTAGCAATCACTCAGGCAATGACCGATGAGCTGGTGGATTATCTGATGGGCGATTCGCTCTATCGCCAACTGGTGGTAAAAACCCCCGACGGCGTCAGGCAGCCTAAAATGACATTAGGCGCGCTGTTGGAGGCTGTGCAGCAGCTCGACTGGCAGCGCCCCCAACTGAACCCGGCACAGCGCCAGCAATTGACCGCCATCGAGGAGCGGATCGCCGTAGCGCGCGCCTCCTTCGCCGCAGCGTGGGACTCTCTGTTGCGTCGTGAGCTGAAGGCGCTGCTTGATTCGTGGAAGTGGTACCTGGACGATGTGCGCGAAAACGAGGCGGCCCGCGATAACTATGCCAGCGAAGCCCACACCCGCACGCGTATCGAGCTGGTGCAGGCAGCGCTGGCGGCTTCTGTCCCAGCCGAAAGCAGCTATACCGATCAGGATGAGTTAGACAAGCTGGATAGGCAGTTGCGCGGCCTGCTGCGTCGCGGCCAGTATGTCGGCCCGCGCGGCAGCGAAAGCCATTACTCAGCCGATCAGGCGTGGTGGCTGTATGGTCGCCCCGCCGCTGACGACTAATCTTTTTGCGAAGGCATTAGTCCTGCGGATCAGGCAGGCGATAGCGGCTGGGCGGCTGATTGGGCGGAAAACGGCTCTCGTTGCGCGCCAGCTTAGCCAGCAGCGCCTTGCTTACGTCAATTTCCAGGCTGTTAGCCAGCGCCAGACAGTAGATCAGCACATCGGCCAACTCATCGGCCACTTCGGTGTGTACCGCTGGCTGAGTCGCGACGCGGCGTGAGCTTTCATTGCCGTGCCATTGAAAATGTTCCATCAGCTCGGCAGCTTCGATGGCAATAGACATGCTCAGGCTTTTGGGGGTATGGTACACGTTCCAGGCGCGCTCGTCTACAAACGCGGCCACGCGTTGGCGCAGGGTGGCAAGGGTAGTGGTGGCATCTGTCATGGCGATTTTTGGTGGTTTCTTTCAGGCTGGCGTGGCGGATTTCAGACTTCAGTCGGTACGCGGCGCGGCAAGCGCAGTTCAGCGATGATCATGCCCGCGACGATCAGCACGCTACCGACCAATTGGCGCGGTCCCAGCCGTTCACCGATCAGCAGGAAGCTGAACAGGCCAGCGAACACCGGCTCGGCTGCAAAGATCAATGCAGTGTGGGTGGGCGAGGTGGCTTGCTGAGCGCGACTTTGCACGAAGAAGGCCAATGCTGTAGCCAGCAGGCCGGTGAATGCCGCTGCTCCCCACACCCCAAAGGCAGGCAATCCCACGGGCCATTCCCACAGTCGCGCGGCTACTGCGCTCAACAGAGCTACGGTGAGGATTTGCGTCACAGCCAAACGCAGGGCCTGCCAGCGCGGTGCGTAGCGCCCGATCAGCAAAATGTGCGCGGCAAAAGCCAAAGCACAGAAGAACACCAGTACATCGCCACGGTTCACTGAAAAATCTGCTTGCAGGCTGAGCAGCGCCAGCCCCACGGCGGCCAGCAGCACCCCCAGCAGGGCTGCACGCCGCGGCATGCGGCGCAGAAACAGCGCCTCGCCCAGCGGAACCAGCACCACAGCCAGGCCGGTGATAAAGCCTGCCTTGGCCGGTGTAGTGGCGCGCAGGCCGAAGGTTTGAAAGGCATAGCCTGCAAACAAGGCCAGTCCTACCAACATACCGGGGATGGCGCTGCGCCAAAGTGAATAGCTCGCGCTCAGGCTGGGCAGGCGCAGGGGAAAGCGTGCCCGTCCTACAAACGGCAACAATGCTGCGCCGGCCAAGCTAAAGCGAATGGCTAGAAACGCAAATACCGGATAAGCGCTGACCGCATCCTGTACCATCACAAAGGTGGCTCCCCAGATCAGGGTAATAAACAGCAACGCCGCATCGGCTTTTAGTTGAGAGCGAGACATGGCGGGGAAGGGGGAAATAAGTAAATTGGGAAACTGGTAAACTGGGAAACTGGTAAAGTGGTAAATTGGGAAACTGGGAAACTGGTAAAGTGGTAAGGTGGTAAAGTGGTAAGGTGGTAAGGTGGTAAGGTGGTAAGGTGGTAAGGTGGTAAGGTGGTAAGGTGGTAAGGTGGTAAGGTGGTAAACTGGTAAAGTGGAAAAGTGGGAAATTGGTAAACTGGTATCATCAATCTACCCACCTCCGATGCCTACTTCCCTGCTGCATTCATGCCTGCACGCACGGTGCGTACCAGGCTTTCGGCGGCCAGTTGCGGCAGGCAGAAGCAGGGCGCGCCCATCGCGTCGGCCAGCGCGTCAGCCAGGCCGCGATCAAACGCGGGATGCTCCATGTTCACCACCACGCTGTTGAAGCGGGCCTGATGCACCAGCCGCGCCATGTGCATGGCCTCTTCCTGCGCCGGCATGCCGGTCATGCTGACGTTGCCTGCGCCGTCAGTGAGCAGGATAATCAGCGGCCTTACCTCAGAGTCGCGGCGACGCGCTCCTTCGCAGATACGATAGGCCAGCATCAGCCCGCTGCTAAGGGGTGTTTTGCCGCCCACCGGAATATCGCGCAGGGCGCGGCCGGCCAGATCAACGCTGGAGGTGGGGGGCAAAATCAGCCGAGCACGGTCTTTTTGAAACACCACCAGCCCCACTTGGTCGCGGCGCTGGTAAGCATCCATCAGCAGGCTCATAATCGCGCCCTTGGTCGCCTCCATGCGTTCGGACGCGGCCATAGACCAACTTGCATCCACCACAAATAAAATCAGGTTGTTGGCGCGGCGCACGCGTACCTTGCGCTGCAGATCGTGCTTGCGCAGTTGCAGAGCCAATGGTTTATCGCCGCGGCTTGCTGCCTCATGCCGTCGGCGCGGTTGATGCACCGCGGCCGAGCGTATGGTGGCGTCGAAGGCAATATCTTGCGGTTTGTCGCCTGCAGGACGGCTTTTGATGTAGCGCCCGCGCTTGCGGTTGGTGCGTGTAACGCTGCGTCGGCCGGCCTGCTGCCGCGCCAATTTATCCAATGGCGTGTCCAATCGCTTGGACTGAAACACTTCGCCCACATGGATCGGCTTGCCCTGAGCTTTTTGTTCCCCGTCGCGGTTGGGTTGCAGCGAGGTATCGTTGGACTGGGGTCCGGCTTGGTTGTTGCCGTCTACCGCATCGGACCCCTGGGCGCTTTTTTTGCCGGGTCTGCCATTTCCAGCGCACCGGCGCTTTCTGTCATTTCAGCGGTTGCGCGGTCTTGCGCCTTGCGCAGCTTGTCTTCCAGTTGGGCTTGGTCCAACACGGCTTCTTGGAAGGGTTGGCGTTTCATACGATGCGGCAAGGCCAGCTCGGCAGCCAGCAACATGTCGCGGTCGTTGATAGCCAGACGTCCTTCGTAGGCGGCATGGGCGCGGGCTGCTTTCAGAATAACGATATCAGCGCGGTGTCCGTCTACCTTGAAGTCGCCGGTGAGCGCTGCAATGGCGTATAGGTCTCGGTCGGTATAGCTGACCAGCGGCAGGCGCGCTCGGGCCTGCTCGATGCGTTCGCCCAGCGTTTGTTCGCTGGCTTCCCACTCTGCCCGGAAGGCATCCGGTTGCTGCTCGTAGGCGATACGTCGTTTGACAATCTCTACGCGCAGGCGGGGATCGTGAATGCCGGCCATATCCACGGCCAGGCCGAAGCGATCCAGCAACTGCGGGCGCAGGTCGCCTTCCTCTGGGTTCATGGTGCCCACCAGTATGAACTCTGCCGGGTGGGTGAAGCTGATACCTTCGCGCTCTACTACGTTCACGCCCATGGCCGCACTGTCCAGCAGCAGATCCACCACATGATCATCCAGCAGGTTGACTTCATCTACATAGAGCAGGCCGCGGTTGGCCGCAGCCAGCACACCCGGTTCAAAGTGGCGTTCGCCGCGCTGAATGGCCTTTTCGATGTCCAATGTACCTACCACGCGGTCTTCGGTGGCGCTGACAGGCAGATCTACAAAGCCGGTGCGGCGCGTGTCGGCTGCCAGTATTTGGCCGTTTTCCACGCGGGCGCGGCATTCATCGCAGTAGGCCGCAGGCAGGTTGGGGTCGCAGCCAAAGCGACAATCGGCCACAACTTCGATTTCAGGGAGCAGAAAGGACAGGGCGCGCGCCGCGGTGCTTTTTGCAGTGCCGCGCTCGCCGCGGATCAGCACACCACCGATTTGTGGATGGATGGCGTTAAGGATCAGGGCGCGCTTCATGCGCTCCTGACCCACAATTGCGGTAAAGGGAAAAATCCGTGCCATGAAGGTCTCGATCCAGAAGGGAACCTCTTTGGTGTCTGCCATCCAAAGAGGTTCAAGCGATCAGGCCAGTGCTAGTGCAAGCAACTCGCCGGCAACGTCGTCTTCGGTTGTGTTAGATGGCCGGGACGCGGCCACTACCAAAGCAAGCTGGCGTTTGCCTGCGTCGTCGGTGATCACATCGGCGGTGAGCGTGTCACCTGCCTTGAATTCGCCGGCCAGCAAGCCTTCACTCAGCTTGTCTTCTACGTGGTTGGTGACTACCCGGCGCAGCGGGCGCGCCCCAAATTCAGGATCGTAGCCTTCTTCGGCCAGGAAGAGCTTGGCTTCTGTGGTTAATGTCAGCGTGATGTCGTGTTCCACCAGTTGCAGGTACACACGCTTCAGCTCCAGGTCTACGATGCCGGTCAACTCTTCGCGGCTGAGGTGGCGGAACACCATGATGCCATCCAGTCGGTTGAGGAATTCCGGGCGGAACTGCTGCTTGAGCGCATCGGTGACGCGGTCACGCATAGTTTCGTAGTCCTGTTCGCGCTTGGTTTCATCATCGGTGGTGAAGGCAAAGCCCAGCTTACTGGCACGCTTGATCAAGTTTGCGCCAACATTGGAGGTCATGATCAGGATCACGTTGCGAAAGTCCACGCGCCGCCCTTTGGCGTCCGACAGATAACCGTCTTCCATGATCTGCAGCAGCATGTTTTGCGCTTCGGGGTGAGCCTTTTCGATCTCATCCAACAGCACCACCGAGTAGGGACGCCGCCGCACCGCTTCGGTGAGCTGCCCGCCTTCCTCGTAGCCAACATAGCCGGGCGGTGCGCCTACCAGACGGCTGACGTTGTGCCGCTCCATAAATTCGCTCATGTCCAGTTTGATCAGCGCTTCGTCGCTGCCAAACAGGAATTCGGCCAGGGTTTTTGCCAGCAGGGTTTTGCCTACGCCGGTTGGCCCCATCAGCATAAAGGCTCCGATAGGCCGTTTGGGATCCTTCAGGCCGGCGCGGGCGCGGCGCACTGCTTTTGAAATGGCTATGATGGCCTCTTTTTGCCCCACCACGCGCTCGTGCAGTGCCTTCTCCATTTGCAGCAGGCGTTCGCTTTCCTCACCGGCGATGCGTTGCACCGGCACCCCGGTCCACATAGCCACTACCTCGGCCACATCGTCGGCAGTGACCTGTGGCTTGTTGGCCAGCGAATCCCAGCCCGAACGCATCTGGTCAAGCTGATGACGCAATTCTACCTCACGGTAGCGCAGGTCAATGGCATCGTCAAACCGTTCACCGGTGATGGCTTCGTTCTTTTCGCGTTGCAGCGATTTCAGGTTGACGAATACTTCGCGCAGGCTGCCCGCTTCGGGTGACTTGTACATGCGCACCCGGCTGGCGGCTTCATCAACCAGGTCAATGGCTTTGTCGGGCAGGTAGCGGTCTGGCACATAGCGCGCCGAGAGCTGGGCCGCGGCCAACAGCGCCTCGTCGGTGATGCGCAGCTTGTGATGCTCTTCGTATACTGGACGAATGCCCTTCAGAATGGTGATGGTGTCTTCGATGGAAGGTTCTTCGACCAGCACCGGCTGGAAACGGCGTTCCAGCGAGGCATCGCCTTCAATGTAGCGGCGATATTCGTCCAGCGTGGTAGCGCCAATGCACTGTACTTCGCCGCGCGCCAGGGCCGGTTTGAGGATGTTGGCCGCGTCTACCGCGCTGCCGGCCGATCCTGCCCCGACCAGCATGTGCACTTCGTCAATGAAGAGGATGGCGCCGCTTTCCTTGATCTCTTCGATCACTTTCTTCAGGCGCTCCTCGAACTGGCCGCGATACATTGTGCCTGCCACCAGCGAGCCGACATCCAGCATCAGCACGCGCTTGTCCAGCAGGGTTTCCGGCGCGTCGCCGGCTACAATGCGCTGAGCCAGCCCCTCGACAATGGCGGTTTTGCCAACACCCGGTTCACCGATGAGGGCCGGGTTGTTTTTGGTGCGTCGTGACAGTACCTGGATCAGGCGTTCGATCTCTTTTTCGCGGCCAATTACCGGATCCAGTTTGTTTTCCTCGGCCTGGCGGGTCAGGTCCATGCCAAGCTGATCCATCAGCGGGGTTTTGGTTTCCTGTTTCTTGCGTTCCTGGGTTTGATCGCTTTCCAGCAGGCTTTTGGCAGTGGCTGTGCGCACGCTCTCCAGACTGACACCCAGGCTGCGCAGCACGTTGACGGCGATTCCTTCGCCTTCACGCACCAGGCCCAGCAGCAGGTGTTCGGTGCCGATGTAAGGATGCCCCATCAGCCGGGCTTCTTCAACAGAAAGCTCGATCACGCGCTTGGTGCGCGGTGCCAGGGTGGGCTTGCCGTAGGGAGGACGATCCCCCTTGCCGACTGCACGTTCAACCGCTTTGATCACTTGCGCCGGCTCGATCCCCATCTCGCGCAGCACCTTCACGGCGACGCCCTGTTCTTCTTTCACCAGGCCCAGCAGTAAATGCTCGGTGCCGATATAGTTGTGGTTGAGGCGCTGGGCTTCTTCCTGCGCCATAGTCAAGACTTTGCGCGCTCGCTTGGAAAAGCGATCTAACTTGTCAGACATAAGGATACTCCTCGACAAGGCGATTCGCTCTGTATATCAACAGGCTGACTTTGATTATAACACAAGTTCCCATCAGTTGCGTAGTGAGCGCGGTTCCGGTTTGCCGCGGTGGTTGAATTTCGTTTACGTTGAGGGAGCGGCCTGGGGCGGGGCTGACAGCACTGCTGCCAGCTCGTCTGGTTCAATAAAAAAGAGGTTGAGCATTGCTCAACCTCTTTACAGATAACACAGGAGGGCAGGACTTAGTTGTCGTCTTCTGCCACGGCCCAATCAGCCGCACCCTCATCCTCGGTTTCCTGCAGCGCAGCGCGCCAGTCTACCTCGGCGTATTCCTCTTCCGCGGCGCGCTTCAGGCTGAGGCCCATGCGGCGGCGGCCGGGATCAATGCGGATCACTCGCAGGTTGAGTACGTCGCCTTCTTTGACCACTTCGCGCGGATGGGTGACACGGTGGTTGGCCAGCTCCGAGATATGGATCAAGCCTTCCAGCGTACCATCTACACGGGCAAAAGCGCCGAAGCTTGCCAGCTTGGTGATGATACCTTCGACCAGTTGGCCCACGGCGTAGCGGTCGTGGATCACACTCCACGGCTCCGGTTCCAGCCGACGCAGGCTCAGGCCGATGCGTTTGCGGTCACGATCCACGTTCAACACGTAGACCTGCACCTCATCGCCAACCTGGATAACCTCGTTGGGATGGTTGACACGCGACCAGGACAGCTCAGACAGATGGATCAGACCATCTGCTCCGCCCAGGTCTACGAATGCGCCGAACTTGGCCAGGCTGCTGATGCGGCCCTTGCGTACATCGCCCTTCTTCAGCTCGCCCAGCAACTCGTCCTTGCGCGAGCGGCGGCGCTCACGCATAGCCAGACGCTCGGACAGGATCAGGCGGTTGCGCTTGCGATCCAGCTCTACGACCTTCAGCCACAGCGACTTGCCCACCATGCTGGCGTAGCGATTATCGTCGTTGGCATCGGCGCGGCTATCGCCCTTGGTGACAAGCTGCGAGGCCGGAATAAAGCCGCGTACCTTGCCAATCCGGCAGATCACGCCACCGCGGTTGAAGCCGATAACACTGCTTTCAAAGATTTCGCCTGATTCGAGCAGCGTTTCAGCATCGCGCCAGTCGCGTTCCTGCTGGGCGCGGTTCAGGGAAAGCACGATGTTGCCATCGCGGTCTTCCGGGCGCACCACATAGACCACTACAGAGTCGCCTACATTGAGGCTGTCAATGTAGTCTTTGCCCAGGCGCTCCATCTCGCGCTGATGCACGAAGCCTTCTGACTTCGCACCCACATCCACCAGAATCTCCGAGGAGGAGATGCTGACGATGATGCCATCACGCGTATCACCTGCCTTGAGCGGCTTGTACTGGAAATCGTCTACCAGATCGGCCATGCTTGAAGCAGAAAAGTCGTTGTCAATGTCGAAATCGTCCATGTCAAAGTCTGCCGGATCAACGGCAGCTACGACGAATTCTTCGTCAACTACGACGGTTTCTGCGGGCGTGTCCGTTTCCGGGGCAACGTCCAGGGCTTCGGCGGCATCCGCTACGGCTGTTTCAGCTTCGGCGGCTACCTGATCAACGGTCTCGACAGAAGATTCTGCCGAGTTCACCAGCGAGTCGACCTCGGATGTTGCGCTTTCTGCGGCCTGGGCTACTTGTGTGGCGACAGCTTCGCTTGCTTCTTCGGTCTGCACGAGAGAGTCCATCTCATTCATGAGGGTGTATCGCTTCTCCTCCTAAAGTATCGGAGATGTATTATACGAATATCTTAACAATTGGCAAGATCGGAGGCGCGCCGACAAAACGGGCTTTCAGGAGCTTGTCAGCGCTACAGCTTCGATTTCGACGCGGGCATCAAGGGGCAAGCCCGCTACTGCCACGGTGGAACGCGCCGGTGGCGGTCCGCTGAAGGCGGCGCCGTAGATGGCATTTACGGTTTTGAAGTCGGCCATATCGCGCAGAAAGATCGTGGTTTTCACCACTTGATCCAGGCTGCTGCCGGCGGCTTGCAGAATCGCGGCGAGATTCGCCATCACCTGGTGGGTTTGCGCCTCCAAGCCCTCTGTCATCTGGCCTGTGGCCGGGTTGATGCCAATCTGCCCGGCAGTGAAGATCAGCGTGCCGGTGGAGACGCCCTGCGAGTAGGGGCCGATGGCTGCGGGGGCATGCGAAGTGGCGATAATTGTGCGTGACATAAAGAATCTCCTGGACGGCAAAGCAAACGGAATCGCAAGACGAGCTTTGCCATTGAATTCCTAGCTGGGGACCGCGGAGCGCTTGGCCTCGGCAATTGCCTTGGGGATGTTGGCGAACACCAGCAGAATCAGCCCGACCACGAAGAAAAGAATCACCGAAAGAATGGCGAGGCGCAAACTGCCGAAAAGCTGGTTCACCAGGCCGAAGATCATCGGGCCAAGCCAGCTTGTGCCGCGCTCGCTCACCTCATACAGCGAAAAGAACTCAGCCTCACGGCCTTTGGGGATCATCTGCGAATAGAGGCTGCGGCTGAGCGCCTGGCTGCCGCCCATCACCACGCCGATGGCCGCGCCCAGCAGCCAAAAGCCTTTGACATCATACAAAAACCCGTAGGCGTAGATTACCACTGCGCTCCAGATCAGCAGGCTGATCATCAGCGCAGTTTTGGTGCCCAGGCGTCCGGCCAACCAGCCGAAGAACAAGGCTCCAAAAAAGGCCACAAACTGCACCATCAGGATCACCATGCTCAGTGTGCCTACATCCAGGCCCAACTCTTCTGCACCAAAGATAGCCGACACCGCTATTACGGTCTGGATGCCATCGTTGTAGATGAGGTAGGCGATGAGATAATGCACGGTATGCGGCAGATGGCGTACCTCACGAATGGTTTGGCCTAACTGCTTGAAGCCCATGCGCAGATAGGTTTCGCCTGCGGGCAGATCGCGTCGCGCCTGGCGTGAATGCAGCCGCCGCCAGGTGATGGTGGAAAACAGCAGCCACCACAGCCCCGCCGAAGCCAGATTGATGCGCACAGCCATACCCGATGAAATGCCTATGGAATCGTGAAACTGGAACAGCAGCAGGTTGATCAGCAACAGCAGGCCGCCACCCAGATAGCCCATCGCCCAGCCGTAAGAGGAGACACGGTCGCGCTGGTCTTCGCTGGCAATATCAGGCAGATAGGCATTATAAAACACCATGGCCGCACCGAATGACAGATTGGCCAGCAGATAGAGCACACCACCCAGCCACCATAGATTGCCAGCCACAAAGAAGAGTGCGGTGGTAAGCAGCGCGCCCAAAATGGCAAAGCCCATCAACATCTGCTTGCGCAGGTGGGAATAGTCGGCGATGGCTCCCAGAATCGGCAGGAACAAAACTTGCAGGATCACCGACAGCGAGATCATGTAAGGCAGATAGGAAGCCGGCGCAATGGGAATGCCCAGTAAATGCACCAGACCGTTGGCATCGGCTGCGGCTTTAGCCAGCTCGGTGATGTACGGCCCTAAAAAGACCGTGCCTACCGTGGTGCTGAACGCGGAAATGGCCCAGTCGTACATGGCCCAGCCGAAGATTTCACGGCGGTCATTGACGAGCGGGCGGTTGAGTGTGGTGGCCATACATCCTCCTTGGAGTTCAAACAAGTGCAAGTAGCTTGCTTCAGTCGCTTTGTGAGCGAGCTAAGCGGCCGGGGCGAGTGAAGACAACAAAAACGAAGTTTACATAATTTAAAATAAATTAGTCAGGTCTTGAACCCATTGGCAGAAAATAGCTGGCGGGATGGGGTCACTGGGATAGCTAGCTGGCAGTTATTGCGGTTGTAGCCTGCTGTTTTCTGGCTTGCCTGGGGGCTGAACGAATTAAAAGGGGCGGTAAACAGCCCAATAAAATACAATGGGGATGGCAATCAGCAAGGTATCAATGCGGTCCAGTACGCCGCCGTGACCTGGGATAAGGCTGCTGGAGTCTTTGGCACCGACCTGGCGCTTCAGCATCGACTCGGCCAGGTCGCCCAGCGGCATCACCAGGCCCAGTATCAGGCCCAGCAGCGCCCCTTCCAGCCGTGGCAGTCCCAGCAGCAGGTGGCCCAGGCCCAGCGCCGTTAGGGCAGCAGCCAGCACGCCAGCCCAATACCCCTCCCACGACTTTTTGGGGCTATGGCGCGGCCACCAGCGATGCCGACCCCAGGCGCGACCGGCAAAATAGGCACTGACATCCGCTGCCCAGGCGGTAAACGTGGCCAGCAGCAGCCAGCTCCAGCCATCAGGCAGGGCGCGCAGGCGAATGAAATGCCCCAACAGCCAGCCGATATACAGCGAGCCGGCCAGGCTGAGCGCCCAGTCGCTGGCAGGCTGCGGCGCATGGTGCCACAAGGTAAGCAGCAGCGAGCCGATCACCAGCACGCTGAGTACGAGAGACAGGGGAAACAGGTCGGGGCGCGCAGCCTGTGCCAGCCAAACCAGGCTCAAGCCAAGCAGCAACGGCGAGGAGAGCAGATAGCCGTTGGCCAGCAGCAGGCCGCGATATTCCCAGGCGGCCAGAGTGGCGATCAGCGCCATCAGCAGGGCAAAAGGCCATCCGCCCAGCCAGGCCGGAACGGCTACCAGCAGAAAGAGCAAAGCCGCGCTTTGAACCCGCGTGCGCAGCATTTCAGGTGACTTTTACCTTGCCAAAGCGGCGGTCGCGTTCGCTGAAGGCAACCACGGCGCGGTACAGCTCGTTGCCGTCGAAATCGGGCCAATACACGGGGGTGGCGTAGTATTCGGCATAGGCCGCTTGCCAGATGAGGAAATTGCTCAGACGATATTCGCCGCCGGTGCGGATAATCAAATCGGGGTCAGGCAGGCCGTGGGTGTAGAGGTAATCGCTGAACAGATCTTCGCTGATAGCATCGGCAGGTATACCGTCGCTGATCAGGCGTTGCACGGCATCAATAATCTCGGCGCGGCCGCCGTAGTTTAGCGCCACGTTCAGGGTGATGCGGCTGTTGTTGCGGGTAAGCTCTAGTGCTTCCAGAATCTGCCGACGCAGAGTGTCGGAAATGCCGGTCATGGTGCCGCTGTGGCGAATCTGCACGCCGTTGGCGTGTAGTTCTGCCATTTGCTCCTTCAGCGAACGGCTGAGCAACTGCATCAGGGCACGCACTTCGGCGGGGGGGCGTCCCCAGTTTTCCGTGGAAAAGGCATAGATGGTTAGCACCTGAATGCCCATGCTTTCGGCAGCTTCCAGCACGCGGCGGATGTTGGTGGTGCCAGCACGGTGGCCGAAGACGCGCGGCTGCCCGCGCTGCTGCGCCCAGCGGCCGTTGCCATCCATGATAATGCCGACGTGATGAGGAATGCGCAGGCCGGCAAGGTCAAACAAAGGCGTTGAAGGGGTTGTGAACATGGCCAACTCAAGCAGGCGCGGGCGGCTAGACTTCCATGATTTCGACTTCTTTGGCAGTGCCGATGGCATCTATCTGCTTGATAGTGTTGTCAAGCAGCTTTTGCACCTCGTCGCGCGCTTCGTACAAGTCGTCTTCCGAAATTACCTTGTCTTTTTCCGCATCTTTCAGCATGTCGTTGGCGTCGCGGCGCACGTTGCGCGCTGACACGCGCGCTTCTTCCACGCGGTTATGCACTTGTTTCACCAAGCCGCGGCGACGTTCTTCGGTCAGGGCTGGCACCACCAGGCGGATGATTTTGCCGTCGTTGGTGGGGGTGATGCCCAGATCGGACTTCATAATGGCTTTCTGGATGTCGTTGATGTCGCCAGCGCTGAAAGGTTTGATGGTGATGAGGCGCGGCTCGGGCACGCTGATGGTGGACAGTTGATTCAGCCCGGTGGGCATGCCGTAGTATTCCACTGAAATATGTTCCACCAGGGCAGGGCTGGCGCGCCCGGTGCGAATGGGCTTCAGATCGTTTTGCAGCGCCGTGACCGTTTTTTCCATACGGTCTTCAGCATCCAGGAGGATTTCGTCTACCATTGACTGCTCCTTGCAAGCGGTTTGAAGGGTTTGGATACCCGGTTTTGGTGCGTTTTTTGGTGGAAAGCCGAGGTGGCGGCAAAGGGTGGCGCGACTAGCTGGTTTGCCACCGCTGTGGGTCGGCGATCACCGTGCCGACACGTTCGCCTCTGACCACTGCTTCTACTACGTGCGGTTGCCAAAGGTCAACCACGTAGATGGGCATGTTGTTTTCCATGCACAGGGTGAGGGCGGTGCTGTCGAGTACGCCCACCCGCATGTTTAGCGCATCAATGTACGCCAGAAACTCAAAGCGGCGCGCGTCAGGGTGGGTTAGCGGGTCGGCGTCATAGACTGCGTCTACCTTGGTCGCTTTGATGAGGGCATCGGCGCCGATTTCCATAGCACGCAGGGCTGCGGCGGTGTCTGTGGTGAAGTAGGGGTTGCCGGTGCCTGCGCCAACAATTACCACACGGCCTTTTTCCAGGTGACGGATGGCGCGCAGGCGAATGTACGGCTCGGCCAGCGAACGCATTTCAATGGAGGTTTGTACGCGGGTTTCAACACCGATGCGTTCCAGGGCATCTTGCAAGGCCAGGGCGTTTATCACCGTGGCCAGCATGCCCATGTGGTCGGCAGTGGCACGCTCCATACCGGCGTGCAGGCCGGTTTTGCCGCGCCAGATGTTGCCGGCTCCCAGTACCACGGCTACTTCAACGCCTAGCTCTTTGACCTGGGCGATTTTGTGCGCCAGCTCGGTGGCCCGCTCCGGATCTATGCCGAAGCCGGCTTTTCCTGCCAGTGATTCGCCGCCGATTTTCAGAAGAATACGTTTGTAGCGGGCTGCACTCATGGTTCAGGCGCCTCCAGACACAAGGTTCAGGGTTTAAAACATAAAACGTGAAGGGAACAGCCAGTGTCGCACTTCACGTTTTATGGTCATGGGATTAGGAATGATTGTTCCTGTGGTCGCCGGTCTATTCGCCAACTTCCAGTCTGGCAAAGCGGCGCACCTTGATGTTTTCGCCCAGTTTGGCGATAGCCTGCGTCACCAGATCGCCGATGGTCACCGAGGCGTCCTTGATGAAGGGCTGTTCCATGAGCAGGGACTCCTGGAAGAATTTGTCAGCCTTGCCTTCAATGATGCGGGCGACGATGTCGGCAGGTTTGCCGGAGTCAGCCATTTCGGCGGCGAATTCGGCGCGCTTGGCGGCCATCACTGCTTCGGGAATGTCCTCGCGGCGCACGTAGAGCGGACGGGCTGCGACTACCTGCATGGCCAGGTCTTTCACCAGCGTCTGAAAGGCATCGGTGCGGGCTACAAAGTCGGTTTCGCAGTTGACCTCTACCATACCGGCTACTTTGGAGCCGGTGTGTACGTAGGTGCCGATCAGTCCTTCGTTGGCTTCACGGGTGGCCTTTTTGGCCGCTGCGGCCAGACCCTTCTGGCGCAGCAGGTCGGCGGCCTTTTCGAAGTCGCCGTTGGTCTCATCGAGTGCTTTTTTGCAGTCAAGGACACCAGCACCGGTCAGGGTACGCAGTTCTTTGATGGTATCTGCTGAGATAGCCAAGGTCTTTCTCCTTCTATTCCTCGCTGTCGTTGTTGGTGTCGTCAGCTACGTAGTTGCGCAAATCAAGTGAAGGGGCAAAATCCTCTTCTCCGCCGCTGAAATCGCCAGTGCTGTCATCGTCCTCGAAACCGCGGGCCAGTTTGGCCAGGGTTGAGGGTCCGAGGAAGGTTTCCGGCTCGCGGATTTCTTCGTAGCGCCCGCTGCGATAGTCCATTTCCTCTTCCGCGGCGACAACTTCACGCATCATCTGGCCTTCGGCTGCGGCCTGGGCCACAACACCGGCAATCAGCTTGATGGCGCGGATGGCATCGTCGTTGGCCGGAATTACCAGCTCCACCGGATCAGGATCGCAGTTGGTATCTACCATAGCGATGATCGGGATGCGCAGCTTGTTGCATTCCTGTACCGCAATGTCCTCGCGGCAAACGTCGGTGATGAACACCAGGTCAGGCAGGCGGCGCATTTCGCGCAGGCCACCCAGACGGGTTTCCAGCTTGGCGATCAGGCGTTCTTTTTCCAGGGCTTCTTTTTTGGTCAGACGCTCGAAATCGCCGCGCTCGCGCTGCTGTTCCAGCTTGATCATGTAATCCACCCGCCGACGGATGGTAGGGAAGTTGGTCAGCGTGCCTCCCAGCCAGCGGTGAGTGACGTAGGGCATGGAAGCGGTTGCTGCGGCTTCCTGCAGGCTTTGTTGGGCCTGCTTTTTGGTGCCGACGAACAGAATGCTGCCGCCCGAGGCGACGACGGTGCGGGTGCGCTGGTAAGCGGCTTCGATCTGCGACATGGTTTGTTGCAGGTCAATGATGTGAATGCCGTTGCGCTCGGTGAAGAGGTACGGCTTCATCTTCGGATGCCAGCGACGGGTGCGGTGTCCAAAGTGGACGCCCGCTTCCAGGAGATCCTTCATTTTTACGACTGCCACGGTTGTTCTGTTGCCTCCTTACAGGTGCGTTGTTTCGTCCGCCCCCGCCAGAGACCGGCTTACCCGACGCCGTGTGTCATCGGGCACGCAGTCGGCCTTAGCCGGAGAAACCCGGCCGCGGGTGGCGTGCGTAATAAGAGCGCGGCAAGCGCGCTATCGTCAGAGTATACCACGCCCCCCGAAGACGGGCAAATATCAAGGATGAATTGGCAGCGGTGTGAGCAGCTAATCTGTGGATAGTGGTTGCTCCAGCCCGCGCAGATTGCCCAACCACTGCGCGGGTTCTTGTTTGACGATGCGGAAATGGTCAAAATCGCGGGCTACGAAGACGTTGTCGAAATACTTGCGTGCCTCGGCCAGGATCTGACGGGTGCTGTAGCGCCGCGAGATGTGGTTGAGGATCAGCGTGCCTACACCGGCCTCGCGGGCAAGCTGCGCGGCACGCGCCGCGGTGAGGTGGCCGAATTTGCGCGCCATTTCGGCTTCTTCTTCCAGATAGGTTGCTTCGATCACCAGGGTGTTGGCCCCGGCTGCTTCTTGCATCAGGGTGTCGGTGCGCCCCACGTCGCCTACAAACACCAGCCGTGCCCCCGGCTGCACCGGCCCCAGCACCTCATCGGGGTGAATCTGGCGGCCATCGGCCAGGGTAATGGGTTGGCCTTGCACCAGGCGGCGGCGGATAGGCCCGGCGGGCACGCCCAGCGCCTCGGCGCGGTCCACCAGGAAGGGTCGGCGGTCGTGCTCGGTGAAGGTGAAGCCAAAGCAGCCTGGCCCGCGGTGGATCACTGGAAAGGCGTGCAACTCGAAATGGTCATCGTGCAGCACAGGCCCGCTATCCAGCTCATGCAGATGCACTTTCATGGGCAGGGCATCCACCGCGCCGAAGACCACCTCAAGCAGGTCGGCCACTCGCCGCGCCGCCCAGCGCCCGGCATAGATATTGATGTCGGGGATCATTTCCCAGCGGCCAAAGGTGGAGATCAGCCCGCCCAGCCCTAAAATGTGATCCAAGTGGCCGTGGGTGAGCAAAATATGATCCAGCCGCTTGAAGCCGAGGCCGGATTGCAACAACTGGCGTTGCGTGCCTTCGCCGCAATCAATCATAAAACGATAGTCGCGGTGCATGACGATAGCCGAAGACAGCCCTCGTTCAATGGTAGGGGCCGAGGCGGATGTGCCGAGAAAGACGAGTTCAAACATGGGAGTAGAGTTTTAAGGGTTAAGCTTTACGTTTTGAAGGATGGTTTCCGATTTTGTGACCGTGCCGGTTCGTTTTCATTCATGGATGGCTGTTTACTTATCTGCCAACTCATCCGTTACAGCGTTGCTTTGACGGCGCGGGCCGCGGCCAGGGTCATGCCGGGTACGGCGGCCAGCTCAGCCTCGTCCGCGGCTTTGATAGCTTCCACATCGCCTTCGAAAGCTTTCAGCAACGCCTGGCGGCGCTTGCTGCCGATGCCGGGGATCTGTTCCAGAACCGAGGTAAGGCTGGCCTGGTCGCGGCGGGTGCGGTGATAGGTAATGGCGGTGCGATGGGCTTCGTCGCGGATGCGCTGTACCAGAAACAG
Source organism: uncultured Caldilineales bacterium (assembly GCA_937907455.1). Classification (GTDB taxonomy): domain Bacteria; phylum Chloroflexota; class Anaerolineae; order JAAEKA01; family JAAEKA01; genus JAAEKA01. The sequence goes on from CALESQ010000110.1 coordinate 83,532, forward strand.
CCCTTCGGAGTCGCGCGGCAGCAGCACAGGCAGGCGTTGCTGCGGCAAAAACAGCTCTTCGTTGCGTTTGGCAAGCCCAACTACTGGCACCTGGCCCAGCAGATCGAATTCTTTCAACACTTCAACGGCCACGCCAAGTTGCCCCTTGCCACCGTCTACAATTACCAGGTCGGGCAGCAGGCTCCAGGCGGCCTGGCTGGGCCGCGCTTTGGCACCGGGGTCATCGCCTTGCGGTTCCACGGCGCGGCGGAAGCGTCGGCGCAGCATTTCGCGCATTGAGGCAAAGTCGTCCGGCTCGCCCTGGCTGCCGCGCCCGCGGATCTTGAAGCGGCGATAGTCTGATTTGCGCGGTGCGCCTTCAGCGAACACCACCATGCTGCCCACGGTGTTGGTACCTTGCAGCGTGGAGATGTCGTAACATTCAATACGGCCGGGGGGTGTCTCTAAGTCCAACGCCTGTTGCAGTTCCTGCAAGGCCAGCACATGCTTGCTTTTGTCGGCCTGACGCACCGCGCGCAGGGTGCGCAGCGCCTCCAGGGCGTTGTTTTCGGCCAGCGCCAGCGCTTTGTCGGCTTCTTCGTCCAGCGGTGGGCTAAGCAGATGCACGGCATGTGGCTCGTGACCCGCAGCCGTGCGTTTGGCACTTAACCAGGCGGCGATCACCTCATGGTCGTCGGGCAGCAGGCGCAGCACCAGCTCTGGCGGAGGCTGTGTAGCCTGGTCGTAGAATTGGCTGAGGAAGGTTGCCAGCAACTCGCCGCGGTCGTCTTCGCGCGTGCGGGGCAGCACAAAGCTTTCGCGGCCAATGAGCTTGCCGCGGCGCACCAGAAAAACCTGAAAGGCGGTTTCATCACCGCCCTCGTCGCTGGCATAGCCGATCACATCCTGATCTACCGTGCTGGTAGCCAACACCGGTTGCTGTTCGATCATGCGCTGCGCCAGCTTAATCTGGTCACGGTACATGGCGGCCCGCTCGTAGTTGAGCTGCTGCGCGGCTTGTTTCATGCGCTCGGTAAGCGCATCCAACGCCTCGGCGCTGCGTCCCTCCAGAAAATCGGCCAGACCGTGCAACATGGCGCGATATTCCTCACGCGCGGCTACACCGATGCACGGCGCGACGCACAGCTTGATATCGTAGTAGAGACAGGCGCGCGCGTCCTTTCCGGTGATCTCGCGGTTGCAGGTGAGGTAGGGGAAGACGCGGCGCAGGTTTTCCAGCGTTTGACGCACGGTGAAGGCCGAGGTAAACGGGCCATAGTAGCCCGCGCCGTCGCGTAGCACTTTGCGCGTGACGGAAATTTTGGGAAAGTCATCCTGCCAGTGGATTTTGATGTAGGGATAGGTTTTGTCGTCCTTGAGCATCACGTTGTAGCGCGGCTGATAGCGCTTGATCAACATGTTCTCCAGCACCAGCGCATCCACTTCGCTGGGCGCGACGATCCACTCCAGATCGGTGATTTCGGCTACCAGGCGGCGCGTTTTGACCGTGTGCTGGGCGGCGTTTTGAAAGTAGGAACGGACGCGGGCACGCAGCACCTTGGCTTTGCCGACATAGATCACTTGGCCGCGGCCGTCGCGGTAGATGTAGACGCCGGGGGTAAGCGGCAGGCTGTCCAGGCGGGCCTGCAACGCGTCGCTGATAGGCTGGGGCATGGGGCTATTATAGCATAGAAGGGAGAACGGGGAGGAACTGGGGGAATTCGCTTTCTCGATGGACTTAGTGAAAAGTTGTACACTCACTGCGACGCCCACGGCTAGCGCCACGCCATTCCGCCCCGGTTGTGGCTGCCGCGTTGATTCTGCGTTGAGGTTGTAGCTATTTTGCTCGGATCCCGTTGCCAGTGAAACTGGTTAACCGCGTAGGCGATTGTGACAAAGCTCCGGCTAGATCGGATCTTTGTCTCGCAAAAAGTGGTGCAAAGCCTTCAGAGGTGCACACGCAGGTCTATCTGCCCCTGCTGGACATTTTGTTGTGAGGCCCAGAGTTGCAGACCGCGCGCCAGCGCAGGACGTAAAGCAGTTCGTTGCCGTGAAACGTAACGGAAGTCTGCGTGCGGGATGGTCTCCGCATACACAGACTTCCGGGTTAGGCATTATGTGTTATGTTTTACGCCAGACGTTCACTGCTGGCGGCCCAGCCAGGTTTCAGTGAGGAGTCACAGGCCCGCTGTCGGCTCCACTGCCCGCCGCGCCTTGTAGCGCCGCCATTTGGTCCAGATTATGATGACCAGCACCACCAGGGCGATGAAAGTCAGTACCGGCAGCAGGATCGCTAACACGCTGACCACCAATGCGACGATATCTTCGATGGTGCTGACTACCGGGTTGCCCAGGCCGCCGGTGGTGGCTGTGACCACCGGGCGCACTGTGGCTTTGGTGGCATGCACCCCGCCGGCCACCAGCAGGCCCGCCACCAGCGCCAGCGCAGGGTGAATGTCGGTGACGACGTTGGTGTTGGCGGCAAACAGCAGTGCCCCAGCCGCAGGGCGCACCGCTGTTTGGATCACATCGTTGGCGTGATCTACCACGGGCACTTTGTCGGCTACGATCTCGATCAGCAGCAGCACAGCCAGCACTCCGATCACCCACCAACTGGTCAGCCAGTCATAAGGCGGCTGTAGGTTGATCAGGCTGGTGAAGCGGGCAGTGAGCGCCACAATCAACAGCGGCAGATAGGCGTTCAATCCTGCGGAAGAGGAGAGACCGAAGGCGGTGAGAATACTGGATAAGCTTTCGATCATGGCGGGAAGCTCCTGCGCACCGACAATAGGTTGGCACGAGGCGCAGACAAGGCATCAGCCCTTGGGTGCGGCTGATGCCTTGCAGGCAGCATTAGTTGAGTGGGTTGTCTTCAGGGTCAATACTGATTGAGACCGAGTCGTCGTTTACCACAACTGCGGGCGCAGTATAGTTTTCAGAAAGCACCGGCTCCAGTGCATTGCCGGCCTTGCGGCCAATCTGGCCGAAGAGATGGGCTTGCATCATCATAGTCAGGAATTGGCCCGCGGGCAGGGTAATGATCAAGCCCACCAGACAGAGCAGGGTGCCAAGTATCCCTGCGGCCAGCGAAATGATTGCAGAACCGGCGATATACACCAGCGAGGCAATGATTACATCACCAATGTGCTCACGGGTGAAGCGGAGGATTTCACCAACACGCAGAGCGCTGCTGATCTCGCCGGTTTCAGCTATGCGAATGTAAATCGCCGGCATGATCAGGGTGTACAGGATGCCCACCAGGAACACCAGACAGCCAAAGCAGACAGAGATGAAACCGCCGATGGCTTCCATGTCAGGGTTATCGGTCAGGGCAGAGCCAATGATCAAGGGAATGTAAAGGGCAATCAGCGGCAACGCCCAGATCAAAGATGCAACAAACACTTTGATGCCGTCGGTAAACCATTCACCCCAGCGGTCGCGCCATTCCGGCAGCGGGGTGGCGTCACCGCGGCGCACATTGCGCAGCACCTCCAACGCATAACCGCTGATAATCACAAAACCGGCAATACCGATCAGCACCGGCGAAAGCAAAAAGCTGAGAAGGGTTACCAGCGTGCCCATGCCCAATTTTTCTTTCCAGCGCGGGTCATCAAACACAAATGTAAAAGCCTTACCGATGTCCATAGTTGTAATCTCCTTTGCAAAAAACGGGACGAGTAGCCGGATATCCGGCGTTCACAAGCCTATACGCAGTGTGTTATAAAAGGTTGCAGCATGGGTTGCGTCTACGCCCTGCTGCAAGGACGGCCTCTTGCGCCGTTTAAAATGGCAGCCCCATGCGGCTGGTGAGCCAGGCGCGCCCCAGGTTAATAGCTAACACTTCCAGCAAAGCCAGCGCCAAACCGGCTGTCAGCAGCGGTGCAGCCGCCAGTAAGCTGCTGGCAGCGGCTTCACGTTTCAACAGCAAGGCCAGCAGCATTGTGTTGACCATTGTCAGCAGCAGCAAGGTGCCGCCGACGCTCAGCAATGCCAGCGGATAGAGTAGCGCATCCCACCCGCTGCTGACCGCCAGGGTGAGCAGTGCAGCCAGTGCCAGCAGCGCACCTGCCTCACCCATGCTGCGCAGGGTAGGTTCTGGGGTGGTGTTGGCCCACAGGGTCACGTTGAAAAAAGGCCACACCAGGCTGATCAGCGCTACGCCTTGCAGTGTGCCGGTGGCGGTGCGCAGTACATTGTGTGGCTCATACAGCTGTGGCAGCGAGGGGAAAAAGGAGAGATAAGAATTGAAGCCGTCGAAGGCCCAGAGCGCCAAAAAGGTCAGCAACACGGCGATTACCGGCTTGGGAGGCAGGCGACCGGCGCGACCCCGCCCAAGCGCCAGCAAAAAAATCAATCCGAAGAGAGCGCCTAGAAATTGCCCGCTGCACCTTGCACACAGCGGCAACGGTCTTCCCGCAAAAAAGGGGGTGCGCACGGGAATTTGATGGCACACGGCATAACCAACATGATCGGCTTTGTCCAGCAGGGTGCCGGGAGTAGCTACAACCATGATGGCCGCAACAGCCAGACCAACCAGCAGCAGCACGCGATCTGATGCAGACAGGCCGCGTCGGCGCGCGGATTCAGGAGAAGAAGGAAGATCAGATGAAGTCATGGCGTTTCGCGTGCATTATAGACAATTCTGGTTACAATGGGAATTACAAACTCTACTCGTCGCGAGTTGACGCATTACGTAACAAAGGAGTTGCTATGCGCGTGCTTCCTCGTTTACATATTCTTGCCACCGGTGGAACTATTGCCATGCGCAATGATCCGACACGCGGCGGCGCAGTGCCTGCTCTCAGCGGCAGCGAGCTTGCTGCTGCTATCCCCGGCCTGCAATGGCTGGGCGAGATCACCGTGGAGGAGTTTTCTAATATCCCCAGCGAACACATGCAACCCGACTTTTGGTTGCGGCTGGCACGGCGCATTGAGAGCCTGTTGCAAGCCCGCGCGGTGGATGGTGTGGTGGTGCTGCACGGCACTGATGTAATGGAGGAGACCGCGTTTTTCCTGGATGTTACCCTGTCTACGCCGGTGCCTATTGTGTTCACCGGCGCCATGCGCGCGGCCAGCGATCCCAAACCTGACGGCCCTGCCAATATTCTTGATGCAGCTACAGTAGCCGCCAGCGCAGAGGCTCACGGCAAGGGCGTGCTGATTGTAATGCACGGCGATATTCACTCGGCGCGGCGGGTTACCAAGATTGATACTTCGGCCGCGGATGCATTTGAATCGATCCAACCGCCCGATCTGGGCACGGTGCGCAGCGGTTTGGTGGAGTTTAGTGCGGCCTGGTCGCCGCGTGTGTATGTGCCTCTGCCAGAGCTACTGCCGCGCGTAGACATTATCTCGATGTACGCCGGGGTAGATGATTTTGCCCTGCGCGCAGCCTTGGCGCGCGAGGCCGCGGGTTTGGTGATCGCCGGTGTAGGCGCGGGCAATGTCAACGAGGCGCTGTATCAGGGTATACTCGATGCTTTGCAGGCCGATATTCCGGTGGTGATCTCCAGCCGTGTGCCCTATGGCGGAGCGCAGCCGTTGTATGGCTATGCGGGTGGTGGCATGGCGCTGCGCAAGGCTGGGGCCATCTTTGCCCGCGACCTCAACCCGCAAAAGGCGCGTGTGCTGTTGATGGCCGGCCTGGGTGCGGGCTATCGCCGTGCCGGGCTGGAGGGATTGTTCGGATAAGGAGAATGGTTCTCGATCTCCGACCGGCTTCGTCCATTTTCATGCTTGGAGGGTTGCCGACTCGTCACGCTTTACTGTGCTTCCGTGGCGCGGCGACTTGCTATCTGCAAAAACCCTACTTCTGCCAGCAGCGAGGCGGTCAGTGCCGCTGCCGCGGTGAGCGCGCCCGGCCACGGCAGCACGCGCACGCCCATCAACACCACGAACAGCAGCACGGTGATGTTGATGCCTGTGGCCACGGTGATAGCCGCAGTACGGCTTCGGTGTACCAGCAGCCCGCGCAGCCACGAGGTGAGCGCAGTTAATGCCGGAATGGCTACCAGCACTGCGGCTGGCAAGCGCGCCATCTCCACCAGATCGGGCGAAAGGCCCGACACGCGCGTGAACCACAGTGCAGAGAGCGGGGTGAGCGTCACCGCCGCGGCCAGCGCGCTCAAAGCCAGCATCAGATTGCGGGTGAAGCGCCGCAGCACCGCGGTGCTGCCCGTCTGTGCCAACAGCGCCACCGCTACTTCCTGCAGAGCCACACCACTGCTGCGCAGCAAAAAGGTTAGCCCGCTGATCACCGGCCACACCGCCAGCGACTCCAGCGGCAGCGGCCCGCGGCTGAGGCCCAGGCTGACAATCGGCTGTGCGGCCAGATTGATCAGCGAGGTGAGGGCCAGCGGCAGGTAGAAGTGCAGCAAATAGCCCCAGGTAAGCTGATAATCGCCTTCGCCTGGCCGACTGAGTCGGTCGCGTAGCACCGGACGCACCAGCAAGCCCGCGGCCGCGGCATCAGACAACACACCCACGCTGATAGCTGCGCCGGCTATACTGGCCCCAGGCAAACGGCTGAACGCCATGGCTGCCAGCGCCGTTGAGCCAGTAGCCAGCAAGCGGATGGCCGTGGTGATGAAAAGGATTTTGGTGTGGCCATAGCGGATCATCACGCCTTGCCACATACGCCGATAGGCAATTGCGCCGGTCCAGGGGGTCATCCATAAAAAGGCATTACGGCTCGGTTCGATCACCTGCGCCGGAGCGCCGACAACCTCACGCAGGATCCAGCCGTACAGCGGCGACAGCCCGATCAGCAGGTGCAGTACGGTCAGGCTCCATGCCATGATGTGGGTGAAGCGCAGCAGCAAGCGCCACGACTGATAGCTGCGCGCCAGCGCCGTGCCCAGCGTCAGAAACATGATGATGGGGCTTTCTATGATCAGCGCCATGGAAAAGGTCAGACCGTAGGCGGCCAGGTTGAGCTTGGGATCAGCCAGGCGGGCAATCACCGCGCTCAATGTGGGCTGTTCCAGTGACATCAGCAACCACATGGCAGCCAGCGGCAGCCACAGACGCAACACACGGTTTTGGGTCAGTACAGGTGACGACGTTGGCGAGGGGGCAGAGTGTGTCATACAGAGTAAAGTCCCGATAGCGATGAGGAGTTAACCGCAGTTTGCGCCAAGCGACGAACGCAGTGCGGGCCTGTTTCCAGGCATTTGACGATTGTACTGCAATGCAGCATGCAGGCAAGAACCATCAAGCGCAAAAGTTGATTTTGTGGCTTGCGGCGCTTGGTGCTATACTGCGCCCGCTTGTCGTTTAGTGTGCTGCTACGTTGCGTCTGCTTGCCGAGTACTTAATCAATCTTGTCTTTATGAGGTTTACCCTTGGAAAAACGCCTTGCACGTTCATATCAGTTGGAACCGCCACCTCAGCTCCGCAAAAGCAGCAGCAACCAACTGCCGCACGATCTGGTGCTGACGCTGATGGCTCAGGGTTATCCGCTGGAAGAAGTTTTAGAGATTTTTCCCATGTTCACGTTGGATCAGTTGATGCTGTTGCTGGACGAAGAGACTATTCACTAAGAAGCGGTTTAACAAAGTTCTTATTCGCTGCGGAAGTAGGCCGCCCAGGGGGGCCTTGGTGCTATCAGCCAGCAGGTTTTTAAACACCGTTTCCAGGCTTCTTAAACAGCTTCTATAAAGAAGGCACTCATCATAGCAGAAAGGCCTCGCGCGCGCGGGGCTTTTTTCATAGCACGGCTGCAGATGATGCGGTGACCGATCACCGTTCATTGTTTCCTTTGCTGCGTACGCGGGGGCATGGTACAATAGCCCCCTATGCCGCAATCCGAGAACCCTACCCCTGTTTTTGTCTTTGGACTCGACGGCGCGACTTGGGATATCGCGCAGCCGCTCATTGCCGCCGGGCGTATGCCCAACCTGGCGCGCCTGATGGCGCGCGGCACTGCCGGGCCGCTGGCCTCCACCGTGCCGCCCATCTCTGCCGCAGCCTGGATCACCTTTCTCACCGGCCAAAACCCTGGTCGCCACGGCGTGTACCAGTTCCGCAAGATGGACATGCGCCAGTACGGCGGTTATCGTGATGAGTTTGCCACCAGCCGCGATTATGCGGGGCGCAGTTTTCTGGACATGGTCAGCCAGCACGGACGCCGCGTGGCCTCCATCGGCGTGCCCATGACCTATCCGCCCTTTCCGGTAAACGGTTTTCTGGTGAGCGGTTTTCCCCGGCCTTTTGGCCCGCGTGCCCAGGCCTGGCCGCCAGAAAAAGCCGAGGCGCTGGGGCGCTGGGACGAGGTGCAGGACAGCTTTAACTTCACTCTGTCCGCGGCCAAAACTGTCGAAACTTCCGATTACTGGGTGCGTCGCTACACCGATATTGCGTTGGATGCACTGCGCAACGAGCATTACGATTTGCTGCTGGTGGTCTGGAACAGCACCGACAACATCCCCCATCTGTTTTGGCGCTACACCGATCCCGCGTTTCCGGCTTATGATGCCGCCGGAGCCGCTGAGTTCAGCGAGGTGATCAACCATCAGTACGAGGTAGCCGACGCCGAAATTGGCCGCCTGCTGGCCGCGCTGCCTAATCCCGACGAGGCCATTGTGCTGGTGATGTCCGATCACGGCATGGGGCCTCATCCGCATCGCGCGGTGAATTTGGGGAGCTGGCTGGCACAGCAGGGCTATCTTGCTCTGCGCCGCGGCCAGGATACCCGCCCCAGCCTGTTCAGCCGCAGCGTGGCCGCGGTGCGCCGCCGCATCCCGCGGCAGTGGATGGATCTGCTGCGCAACCGCATGTCTGCGGACCTGCGTGCCAACCTCTACGCGCGGCAAATGAACCTCGATCAGCTTGATTGGGCCGCCACCCGCGCTTACCGCATGAAAGTCTTTCCTTCGGTCGAGGGCATTGTACTTAATGTGGCCGGTCGCCAGCCTCAGGGCATTGTGCCACCCGGCGCGGCTTACGAGGCATTGCGCGATAAGCTGCTGATTGGCTTGGCCGCGCTGCGTGACCCCGTCACCGGCCAGCCGATTGTAGCCCGCGCCAGTCGCCGCGAAGACCTTTTCTCCGGCCCTTTTGTTAGCGACATCCCCGATATTTTGTTGGAGCTGCATCCCTCCTACACCGGCGGATCGGCCATGCAGGGCGATTTGGTGGCGCCGTTGCCGCTGGATGAACTGGCCGCTTACAGCGGTTCACATCACCCCACCGGCCTCTTTGTGTGGAGCGGCCCGCCCATCCGGGCCGGTCAATGGCTGGAGGGCGCGGCTATTCAGGATTTGGCTCCCACGCTGCTGCATCTGATGGGCCTGCCCGTGGATGCGGCCATGGACGGCCGCGTGCTGGAGGCTGTGTTCACCGCCGAGGCTGCGCGTCCGGTGGTTCACGCCTCCTATCAGCCCAGCGAGCAACCCGCTGATGCGGTCGCACTCACCAGCGCCGAAGAAGAAGCCATCCGTGCCCAGCTTGCCGGGCTGGGCTATCTGCGTGATTGATGCCGCCATGTTCACCCTTCATTTGGGCCGCCCGCCCCGCACCCGCACCCTCACACTGCACCCCGCCGCGCTGCTGGCTCCGCTTGGCTTGCTGATCAGCGCCGGCATTGGCCTGATGCAGGGTGTTACTCAATCTACTGTGCTGCCGCTGGCGCTGATGGGCCTGGCTGCGGCCCTGCTGTGGCTGCTGCTGGTGCTGGCTAAGCCAGAAGCAGCGCTGTGGCTGTATACCCTGCTGGCGGTGAATCTCAACAGTTTCGATCTGCCTTTGCCGCTGGGGGGGCTGCGCGTCAGCCCTGACATTGTGCTGATTTCGCTGCTGATTATGGGCGTGTTGCTGAGGCTGGCTATGCGGCGCAGCGAGCTGGCCTTGCTGCCCATCACCGGCAGTTATCTGCTTTTCCTGGCTGTACCCATCATCACCCTGCTTTGGTCGCCGGTCAAGGTCGAGTCGCTGCGCGGCATCTTTCGCTTCGCCGGTTATTTTGCTTTGATGATGCTGGTGGTGGATGTGGTGCGCAGCCGGCAGCAGGTGCAGCGTATGGTGGCGGCAGTGATCTTGTCCACGATTTTGCCGATCACTTCGGGGTTTTACCAGGCACTTACCGGCGGTGGTCAAACCATTTTTGCCGGTGAGGTTTTTAACCGCATCTACGGGTTTGCCGGAGGGCCGTTCACCCTGGCGTTTTATCTGGTAATGGTGACGCCACTGCTGCTGATCTTTCTGCTGGAGGCGCGCCCGCGCGACGCCACCGAGCTTCAAGGCAGCGACAATGTCTGGCAGTTCAATCGCACCGGCCTGATGCTGTTGCTGGCGATGATCCTGCTGGCACTGGTGCTGACCTTTATCCGTGGCGCATGGATTGCTTTTGTCATCTCGCTGCTGATATTGGGCATTGCTCGCGGCTCGCTGCGCTATCGCCAATTGCTGGTGACCATTCCCGGCACAGCGGCCTTGATTTTGCTCACCTTTACGCCAGTACTCAACCGCGTGACGCAAGTCACTGCTGCTGACAGCACGCTGTACGGACGGCTGGCGGTGTGGCGACTGGCTTGGGACTGGCTGTCGGCCAGCCCGTTGAATTTTCTGGCCGGTCTGGGTATGAAAGCCTTCGAGTACTACTACATTCTGCTGGCTGGGCCAACTACAGCGGGCCTCTACTGGCGTCGTGAGTCTTTTCTCATCGGCAACCGTCCTCACAACGAGATTTTGGGCTTTATGCTGGATGTAGGCTTGATCGGCACTGTGGCTTTTCTGGTGACGCTGTTTTTGCTGGCGCGGCTGGCGCTGCGCATCTATCGTCGCTCTCCTGACCTGTCGCTGCGTCTGGTGGCACTGGCCTTTTTGGTGGGCAGCGCCGGGCTGGTCGTGGGAGCGATGGGTGATAATGTCTTTTCGCAACCCGCAGTCGCCGTGTATTTCTGGATTATGGCCGGCCTGGTGATGGCGATTGACCGTCACCTGATGCCGAGTTCTGCGGAGCCGCCGCGCTCATGATGCTGCGCGTGCTGATGGTCGGCCCCACGCCGCGCCTCTACGGCGGCATCTCAGCCGTGGCCGGCATGTTGCTGGATTCGGAGCTGCCGCAGCGTGTGGAGCTTGTCTATGTAGCCGAAGGCACGCGTCAAAGCAAGCTTGCCAAGCTGCGGTTGGCGCTGTTGGCTCCGCTGCGGCTGGCTGCCCGCCTCCTGCGGCGGCAGGTAGATGTGTGCCATCTCCATGTGGGTGATGGTGGCAGTTTCTATCGTCACGGGTTGTATCTGGCCTTGTGCCGTCTGAGCGGCGTGCCGGTGGTTTTGCATTGGCATCTGCCTGGCAGCGGCGAGGCGGCAGATGCCGGGCTGGGCAGCTCGCGCCAACGCCGTTTGGCCCGCTGGGCCTTGCGCCACTCCGCGCGGATAATCGTACTCTCTCCGGCTTGGGCGGCGACATTGGCCCGTTTGTCAGACGATCCCCAGACCGCGGCGCGCCTGGTGGTGTTGCCCAATCCCATAGCTTGCGCCGCCATTCAGCCGGGTGATCTGCCCGCGGCGCAGCGTCATACGCTGCTGTTTCTGGGCGATTTTTCAGCGCGCAAGGGCGTGCGCGATCTGTTGGCCGCGGCCCCCGCGGTGCTGAGTGATCATCCTCGTACCCGTCTGGTGCTGGGTGGTGGCGTTCCTCCCGCCGATGTGCAGGCCCTGGCTGCGCCGCTGGCCGCCGCCATCGAGTTCCCCGGCTTTGTGCGTGGTCAGGAAAAGCTGCGTTTGTTGCAGCAGGCTGCGTTGCTGGTGCTGCCCTCCTACGCCGAGGGCCTGCCTGTGGCTGTGCTGGAGGCTATGGCCGCGGGTTTGCCGGTGGTTACCACACCGGTGGGCGGTATTACCGATTTCTTTGTGAATGAGGTAAATGGCTTGCTGGTGCGGCCAGGCGATGTAGCCGCCTTGGCCGCGGCCCTCAGCGGTTTGCTGGCCGATCCCGCCCGCCGCGCTGTGATGGGTGTACATAACCGCGCCCAAGCCCTCGCTCACTTCGACACCCCGCGCTACGTGGTGCGGTTGGTTGGGGTGTATGAAGGTATACGAGGAAAGAAGTAGGCAAGGAAGAAAGTATACAAGGAAGAAAGTATACAAGTAGACAAGTATACAAGTAGACAAGTACACAAGGAAATTGCCTTGTCTACTTGTCTACCCTCCTCCCCTCCCCTTATGAACATTCTCCTTTACGTTATTGATGCGCTGCGGGCAGATCATTTGGGCTGCTATGGGTATGGCCGCGCTACGTCGCCAGTACTCGATGCACTGGCTGCCGAGCCGGGCGCGGTGCGCTTCAGCCGGGCCTTTTCACCGGCTACTTGGACTAAGCCGGTGGCCGCGTCTATTCTCAGCGGCTGTTATCCGCCCGCGCATGGTGTACGCTCGCGCAATGATCTGTTTGTACGCGCCGTGCCGCGCTTGCCAGAGTTGCTGCAGGGCGCAGGTTATCGCACCGCTGCCGTGAGCACCATCGGTAATGTGTCCTCGGTGTTGGGCTTTGCCGCAGGCTTTGATGCCTTTGTGGATTTGTACAAGGATCCGGAGCTGGCACGCTGTCGTGAGGTGAGCAACAGCGGCGCGTGGAAGCTCTACTTCGAGCAGGATACCACCGTGGTGCTGCCCCTGGCCGAGGATGTCAACCGCGTGGCTCTGCAACAACTCGCTGCGTGGGGCCAACACGGGTTCGGTCGGGAGATTGGGGACCATCCCGGAGGGATCAACTCAAGCGGCGCACCAGCCTGCCAACCTGCCAATTCCCCCATCCGCCCCTGGTTCCTTTTCCTCTGGGCGCTTGATCCGCATGATCCTTACTATCCGCCACCGGGTTACGATCATTGGCGTGATCCCGCCTACGCCGGCAAGATTGACGGCAGCGCCGAAAGTGTACGCCGTGTGCGCAGCGAGGCCGATGTGCAGCGCCTGCGCGATCTCTACGATGGTGAGATCAGCTATGTGGATGCGCAGTTGGGGCATCTGCTGGCTGAGTTGCGCAGCAGCGGGCAATACGATGACACGCTGATCATCATAGCCGGTGATCACGGCGAGGCTTTTGGTGAGCATGGCGATTTTGTTCATGGTCACCTGGCCTACGAGGAAGTGATGCACGTGCCGTTGTTGATCAAGTTCCCTGCGGCGTTAGGGGTTGTCGGCGGCGCGGTGGACGCGCTGGCGCAGCTCACCGATATTGCGCCCACGGTGCTGGATGCGCTGGGCCTGGCTGATCAGGCACGCACTATGCAGGGAGTTAGCCTGTTACCTGCGGTGCATACTCAATCTCACCCGCGTGTGGCGGCGTTCAGCGAAACGCAGGCATCTGCTGCCAATCAGCGTTTGTTGGCGGCGCGCACCGAACGCTGGAAATATCTGCGCGTAGATGCACCTGGTGAGTACGGCGGTGCAACCGTTGAGGCTGTGCAGTCGGCCGGGCTGGGCCAGCGACTTGGTGGCTATGCACGCCAACTCACCAACCCTGAAATGGTGAAACGTCTGTTGCGCAACCCTATGTTTTATCTGCGGCGGCAGATGGCCCAGCATCAAATGCTGTTCGATCTCGCCGCGGATCCCGACGAGCGCCGCAACGTAGCGGCCCAGCATCCCGCCGTGGTGGCGGAGCTGGATACTGCTCTCGAAGCCTGGTTGGCCGATTGTCGCGCCTATGCCCGGCTCAGCGATACTCACAGCGCCACCGGTCTTGATGAAGCCACCCTGGCCCAGTTGCATGGACTAGGGTATTTGTAGGAAGAAACAGGCAGTCAGTAAGCAGATCATCACCCTGCTGCTTCTGAGCTTCATCACCCTGTCACCTTGTCATCCCCCACGCTAAACACTACCATGCCTGAACTCATTACCCCTGCCTGGGCTGACGCCCAGGCGCCGACGGGATACCGCACGGCCAAACGCACGTTAGATATTGTGATCGCGGCCGCTGTGCTGTTGCTGGGTCTACCGATCTGGCTTGTCATCGCCTTGCTGGTTAAGCGTTCTTCGCCGGGGCCGGTGTTTTACCGCGGCACGGTGATCGGTCGCGGCGGCGCGCCGTTTCGCTACTACAAGTTCCGTACTATGATCACCGGCGGCGATAACTCCGCGCACCGGCAATGGTTGGAGCAGTTCGTTAAGCAGGATGCAGCCTTCAGCGAAGGACCGGGCGGGCAAAAGGTGTTCAAAGTGGTGAACGATCCCCGTGTCACCCGCATTGGGCGTGTGCTGCGTAAGCTCAGTCTCGACGAAGCACCGCAGATGCTCAATGTGCTGCGCGGTGACATGAGCCTGGTCGGCCCGCGTCCGCCAGTGCCCTACGAATATGAGCATTACGACGACTGGGCCAAACAACGTTTGAGCGTACCCCCTGGCATTACCGGCCTGTATCAGGTGACCGCGCGCAGTCAGGTGGGTTTCAGCGGCATGGCTGCCATTGATCTCGACTATATCCGCCGCCGCTCGGTATGGCTTGACCTGTGGATTATGCTCAAAACGCCGCTGGTGATGTTGCTCGGCAAAGGGGCAGGTTAGCAAAGTTTGAAAGGCTTTGGCCGGTCTCCCGACCGGGTCGCCTGCTTTGGCCGGTCTCCCGACCGAGCCGCTTGCTTTGGCCGGTCTCCTGACCGAGCCGCCTGCTTTGGCCGGTCTCCTGACCGAGCCGCCTGCTTTGGCCGGTCTCCCGACCGGGCCGCCTGCTTTGGCCGGTCTCCCGACCGAGCCGCCTGCTTTGGCTGGTCTCCTGACTAAGCCGCCTGCTTTGGCCGGTCTCCCGACCGAGCCGCCTGCTTTGGCCGGTCTCCTGACCGAGCCGCCTGCTTTGGCCGGTCTCCTGACCGAGCCAAAATAGCTCGGCGAG
>CALESQ010000111.1 GCA_937907455.1 uncultured Caldilineales bacterium
AGGAACTCGCCATAGTCCAGCCAGCACTGCCAGATGCCGGTCTCCCGGTCCAGGTACTGGTCGCCGTTGCCGAACCAGGTGGCCACGTACAGCATTCGCCGCGCCGCGCCGCGCCGGCCAATTGCGCCAGCGCCGGCCGCCAATCGGCAAGGTGCTGCAAGACCTGGAAACACAGCACGTTGTCGGCGCTGGCCGGCTCCAGGGCCAGGATGTCCAGCGCAGTGAACGCCACGCCGGGGTAGTTGGCCCGCGCCAGCGCCAGCATCTCCAGCGACGAGTCGCCGCCGCGATAGGCCCGGCCATCCAGCAGGCCGGCGTCCCGCAGTGCGCCGTACATGCGCCCGGACCCGCAGCCCGCCTCCAGCACGTCGCCCGGCGCTAGGTGAGGGCGCAGGTCGTCGCACAGCGCGCCACGATGCGGTGATGTTCGCCGTCCCCAGCACCAGCGCCTCGTCGTTGGCGTCGCCGCCGTAGGTGTTGTCACCGCTGATGGCCAGCCCGTCGATCTTGCGCAGCTCGTCCAGATAGCCGGCGCGCGCCGCGGTCAGTCGCGTCTCCAGGTCGTCCACACTGGTCTGGAGCGCCAGCCCGTCCTGGACCTCAGCCGCCGTTAGGTCGTCTTCAGTCTCGTACCAGTTGATGGACGCCACGGTCACGCTCCCTTCACCACCACGTAGCGCACGGCCATGCCCGGCTCCAGCGCGATTTCCTGGTAGCCCAGCACCTCGCCGCACTCGGCCAGGCCCTGCTCCATCGCCTGCAAGCTCACCACCTGGCCGTTGATCAGCTCGGCCGGTCTGCCGTACAGCACCGAGAACAGGTAAGCGCGCGCCGGCCACTTCTCGACGATGGCCTTCAGCAGCGCCATCGGGGCGTGATAGTGCCGGCTGGTGTCGATGCTCAGCAGCACGTCAGGCCGTTTCGCTTTGGTGTAGGGCGCGCCGGCGAAGATGTCCCGCTGTTCGATGGTCACGCCCTCCTCGCCGCCGTAGGTAGCGACGGCCTCGGCCAGCAGGCGCTCGCTGATGTCGTATCCGGCGTAGCTGGTAAACTTGGGCAGGTACTCGCGCACCACCGGCACGTAGCGCGCCGGGCCGCAGCCCAGGTCCACAACGCGCTTGGCGTCGCCGCAGAACATAGCCAGCAGGCCGCAGGCCGTCGTTTCCTCGATCTGCTTGGCGTTGCCCTGCTTCCACAGGTCGATCAGGTTCTGGCTGCCAACGTCGGTCGTCCACTCCTGGTAAGCCAGGTCATAGGGTTGAATGGTCAAGATAGCAACTCCTCATACAGCGCCTTGTAGGTTGGCGCCACGATCTGCCAAAGGTGCCGGCGTTCGATCAACCGCCGGCCAGCCGGCCCCAGCGCCGCTTTGTTCGCCAGCGCCCGGTCCAGCGCATCAGCCAGGCCGCGCACGTCGCCCGGCTCGACCAGCAAGGCCACATCTCCGGAGATGTCCGCTACGCCGCCCCAGCGGTAGCCGATCACCGGCACGCCCTGGTACAGCGCTTCCATGTGGCCCAAGCCGCTGGACTCGCAGAACGTCGCCAGGTACACGTCGCTTTCGGCCAGCAGGGCCTGCATTTGCGGGTACGGCAGCCGGCCCACGCAGCGCACGTTCAACGGCAGTTCGTAGCCCAGCCATCTCTCGATCTGCGCCGCTTCGGCGGTCAGCACCACAACGGCCTCCGGCCGCATCCTGGCCAGCTTCGCTGCCGGCGCAGGATCGCGCAACACGTCGATGGCGTTCTTGTTCCAGATCACGACGGGCCGGTCTTCAGCCTTCAGTCGCGCACGCCAGTAGCCGGTCGGCTCGATGCCGCCCTCGTCCAGGTCGATAGCTTGGTCGATCCAGCGCGCCTGGACGCCGGCCAGTCGCTCGACCTCGCGCACCATGTAGCCGCTGTTGACCACAACGACGCGAGCCTGCTGGATGGCTTGCCGCATTACGTCGTTCTGCTCACGCCACCAGCCGGGCGCGTCTTCCGGGTAGAGATGCACCGGCCAGATGTAGTCGATGGTCTGCACGTCGGTATCGGGCAGGCAGTCCACCCCCACCACATGCACCAGGTCCGCTTGCGCCCGGTCAGCCACTGTCTCCACGCCCAGGCGCGCCAGGTACTTGGCGCGCGAGAGCGTGGAGTGGTTAGGGCCGCCAGGGGAAGACGCAAAGCCGGCCTGAGCAGTGGCCAGCGGTGGGTAGGTCCAGATGCGCATCACTCAGAGCCTCGCCACAAACTCACCGGCGCCGGCTGGCGCAGCACCTTGCGCCGCAGCCAGTAGCGCCACTGCCAGGCCGTCCAGTGTCTCATTGGGGTGCCCTCAGATTGGGATAGCGCATGGAGGGCCAGTTGATGGTCGCTTCTCCGTAATTCTCACCGATTTGCACGGCCCCGATCACGTCGTATGGGCGAGTAGCAGCTTTTACCGCATCTTCTTCAGTGAAGAATACGCCCATGATTTCGACTCCGTCTTCGTAGCCGGCGATTTCGCCTTCTGGCATCCTGATCGTTAGCCATACCTGGGAAATTTGATCCAGTACGTCGCCGCACACGGCTACCATGAGCCGGCCATTGGCCGTGCTGGGATCAAAGGCCCGCGTCTCTTTGCGCGTCTCGTAGCCGAACTCTGGCGCGCGACGCTCATAGATTTCGTGGAACAGCGTAGCCAGTTCTAGTGCTTTCATGCGGGCACCACCTGGAAGGTACTCGTCATGGTCGCGAACCAGTCTGCATCGTCGCGCATGACCTTCTTCAGCGGGTCGGCCAGGCCAAAGCGGTACATCATGCCGCTGGGCGCCTTGAAGGTCTGCGACCCCACCGAGCCGCCCACGTAGCGCACCAGCACCAGGGCGTCAGCCCCGTTGGTGGGCATAGCCGCCGCGTTGATCGCGCTCCTCGTTTCTTGGACGCGCGGCGCAGCCGGGATGGCCGCCGCGCCTCGCTTGCTGCCACAACATGCCATGCTAAACTCTCCTCGATAGATGGCCGGGTGCAGGCGCCGGATAGTCTCCTGCAAGGCCGGCTTGTTGTCGTTGGCCGTGTGCCGCATCTGGTTGGCCGAGTGTTGGCGATACCAGAAGAGCGGCTCCGGCACCCGCACGCCGCAGATGCCGATCTCGCCCAGGGCGATGACAAACTCCCAATCCTCCCAGCCGCCCATCCTGCTCATCACCGGCTTGTAGCCGCCGACTTGCAGCCAGGCGTCGCGGGCGTAAAGGATGGTGCAGGCGTGGGTGATGCGGTTGAGCAGGTTAGCAAACACGTAGTCCTCTGCCGCCAGCTCCTGCTCCTTGTCGTCGGCCGGCCACCACAGCACCGAGTCGCTGTAGGCGTAGTGGCGCGGGTTCTGCTGGATGGCCGAAAGGGTCTTTTCCAGGAAGGCCGGCGCCAGCTTGTCGTCGGCGTCCAGCGGCACGATCCAGGTTCCGCGCGCCTGGTCGATGCCGGCGTTGCGCGCGGCCGCCAGCCCCAGGTTGCGGTCGTTGGTCACGAGGCGGACCAGGCCAGCCGGATAGCTGTCCACGATCTCGCCGATGGCCGTGGCCTCCGCCGGCTCGTTGCCGTCGTCTACCACCACCACCTCCAGGTCGGGCCAGCTCTGCGCCAGCGCGCTGTTGATGGCGGTCTTGAGGAAGCGGCTGTGCTTGTAGCACGGGATCACCACCGAGGCCAGCGGCGGGTAGATGTCCCGATGGTGGCTGTTGACGATGGCCCGCAGGCGTTGGATGTGGGGCTGCGACTCGTGGTCCCGGCCCTCCTGCCACAGCTTGCGATACCAGAACAGCGCGCCCGGTATGCGCCGGCCGTGCCAGCCCAGCTTCCCCATGTTCAGCCACAGCTCGTAATCCTCCCACGAGGGGTTGATGTCCTTGTAGCCGCCGGCCCGCTGAAAGGCGGTGCGCCGGAACAGGTTGCAGCAGGGGATGAAGTTGCCGTGCGTCAACCGCTCAAACTCGTACTCACTGGCCAGCACCGTCCCCTGCCAATAGCCGCTGTCAGGCCGCATCCCAAAGGCCATCATGTCGGAGTACGCGATGCCCAGGCCGGGGTCGGCGTCCAGCGCGGCGCTCAGGCGGGAGAGGAACAGCGGGTCGATGCGGTCGTCGGCGTCCAGACAGCAGATGTACTGCCCCTGGCTGGCGGCGATGCCGTTGTTGCGCGCGGTCGCCACCCCGGCATTCTCTTGCGCAATGACCCGCACCGGCACGCCGTCCACTACCTGCAAGGGCTTAAATGCCGCATTCAACCCCTTGCTCTTGACGTTTTGCATTCCCAACGCGCCCGCAATGGCCTGTAGGGAGGCGTCCTTGGAGCCGTCGTCCACCACCACCAGCTCATAGGCCGGCGCCTGGCGCTGGCGCAGCACGCTCTTGATGGCCTCGCCGACGTAGGCCGCTTTGTTGTAGCACGGAATCACCACCGAGACCTTGGGCCGGCCCGGCGCGCGCTCCCTCTCCCGCTCCTCCAGCGCCCGCTCGTAGACGGCCAGGAGGCGTTCTACGGCATGATCCAGGGTAAACATACGCTCGACGCGCTCACGCCCTTCCTGGCCCATCCTGGCGGCGCTGGAGAGCACTGTATCGAGTTTCTCGACCAGCCGGCCCATGTCGCCCGGCTTTACCAGCGCGCCGCAGGCGTCGGTGACGGTCTCGGCCGTGCCGCCGTGGCGATAGCCCAGGATAGGCTTTTGCAGGGCCATTGCCTCCAGCACCTGGATGGCGTGGTTTTCCTGCACCGTCGCCAGGTACACGTCGCAGTCGGCCAGCGCAGCCTGCATGTGGCGGAAGGGCTGCGGCCCGATCAGGTGCATGTTCTTGGGCGCGTGCGGGATCGCGCCTTTCTGCAATAGCGCAACCACGGCGATGTCGGGCCGGCGCAGGGCCAGCTCAATGGCCGGCGTTGGGTCCAGCACGTCCGACAGGCCCGTCTTGCCCCACAGCACCAGCGGCGTCTCGGCGGTGATGCGCAGGGCCGCCCGCAAATGCCCCGTGGGCACGTTCTCCCACTCAGCCAGATCAACGCCGTTGTAGATCACCCAGGTGTCGCCGGTGGTCTCCTTGGCGCGCGGGTCGCCGGCCGGGTAGCGGCCCACCAGCCGGCCCCACTGCTCCGCCGTCCACTGCGAGACGGCCACTACCTGGCGGGCCTGGCGCAGGTTGTCGAAGATGGCCTTGTTGGCGTCGATCTGCCACTGCGCCATCTTGGCTTTCAACGGGTACACGCCGTGGTTAGTATATATGTCAACCTGTGGCGCGCGATCCATCGCGTGGCAATGCACCAGCGCCTCGCCGTCCGGCTGCGCGACAATCTCCCAGCCGCGTTGCTCCAGGGCCTGGGCCAGCTTGTTGACGTGGATCATCACCCCGCCGGCGCCGTTGGCGTTGGGGGCGGGGAGGAGGCAGACGCTTCTTGTCATTCGCCGCCGCCGCCTACGGTCTCGTAGGAGAACACGATGCTCGTCACCATGACCACAGACCCCACGGCCGGCGCCGTGGTAAACTCCTGGGTAAAGACCGCCAGCCCGTCGGTGACGACGATCTCGCCCCAGACGGCTGTACCGATGACGTACATCGTCATGGTGAGCAGTGAGTCCGGGTCGCCCTCTGACACCGGCGCTTGCAGGGCCAGGGCGGTTGCAATGTCGTTCCAGACAGCCGCCGCGTCTGTCCAGTCGCCTACCACCGTCACGCGCGGAAAGGCGCTTGCGGCTGCGACTGCTGCCGCTGCGTTGGTCTCTGCCTCGTACCAGCCAATTGTCGTCATAGCTGCCTCTAGGGTTGCCACTTGATGGCGTACTGGCGCACGGTTGCGCCGCCCAGCGCGTCCTGCCAGCCGCCCTGGGTCGAGCCTTGCCGCCGGCTGTAGGAGTAGGCGCCGCCGAAGCTCTCCGATTGCAAGTTGCCGTCGCCCACGCCGGCCTGCAAGCCGAACGCCTCCAGCAGCATGGTGGATAGCGAACGGGGCGCCCGCCCCCAGCCCATCGGCACGTAGGCCACGGCGATGTTGCCAGGGTAGCTGTTAGACCAGCGGCCGCGCGGGTGTCGGCAGTAGGAGTCGGACAGGCAGTCGCAGCACTTGCGGGTCAGCCAGTTCTCGCCGGCAATTGCCCAGTAGCTGCTGGTCAGGCTGGTGGCGTTCTCGGTCACAGCCGTCACGCTTTGCAGGGGCAGCGGCAGAAACAGGTGCGTCGTGCCGCCGCCGGAGAGCTGCACCCACAAGGCGCTCAGGCACAGCACCGCCCGGTCTTCGTAGTCCGCGCCGATGATCGTGGCTGCCAGGGTCTTCAGGTAGGTGCTGGGCGTCGAGGGGTTGACCTGCGGCAGCAGCTCCAGGCTGTAGTCCTGGCCGGCGCCGTTGACCGCTGCAACCAGCGCGCCCAGGGTGGCGTAGTCGGCAAAGGCGTAGCCGTCGCCGCCCACCGTCAGCGTGTCCTCGGTCACGATCAACGTGTCAGCCGCCGTGGAGGAGGCGATCAGCGCCCGCCCGAAGGTGTGGCCCAGGGCGTCTTCCAGGGTGGCCACGAGTTGGTCGATGCGGCGCGTGATCTGGCTGTCAGTCATCTCGGCCACATCGTCGCCGAAGGCCGCGCGTACGTCGGCTACGGTCAGGTAGGAGATGCACGGCGCTCCGACCGCGGCCGGCGTCGCGATGGTACCAGTGCCAGTTCCGGTGGTGGTGGTCACGGTTTCCTCGTCGCAAATCTACGGAATAGTTTCATTGTCTGGATTTACAAAGCTAACGCCGACCTTGGTTCTGTGCAGGTAATAGGTGCCCGGCTCCTTCAGGTGCAGCCGGACCTTGCCGTAGTTGTCCGTGATGCCGTAGTCCACGATGGTCGTCATGGCCTCGTCACTGAACGCCTGCACCAGCGCGTCGCGGATTGGCGTCGTGCCGTCGGTGGTCAGGGTGTAGATGAAGATGTCGTCGAGCTGGTCTACGGTGTCTTGGATGTCGCCAAGTTGCATGTCGAGGTTAGCCGCGGCCAACCCGACCGCCGCGCGCACGCCGGCAGCGTCCAAACCTCCGCCCGCCGCTGCTGCGTCCAGGATCACGTCCAGCCGGCCGCCGTTGGCCCAGTCGGTCTGGAGTTCGTTGCTGTCTGCCAGGATCGCCTGCGCCGTAGCCTCCAGCGCCAGCGTCGCCAGTTGCGTGTCCAGGTTGGCTGCGGCCACGGCAATGGCAGCCGGCAGCGTCGTCCCCGTGTCCTCCAGGATCGCCGCCAACTCAGCCATCGCGCTACCAGCAGCCGCCGCGCCAGACGGAGCCAACAGCAGCGCGTCGGCGATGTCCTGCGCATCTGGAACAGCAGTCGTAACCTGTGCAACCCCAGAACTGGTCAGCCCGACCATCAAGCCAGTAGCGCCGTATATCGCATTGGGCAGAGGTGATACTAACTGCAGCGCAGGCTGATACCCGCGAGAGTCGAGAGTGATCTTGCCGAATGTGACCGCGTCCTGCGTTCCGTACAGTACGACCCGCACATTGCCGTTCGCGTCCGCCGGTGCCACCGCAACACCCTGTTGCATTGTCACATTAACAGCAGGGGTGCCTACCCGCAACGTGATGCCAACCGAATACCACTCCGCCCCGGCCGCGTCCACGCAGTTGACCGTGATAGACCCACCCTCCCCGGCTGCGGTCGTCTCAGCCGCGCTCAACACAAACTCGATCTGCGTCCCGCCCGTGGGCTTGACGGTCGGCGTGTTGTCCAGCGCCTCGAACGCCCCGCCGTTGACCGAGATCGTGAAGTCTGCCGCGGCAATCGTCGGACTGCTTTTCCACAGGCCCGCGTTGGCCTGATCTTCCAGGCCGGGCAGGTAGAACGTGAACGTGCTGCCGGGTATCGGGTGGAAGCTCATGATCTACTCCTAGCCCAAACGCCCTTGAAGCTGCGTCAGAAACGCGGCATTGATCTCTACCGTCGCGCTGCCCCAGAGGTTGTACACCGCCTCGGCGTCCGTCACGCTCACGCCCAACTTCGTTGCCAGCGCGGCCCAATCCCCGCCCAGCGCGACCTGATCCATGATAGCTTTCACGTCGCTGAACCTGTCTTGCAGCGTCTCAAGCTGGTCGATAGCGCTCCGTACGTCCGCGCTGAGCCTGCTCGCGGTGCCAGTGATCTCAATGTGTGCTGTTGCCATGTGTTATGTCTCCTATGTCTAGAGTGCGGCCATCGCCGCTGATACCGTCGCCACCTGCGGCGCAGTGAGAGTGTCAGAGTAGACAACTAGCGCCGCGATTGTTCCGCCGTTCATTGTGCCGCGCAAACCGCCCGGCATAGTACCCGTCCAGGCCGAAAGCACGTACATCTGAATAGTCGCTCCTGCTGTTGCCAGGGGTCCGGTGCCATCAGACGCGCCATTGCGGTAGAGATTGTTCGCCGCCATGCCCACTACACCCGTTGAGATACGCGGCGCTACGAGCGTTGTACCAGCGGGGCCGGTGCGGTATTCGCAGTGGTCTGTAGCGGGATAGTAGGGGCGCACTTCAAAATGATTTGCCGCCACCACGCCGAACAGTCGTTCATTGCTGTTCACCGAAGCAAAACGACACAGGATCGTATAGGTCCGCGCGTCGATCAACAGCGGTAAAACGAGATAGGCCGAGCCGTTACCGAGCCAGCCGCCAGCCGCCAGGGTGGGCGCGACACCTGGCGCTACATCGTAGGTGCCGGGATTGGCTAGATTGACATACGATGCCGCCAGCGAGGCCGCGCCTTTGGGCTGGAATGCCGCAACGCACGTTTTACCCGTCACCAGCCACCAATCGGCCGCAGCCGATGCAACCGCCCGCCGCGACACGCTCACGCCGATGCCCGGCACGTGCACCACGCGCTGACCAGGCCGCAGCACCATGATCGTGCGCAGGCGGGATAGCCAGTCAAGACGGGGGAGGAGGGTTGTCGCTGTCATGGTTCCTTCTGCTAACGTCTCAATTTTGAAGGCTCTATAACCGAGCCTGCAACTCTTTCCAATGCCGGCCCAGCGGTGTCAGCCGCATGGTCTTGGCCTTGTCCGGGTCTACTTCGCACAACGCACAATTGCGCCATAGTCCGTAGTCCCAGGCTGCGAACCAGAACACGCCCATCACGCCATCGCGCCCGGCCGGCCCTTGCTCGCGGCCGATTTCCAGGAGCCGCAAGCACTCATCCATAACCTCTGCCTGCTGGTCAAAAGGCTGGTTCTCGGCGCAGACCTCGGTGATGACGACCGGCTTGTCGCCGATCCACGCCCTGCGCCATTCAGCGACCAGCGCGCTCCACGTCGCCTGTAGCATAGCCCGGTCGGTCGAGTGGTAGAGGTGGACGCCGTGCATGGACGGCGAACCAATGCCGGCACGCCGCAAGAGCCGCAGGAACTCACGCCACCAGTCGCGCCCGTGCGCATAGAGAGCCGAGTCGCGGTCTACATAGTTGATGCTGGCGTTCGGGCCGCACCAGTTCATGTCAACGTCCATCTCGCGTGCCAAGTTGATAAATGTCAGCGCCAGGTCACGACCCTTTGCCGGCGTGATGTCGTCTTGTTCGCTGACGTGGCCCTCGTTCAGGAACAGCCACGTCTCGCCGTTGGGGTGATTGTAGAGGCGTTCTCGCACCCCTGGGGCGACAACCCCGTCCAGATGCCAACTACGCACCGTCGGGACGTAGCCCGGCCACTGCACAGGCTCCGTGCAGTAGTAGTCCATCCACCTATCGGGCGCCAACAACTCTAGCGCCTGCTGTGTCCTCCACAGCATCGCCGGGTCCGGTTCCCAAGGCAGGCAGACGTTCCAACCATATGGAGTTTGCATAAGTTTGCTCTGCTGGCCGGCGGCAGCCATCCACCGCCGGCCAGGTCACACACGTCGATCCTACCGCGACGGCGATACCGTCAGGTAGTCCTCCGGGCAGAACGCCGAGCTGATGTACTGCTCAGCGAAGTAGCTGGAGGTCATGTCAGGAACCATCGGGCTGAGCGGCCCGCGGCAAGCCACGTCCTGGATGCGCGCCTGCGCCCAGGGCGCCGAGCACCAGATGTTCGGGCGGAACACGACCGTCGGCTGCACGCACTCGTTGTCGGTCTTCCAGTACCACAGGAAGCGACCGCCGTCCGTGGCCTTGTAGTGAGCGCCGCCGGAGACCTCGGCAAAGCGATTGGCCGGCTTGCTCATGTCGATGTACTGGCCGCGCATGATCGGCACCGCGCCGTTGCCCAGGTTGCGGGTCAGAACGTAGATGTCGCCGGTGAAGCCGTCGGCCGCCTGGCCGACCGCCTGCCAGTCGTAGCTGATGATCGGGATAGGGGTGCTATCCACGTAGATTTGGCCGTCGCCGAACGCGCCGCCGTTGAGGGTGTCCCGGTAAGCGCGCGCCTCCAGGGTGTTCAGGTTGGCTTCGGTGTACTGGCCGCCGGGGCAAACGCTCCAGCAGGTGAAGGCGTCCAGCAGGCAGTAGCGCAGGTGGTTGGGCAGCATGATCACCATGTCGCCGGGGGCCACACGGCCATTGCCCGACCAGGCGATCTTTTGGCGAATGCGGCGCACGATGGAGATGATGTAGTCGATCAGGTTGTGGGTGCCGTTCAGCTTGTGGCTGAAGTCGTTGTCATCCCAATCGACCACGATGCTGTCCATCGCCGAGCAGCGCACACCGTTGGTCACATTGACGTAGCCGGTGTTGATCAGGCGCTCCAGCCCCTCGAACTGGCCGGTGGTGCTGGAGTTGCCGGTGATCACCATGCGCTTCAGGTCATCGTAGACGACGCGGCCGGCCAGCACGCTGGACCACACCAGGTCGTCGTCGATCTGCTGGCCGTTGAGGGTGTAGACCGGCTGCTCGGCCCACAACTTGCGGTTGTTCTCGGTCAGGTCGCGGGTCGGTCCCTTGCGGGCCAGGCGTCCCTTGTCGGGCAGCAGAATCTCGCAGGTGCCGAAGTCCACGCCGTCGGCGTCGTCGCAGGCCGCTTTCTCGCCGGTGGTGTAGACGCCATCGCTCTTGTCCGGCCCAGTCCAGGAGAGCAGCTTGACGAACTGCCGGCAGTCGTCGTTCGGCTGCCAGCCCATCCAGGCCAGGAACGGCTCGTCCGTCATGGTCAGGGAGAAGAGGGCGTTGTCGCTCTGGTCGGTGAACAGCCCGCAACAGCCGGTCAGGCTGCCCAGGCTGCTCAGGGTCAGGCTTGCCTCTTTGGGCCGCACGCCCATGTACGGCCGCATCGGGTAGGGGCCGGTCTGTCCGCTGACGGCCGTCAGGGCCTGGATCAGCATATTCAAGTCAACATTACTTGCCATCGTAGGTTCTCCTGTGCGCTCAGGATGCGCACGAAGGTGTGGGTTGGCTATTCGTGGACGACGCGCTTGAGACGCGCCAGCCAGTCATCGGCCATCGGATCGTCGCCGGCCTTGGCCTCTACAGCCTCTTTCGACTTCGTGGCCCGGTACTCGTCGCCGGCTTGGAGGCGACGCACGGTCGCGCGGGGCAGGTTGGCTACCTTCTCAGCGACCTTGGCCTCGTCGGACTGCTTCATGGCCTGCACGTCCTGCGCGTTCTTCTCGACGACGGTGCGCAGGGATTTCACATCGTCGAGAGCGGCCTTGAGCGCAGCGGCGATCTGGTCGAGCTGCCCCTGGATGGCGCCGGCGGCCTTCTCGGCCACCGCATTCAGCGCATCCTCGGTCAGCACCAGCTCGTACTCGCCGCCGTCCAACGAAGGCGCCTTAGCGGCCTTCTCCATGTCTTCCTCGTCGTCCTCTTCGTCGGCCGGGACGACCTCATCGACCGGGGCCTCGTCGTCCGGGGTGGCGGCTTCGGTGGTCTCTTCGTCTTCGTCCTCGCCATCCTCCGGCTTAGCAGACGCCTTGGCCCGCACGCCTGCCTGCTTCAGCATCTCGGCGTTGGAGTCGAGCTGGTCCAGAATTGTCACGGCCAAGTCTATGCCCAGCACGGTCTCCAACTCCTCACGCTTTTCCTGGCTGATTTTCGCCATCTTGCTTACCTCCGAGAGTTGTAGAGCCGACCACGGGAAAGCCGCCCGCTCCCTGCGCATCAGGCTCCGTTCCAAAATCGCACCAGGCGGGGTGTACACCCCGTCGGGCGAGCGATTCGCATAGAGAAACTTGATCGAGGCCCCCGTCTCTTTGGCGTGGGCCTTGTAGTAGCTGGCCGCGCGCCGGCCGGCTGGCGTGTCGTCGAAGGTGCCGCTCTCCAGCAGGAAGCCCGGCTCTCCCACGACGGCCTGGTAGTCGCACTCGCCGATCTTGGCGCCAGGGATGTGGAAAATCAGCAGCGGCCCGCGCTGCCGACTCTTGTCGGCCACGGCCACGGCTGAGCGCAGGAACTCGGTGCTGACGACTTCCTTGTCGCGATCCTCAAAGCCGCCGCTGGAGATCAGCACCCAGCGGGTCTTGCCGTCCGGCTGGTCGAAGGCTTTGAAGGAGACCAGGGTGGGCAGGTCGGCGGCTTTCTCCTCGTCTTCCCACAAGTCAGCTTCGCCCAGCCTTTCAGAAACATAGCTTACATCGCCCACGTCGCCCCAGTCGGGTGCCTTGATGGACTCGTATTTCTTGACGCGCTTGCCGATGCTCTTCAGCAAGCGATCAAAATCCGTCCTGTAGCGACGGTATGCTTCCGGCGCGGTCTCGCCTTTCCGGACAGCCGTATCGTACCCCTCGTACGCGTCATCGTTTGCCAGGGGAGCCTCAACGTCGGCCAGCTTACTTGTGACATGAGAAATGTCGCCCACGTGAGCCCAGTCGGGGTCAGATACATCCTGACTTAGTTTGTCGGAAATCTTCTCTATCATGGCCTGAGCCGACCGGAGCCGCGCTGGCATCGTCTTGGCAGCAGAGTCGCCAGGGTCGCCCAAAACGCCTTTAGGTGGCTTGACGGGTCCAGCTATGATTTTGCCGGCCGGGCCGTCTCCCTTCTTGCCGCCACCCTCGCCGGCTCCGTCCTTGGGCGCGAACTGGCCGCCGCGCGGGTCGCCCTCTGGGTGACGTTCTACCATCGACTCGTCAAAGCGCCGCTTCTCGACCGCCTCGCCGGCCTCGCCATCCTTCCACGCCTTGACCGCCTCGTCGCCGTACACGGCCCGCAGCCGGCCCAGGAAGTCGGCCCGGTCTGTGTCCGCGTCTTTCTCCTCGACGTTGGCGTACAGCGCGGCCTGGTAGGCCAGCGCGTCCTTGCGGTCGGGGTAGCACTTCATCTTGCCGGCCAGGCTGCCGTCGTCGTTCATTTGGTAGACGCAGTGCTGGCCATCCTCTTCAACCACTTTCCACGGCATGATTGCCTCCTGCGCCGGCTCCTGACCGCCCCACACCTGGTTGATGCCAGGCGGCTCGTCTTGCTCTTTGTGGGCCAGGGACGCCCTGACCGCTTTCCATGCCGCCCGGTAGGCGGTCTTCTCGTCGTCGCTGCCGGCGCCGTTGAACACGTCAACCCACTGCTGGCGCAGGGGCTTGGCCATGCGGCGCACGGCCGGCGGCAGGTCCTTGTCGTTGGGGCCGATGAAGGCAGCCATCAGCGGTTGGCCTCCGCCATGCGGCTGGCCATGTTGCTCAGCATCTGCTCGACGCGCGCCCGGAAGTAGGCGTCGGTCTCTGGCGCCGTGAAGGCCCGCTCCATGAAGTGCCAGGGCTTGATGCCCCGCACTGAACCGGCAAAGTTCATGTACACGTCGCGCTTCGGCTCAGCCTGCGCCTTGCCCCTGCGGTAGCGCACGCCGGAGGCGATGCGCCGGCCACCCGGTCCCATCTGCTGGCCGGTCGAGCGCCAGGCCAGCGCCTTGGCATTCTTGGGCCGGATGCGGTCGTGCGGGTCAGGCACGCCGATGGCGCTCTCGTGGTAGATGCCGGTGCCGTACTCAACCCAGCGCGCGTAGTGCTTGTTGGTGCCGACCTCGATCCAGGAGTAGCTGGCGCCGGGCTGCTTGACCGGCCCGACGGCAATCGAGCGCCCCAGTGTGCCGGTACGGCCAGAGACGCCCTCGCGCGGCGGGTACTGGGCCGCCTTGGCCTGGACGAACTTGCCCACGTCCTCCAGCGCGGCCTTGCGCTCGGCGCGCATGGTGCGGTAGACGGCCGGGAAGTTGATGCGCTTGGTCGCAACGTAGGCCATTAGTAGATTGCCTCCGGGTCGAAGGCCGTCTCTTGGTAGGAGAGCACTTGGCCGCCGAACGCCTCAGCCGCCGCGCGGGCCGCGTTCAAGTCCGGATTGGGGTCAGAGCCGGCCGGCCCGTTTGGGTCCAGACGCGCGTTCAGCATGGTCTCGGTCAGCGGGTTGGCCGGGCAAGACCAGCGGTAGCCGTCTATGGTGGCAGTGTCGCCCAGGATGGTGATCGTCGCCGGCATAGCTAACTCCTCATCAACTTCCAGATCAGGTCGAAGTGGTCAGGGTCATCGTTGGCAAACTTGGCTGGAATGTAGCGCATGGCCTCGATGCCCATCGAAACCACTTCGGTAGCAGTAATCTGAGTACCTTTGCCACCGTAATAGACTTTGCCTACATAGGGGTCGTAGAAGGAATCAGGGATGGCAATTTCGTCATCGGCATAGCCGCTGTCCGGTCGAAGGTTGCGCAAAAAAGCACCCGATGAGTTAATAGTGCGCCGGCGATAGAAGGCGACCGCCTCGTCCAACGCGCCAGTCGCTGTTTCCTCGAAATGATGACCCAGCTCGTGAACGATTTGCGAACTGGCAAACGCGCCCTTGATCGACGCTTCTGCTTGGTCTAGACGATCAGCAGAGAAATAGGCAGCACGTCCGGTCGTGCCAGGTAAAATCAGCACCTTGCCTGCTGCCTTGCTGCCAACTAGCCGGTTAAACTCGGCGAAACCCTGAGTGATAGCTTCGCGCTGTCTATCTGTAATCGCGTCGCTGAACTCTGGCGTCACCGTGCCAGGCGTCTTGGCCCACAACAGACTTAACTGGTCATCAACAAACTTGGAATGAAGATCATTCTCGGCGCGATACATGGCTTCGATGCGCCGCCTCATACCGTCAATGACTTGTTCGCTTTCCTCGGTCCCTGCTACACCGTCGGCCAGTTGCTTGCTAAAGGTCTGACTTGCTTCTTCGACAAGCCGATCCTTTTCAGCAGTGAGCCGGGCCAGATCGTCAGCGTGGCGCTTCTTGATCTCCGCCAGCTTCGCCCGCACCTCCGGCCCAGTCATGGCCTGTCCCGTGCTGCCGGCTGGGCTGCTGCCGGCGCCTTCGGGCGCCCACTGGCCGCCGCGTTCGTCGCCGGCCGGGTAGCGCGGCTGGTCGGGGTTGTAGCGCTTCTCGACCTCGCCCGGCATGGTGGGCAACGGGTAGGGCCGGGTGCGAGCTTCTAGCTCAGCGGGGTTCGCATTCAGCCAGCACCTACACGCGGGATGCGATGGCGGCTTGTAGTAGCGCCCGTTTTCCGGGTTCAGAATGCCGGTCGTCAGGTTGCCCACCTGATTATGTAGAGGCCGGCAGACCTTACATACCCTTTCATCCCGTGCAGTCTGCCAGGTGAAAGTTTGCAGCCCTGCCGCCTTCAGGCCGGCCATGCGGGCTTCCGCGTAGACGCGCGTCGTCTCGGTCTGGGCGATGACGCGCGGCCGGTCTACCAAGTTCGGATAGGGGTTGGTGGGCACCAGCCGCCACACCTTCTCGGTCAGCTCCTCGAAGTCCTGGTCGCTGGCGATCCAGCGGCTGATGGTGCGCCCCAGCATAGTCTGGGTGGAGGCGTTGATCCTCGTCACCAGGTCGTAGCGGTACTTCATCGCCCACTGCTCGGCGGCCCGGTCCCAGATGTCCCAGGACAGCTCGACGCCCAGGTCGGCCAGTTGCACCCAGATCGACTTCTTGGCCGTGCCGATCACGCCATCCAGCACTGGCGTCAGCCCAGCCCACAGCCGGCCCTGCTCCTGGCCCCAGTCGAGGCCGATGGTGATGGCGATCTGCCGGCGTATCTTGCGGGCCTCCTCCAGTGCCTTGCGGTTAGCGCGCAACTGCCGGCGCAGCCGCACCCACTGGCCGGCGAAGAACAGGAACATGGCAGCCTGGATCAGCTTCTCGCTGTCGCGCCGCTCTTCGTCCAGCGGGTCGTCGGCGAAGGTGGTCTCCTCTTTGGCGGCCACGCGCGCCACCTGCGCCGGCCGGGGCAGGAAGGGCATGGTCTCCCAGTAGGGGCGGATAGTGTCTTCCGGCTCCAGCGCGGCCGACCAGAACCAGGCATCGCTGCCGGTCAGCTTCTGGCCGTGGCGCGCGTCTATCACTTTTTGAGCCATAGCACTCCGCTCCAGTCGCCGTGGCCGAATTGGTCCAGCATGAACGCCTTGCCGACCTCGTACTCGCCGCTCTTCACTTCGTCGTTGGCAATGTCCCGGTGGGAGACCTTGACGCCCGGCAGCTTGAAATTGGCGAACTCCTGCGGCGAAGTGAAGTCAGGCAGGTCGGGCAAGCTGCCGGCCTCCACGCCCAGGCGCGTCAGATAGCGCCGAAACTGGCGGTTGTAGACACCGACCTCTTCAGGCCGGTAATACTGAAAGCCCTTCTTGGCCCAGGCGTAGCGGCCGATGGAAATGTCGGCAAAGAGCCGGATAGCGTCGATCTCGGTCTCTTTGGCCATGACCTCGATCTGGCGCTCGTAGAGCTTGTGGGCCAGGTCGTGATCCTGGAACTGCGGCTCGAAGATCATCTCCTCGTTGTAGCAAATCTGGTGCTGCCCCTCGTCCATGATGAGGCGCTCGGCTGTGCCCACCGGGGCGCCGCTTGTGTCAAACCACTCGGCGCGCACAATGAAGGCCGGCTTGTGAGCGCGCGGGTTGGAGTAGAGCTGGTCGCCGGTGTAGACCTCCAACTTGGCCACGTAGCCGTCCAACTCGAACATCTGGCGCAGCTCACCCTCGTCGATGCCCAGGCCGTCCATTGCCCACCGGCAGTCGCCCTTGCCCTTCTCGCGGTAGACGATTTTGGTGGGCCGGGCCGGCTTGGCCGGCCGGAGGGCTTGCCGGGCCTCAGCGCCGCCGGCCGCCGCATCGTCGGTCCACTGGCCGCCGCGCTCGTTGCCGGCGGGGACGCGCGGCTGGTCGGGATCGAACTTGGCCGCCACCTGCCAACCGCGCGCCGCTGCCATCGCCTGCACACGCTCCAGGTCCAGCAGCAGGTCGGCCGGCAGCGCCACGCCGTGGGCGCGCGCAAAGGCAGCCGTCGCCAGGACAGCCTGCGCCGCGCGTGCGCCTTCGGCGGGAGCGATCATCTAGTCCTTGCCCTCCGCCTTGTCGGCGTTGGCCCAGAACTCGGCGTGCATCTCGACCCAATCGGCCTCGGTCGCGTCGCCGGTCTTGCCGCCCATCGCCCGCACCATGTTCTGAATCCAGGTCTTGTATGCCTCCAGGCTGCGGTCGGGCGGCCTGGTGATGGCGAGCTTGTTAGCACTCAACGCGCACCTCCTGCATGTTCTTGATGTCCCAGTAGGCGATCTGGTCGTGTTCACAGGCCAACCGCTGAGCCTCCTCCGGCGTCTTGGCCCGGATCGACACGTCCAGCCACACAGTGTCGGTCTCGGTGTCCAGCCAGCCGCCAAAGAAGTGGTTGTCCTCGACCAGCGCGTCGTTGTTGCGGTTGACGTAGCGGCCGAAGCGCTTTTCGCTGACCTCGGCCTGCTTCATCGTCTCGCTGCGCTCCGGGTAGGGCGAGACCATGTAGCCGTCGCTGGGCGAGTAGTCATCGAAGGGCTGGTAGGAGAAGCCGCCCGACTCGACCATCAGCGAGATCAACCCGCGCGCCTCGACCTTGCTGAAGCGCCCGCGCCGGTCAGGGGAATGCACGTCGCTGGTCCACTGGCCGCCGTCCGGGCTGCCCTTGGGCGCGCGCGGCTGGTCGGGGTCGTAGCGCTTCTCGGCGCTGCCGGCCGGCGGGAAGCCGAACGTCGCGCGCAGCCGGTCAACCCAGCTCAGCGCCTTCTCGGCCTGGGTCGGCTGCTCAGCGGCCGGCTCTGGCGCAGCGCTGGCCTCAGCCGGCAGGCCGAACGCGCCGCGCAGCTTTTCCATGATCTCGGCCTCGGTAAGGGGCCGGTCAGGCAGCGACGTGGTGTTGGGGCCAGGTTCGTAGGGCGGGAGACTGTCAGGACCGTCAATGCCTTTGTATGCGGCCATACTTATTATTGCCTCCTGTAGTCGTAACCGAGTACCATCGCAAGTTCCATGTTTATTCCGTGACTATGCTCTTTCCATGCGCTCCGTGCGCTGACTTTGCCCATCGTCACAAGTGCCTGGTATCGAGGAAATTCTTTCATTTTGATTTCATTCCACTCGTTGAAAACATACTTCTGGTCTTCCGGCATAGGATCATTCGCGTTTTTCCAAAGTGTGAGTTTCTTTGTAGAAGGACGTTTTGATGCTGTGTAAACCGCGCCGTCATGGCCAATCACCACCATGTGCAACGAAGGGGTAGACAAGAAAAGACGAATGTCAGCATCAGAAAACGACGCCGAGAACGGGTGATTATGAACACTAAGAAACGCCTTTGAGTCTTCTATGGCCCCGATGTCGCTCACACTGTCTTCGTTGCCGGTCGTATCACTCAAAACGTTTCCGGCTGCGTCCAGCACAATTAAGCGCTCGTTGCCGGTTTTCAGTCCGTGATCCTGAGCCGCGTTAAGGGCCTGAGCCAGCGCGAAGCGGGCGTCAGGCGAAATGTCGTAGATACCTGCTTCTCCGTTGCTATTTGCGCCACCATCGCTCTCGCCACCCCCGCCGCCATGCACCGACTGCGGCGTCCCTGTGCCGGGATGGTCGCCTGGGCCGGCGTGCTTCTCCGCCTCTTCGCGCCAGTATGCGTACAGGTAGCGTCCGGCGACGTGCTGCTCGATGTAGTCAAATGCCTGGCGCAAGGACGCCTTGTCAGTGACCTGGCTCCAGTCGTACAGGGACTGCACCGCACCGTCAACAACCGCCGCATCACCAGCGACAGAGGCGGCGCCCAGGTCGCGCTCGTCACCGCTACGCTCTAGCTTGGTAAACACAATTTTCGTCATGGTCTACGCCTCAATAGCTCCACTCGCGGAAAAGGGGCCACGGCGCTCTCTGGGCTTGCCTCAGCGCTTCTTCTGTATCATCGTCCACTGGCGGAGCGGCGGGTGCTTCGCTGACCGCCGGCAAGGACAAAGCCGATGGCCCGTCCCACTCCCGCCAGGCTACAAGTCCGCTTTTCGTAATGCTTTGGAAGTTGCTCCAGGCGTTCTCTGGATTGACCTTTGTCTCTCCGAACTCCGGCACATCCCGAAAGGCGCCAAGGAACTCCTCTTTGGTTATGCGAGACCATCGCTCCAGCTTCTCCGGGGAGATGCGCAATTTGCCCGGTTTTCGGGCAAGCCAGTAATTCACCAGCGTGTTCCAATAAAGCTCGTTAGACTCGTTACCTTCGTTTGATGTCCAATTGGCGCCGCCGTTGTCGATGGCCCACACTCGGTCCTCGCCGACAATCCAGTTTGCTGTGTGGCGATCATAGTTGTCGATGATAAAGTCCAGCACCACCACATCCTCTGTGGCGCGCGGCAAGATGTCCAGCGCTGTTTGGCTGCCGTACCGTGCCGTCCACTCAGCGCCAAGCGTCCCGTCAACGAACTGCTGCGCCGTGCCAAGCGCCCCCTCAAACTCCTCGTAGCGAGTAGGAGGAACACAGTCCATGCCCAGCACCTGGGCGATCTCATAGGCCGCCACTTCGGAGTTGCCGTCCTGTCCGCTTTCGCCTCTGACCGGCTTCCAAACCCAGCGCGTCCCGTTCTCGTCCTCAAGTAGGATGCTCGTGTTAATGCCGCCGCCCAGGTTCTTAACCTTGCGCGACGTGCTTGTCCTGCCACGCCGGCCGGCCTCCGGCTCCGGCGGTGGCACTGGCGGCAAGCCCATGTCTGCCCGCATAGCGTTGATGTCGCCGGTGGTGATGTCCAACTGCGCGTTGGCTGCGGCTGTAGTGCCCCCACCCTCTGGTCGCCACTGCCCGCCGCGCTCGTCGCCGGCCGGCCAGCGGGGCTGGTCGGGGTCAAAGGCTTTCTCCGCCTCCAGCAGCGCAGCCGTGGCCTGGCGCAAGCTGGCGATTAGCTCGTCGGCTTGCTGGGTGGGGAGGTTGGGCCTGGCTTGCCTGGCTTGCTTGGCCGGCGTTGGCTCAGCCGGAGCCTCTTGTCCGGCTCCCGCCTGGGCCGCGCCGCCTTCGGGTCGCCACTGCCCGCCGCGCGGGTCGCCTTCTGGCCAGCGTGGCTGGCCGGGGTCGAAGCGCTTCTCAGCGTCGCCCAAGATGAACGCGTCGCCGCGCGCCAGGTCCAGGTCGGTCGGCGTGCCAAGGCGGGCCTTCTTTTGCCGCTGAAGCTCCACCAGCCAGTTGGCGTTGTAGTCGTCCTCGACCAGGGCAAGCATAGGCGCCAAAGACGCGCTGGCTCGCCTGGCCTTCTCGCGCGTTCGGTCTTTGATCTCGACAATCTCCCACGGGGCGTCGTTCAGGTACTCGCCCAGGACGATCATCTCTTCTTCGTCGGCGCAGCCAAAGCCGGTTGACCAGTGCGAGAAAACTGCCTTGGCCGGCACGCGCACGGCAAAGGTCACGCCGTACTGGCCGGGCATCGCGTCGCCAGGGCCGAAACTCTTGGCCACCGTGTGCGACAATGAGAAGGAAGACAAAGGCCGAGGCTTAACCCGGATTTTGTCGCCCGGAAGCATGTCTTTGAGACTACCGAAGACCGGACTTGCGTCACTAATCCACATCCCGCGATAAAGAACCAAAGTGTCGTCCGGCTTGATGCGCTTGCTTTGCAGGTACTCTTGGGTGCGGCGGTAGACAGACTGGTACGCCCTCGCGCCCTCATCAAAAGTCTTGACGCTATCGTTGCCGGCCAGCGCGTCGCCGCGTCGCGCTTGCGCTGCCGTCATGCCGTCGAACCACACCAGGTCGTCTTTCTCGCCCGACTTCTCAGCCGCCACAACGTGAATCACGTCCTGCCAGTCGCCGTTATCATGTGCACTGGTAGCCCAGGCCGTCTGGACGCGGGCTGCCTCCGCGCTGGAAACGCCATCTGCCGCCAGCGAGTTTTCGCCGCGCCACTTGATGTACTGGCGAAAACTCTCAGACGTGGCAGCTTCGGGATAGGGCAGGGAGACACCATAGCGCCGGACGAAGAACTCGTTTAACTCGTCTTTCTCCATTTGCTTGATGCGCATCCACTCTTCGTCAAAGCGCAGGCTCTTTTCCGTCATGGAGAAGGTCTCGCCGCCCGGCAACGGCGCCAGATCAGAAACCCGCACCTGGTGGGGGGATTTCCAGCCTAGGTCAATGGGTTCGCCTATTGCGTTCCAAATTCGGTCGTTGTACTCCCAGTCTATCTCTCTCAGGCCATTCTTTTGGGTAAAGACCTTGTAGTCGAAACTCTCCAGAACCACCTCGCCCGTGGCTCCCTTAACCAAAGTAAAGCGCGCGCTGCCGGGATAGAAGTCCGGGTTGAAGTCCGGCATCTCAGGGTCGGTCCACGTCACCATAATGTCAACGGTCGTTCTGGGGAACTGACCCTCGCGGGTGATCTCTCGCTCAGTGATGGCCATGCTGACGTTGGTCGTAAGCCCCGGCCGGCTCATCAGACGCATGAAGGTGTCGGCGTCGGTGAACTCATCCAGCCGCGCGGGCGCGCCGGCGATCTGCGGCTGCCCACCCTCTGGTCGCCACTGCCCGCCGCGCTCGTCGCCGGCCGGCCAACGAGGCTGCGAGGGGTCGTAAGTTTTTTCGATGCCGAACAGCTCAGCAAAGCGCCGGCGGTCGTCCTCTCTGGCGCCGCTGCCCACAACCCTGGGGCGGTAGCCCTGTTGAGCTGCGGCGGTGATCTGGTAGGGGCCGAAGACCCGTACCATCATCCCGTCGTCGCGCTCCATCAGGCTGGTCTCTTCAGCTTTTAGCCCGCGCCCGCCCAGGTCCCGGAACTTACGGTTGACCTGCTGGATGTCATTGCTGGCGCGCGCCGTAACCTTTTCGTGGGCCTCCTCCAGGTTCAGTTGCCAGGCGTTCTGCTCGGCGACCAACTGGTTGCGCAACTTGTTGACTTGGCGGGTGTCCATCCACTGGTCGTCACGGTAGCCCAGCGCCTGCCAGAGGTGCTCAGAGCCGTAGGTGGCAATCTTGCCGTCGGCGTGCTCCACGAAATAGACGTGAACGATCTTGCGTCCACAGGTGGCGCACTTGCCGGCGTTGTCCCAGTCGCTGACCTGTTTGCTGTAGTAGCCCTCGTGTTCGTTGTAGGCCAGGTCCTCGACCGTCTTGTGTTCGTAGGCGACCAGTTTGCTGCCGTTGGGGCCGGTAAAGGGCCGGTTCGACCGCATGTAGAGCTTGGCGTTGCGCGGCATCACCGTGCCGCCGCCGTCCTCGGACCACTGACCGCCCTCTGGCTGCCCCGCCGGCACGCGCGGCTGGTCGGGGTTAAACTTCTTCTCTCCCATCGCGAACACGCGCCGGCTGGACCACAGCGTCACCACGTCGCCAGCGCCGTTGATGGCCACGAAGTCCTCGCCGGGTTCCAGCCGGGCGCGCCGGGCCTTCTCCGCCACGGCCTGGTCAACGGCCGGCGGGGTGGCCTGCTCGGCGGCCGGCGGGGTGGCCTGCTCAGCCGGCGGCGGCTCCTCGCGCTCGACCACCTCCGGCGCCTCTTCGTCGGTGTTGGCGTTGCCGTGGACGGTGGTCATGTTGGTCTCGGCCAGCCACTCCGGCGCCATCTCCAGCTCGACCAGCCAGCGCCGGGCCTCGTCGGGCGAAATGAGCTGCCCGCCGGCCAGGGTGGCGATGTTGGCGATGACCTTCTCCCGGATCGTCTCGCGCAGCAGGTCGTCTTCCGAGTCCTTCTGGTCGAAGACGAACTCCAGCCCCTCCGGCAGGATGTCCCAGTTGACCATGCGCTCGACGCTGGACAGCGCGCGCCCAAAGCCCTTGCCCTTGGCCTTCTGGGCCTGCACCTCGGCCTCGGCCTTGGTGGCGCCGGTCTGCGAGGCCGGCCAGAACTCCCGCACATCCACGCCAAAGTCGAGGGCCAGCGTGTAGACGTACAGCTCGATGGTGGTCTTCTTGTCGAAGCCCTCCGGCAGGCTGGAGAAGCTGGTCAGGTTGACGCCAATGGGGTTGATGGGTGACGACTGCGCCGCCAGCCACAGCACCCCCTTGAACGTCGTCTGCTGCTTGTCCTCTCGGTGGGCTTTGTACAGCTCAAAGGCCGACCTGACCTCGCTCTGCGTCATGCCGGTGATGGCGGCGATGCCGGGCAGCGGCATGTCGGACAGGCGCTCCTCTTCGTAGTTGTACAGCGCCATCAGCACCTGGGCGACCTTCAGCGCGCGGCTGGTGGCGCAGAAGCCCAGGCCGGCCTTGCTCTCGTCCGGCGTCGGCATGTCCACGATGCGGGTGTAGTCGCTCGGCTCCAGAGGGATGCGCTTGCCGCTAACCGCGCCGGTGATCAGGCGGGGATAGTAGGCCGCCGGCGTCTTGGGCGACGCGAGCAGTTGCATCGTGCCGGCATCCAGGTTGTAGACGCCCAGCACTGGCCCATTCTTGCCGTGCCGGCCCAGTTCGACAAAGCCGCCCTGGTCGGCCTGCCAGTAGTCCTGGAGCAGGCGGTCGAGGAAGAAGCTCCAGCCGGCGCCGGCGTCAGCCTCGGCCAGTATCTCCTGGTAGCGGGTGACGCGGTTGCGGCCGCCGGTGATTTGCCAGTCCAGCGAGACGGCCTTGCTGGTCATGCTGGACAGCGCGCCCACCAGGATCGGCTCCTGGCGGGCAAACTCGCGCAGCTTGTCCACCCGGCTCGGATTGCCCCATTCTGGTATCGTGTTCTCGGACGTGAAGCGGTCGAAGAAGGTCCACAAATACGCAGACGCGTCGGTCATCTGCCTGGCGTCGAAGCGGGGTTGTACCGAGAGTTTGCCGTTGGTGGCGGTCGTGGTTGGCATGGCCGGCCCGAATACGAAAAACGCCCCGCGAGAAGAAGGCTCTCGCGGGGCGCAGGGTTAGCGGTGGGTGTAGCGGCGCTCAAGGCGCTCAACGTTGTTCGTCGGCTACTCAGCCAGTATAGCACGCGACAGGACGGGTTGTCAAGACCCAAGTTTGAGTTACTCGAACTCGATACTTGACAGATTTTGGTTATAGGTGTATAATTCCTTTGACGGTAGAGAGAGGCCGCAGGGCCAACAGCCAAGGAGCGCACCCCCATGAAACGCATCGCCACCGCAACGGCCAAAGCCTGGCCCCACACCTACACCTACCGGCTCTACCAGTTTGGCCCCCGGACCTTCGCCTGGATGGCCGGCAGCTTCCGGGTGAGCGGCCTGCCCAACTACCGCAACGCCGAAGCTGCGCTGGCTGCGGCCAAGGAGCTGGGCTGGACGATTGTCTAGCCGGCCGGCCGGCCCGAATCCGCAAAATTTGCGGATTTGCCCAACAAGGAGACCTGACCCATGACCGCAGACGAGCTACAGAAAGGCTATCTCTACCGCATCAAGGCCGACGTGGCGCTCAAGGTTTGCGCCGGCCCCATGTTCTACATAGGCGTGACGACGTACCGGGGCGTCGCCTACCACGACTTCTGGGATTCCAAGCTGCGCCTGCATCACTGGATCGCCCCAGAGGAGGTAGAACTGGTATGACCCGTATCAAGCTACGCAGGACGGCGACTTGCCCGGTGTGCAAGCGTAAGATTACCCTGATCAAGCACAGCGGCACGCTCCGTCGGCACATGAGCAGCCCCGGCGTTGTTTGCGCTGGCGCGTGGAGGAAGCCATGACCACCGCTACCCTGATCTGCGCCGACGGGACCCCCGTCACCATCGTCAACGTCCCGGCCTGGGTGATGGCCTACGCCAAGCACAAGGCCGGCGGCGGGCGCCTCGGCTTGGCCGCGTGGCTGGGCGAGCACGACCTGGCGACCCTGGCCGCGTTGGAGGCGGACGGCGCGCTGAGCGACCCGCTACTGGAGGGCGCCCGATGACCGACCTAAAGATCGGCGATAAAGTCATTTGGCAGGAGACAAGGAAGTGGGGAGGCAAACAGAACTGTCCTGCCACTTTTCTCGGCTATGTCGGCAAGAAGAGCATCAGCGCGCAAATCGACGTAGCCGGCCAGCGCAAGACTGTGCGCGTCGCCAACCTTAGCAAAGAGGAGACTACCCCATGACCATCCCCACCTTCGACGAGCAAGCCACCGCCGACCTGCTGGCCACCATCGAAAACGCCAAGACCCGCCAGGACGTGGTGCCGGCCTACGCCGCTGGCATCATGCACAAGCCCGGCCCCCGCTTCCTGCCGGCCAACGAGGCCATCACCGCCAAGTGGTCGAAGGCCGGCCTGCGCTGGATCAAGCAGCAGGCGTGGAAGATCGTGGACGCGGAGACGCTCAAGCAGTCGCGCGCCGATGCCGGCACGATCTGGGCCATCCAAGAAAACGGCCTGATCCTGGTCGAGCTGGCGGAGTGCCTGTGGCCGGTCAACGCAGAGGACATCCAGCCGGCAAAGGAGGCAACCCCATGACCGCATCAACTGGCTACCGCAAGCTGACGACCCAGTATCTGGAAACCGTAGACGGGCACGGCCACGCCAGCGCCGTTAGACTGCTCAGTGATGCCGAAGCGCTGCTGCGTGACGCGCTGGACTTGTTCAGCGGCACCCACGAACTTTGCGATGAAGTCGAGTCGCCTGAGTGGATTTGGCGCTGGCGCGTGTTGGAGTTGCTAGATGACGCCCAGGAGGTGCAGATATGACCCACCCGACCGACCCCCGCGACGCCGCGATTGACGCTATACTCGCCAATCGCGGCTTGCCGTTCACAACGTACACTGATCCGTCAAGCGCCAGCCTGCAACGGCGGCTCGGTATCTCCCAGCGCGCCATCGTCAACGCCTGTAAGCGCAACGGCTGGCCCTGGCGCAAGGTCTACGGCCGCATCTGGGTGTGCGCCGACTTCGAGCAGCGCTGGGCGGAGATCACCGGAAAGGACAGCATTTAATGCGTACCCTACCCCATAACGCCCTAGAGCTAGGCCCCCTGGCCGGCCCTTGGATCGACGCGACCGCCTTCGACGAACACCACGTGACGCTGGCCGAATTAGATGCAGCCGCCGCTTTCCCGGCTGACTGGAGCAGGATTCTAGATGCGCGTCCTTTTACTGGCGTAACGGCTATAATTCACGATTTCGTCCGGCCCCATGTGCGCGGCGAGGGCGACGTAATCGAGCACCAAACCATCGTCCACGCCAAGGGACTGGCCACGATCATGGCGTTCGCCTGATGCGCGCGGTCGTAATTGATACTTGACAGTTTTTGCTTTTGGGTGTATAATACTCTTGACGGCACAGAGAGGCCACACCGGCCATCACCCACAGCAAGGAGACCAGACGATGAGCAACACCAGCCGCAGCCTACGCCAAGAGGAAATCGACAGCTACAACCGCCAGCGCTTCATCGACCAGGTGCTGGCGGCCATCGCCAACGGGCGCAAGGTACGCTTCCTGATCCACAAGCGCAACTACAGCCTGGTCGAGGTGCAGAAACGCACCAC
Source organism: uncultured Caldilineales bacterium (assembly GCA_937907455.1). Taxonomy (GTDB): domain Bacteria; phylum Chloroflexota; class Anaerolineae; order JAAEKA01; family JAAEKA01; genus JAAEKA01. The sequence goes on from CALESQ010000111.1 coordinate 26,506, forward strand.
TGGAGAGTACGAGTTTCAGGTAGCCGACCGCTCCCGCTACACCTACCGCATGAGTGACTTCATCCAGTTTCTGGAGACCATCTACGACAGCGGCGCCGAGATCATCAGCCTGACCGGCGAGGCCGAGATCACCGCCGAACGACAGACCGCCAACGCCGACGCCGAGCCGGATCACGACTACGAGATCGCCAAGCGCCAGGAGGCGCAGAAAGGAGAGTAAGCCCTGAACACAAACCCCGGTCCCGGACAGCCCCGCCGCTCAAACGTAGCCAATCGTGCGACGCGGCGGGGCAGTGGACCGAGACACCGCCGTCGCTGGGTGTGTGCCCAGCCCGATGAAGCGAAAGCAGAAACGGCACCTTACCACCAGAATGAAGCGGCTGAATAACGAGGCGTCGGGACGCCTACACGTTGATTGATCCCAACGTGAGACTGCGCACCACTTGGAAATGACCAAGCCCGTGTAGCTCAAACGGCAGAGCAGCCACCAGCACTTACAGCCGGGCGATGATCCCTCCCGGACTAAGTAGAAGGCAAGCTGATCACTTGCTGGCTGAAATGGAAGGTTGGAAGTTCAAGTCCTCCCACGGGCAGCGCGCAGTGTAGGCCGCAAAAACAGCAATCAATACGACAGTACCTTACCAACCTCACAACGCACCCGTCGCCCATCAACGGCGACGCCCCAGGCAGGAGCGCTGTCAGCGGGAAAACCGCTGAAGCTGCGGCGAAGCCGAAAGCCCGCCGGCCCAGCGCTCCGGGCCGAACCCCGATACCACGGTGGGCGCCGGGTTTGCCGGCGAGTGAGCGTGAGGACCAGCACAAGGAGACCGCCCCATGAACTGCCCCTGCTGCGGCAAGCCCATCAGTCAGAAAGACCTCAACACGCCCTACATCGACCGCCACGGGCACGCCATCAGAGGCGTCTACGAGCACAGCCGCTGCGGCGCCGTGCTGGGCCAGTGCTACAAGGGCGACGCCTACGGCATCTACATCCCCCAGTGGGCGCCGGCCGACACGCCAGCCGAGAACCAGCGCTACTTTGACCTGACCGTGCTGGGCAGCGCCGGCATCGAGCGGGTCCACGGCTGGTTCGATATCGAGACCCGCAAGCTGACCCGGGTCGGCTGAGCACAAGGGCCGGGGACCGCAACCCGGCCCGAAGGAGGAACTACCCCATGCACGACGAACAGACCTTCCCTGCCGGCACCATAGCGGAGTGCAACCGCTGCAAGCAGTTCAGCCCGTTGCCCAAGCCGTGCCTGGGCCATCTGGAGGCGCCGACATCCGAGTTTCTCTCCGCCGTCTACCGCCTGGACACCATGTGCCTGCTGGGCTGCGGCCACATGGACGCCCACTGGGTGCTCGTTACGCCGGAGAAGGAGGCAAGCTCGTGACCGACAAGGAATACATCAGCGAGATCACCGCCGCCCTTCGGGACTGGGCGGGCAGGTGCGCCGGCGACCTGAGCGACAAGGACGCCCACGCCAGCCAGTGGCGCCAGCGCTTCCGGGAGTTCGGCTACGGCCTGGGCGACCTGCTGGCGCGCGGCAAGACGAGCGGCGCCGCCATCCGCAGCACCACCGGCTCGGCCTACTCGACCCTATACGTGGTCAACGCCTTCAACCGCCGGCCCGGCGTGGTGCTCAGCGCCGGCGACGTGGTGGGCGAGATCAACACCGGCATCGCCCAGGCCCAGGCCGACCGCACCGCCATCAAGGAGACCTGACCCATGCCCCGCAAGCAGACCGTCCACGGCAAGCCCATCGTCCGCAAGTCCACCCACGTCCGCTACTTCTCGCAGCACCGCATCTGCCTGGAGTACCGCCCCCTGTCCAGGCCAAAGCACGAGTACGTCGCCTGGTTCATCGGCGACGACGGCAAGGAGGCCGGCTACGACGTGACCAAGAAGGTCTATGACGGCTTGCGCGTGCCTGAGACCGTCCACAACAGCGCCAGCGACCGCCTGGAGTGGGAGCGCCTACAAAAGCGCCGGCAGCCCAGCTACAGCGGCTTTGTAAGACCTTGAAGGAGACCACCCATGCGCTGCACCCAACGCATCCCACCGCCCGGAGCGAACGACCTGCACCCCGCCGCCAAGCCATGCACGCGGGAGGCAACCCACAAGTTGATCGCCCCTAACGGCACCCTGATCCCCGGCGGGCTGTGCCTTGAACACGGCCAGGCCGTGGTCGAGGAGTACGCCGCCAAGCTGGGCGAGACCTGGACCTTGCGGCCGGTCGATGAGCACGGCCGGCTGGTGATCGAGGAATAATGGCAAAGAAGACCGGCCCCAACCTCGACAGCCGCGACCCAGCCGGCGAGATCATCAAGCACCTGCTGCGGGTCCAGTCCTGGACGGGCAACAATATATCCCGCATCTTCGAGGACTGGTTGCAGCTCGTGGAGTCGGAGCTTGACAACCTGCCGGCCCACCTGGAGAGCGCCGTCAAGAGCGGCAAGCTGGCCGAAGGCTCGCCGGAGACCCAGGCGCTGTGGCAGCGGATGCGCAGCGTCTACAAGCGGCCGGAGTGCTGGGAGCAGTTCAGCATGGCCTTTGCCATCCTGCTCGACCAGTCCGAGCGCTTCTGGCAACGCGACCCGGCGCCGACCTCCTACGGCTATGACCTGGTGGGCCGGGTCTACTCCGAGTTTTCCTACAAGCAAGGCAGCGGCCAGTATTTCACCCCCTGGCCCATTGCCGAGATGATGAGCCAAATCACGATGGCCGGCATGGACGGCCCCGACATCACCCAGGAAGTGATCGACCGCCTGAACGCGGCCGGCCGCGCGGTGCTGGCCGACGACAGCGACCCCCTCCAGGCGCTGCTGATGGCCACCACCCTGGCCGGCCTGATGCTGGACAGCCCCAGCGTCAGCGACGAAGACCGCTTCGAGTACCTGACGACCCGGCTGCTGCCCTTGGTGGCCCACAAGTATAAGCCCATCAAGATCAGTGACCCTTCCTGCGGGTCCGGCATCATGTTCGTGGCGGCCGCGTTCCATATCCCCGCTTGGATCGTCCAGAACGGCCTGGTCCAGTTCTACGGCATGGACATCGACGCCGTTTGCGTCCGCATGGCCCGGATCAACGTCATGCTCTACGGCCTCAACGGCGCCTACGTCAAGTCAGCCCTGGCCCTTTCCGCCGGGGAGCTGGCCGCCCTGCCCCAGCCCTACGTCGCAGCCTACGAAGCCGCCCAGGCCGCCAACGGCGCCGGCGACCAGGAGACCGTCCAGGCCCTGGCCGAGGCGGTGCGCCAGCAGCAGGCCCTGTTCGACATCGACGCCTTCCAGGCCAGCCGACCGGCCACCAGCGCCAGCAAGCGCCGGCCGGCGGCCTCACCCAAAGCGCCGGCCCTCACCGAGGCGCTGTTCGAGATCGGAGAGTAACCATGAGCAAGGTGCAAAAGACGCCCCCTCCCGCTTGTCCACACCCGCCGGTCCGCCAGTACGCTTGGTTCGCCCGCGACGACACCGCCCCCGCCAGCCAGGTGCTCTGCACCGCCTGCTGCGACTGCGGCGCCGTCCTGGCCGGCCGCGCGACCCTGTAGCCAGATTTGACAACTTTTGCTTTTGGGTGTATAATACTCTTGACGGTAAAGAGAAACCAAATCCGCAAATTTTGCGGATTTGACCACCCAACAAGGAGATGCAACCATGCCGCTGACCTACCACGACAAGCAACGAGCCGCTGTGAACGTCGGCCACGCCCTGGCCGAGCGAGGCTGGAAGCTGTGGGGCTACCACGAGGACCAGTCCGACAGCATGACTGACTACTATGCCCCCGCCTCTTGGGATGGCATCGCCACCCATACCGACCTGGCCGGCTTTGTGGTCTGCGTCAACGTCAGCGAGTACGACGCACGTAAGTCCGGCCAACCCGACAGCAAGGGCGTGTCCGTGCCGGCTGAGACCTGCCCTCGCTGCAACGGCGACCGCATCGACCCCTCTGGCTGGACGCTGGAGCAGGCCCGCCAGAAACCCCGCGAGTGGCACCGGGCCTATGCTGAGCTGGAGGGCATGGGCGAGGGCGTGCGGGCGCTCTTCCCCGATGTGGTCTCACCGATCCCCTTCTTCGACAGCGGCGAACTCAAGTGCCGCAAGTGCCACGGCGCCGGCCACTTGACCCGCATCGAGACCGTGGCCCTGCCCACCTGGCCGACCTTCCAGGCTACGCCGCGCGGCAAGATGTGGCACGTCGAGCACGACGGCCAGATCATCGCCTCTGGCACCGGTTTCAACCAGTGCTACCACATCACGGAGCGACAGAACAAGGCCGGCGTCGAGGCCGTGGTCAACGCCATCCTGGCCGCCATCGCCAAAGCCACTGCCGCCGCCATCGCCGAGGGCGTCGAGGAGATCAACGCCTACCTAACCGAGACCGGCAAAGAGAAGCCGGAGCCGGGCACTACGGTCTACGAGGTGGCGCAGGAGCGAGACTGGACCTGGATCAAGTTCGCCAGCCGGCCGGCCAACAGCATCCTGGAGGCCCTGCACGACCGGCTGGACGCCCACTGGTCCAAGAAGCGCAGCGCTTGGTACATCACCCGCTCCCTGAGCGCCGCCGAGGTGGCCGCCGCCCTGAGCGCCTGAGACGACCTTTCCGCCGGCCGGGCCGCTCGTGAGCCTGGCCGGCAAAGCAAGCAAGGAGACCCGACCCATGACACAGCGCTGGCCTGAACCAACAGAAGACGAGCACATCCCCGGCCCGTGGGAAGTGCGCCATGTCACAGTGAAATGGAACGCAATCTGCCCCGTAGGGTATGTGACGCGGATAGCCGAGCAGTACCAGGACGAAAGACTTACGCCCAGAGACCATGCCAACGCGCGCCTGTTGGCTGCTGCGCCGGACTTGCTGGAAGCGCTAAGCGCGCTAGGAAGCGCTATCTATGCGGCTCGCACCATTAGCGCAAGTTCGGACGGAATAGACAACGACGTGTACTACAACGGCGCCGATTTCGGCCCTGCCCTTGACATCGCTCGCGCTGCCATCGCCAAGGCCACAGGAGGCGCCGAATGATCCCGCCCGTGGCCATCCAACTCGATGACCTGCTCTCCCTCCAGCAGACCGGACGCGTGCCGTTCGGTATGCTGATGGCCGACTTCATCTCTGCCAACAGCCCGCTGGCCAGGGTGGACAAAGACAACTTCGACGGCAGCGCCGTGGTGGTGGATGGGCCGGCGGCCAGCGACGACGAGCACGTCGCCGGCTTGGTGGACCTGCTGATGACCGTGCTGGGGCCGCGCAAGCTCAAGCGCCGCGTGCGCGTCTACCAGCAAGGCAGCCAGGGCGGCTGGCGCCCGATCCGCAAGATGGAAGACCTGCGCCGGCCTGAGCCGGAGGAGGTGATCGCTTAATGGGCGCCCGCAAGGAACACCGCGACGCACAAGCCAGCCGGCGCTACTTCGACCGGATACTGGAAGACCACCGCCGGGCCGGCAACGCCGACCAGCGCGCGCTGAACGAGTCCCACCAGCGCCTACTGGACGGCTACGCGGCCCAGGTGGACACCTTGCAAGCCCAGGCCGATACCCTGCGCGGCGACGTGGGCCGGCTGGAGGCCGAGAAGGCCGGCCTGGCCGAAGCCCTGGAGACCGAGCGCCGGCGCGCTGACCGCATGGCTGGCTGGGCGGCCCAAATGAAGGACAACTGGTTGGCCGAGAAGGCCAATCGCCAAGAGTTGAGCCAAATCGTCAGCCTGGCCCTGACGCCTGAGCAGTACCACAACTACCGACAGATCGTGAAGGAGACAACCCAATGACCGACTTGACCGACAGCGAGAAGCGCCGCCTGGCCCTGGCCCGGCCGGCCGACCGCAGCCTGGAAGCCTACAAGGCTTGGATACAGAAGATGGTGCGCGCGATGGGCGGCCCAACTGGCGACACCACCGATGAGGAGTGGGCCGAGCTGCACGCTGAGTTCTGGGCCGGCGCGGACAAAGCTCAGTGACCCGCACCCGCTGCCCTGCCTGCGCCGGCAAGCTGACCCCGGTCGGCCCGCCGGCCAGGCACGGCGCCTTCCTCGACCAACTGCTCGACTGCCCGGCCTGCGGCTGGTGCAGCGTGGACTCGGAGATCGCCGACCCCGCCGCGCCGGCCCAGCCGGAGCAACTGGCCTTAAGGCTGGAAGTTGCATCTTGACATGATTTGTTTTCGGTTGTAAACTGGTACAAACACCCAAAAGCAACAAGGAGACCAAGCATGAGACCGCACATCCGACCCACTGTTGAACACCTGTTGGCCAGCGTCAGAGAGAATACCCTGGCGGCTATGTACCAGGATGTGACCGACAAAGACGACATCTATTCCGACGACCTGGCCCAAGCCATCTTCGACAAGTTGGCCGAACGCGTGGGCCACGACGAAGCCAGTCGCCGGCTGGACTTGATCACGTAAGGAGACCACACCATGCCCGACACCACCTTCGCCGTCGGTGACAAAGTGACCTGGACGCACGTCTCTCCTGGCAGAAACGTGATGAGTATGCGCCTGCGAGAAGGCACCATCACTGCCCTGGAGGGCGCCGTAGCCACGGTCCAGCCGCCATCCAAGAAGACACGCCCAATCCAGATCAACGTCGCTCGCCTGCGCCGGCCTGGCCAGCGCTCACAAATCACCGAGTTCATCGAGGCCGTCCGCACCGCCAACGCGCCGGCCCAACAGGAGACCACCAGCTTATGACACCAGCGAATCCCGACCACCCGTCCTGGGGCGGCAAGCGCAAGCCCCGCCAAGGCAAGAAGATCGGCCGGCCCCGGATGCACCCGTCCGGCCTGAACCGCTTCTACATCAACCTGTCACCAGACGACCTGGCCTGGCTGGACGAGCACACCGGCGAGATGGGCACGCGCGCCAGCGTGGTGCGCCGGCTGATCGACGAGGCGCGCCAGGCTGAGGCCGACCCGACAGCCGGCCCGGTCGGCCAGATCAACCTGCTGGCAGGCGTGCTGCTGGACGAGTTCGGCGGCCCGGTCGAGGGCGACGGCGGCGCCGGCAGCATGGCCGTCCGGCTGCTGCGCGAGCAGCAAGCGGAGATCGAACGCCTGCGCCGTATGCTGACCTGGCACGAGGACGCGCCCAACCGAAAAGGTTTCGCCGCATGATCCACACCATCTACCCCCACATCAACGCCGCCGGCCTCCTGGTCTTCGACGCGCCTGAGCACGGCCTGATCGAGGAGCCGTTCGTCAACGGCGCCGACGCCATCATCCTGCGCGCGGTCGAGGAGGCCGGCATCCCCGACCCCGGCGCCGGCTTCGAGCTGCGCTTCAGCGCCGACCCGGACGCCGGCCTGGACTACCCCTTAGACTGGGTGGGCGGCGAGACCATCGGCGGGCTGGCCGGCAACTGGTACTACTCGCCGGACATCGCTGCCGCCGGCTGGCTTTGCCCGGCCCTGCTGTGCTACTACGAGACGCCGCCGAGGCAGCTCTACTTCCAGGTAGCGCCGCTGCCGGATCACCACAAGCAGACCGACCGGCTGCGGATCAACCGCATGACCGACGGCGAGTTCCGGGCCTACTGTGGCCGATTGGACATCGGCGGAATGCTGGAGCTGCTGGCGCGGGTGAAACCCATTAAGGCCGACCCATGACCGACAAAGCCGCCGCCCAGCAAGAACTCGAAATGGGCGACAAATACCCCTACGACGCGCCTGACTCCTGGCACGACGCCTACCCTAACGAGCCGGCGCCGCCTGCGGTCGATTGGGCGCACCGTGCGGCGCGCGGCGTCATCAGCGACCTGACAGACCGGCGCGACATCAAGCGTGGCTTCGAGAACGTAGACGAGGGCACGCGTATAGAAATCGTTGCCGCCCTGGCCGACATTATCCGAACAGCGCACGACGCGGTTGAAATCGAGGTCATCCTGTGATCGTTCAACTCTCCCCCATTACCTACCAACTTTGCTGTGACTACTGCCGCCAGCCCGTCTCATCGCGTTTCAACGACACGAAGTGGCCCACCGTGCGCGGCGGCGTAGAGTGCCCGGAATGCCTAGAACTGGTGGACGAAGCCATCGCCAACGCCTACATCGGCGCGATGCAAGAAGCCGGCAAGACGCGTCGCCGGCAACTGGCCCAGGAGGCCCCATGAAAAAAACACTACTGCTGATCTTGCTGCTTGCCCTGCTGGCCGGCTGCGCGCCGGCCGCGCCGACCGCCACGCCTGAGCCGCGCCTGTCAAGCTGCGAGTACCTGGAGCGCTGGACGCCCTGGTTCAAGATGATGACGGATCGCGCCGCTGCCGCCTTCGAGGACTACAGCAACGAGAACTTCAACAACGAACCGCTGGAGGCGCACATTTTCTTCCTGGAAACGCTGCGCGACGAAGTTGAGGAGACCCAAGTCGAAGCCGCCGGCGCGGAGATGCACCGGCAAACCCTGAACGTCATCGACCTGGGCCTGACCGTCTTCGAGACCCTGCGCGACGAGGGGCCGGCCGAGATGAGCCGGCCGCGCTTCAAAGAGCTATTCGAGCAATATACCGATGACCTTTGGGAGTTGATGCGGGTCAGCAACGAACTGCGCAAGGGCTGCCCATGATCAGCGAAAACATCTGGGGCATCCCCATCGCTCCCGGTCTGCTGGCCGCGCTCAAGCCGGGCGCCCGCCTACGCCGCACCATCGGCAGCCTGACCCCTACGCCGTACACCGAGCTATGGCACGTCCGGGCCATCGTAGACGGTGAATACATCGTTTACCGGGTCTGGAGCCGGAGCCGGCGGCGCTGGCAGTACCGCATCAAAGACCTGATCTTCTTTCACCTGTGCTGGCAAGACGGCACCCTGGAGGCCCAGTGAGACAACCCGACGAACTCCGCACCTACCTGGCCGGCCAGCCCGACACTGAGACCGCCGCGCGCAACGCCATCGCGGTCTACCGGGAGGCCCGCCTGCACGCCAAAACCGCCGCCCAGGAGTGGGACGCCGTGGCCGACGAAGCCAAGGCCCTGCTGGGCGAGATCATCGTCGAGACTGGGCGCACGTCCTGGAAGTTCGACGAGGGCAGCGCCTACCTGCCGGCGCCGGGCGTGACGGTCGCTTACGACGCCAAGGCCCTGGACGTCCTCTGCGCCAGCGACGACGGGCTGAAGCGCCTGCTCTGGCCGCACCGCCAGGAGCGCGAGCGGGCCGGCAGTTTGACGATACGGTGAGGCTCCCATGACCAAGAAATACGACGAGACCTCCGACCCCCTCTCCGACCTACCCCAACACCCGCGCGGCATCATCGGCGCGATGTGCGCCAACCGGCTGCTAGGCGCCGGCTGGCAGGAGTACGATCACCCCCACCCCGCCTTTGGTACGCTGTGGATGACTCCAGGCGCCACTACCGACGCCTGCTCTCTATTTGACCTGGAGACCGCCTACAAGATCGCCTTCGACGCCTGGACCGGGCTGGAAGCCTGACCGAGGAGACCCACCGTGAAACTTGCAAGCATCTTTAGGCAGGCGATAGAAAGCGCTGAAGAGTGGTATTACGACACCGGCGAGGCGGGCACGGCGAGGCGCGAAGCAGAAGCGAGGCGCAATATGGATCAGGCCAGCCGCTTGCTTAATGTTCTCGCTAAACAGCATGGACTAGGCCAATCGCCTGCTCGCGACTATGTACCCCCTTCGCCTATCCGAGACTTTTTGCCCTATGGCCGCGTGTTAGTAAGGGCAATCGAGATGCTGAACGCCCGTCCCTGTGGCCAGTGGACTGTGCAGTGGAAACCAGGCAGTATCATTGTCACCCCTCCGGCCGGCACAGAGATCGTGTATCCGTCTGATAACCTCAGCGGATACTTTGGCGATCCCAACGATGAAGACGACCTAAACCGGAGAGCGGAGGCAATGGCAGTGGGATTGGTGAGGGGCACCAGGTTCGGGATCAACGCGGATACGAGTCGCGACACGATGCACTTCGAGCCTCTGTATTCGTCTCTCATCAAGAAGGACATCTGGGCATTGGTGAACAGCGGCGACATCATCCACATGGAGCCTGACGACCCATTTGCCATCGAGACAGTGCGCTTCGTGGTCTACTACATAGACCCACATTCGCTGTTTCTGGTCAGACAAGACGGCGAGATGCTGTCTCTGAATCTCCCGCTGGACACGGACGAGTGGCGCCCAGCATGGAAGGAACTACCCTCTATCAGCGTCGGCTGTATCAACGACGATTGCCAGGAATACCGAACCGTCCGGTGTCCTGTCTGCAAGGCATTCATGGATGCAGACCAGCTTCTGGCGCACACTCACTGGGAGCATGTTCGTTCTTAACCCGCCCCCCACATCCCCCAGGATCGCCCCACAGCCCCCGCAACACGCCGGGGCTGTGTCTTTTTACGCCCCCACCGCACACAAGCCGCCCTGGCCCGTCCTGGCGTCTCACGCGGCCCGGTAGTAGGCAATAACCTGGCGCAGCGTCGCGTCCAGCCCGTGCTCAGGCCGCCAGCCGATGGCCGCCTCGATCTTGGTCGTGTCCGGCACCCGGCGCTGCATGTCCTCGAAGCCGGCGTCAGCAAACGCCTCCCCGTAGGGCACCAGCTCAATCGGGCTGTTGGAGCCGGCCAGAGCGCGCACCCAGTGGGCCAGGTCCAGGATCGTGATCTCCTCGGTCGAGCCGATGTTGAAGACCTGGCCCACGGCTCCCGGCGCATAGGCCAGGCCGGCGATGGCGCGCGCCGCGTCCAGCACATTGCAGAAGCAGCGCGACTGCATCCCGTCGCCGTAAACCGTCAACGGCTGGCCGGCCAGCGCCTGCTGCACAAAGCGCGGCACCACCATGCCGTACTGGCCGCTTTGGCGCGGGCCGACGGTGTTGAACAGGCGGAAGACTACCGCCGGCAGGCCGTACTCCCGGTGATAGGCCAGCGCCAGGAACTCGTCCACCATCTTGGACGCAGCGTAGGCCCAGCGGCTGCGCGCCGTAGGCCCCAGCAGCGCGTCGTCGTCCTCGCTGTAGGGCACGCGCGCGCTCTTGCCGTAGACCTCCGACGTGGAGGCCACCAGCACCTTGGCCCGGTAGCGCAGGGCGGCCTTCAGCACCGCCTCCGTGCCCATGACGTTGTTCTCGATGGTGTGGACCGGGCGCTGGAGGATCAACTGCACGCCGACCGAGGCGGCCAGGTGGAAGATCACGTCGCACTGGCTGGCCAGCCGGTCCAGCACCGCCGCGTTGGCGATGGTCTCGACCACCACCTGAAACTGCTCACGGCCGGCCAGGTCGACCAGGTGCTGGACGTTGGCCAGGCTGCCGGTGGACAGGTCGTCGATGGCCGTGACGCGCCAGCCGCGGTCGAGCAGCAGGCCGGCCAGGTGGGAGCCGATGAAGCCGGCGCCGCCGGTGATGAGGGCGTGTTGCATGGACTAGTGCTCCTCCGCGCCGTTGCTGTGGTCCCACGGCGCGTAGACCAGCCGCCGGCCGCCGCCCTTGATCGTCTCCTGGCGCACCTGCACCAGCAGGCCCAGGCGCTCCAATTCGGCCAGCCGGTTGCAGAGCGCGGCCGCGCTGGTGGTGGGGTAGAGCGGTCGCAGGTCGGCGCTGCCCACCGTCCCCCCGGCGCGCGCCAGCCGCATCGCCTCGGCCAGCGCCGGCGACAGCCGCGCCTCCTGGAGGCCCAGCCACACGAAGCGCGGGTCGTTGCCGGCGTCCAGTCCCCGCACAGCGTCCACCACCGGCTGCCCGCCGACGGCGAACACCAACAGCTCAGCGTAGTCGGGTTGTTCTGTCATAGTTACTCTCCAATCGCCCCGCAACGTGCGGACTTGAACGCTGCGCTCCCGGCCGGCCAGCAGGATGACCGCCTTCCAGTCGCTCAGGAAGCGCAACAGCAGGGCCGGCTTGGGGTCACAGCATAAACCCTTTCCCGCTGGCCTCTGCCTTGGCCTCGACCTCGCACAGGTAGGCTTGCAGCTCAGCCACCAGCGCCAGGACGCTCACCTGCTTGGGCCGGCCGCAGCGGGGACAAACGATGGTGATCGTCGCCCCGTCGCACTTGGCCAGCAGCTTGCCGCAGCCGTTGCCGGCGCTGTCCTGGCAGCGGATGTCGGACACATTACAACCTGGTCGCCCAGAGCGCCGGGCGCGCGCCAGCCAACTCCGCGCGGATGCCGGCCAGGGCGGTCGTCGTAGCCTGTACCGCCGGCAGCGGGATGCCGTCGTCCAGGGCCTGCTGGCGGTAGTAGTCCAACAGCCAAAGCACGCAGCGCTCGGCGTCGGCCCGGTTGGGTTCGCGGGCGGTGATGAGGATGGTCATAGGTTAATGTGCATCCCGTGGAACTGGTTTGATGTATTTCGCCATACCCTTTGTGTCTATAATAGGTGAAACAGCTTCTGCGACGAATTTAGTGTACAATTGGCGCTCCACCCGTCCCGCCTATTTGCGTACCACGTAACGCACGTTGTTCCAGTCGTCGCTGCGCACGTAGTAGACCCGCACTTCGCCGCTGCTCAAGTGCTCAGCGCGCTGAGCCGTGTAGTCCTGCCCAGTCCACTGCACCTTGAACTCGCCAGAGTTGGGCACGAACCCATCGGCGAAGATGCGTTTCTGCAGGGCAGCGCCCGGGTTGAATTCGATCACCTGCTTGCGTTGGCCGTGCCAAACGAGGGCATCATCCAACTTGCCAAAGATCGGCTCCACATCCTCTAGCTGCCAGACGCCATGCAATGGGCCTCGGTGATTGGTGCCACCCTTCATGCCAGTACCAGACAAACAATCAGACGGAGCGCTGGACAACACCCAAAGGTGATACCACGGTCCATAGGCGCTGCCTAGGCCAAGGCCGTGCATTCCATCCGAGGCCGTGCGCTTGACAACGCCACGATCTGCCCAGCGATTATCATAGCCCGTCAGGTTGTCGAAAGTTGGCTCGTTGCCTGGACTGTCCAGACTCGGCCAAGTCATCACCACCGGTTGATTATCCACCGGCATGTTGTTCTTGCCGCGAACTTCAGCCTTGACCAACGCAGGGCCTTCCGTGCAGAAGATTGCTTGCAAGCGCCAAACTTCCTTGGCATTGCCAATCTTGGCCGGCAATACGACGCAGCCATCATATGTTTGCGCCAGCCAAGTCAGGCTGCGCTCGGTTCCGTCAACATCAAATACACGTGTCATCGTTTGTCTCCTATGGTTTGTTGACTTGCCTGACGACCCACTGTCCGTCAGGAGTAAGGTTGGTGGCAAAGAAGGCGACCTCATGGCCGTCAGCGGGGCGATATCCCAGCTGAGTTACCCCCTGCCACGTGCTTCCCGCGCGTACATCCGTCTCGTTGCCGATGGGTGTGTAGCCCGCCTGACGCATGGCAATCTCGATGGCTGAGACAGGGTTGGGCGAGATGACCTGTGCAGTCTTGGCGACTGCCCAGATCAGCGAACTGCTGGCGTCGGGACTGTTCAACCAAGGCAGGACAGCGGCCAGTTTGTCGCCAGGGCACGAGGTCTGGTTGCCCGGCACATCGCGGTGGCCCGCCACCGGCAAGGGCGCAGCAGTCCAAGTGGCCCAGCGCCGTGCTGTCTGAAGGACCCGGCGCAGCACGTCCACTTCCTCGACGGTCGGTTCTTCACGGACGAAGCTGCCGGCCAGGCAGACGGCGAGGCCGCGGTCGTTGCCAATCGTGTGGGCGTGATAGCTGCGCGTCCGCGGGTCGTTGAGCAGTGAGACCATCACCTTGCCACCAAATGAGCGCACGCCGATGTGATAGCCGATCCCCGGCCAGCCGTTGCTGTTGACGTGGTATTGCGCCACGCTCTGCCACGTTGCCGCCTTCGATGCCTCGGTGTGGTGCAGAACAATGCGGTCGATGGCTGAAAGCGCCCGCTCGTGATAGACCAGTGTCGCATGGCGAGGCAGCGACCTGGATAGGTCCTCGTAGTCGGCGCCGAACTCTGCCCTGAGCAGTTCTCCCAGCGGGGGCGGCGCGCTGGGTGCGGTCGGCTCATACGAGCCACCCCGCGCTTGAATGTGTGCATTGATCATGTCGTTCATCTCCCTGTCCACTTCGAAGTCCTCCCAGCCCATGGGGCCGGCCGTGAAGATGGTGGCCGTCAACACGTAGGGGTCTTTTGCCAACTCGGCATCGAACATGGCCAACTGCTCCATGTAGTGCGCCCGATCTCGGCAGAACGTCCTCCAGCCCCTCTTGGGCATATCGATCACTCCGCCATCCACACCACATTCGGTGATCAGCAGTGGGGGCAGCACGATGCCCGCTTCAATGGCATAGCGCGCGTTCAGGCGATAGCGAAAAGCGTGCCATTCGGTCATGCCACTTTCCAAATGCGGATAGTCCAACACCCAGTAGCAGTGCTGAGACCAGTAGTCGCAGGCCGCCAACCCACGGGCGATTTCCTGAAAACAGGCTCTGCGCTGCGCCTCGTCGCCGCCCGGATTGCCCTCGCTCAGGTTGCCGCCCACAAGCTGCAACCCGGCGCCGTGCATCAGCTCGGCCAGGCGGATCGTGAACTCGCTCAGCTGGCGGCAAAACGCCAGATCGGCTACCGGCTGCGGCTCGTTGGGCGCCTCCCAAATGCGGATGTATGGCGCGCGGGCGAATGTGGGCTGGCAGAAGCCGAACCATGCCTCAGCGCCGGCCGCCCCGCGCCTAACCAAGTCATTGCTGTCATTGTCGGGCATGTACACCCGCCCAATGATCTGCTTTCCCGGCCAACGATTCTCGCTGGGCGGATCCATGACCTTGATCCAGCGCGCTGCGCTGCTGTTACCATCGGCCCAGTTGGGGTGGGCCTGTAAGTGCAACGACAGTTTACTTGTCATGCTGTTTCTTCTCCTTCTTCATATCCAACTCAGCTTGCACTCAGCACTGAACCTGCGTCGTTTGGCCTTCGGCACGACTTCCGGGTTTGACTGTACTACCAGTGAGTGGCCGTTCAGTGATCCGTTCTTGCTGACTTTGACCGGTTGCTTGTGTGACATCTTCTTGACTCCTTCGGTGTATTGTACACTAAATTCGTCGCAGAAGCTGTTTCACCTATTATAGACACAAAGGGCTTGATATATGCGCATTCCTGCATTCTCCTATTGCCTCACCACGAAGGGGATTACACTTTCATTTGACGAGATGTTTACAACACAAACCCCACGCCGCCCACCGGCCCCCGCAAATCCTGCCAGGACCAGTACGCGGCGTCAGTCAGGTCGAACGGCTTGACCTTGGGAAAACGGCGCAGCGCCTTCTCCAGGGTGACGTGGGTGCCCAGGACGTGGATGATGCGGCCCCGTTCGTAGTCGGCCAGCATCTGCTGCGCGCGATGGGCCTTGGGGCCGTGGCCGGCGCCGGCCTTGTCGGAGCGGAACGGCGGCGGGTCGCTGATCCCTAAGCCGGCGGCCGCCTCCCGATAGACGCTGGCCCAGGTGTCGCCGCCCTGGTCGGTCTCCACGCCCACCGCCTCGGCGCCCAACTCGACCGCCTTGCGGATGGCGCGCTGGAGGGCGTCCTGCGGACTGGTGACGTGCTCCCACGAAAACAGGCGGAAGATCGTGCCGTCCGGGCCGATGCCGTCGGCCTGGATGCCCTGGCTGTCCGAGGCGTCGGTGGACGTGACAGCCGGGTCTACCCAGACCACGATGCGCACCAGCGCCGGCAGCTCGTCCCAGGCGCAGCGCATGAACTCCAGGTGGTCGAACATGCCGCCGGCAGCCTCCTCGACCTCGTGCTGGGCCTCGTGCAGGAAGGCCGTCAAGCCCCAGGCGTCGAGCTGCTGCTGGGCGTGCTCCATGCTCTGGCCGACCCAGATCGACTGGCCGCCGGTGATGACGTAGCGCCCGCCGCGCATCTCGTAGGTCAGGTTGCGCACCGCCGGGTGGGGACCTGAGACGATGCGCTCGCGCAGGAAGTCGGCGCGGCCGTCGGCCATGCGGCTGAACAGCCCGTTGGGGATAATCAGGTTCTGGATGCCAATCACCGCCACGTCGGGCGAGCCGGCCGGCAGCAGGGACGTGGTGAGGGTGGTGATCTTCTTGGCCGTGTAGCCGGGGTTGTCCAGCTTGTTGTCCAGGTCATCCAGGCAGTTGTGGGAGAGGCCGAACGCGGTCAGGTAGGTATGCGAGGCCGTGGTGATGGGCGCGAAGGTCCTGACGCCGGCCGGCTGGACGCTGCGCACCCGGTTCCAGAAGGCGCCGTTCAGTAGGCCGTAGCCGATCTGGTCGCCCGGCTCCAGGTCGCGCGCCTCGATCCAGCCGCCGTCTTCAACCACGTTCTTGCGCGCCCAATAGCGGTGTTCAGGCGTCACCACCTCGGCAAACGACAGGCCGGCCACCTGCACCTCCAGGCCCTCAGCCTGGCGCAGGCCCAGCAGTCCGGGGTGCTCCTCGACCATCACCCAGCGGCCCATGTCGTAAACGGGCGTGCCGACCTCGTGGCAGATCAAGTCGGGCCGGTTCTCCTCGACTTTCGAGCCGCGGTAGGCCGTGTCGAAGCCGATGGCGTCCACCGTGAAGCCGCTGGCCGCGCGCATTCGCTCACGCCGCCAGCCGCGCGTGTTGCCGTACTTGCCCTTCTGCGGCGCGCCCAGCATGGGGTAGAACTCGGCGATGGCCGACGACTCCAGCAGCACGGCGATGTTCTCGACCGACTTGTCGGCCAGCTCCTGGGTCTCGCGCACGTACCAGGCGTACTTGCGCACGCCGCGCGCTCCCAGGGCCACGGTGGCCATCTCGGCGGAGGACGACTTGCCGCCGCCGCGCGGCCAAATCGCGATGAAGGCCGGCGGGCGCTGGCCCCGCTTTAGCGCCCAGACGTGATCCCAGAACTCGGCATGGTGGTCGCCGAACTCGAAGCCGACGTAGGCCGGGAACATGGCGCGCAGCCAGCCGGCCCAGTCAGCCGGCGGCGGGTCGATGCGCTGGGCGCGGCTGCGCGGGTCGATCTCGTCGGCCGCGCGCCGCAGCAGCATGTCGTAGGCCGTCCCGAACTGCGGGAGGAGGGAGGAGACCGTCATCGGCCCTCCGCGGCGATGATGCGCCGGATGCCGTCGGAGATGGCAATCAGCGCGCGCTGGTCGTCTACGTGCTCCTTGACCAACTTCGTGACCGCCATCACCAGCACCATCGCCTGCTCAGCCGTCACCATCTGGGAAAGTTGCACCAGCCGCTTGCGCTCCGACTCCACCAGTTTGCGCCGCAGGTCCAGCATTTCGCCCACCTCGCGCCAGGCATGATACCCGGCCTGGCCCCGCCTCAGCGCGCCGCCCATCGCGTCCAGGGAGGACTTCAGGCCGGCCGCGTCGCCGGCGGCGATGGCGTCCTGGAGGGCGGCGTAGTTCTCCATCGCCTTGGCCCAGGCCGCCCCGGTCTCGCCGCTGTCCAGCTTAGAGAGCAGCTCGGCCAGGCGGGTGTCGATGATGGCGATGTCGTCGCGCATGACCAGCAGGTCGCCGTCGTTGGCCGCCCGCTCGTACTGCTCCAGCAGGCGCTTGGGCATGTAGCGGGAGTAGCGGCCGTCCTTGTACTGCGGCAAGGCCACACCCACCAAAGACTTACCACCGTGTAGCCGACACCGCCCGTTGGCCATGACTGCTGTGTTTTTGCACGGTTCTCCGCTGCGCGTCTTCGCGCCACACTGTTTCATTATGACAACCGTACATGGGGGTTTTGCGCGTGCATAGGGGTGTGCGCCTACGCCTGAGCCGGGCCGGCTTCGAGGAGGACGGGCGCGACGCCGGTTAGGAGGAAGAAGCGCTCCAGCGCCACAGCCACATAACCCGGCTCGATCTCCACAGCCCGGCAGCGCCGCCCCAGCCGCTCGCAGGCTATCAGGTCTTGTGCTTTTGCCAGTCTTGTGGTACAATGCCCGTATGAAACACTCATTGCAATGCTCTCACTGTGGCAAGGCGATTAAACGGGAAGATTACCAGATTGCCCGTAACACGACGGGGCTTTGGTTTTGCTCTTACGACTGCCAAAAGTCCTACCGCAAAGCCAACACCATTGCGCCTGAGTTGACTTGTCCGGTGTGCGGAAAACAGTTCATTGTCAAACCCTACAGGGTGAAGCAAGGAAAACAGCTTGCTTGCTCGTTGGAATGTCGCCAAGTTCTGCTTGGCTGGGGTAGCAAGCTGCTCAACTGTGAATGGTGCGGACAAGAGTTTCGCCGTCGAAATGCCCAGGTGAACGGACACAACTTTTGCAGCCGTCATTGCATGGGACAATGGCAGTCTGAATACGTCACGGGTGAACAAAGCCCAAGTTGGCGCGGTGGCTGGCAACCTTACTATGGCAAGGATTGGAACAAGCAAAACCGCCAAGCCCGCAAGCGAGACGACCACACCTGCCAGGGGTGCGGAGTTCATCAAAGTGAAATCGCCTATACCCTCGAAGTTCATCACAAGAAACCTGTGCGCCTTTTCGACAATCCCAACGATGCCAACTCGCTGGACAATCTCGTTACGCTTTGCCGTCCGTGTCACGTCAAGATGGACGTATACGCCCGTTGGCTATTCGACAAGAATGGGCGTGACACCAAGCCCGCTCATCCTCTCCAAAGTGACAGCGCAATAGCCAGGGTCTATCTCAATACCAAAACAGCGCCGTCCTAGTCTGTGCGCTGCGACCATTGTCGTGCCGCTGCCGAGGAAGGGATCGTAAACAATGCCGCCAACGCGCTTCACAAGATCAATGACCACGGCTTGCGGCTTGACGCTGGCGTGCCATCCTTCTGTGTCAGACAACTCTTGCCCAAGCGTCGTTGGTGAATAGCAGTCGTGAGAATACGGGTGTACGTCCAACCACTCCGCTTTCCCTTTACTGCTGGCGCGGATGGCTTCTGAAGTCAGAAGCCATCCGCGCCAGGGGAAAGTCTCATCATTCGGCTTGTACATCCACAACAGCCGCTCAGGATGCCAGCCCGCCGCCCGCGTTGCGTCAAGCCACACCCATTCAAGCCGTGGTGACTGAAACGCAATCAGCACGCCGTCGTCAATCGGCATCGCAGCAAGGCACCCATCGAACAGCGCCCGCAGCCCTTCGGGATCGTCGTTTGTGATGCCCTCCCGATTGATGCCGTAGGGCGGATCAGTCACGCAACACCCTGCCTTCTCCCCGCCCATCACTCGTGCCACCACCGCCGCGTCCGCGCAGTCGCCGCAGATCAGCCGGTGCTCGCCCAACTGCCACAGTTGCCCCGTGGCCGTTGACCACTTGGCTTGCAACTCCGCCGCCCGATTTACCTGCCCGCTGTCGTCCTCGCCGGCCGGCGCCTTGAGGCTGCGCAGCAACTCCTTCAGCCGCGCGTCCCCGCCAGCCGCCACCGCCGCCAGCTCCTCGTCGGTCTCCTTGAGCTTCGCCACCAGCGCCGCCAGCCTGGCCAGGTCGGGGCTGGAGCCGCGCGCGGTCTCGTTGTCGGCGGCCATGTAGGCGACGACCTTCTCCGCCGTCCAGTCGGGCGGGATCACGTCGGCCTTGACCTCGGTCTTGCCTTCGGCCTGGGCCGCCTCGATAAAGCCGTGGCCGGCGACGCCGACGAAGCCGCCCTGGCCGTCGTCCAGCACCACGACGGAGCGAACCTGGCCGAACAGCCGGACCGACCGGCGTAGGTCGGCGATTTGCTCGTCCGGGTGCTCGTTGTAGTTGTCCGGGCTGGCCCGGTAGCGGTCGAGGGAGATGATGCGGTTGACGACTTCTGACACAGCGTTACTCCAGACTTGACAGCTTTTGCTTTTGGGTGTATAATTCCCTTAGCAGTAGAGAACAAACCAAATCCGCAAATTTTGCGGATTTGCCCAGCAAGGAGGCACGACCCATGACCGGCGAGCGCACCATCCAGCTAATCGACATGCAGCAGATCGTCCCTGGCGACAACGGCACCGGCCACCAAGATCGCACCGTCTTTGACCCGGCCGGCTTGGCCGAGTTAGCCGGCTCGATCCAGCAGCACGGCCTCTTGCAGCCCATCACCGTCCGGCCTATCGGCGAAAGCGACCTCTACCGCATCGTCGCCGGCGAGCGCCGCTTCCGGGCCTGCGAGCTGCTGGGCTGGCTGGAAATCCCGGCCATCGTGGCCGACGTGACCGCCGACGAGGCCGCGGCCCTGATGCTGGCCGAGAACACGAGCCGGGAAGACCTCAACCCGGTGGACGAGGCCAACGCCTACCAGGTGCGCATCGAGCGCTTGGGCTGGACGGTGGCCGACTGCGCCAGAGCTGCCGGCGTGTCCGAGGCCCGTGTCTTGTTCCGGCTCAAGCTGCTCAAGCTGCGGCCCGACCTGCTGGACCTGGTGCGCACGGGCAACCTACCGCTGGGCTATGCGCAGATCATCGCCGACGGCAACCTGGACGTGAACCGCCAGCTCCTGGCCCTGCGGGCGCTGCGCAACAACCCGTCGCCTACGCCCGGTTGGTTCCGCCGCCAGGTGGGCGAGTTGCTGACCCAGCAGGCCCAGGCCAGCATGTTCGACGACGGGCCGCTGTTCGGCGGGCTGGACTTCGACGAGCCGGCCCAGCACGCCACGCCCATCGAACCGCCCACGCCGGCCACGGTCGCGCCGCCGGCAGTAGGGCAGACGCCCAGGGAGATCGTCGCCGGCCAGATAGGCTTCTGGGAACAGGCCGCCGACGCTTGGGCTGATCTGGGCAAGCCGTTCAAGCGCCAAGAGTGTAAGGCGGCAGCCCAAGCGCTGGGGTTCCTGTTTGCCACGCTCTGAGCGCCGCTTGGGCGACCAGCGCGCCGCTGCCAGCGCACGGCTCCAGCAACACCGCGCCGGGGACGTGGGTCGGCGTGAAGAACAAGCCGCGAGCTGGGGGGGTGTAGCCGCCAGCGCCTGCTCCAACAGTTGACCGAGAGCGGTGGGATCAAGGGGCATTCTGCGTTTCCTCTCTCGCCATCTGCCTGGCCTGGGCTGGCGTCTTGCCGCTGTATTCGCAGCGCCCAAAACCATTGGTGTGTTCCACGTAGCGGCCGCGTCGCAGCATGACGCGCGCGCTGCATAGGCAGAACGTCTCCACCGCAGCAGCCGGCAGGTGGCCGGCCTGGACCGCCAGCCTGTGAGTAGCAGGGTTGCGGGTGTAGATCATATTAGGCATGACAACCCTCGCCGATGCCGACCAGCGCCGCGCCGCCGTCGGTCAGAGGATCGCCCGCTGGCACAACGCAGCACCGGCACTGACCCAATGATGCCAGCGTCGCCTCGTAGCCCGCCGGCTCAGGCGCGGTCGACGCGATACGGATCACCACGCGCGGGGCGGCCTTGTCCAGCGCCGTCACGGTGCGCACGCTCAGGACGTGCTGCTGGTCATCGTCAACCAGCAGCCAGCCCTTCAACGCGTCGATGTACAGCTTGCCGGGGATGTTGTCCGCGTCCAGGGGGCGGCTGGCGAAGAAGACCGTGATCGTCACGTCCACCGGCACAGCGAACGGCTCCACCGCGTCCGGGTCGATCTGCTCCCGCACTGCCAGGCGTATGCGCTCGACCTCGGCTTTGCGCTGCGTCCAATGCTGGCCAGCGTAGGCTTTGTTCCAACTGAGTGGCCTTTCGCTGGGGAGGGTGAGGGTGACGGTGTTACTCATCAATTTACACGTTGATCCCGTTCCTGCGTAGTTCGGCAATGCAGGCATCGTAATTCCGGCGCGGTACCATCTGATACCAGTCAAGATCGTGCGTTACGTCAAGCCCTCGCCCGCCATGCTTGCGGATGATCTTGTCGGCTATGCGGAACTCCGCATCTGTGAACTCAACCATTCCTTCGCCGTTGGCTGTTCGTATCCCGTTTACGACTGGTGAGGCCCAGTCCATCATTGCACCGACTTTGAGTATTGTGGTGAAAAGCCCCATGCTCCTTACCTCCGATGTTTCAAAAACAAATCAGAGCCTTGGTGGCCGGCGGCGGGCTGGGCGGGGTCGGTTATCGTTGTCGGTGTTCCAGTGCCACAGGATGCCGCCGCCGGCCACCAGTCCTCGTCGCCGCTGGGCGCGCACAGGTCGCCGTCGAAGACCATGCGCAAGCCAATGCGGTCACAGAGGCTGTCGAGAAGGCGGGTGAGGATGGTCATCGTGCCACCTTGACAAACTTAATCCGTTTTCCGAGTTGACCCTTCAAGTATTCAACGGCATTGACGATCTGTCCGTCCACGCGCATTACGCCGCGAGAGTAGGTGTATTCGTCTATGTACACAGTGACCTTTTCAATGTTCCACGCGCCAATGGTGGCCTCGGCCTTGTCAAGCGTTGGGTGGTCGTCGGGACGCCTTGTCCATTTGATGGATTCGTTTGTTGTCATTTCTACAACGGCGGACCCAGGGACGCGGCGAACCTTATCACTAACAACTTTTGACGCTTGGGCGTCGGCGTAGAGCTGAGCGCGCTCAGGCGTATCAGTCACAGACAAACCAGGGAACCTTGTGCTCTCGCCACTTAATAAGTTGGAGAGCTTGTAATAAGTCGTCCCGTGGTATACACGCGTTTGACCTGTTTGGGCGTTCCTGCCACCGCCGGCCCCGCTCGTCCACTGGCCGCCGCCTTCCTGGCCGGCAGGCACACGCGGCTGGTCAGGGTTGTACCCCTTCGACCGCACCGATACCTTGGAAATGTTGATCTGTTGCGTCATTGCGCCGTCTCCAGCAGAAGCGTCTGGTCGATGGGGATGCAGTCAATAGCGACCGCAGAGCCTCCGTAAACGTGATTTCGGGCAAACCAACAGACCACGCCGGCCTCGTAGTCAACAGCGCGAAACCAAGCCGTATGGCCGACGGCGCCCAACTCGACCACCAGTGTGTCTCCTGGCTGGTCAGCAGCCGAACCAGACACCGCGACACACCCCAGCGCAAGGGTGAGCAGTATCAGTCCTATTGTCCAAGCCCAGAGCGTCTTAGCTTTCACGGCTACTCCTCCTCCGCCTTCTTGCCGGCAACCGGATCGGCGAAGGTCACTTTGTACTGGATGTCAGGCATCAGCATACTCCGCAACGAGACGTAGGCGCGTGATGGGCCGGTTCTCGATGGGTCCTACCCGGTCAAAGGCACCCTCGAAGTGGACGCGCCCCGTAGAAAATCACCGGCTCCAGCGGCTCGCCGACTCGGTGCGTGTTCTCGCGGCGCAGGGTCAGTTCGTCGATGCTCGCCCCTGTCGCCTCGACCAGCACTTGCACCTCTGGCTGCGGCTGGACTGGTGGGATGTGCATCCAGCGGTCAACGGCCTGGGGGGAGCCGATGGTTTGCGCTCGCACACCAAGGAAGTCGTTGCAATACCAAACATCGCTTTTTATGTAAGCAACGACTGGCCTGCCGCCCGTATAGGCCAACACTTCTTTGAAATCTTCCGGCAGCGCGTCACGCGGGCTATTCCATTTGCCGGTTTCCAAATAGTCAACCATCGGTCTCGGCCTCCTCCCACACCAGCGGAGTCTCTGCCGGCACCCAGCGCCCGATCACCCTCAGCACCAAGAACGGCTCTCCGTGCTTCCGCGCCAGCCGCTGGGCCTCGGCGTCGGCGGCCTCAGAAGTCTGGTGCCTGATGGTCGCCTTGATGTCCGGCACACCCTCGCGCGCCACGATCCAGAACGGTGTCACTTTCGCACTCCTCTGGCCGCATCAGCCTCGGCCTTGCGCACGCCCTTGGCCATCATGTCATCAACGGCCAACGAGTCGGCCAGCACCGCCGCCGGCACCACCAGGTCGGCCAACTCGTGGGCCAAGACGGCAGTGTTGACCGTCACACCGGCGAACAAATCCAGCCGCTCGGTGAACAGCACACGCGCCCGCTCGCCCAGGTCGATGGCGTCCATCACGAACATCAACATGTCGCCGGTGATGCTGGGCAAGGAGATGGCGGCGCAAGCCTCGCCAACCTCCTCTAGCAACTTGACGAGCTGGCGCAAGGCCACCTCGTCGTCGGTCCAGCCGTCCAGGTAGCCGCGCAGGGCAACGGCCTGGACGATGCGATCTTGAGCGTTGCTGGTCTTCAAGAATTGCTCCAATTGCTGGCCCCGCAAAGCGAGGCCGTTACTGTTTCCGCGCGTGGCGGATCAGCTTCTCTGGGGCGGGCCGCCCTGGGCCATTGTGAAACCCATCAGCCCGCCCCATCGCTCGGCTTCGTTCGACACGGCCGATTTACACGACCGTTGTCTGGGCCTGTTAGCCGGCGGGGAAAGGAAAACCGCCGTAGCGCCGGCCGGCCAAGGAGGAAGCACCGAACCGGGGCCGCGCCACCGAACGAAGACCCATGTCGCGCAAACATGCACCGCAGAAAACCAGTCTCTCCCTGGTCTACCATCATTGCAACACCATCTCGCCGCGTCGCGCGGCCGGCTTGATAGTGGCCAAATACTCCGCCCGCTCTGCCACCGGCCACAGTTCGGCATACTGCGGGCGCCACGGGCCGGCCCAGATAGCCTCGTCCACGTCGGCGATCAGGTTGCGCGACTGCCGGTAGGCGACGTGGCCAGCCCAAGCGCAGTCCGCTACCCCGACCAACACGTCGCGCTGCCCAGGGCGCACCAGCACGTAGCGGTTGCCCAGCTCTGCGCAGTCGTTGACGGCGATGTAGCCCTCGACGCCGGGGTCGGCGCGGTCGGGGTAGCGGTCAAGGACGCTGGGCATCGCCGCGTGGACGACGATCTGGCCGGCGATGACGCTGGCAAGGAGCAGGTTGGTCACGCTGCGTCCACCGGCAACGAGGCCGCCGCCACGGCAGCCGCCTCGTCCATGTCGAGCGAGTTCTGCACCAACTCCCAGACCAACTGGCAGAACTCATCCCGGCCCACGTAGTTGCTTCCCACGGCGAAGGTGTCATAAGCCACACCGGCCAGCAACTTGATACGCTCCTCGGTGACGACCGAGCCGGCCTGGACGCGGATAGCAGCGGCCAGGGCGGCCGCGTCGCGCCAGAGCGGCTCAGGCAGGCCACGGCGCGCGAACCAGGCGACAGCGGCGCCGGCAATGAAGATGGCGACAGCGGCAAGAGCGAGGGCGATACCAGAATCCATGTGAGAGACCTCCAGGGGGACAACGCTAAAGGGAAGCGCGCAAAAGACTGTAGTCGTATCCATCACTGCGCTGTAGTAGCGTAAGGTGTTTGTGGTGTACGCTGAAACCGCTAAGAGAAAAAAACGGTGATCGACGGATAGTTATCCTACCAACATGCGTACCTGTATGCTTGCCTCTTGGCACAACCGCCTTCACGATGTCACCGGTCTGGTAGCCAAGGTAGCGCTTCTCATTCCCGCGGTGGCGCTTGGGGAAACCGTACTTGTCAGTTTGGCACATCTGGCGCGTGCCACGTCCGGTCGCCTTGATGCGTAATACCTGCATCTCAGGGTTCAGCATCACACCCAACCCCGATATACCCACGCACGCCGCGTCGATCCAATGCGCTTTGGGATAGCCGTTTTCGTGCCGGTTCCGGGCGGTACGGCCACCGCTGCCCCACTCGACGCGCAGGCCGGTTTGACCAAGCGCGTCAGCGAGGGCGTTACGAGTCGTGTTGACTGATGCCGCATCTCTGAGTGGCTTCTTCACTTGCCGCTCGATATTGGCCGCCTTCTCTGGCCCGACGAAGACCTCCAGCCGCTGGTTGCCGCGCTTCTGGTTGCACTCATAGCAGGCCCAGGCCAGATTGTCGATGCGGTCGGAACCGCCGAGGCTGCGAGGGGTGATGTGCTCGATGGTTCCCCGCACTGCCGGCCGCGCGCCGCAGTAGATGCAGGTGTGGTTGAACTTGTGCAGCAGATACTCGCGCACCTCCGTACCTTGCAAGGTGCCCTGTTGGTACTCTACGCCGCTGATCTCCGGGTTGCGCATCGCCTGCACGTCGAACTTGACGCGCTCTAGGCTGATCATGCTGACTGGCGCAAAACGGCGCAGCCTGCCGACCCAGGTCATTACGCTGTCCACCTTGCTGCGCATCGACGGCGCCAACCATCCTTGAAGGCGACGGCGGTTGTCAAAACGAGCGGGGCGGTAGCGGGTCTTGCGGTTGCGCCGGCCGCGCCGCAGTTGCCGTCGCGCTGTCATCTTGTTAGCCACGTTGGTACGGTGCTGCAACTCAGCAGCCCAGACAACTTCGCCGTTGGTTACAACAGCCAAGCCAGTTTGTTTGCTGCCGGGGTCGATCTTGACCTGGACCGGCTGCACGTCGCCATTTTTTCGGTCGTGTAGGATAATGGTAAAAGGGTAGCGCCTGTAGACGCTGGCCCGCCCACTCTTGAGGAGTTCTCGCGCCCGTGCTGGGTGGCAGGGCATCAGGGGTTTACGGTTCGTATCTAGTACGAAAACTGAGTTTTGTTTCATCTTACGATGAACTCACCTTTCGGTGGTAACGGTCTCCTCGACAATGTTATCCGAAGGTTTTCGACCAACGCACTGGCTTAACCACTTCACCTGTTTAACGTTGGCCCGCAGAGCGTGGGGCTGGAGAAGCACCCCACGGTGCCTGTATCATTCTTCGGTAACGTAGCCCGATGGACCTTGCGGCCCCTTGCTGTGTCTGGTTTCACGTCTCCTGTGCGGATTGTCAAGACTGCGAGTTGTCCATGTTTCGCCTACGTCTTTGCGCTCTCAGTCTAGACAACCCGCACAGGCGTGGGTGAAACCTACGTGACCCGAAAAAGGCGGCGCGCGCCAAGCGGCTCTCAGTCTAGACAACCCGCACAGGCGTGGGTGAAACCTATGCTATCCAGAAAAGCGCGGGCCGCTGCAATGTCTCTCAGTCTAGACAACCCGCACAGGCGTGGGTGAAACCGGGCACCAAGTACGATCTAACCAACCTCTCAGTCTAGACAACCCACACAGGCATGGGTAAAACCATATCGTGCCGGAATCATCGTGCCAGAACAATTGTACCACGCCCCCCGCCCTGCTGTCAATAGTTTTGGGGATAAATTTCAGTACATCGGCAAAATTCGTATCTTTACCCCAAATCCACGCCAGTTACCTCCCCGCGCGCAATCGTAATCTCCGTGAAGATTTGCCGCAATAGCGCGTTGGCCTCCGTCACCGGCGCCGCCAGCAGTCGCTCCTCCAGGGTGGGCAAGACTTCCGCCAACAGCGCCAGCCGCCCCGCGCGTCGGCGCACCCGGCCGGCCGCGTCGCGCAAGCGCTGAAGCTCCCCTTCCACCTGGGCCACCTGCGTCGCCGTCTCCCGCTCCCGCGCGTCGAACTCCTCCAGGCTGATGCGGGCGGTCTCGAACAGCAAGATCAGCCGGCCGCGCCGTTCGGTCAGGCCGGCCAGCTCGCGCGCCAGCGACTCCGCCCGGTCGGCGCCGGCCAGAGGCGGCGGCGCGTCGTCCGGCGTATACTCAGCCAGGATCAGGCGCAGGTACGTCGAACTTCAGATTTGACAGAGTACGTTATAGTCGCTATAATGACTTTAACAGTACGAGTAAGTCAAACAACAGCCACGGAGGTACAAGTGCAGCAAGAACCAGAATA
The DNA here is from genome assembly GCA_937907455.1 of uncultured Caldilineales bacterium. Lineage (GTDB taxonomy): Bacteria > Chloroflexota > Anaerolineae > JAAEKA01 > JAAEKA01 > JAAEKA01. The sequence goes on from CALESQ010000111.1 coordinate 53,866, forward strand.
CACCACGATGCAAATCTTGACGCTTCATCGCAGGCAGATTGAGCGATTGCAGTTTTTGGCCCAGGCCGCAGAAAACCGCCCCATCCAACTGCGCGAGATGACCGCTACGGTGGTTGACGCCGGCCTGAAGGCGCTAACTCCCATCATCGCGCCGAATAGCGTTTTTGTCGATGAGGTGTAAAAACGCAATGAAAACCATCATTCCGCAGCAAAAGGCGCACCGCCTGCGAACTGCTTTGCACACCAGCTACGGGCGGGATGCCGCCGCTGGCTACACCGCGGTGCGCATCAACCACACGCCCTTCCCGCAATTAACCGCTGAAGATCGGTGTTCGGTCCTCGGCCAGATCGCGCAGTTCTTTCGTGACCTGGCCGAGCAGGCCGAAGAGGAACGCCTCACCATCGCCCAGGAGGAACTTTCAGCATGAAGAACACCCTACTCGCCGTCGCCTTTCTCGCATCGACGCTCCTGCCGGCGGCCTCGGTCGCGCCGGCCCAGAGCCTGGTTTGCAAAATCGTCCCCAACCAAATTGTCTGCCAGGTGGTGAAATGAAACGCGTCGCCGACCTGGACGTGAAAGACCCCGTCTGGCGAGAGATCGTAGTCGCCGCCATCGCCCGTGGCTCGGTGCGCGGCCTGCCCAAGCCGGCGGGGCTGCCAACCGACGGCGATCTGACGTTGCAGTACAACGTCTACGGCCGGCGCCGGGTGATCTACCGGATGGCAAACCAAACTGTCACCCTGGGCAGTTGCAAGGACAGTTACTTCGAGCAGCTACGGCAGGAGTGGTTGCGAGACCACCCCGTCACCCTGGAGTGCGGCCGGCAAGTCGTCGTCACCTTTGACGGCGGCAACCCCGACCTGGCCCGACCTTTGCCGGTGGAGCTTTTTCGCCGGCCCACCTTACAAGGAGCGTAACCCCATGACCTGCGTCGCTGACAACACCCACGCCTTCATCTCCCCTGGCGCCTTCGAGATCGACGGCAAGGTCCGTGACGGCCTTATCACCGCCACCCGCTGGGAGGAGGGACGGCTGGAGATCGTCATCCAGCCCCTGTTCCAACTGCCCCACCCCATCGAGATCAGAGTTCTCCTGGACGACGCTGACCTGGCCAGTGTCAACACCCTGCTGCGCCAGCAAGTGAACGAGGAGGAGGTCGCCGATGATCAAGCCGCGTAGAACCCCCATCATTCTCTCCCAGACCACCACCGCACAGGACGACGTGGCCGTGGTGCTGGGCCGCGCGCCGGCGCAGGAAATCATCGCCCCGTTCAGCTACGAGGAGTTGGATCCGGAGACCCGCATCGTCGCCCGCCAGGCCGCCAGCGAGATCAAGACGCTGATGCGGCAGACAGCCCAGGGCGTGATGGACATCGGCCAGCGCCTGATCGAAGTCAAGGAGCGCCTGCCCCACGGGCGCTTCGGCAGCTGGCTGCACCAGGAGTTTCAGTGGTCGGAGCGCACGGCGCACAACTTCATGGCCGTGGCGCACAGCTTCAAATCCGCAAATTTTGCGGATTTGAGCATCGCCCCGTCGGCCCTCTACGCGCTGGCCGGCCCGTCGGTGCCGGCGGCGGCCCGCCAGGAGGCTGTCCAGCGCGCGACCAACGGCCAGGCCGTCACCCACAAGCAGGCCCGCCAGATCGTCGCCCAGCACCGGCCGGCGCCGACTCCCAAGCCCAAGCCGGCCCCGGTCGCCGCGCCGGCTGAGGAGACGCCCGACAGCCCCTACACCGTCGTGGTTTCCTGGCTGGCCGGCCGCTTCGGCAACGACAACCAGCGCCTGTTTGCGGTGCGGGAGTTGCTCAACCAAAAGACCAAGAGCCAATACTGGCCCAGCATCGCCCGCCTGCTGCCCGGCGTCAGCGAAAGCGACGCGCTGATGGTGCTGGATGCGGTAAGGGCCGACCTGGAGGGCAGCGCGCCGGCCACGCCCAGGGCGCCGCTGCCGGCTGCCCGCGTCACCTTTGCCCCGCCGCCGGCCGCGCGCCAGCCCAGCGCCGAGGAGCGCCTGGAGAGCCTGCGCCGCCGGCTGGCCGACGTGCTGCTCCTGCCCCACACCGCCAGCGACGACGAGTTGGTCGAGGCCGTTGAGACGGTGGTCGCAGCCTGGCGATTGAACGAGGCCGGCCAATGAGAATCCTTGAGCAAGACGCCCGTTTTCGCGCTTACATCTATGACGCGATACAGCAAACGAACATCGCGCCTGCGATGGTGGATATTAGCGATGCCGCCAATTGGTTCTGGGCCGAAAGTCCGCAGGATAACTGGGACTTAGCAACTGACATGCACGCTTTAACGCTGCCCAACAAAGTCACATATCTGGAGTATGCCATTCCGTCCGCGATGAACGTAAACGGAACAATGGAAAAATCAGGATTGACGGGAAAGAGGGCAGGATGTATTGCGCTGTGCTTGGAGATCGAAAATGAGAAGAGGATTGATGCCCAAAGAAATTGGATGCTGGAGGCTTTTCTTGTTGCGCCGGAGCCAGATAGGAAATTGTATTTTGAGCGCTTGCAAAAAGACAAGGAGTGGCAAGAGAAACGAGAGACCGGATTAGTGAACGGCATCATCCCTTCGTTTCTTCTCGACGCCACTGTTCTTATCAGTGACGGCAAGAAAACCATACGGATGATCAGAGTTACTATGTACCTTGATGAGCAAGGAAAGGCATACCCAGGCGAACAAGGAACTATGTTGCTCAGCGCCCATTTGCCTGGCCTGAGCGAAAAACATGCACCTTTATCGGGATTTTTACCGTTTGCGTTCGCCATTAGCCTGATGAACTGCCGAAACGTGGAACTCATTGACGACCGAAGAGTGCTTTCGCGAAACCAGCGGCGGCGGATGGAGAGGGACAAGCAGCCGATCATCACGTACAAATGGCTGCACATCAAGCAATTCCAAAAGAGGGTGGACTCCGACATGGAGCACCAGAAGACCGGACGGCATAACCGCCTGCACTTCGTGCGTGCCCACTGGGCCACCTACACAGCGGACGCCCCTCTGTTCGGCAAATACGAGGGAGTGTTTTTCAAGCCATCGCACGTCAAAGGACGATTATCTTCCGGCGTCGCGCTCAAGGATTACAAGGTCGATGCCCCATGACTCCCATCACCCGCCCCACCAGTCAAACGCGCCGCGCGCAGGTGGCCCAAGCCTGCGCCCGGCTGGTGGATTTGCTTGCCGACCGGCCGCTGCCGGCTGGTTCTGTGGCCGCGCCAGGTCGTGCCAACCCCCAGCCAACGAGCTACAGAACCAGCCGGCAGCGGCTGGAGGAGACCACCCCATGACCACCCCAAAACGCCTGCGCCTTTTCCTGGCCGCGCTGCTGCTGGCGCTGGCCACTCTCGCCTGCGGCAACATGAGCGAAAACAGCCGCACGCTGGACGGCATCCAGCGCACCGTACAGGAGGCATCCCGATGACCGCCGCCACCCTGCCCCTCGACTTCGACCTGCCCGACTTCGGCCGCGGCGCCTGGCAGATGTTCACCGCCGACCACGACCCGGACGAGGCGCGCGCAGCCTTCCAGGCCCGCTACGGCCGGCCCCCGCAACACGTCGCGCTGGACAAGCGCTTCCGGGTTGTGACCCTGAAAGCCGGCCCGGCGCCGGAGGAGGAGACGCTGTGACCGACATCCCGCGCGTAGACTGGTACGGCTGCTTTGATAAAACCTGGGCTGGCTTGCTAGTTGGTGAGGCATTCTCGCACCCCGCCAAAGCCCCGCACGGGTTAGCGGAACGCATTTATCGCCACATGCTTGACAATGGCTGGATCAAGCCCGGAGACAAAATTATTGATCCCTTTGGTGGCATCGGCGGCCTGGGTTTTCATGCGGCGCTCTTCGGCCTGCACTGGACCGGCTGCGAGTTGGAGGCCCGCTTCGTGGACTTGGGCAACGGCTACGAGTGCAGCGAGGCGCACCCCTGCCCGGCCTGCAAGCCGGCCTTCGACGAGCTGGCCCGCTGCCGGCGCGCGGAGGAGGAGGCCAAGGCGCTGCTGGACGGCGGTACTGAGGACGACACCGAGGCGGTCGCGCGCCAAGCGGCCTACGATCACGCTCACGAGAAGCTGCTGGACGCGCTGACCGTCGAACCCTGCGGCCAGCGCCAGGCCGGCAACATCGAGACCTGGCGCGCCCGCTATGCGCCCCACTTCCCCGGCTACGGCTCAGCCCGGCTCCTGCAAGGCGACAGCCGGCGGCTTAGGGCGGTGATCGCGGAGGCGGATGGCGTGGTGAGTAGCCCGCCGTTTCATGACAGCCTCGACCTGGGCTTGGTCAACGCTGCAGAACGCCGTCAGGTGGCGCGTGCCGCTGGCATAAGCAACGCTGAACACATTTCGCCAATCGACATGGAGCGGCACAAACTACGCAATCAAGCTGACTACGACTCCACCCCCGGCCAACTCGGCGCCATGCCTGCCGGCTCTCACGACGCCGTAGTCTCCTCACCCCCCTACGCCCAGGCCCGCATCGACGGCCACGGCGACGAGGGCGCGTCGGGGCTGCGTGCGCAGGACGGCAGCTACCTGCGCGGCCCGGACGGCTGGCAGCAGCGCAAGGCAATGGGCGGGCGCTACGGCGATAGCGACGGGAACCTGGCCAATCTGCCGGCAGGGGAGCTGGCCGATGGGGTGGTGTCAAGCCCGCCCTACGCGGAGACGGAGATCACCGGACGCCGCAACTTCGCCTCGCCGGCCAACCCCGGCGGCCAGGACGCCAACATCAACACCGCCGACCGGCAAGACGGCTACGGCAGCACGCCGGGCAACCTGGGCGCGCTACGGGCCGGCGATTGGGATGCGGCCATCTCGTCGCCGCCCTACGCGGAGACCATCAACCAGACCGATGGCGCCAACGACGCCCAGGCCCGCGTGCAGCGCAAGGCCGCGGCCGGCGTAGACGTGACGCAACCGATCAACGTCGGCGGCCCCAACAGCGTCCTGAACCAGCCGCAAAACTACGGCAGCACGCCGGGCAACCTGGGCGCGCTACGGGCCGGCGATTGGGATGCGACCATCTCGTCGCCGCCCTACGCGGACGGCGCGCAGCACACAGGCGGCGAGACCCGCATGACCAGCGGGCAAGGCGGTCCGATCCAGTTCGTGGCCTACGGCTCATCGCCCGGCCAACTTGCCGACCTGCCAGCCGGCGACTTCGACGCCTCGGTGGCCTCGCCGCCCTACGAGCAGCGCACCGTCCACGGCCAGGCCGGCGTGACACGGGAAGGCTTTGCTGACCCGGCGCGCGTCGGCAAAACAAGCGCTGCGCTGGTGTTGGACGACTACGGCGCCGACCCGGACAACCTGGGCAACAACACTGGCGAGACGTTCTGGTCTGCCGCGCGCACGATCCTGGAGGAGACCTTCGCCATCCTGAAGCCGGGCGGCTATGCAGCGTGGATCACTGGCGATTTTGTCCGCGACAAGAAGCGCGTCCTTTTCGGCGAACAGTGGCTGGCGCTGTGCGAGGCCGTCGGCTTCGAGCCGGTGCTGTGGGCGGTGGCCTGGAAGGCCGAGACGCACGGCCACCAGCTCGGCATCTTCGGAGAGCCGGTCGAGCTGAGGACCTCAAAAGTTTCGTTCTTTCGCCGGCTGGCCAACCGCAACAACCCGGACGCGGCGATTGAGAACGAGGATGTCCTGTTTGTTCGCAAGCCTTTATAGCCCGCAGCGACCAACACGGCCAAATCGCCGGTCGAGCAAGCCGCTACAGTAGCCCCCAGGGACGCCAGGACGGCCCAGGAGCGATTTTACCGCCATTTCGTGTGTATCCATCCAGCAGATCGCCAGAACGCCCATTCTGGCCCCGCTACAGCCAACCGAAAGGACCGCACCGTGACCACTGAAGCCCAACTGCGACTCGCCATTCGCCTGCGCGACGGCGGCGCCGCCCTCTACGACCTGGCCTACCTGGCCAGCCACAGCAGCATCCACCCCGACTATGGCCGGATCGCCTTCCGCATGAACGCCGAGGGCTGGGCCAGGCGCTCCGGCGACGAGGTAGTGGCCGAAGCTGCGGCCCGCTTCGCTGCGGAGCAGGCCGCGCTCGGTGCGATGGACGGGCAGCCATGACCACCATCATCGTCCGCCATCGCACCGACAAGCAGCCCACCGAGAGGCCCTACCTGCGGCGCTTCCAGCGCATCAGCTGCGCCAAGACGTACGGCTACCGCCCGCTCTGGTCGGCAGAGCGCGAACACGCGGCGGAGTTGGAGGCGCCAGCGGCCCGCGCGCTGCTGGCCTGGCTGCGCTCCTCCAAGTTCGGAGCCGGCTACGAGTACGAGTCGCCCGGCCTAGCCGAAGCGCCCGCCATCTCCCCGCGCGAACGGGAGATTACCCGCCGGCAACACCTGGTGCTGGAGGCGCTGGCTCAGTGGAGCGAGATCAACTCCGGCGCGCTGGCTGACCAGACCGGGCTGCCCCGCCGCGAGATCAGAACCATCTTGACCTACCTGAAAGACACCGGCGCAGCCGAGCGCGACGGCGATCTGTGGCACGGCCAATGGCGCGCCACGAAGTACGGCTACTGGCTGGTGGCACGCCGCCGGCTGGTGGCGCAGATCGCCGGCCGGCCCGGCTGGGTGGTGCAGGAGGCTCCCCGTGTTTGAGCACTGGCGCATGGCCCTCTTCGTGGCCGGCATGATCGTTCTGGCTCCCCTGCTCGCGCTGGGCCTGCTGCGGCTCGCGCACTTCCTGGCCATCAACGCCCTGGCCCGCCTCACTATGCGGCCTGGCGTGCGTTACGAGGGCTGGCGTTGGCGCCGGGTGCGCGCCTACGTCATCGACCGGGACCACGGCAAGTGCGTGCGCTGCGGCCGGCGCTACCGGCTGATGCACGTCCACCACCGGCTCCCCGTGGCGCGCGGCGGGTCGCACCAGACGTGGAACCTGGAGACGCGCTGCTACGAGTGCCACCGGGATGAGCACGCGTGGATGCCCGAAACTGGCCCATCAAATAGCTTGACAATCCGGTGATAATAGGTTATAATCGGTGATGCCATGACAAATAGAAACCACCCCCCTGTCACACTCTCTATTCGGATGCCGCGCAACGTCTACGACGCCGTGGCCGCGCGGGCGCAGGCCGAGGATCGCTCGCTGAACTACGTGATCAACACGACTCTGGGCGCAGCGCTTGCCGGAGCAGGTGGACGACCTGCTGAGACAACGAACGGTTCTCTTGCCGCGCCAGCTCAGCCAGCGCCTGGTGCAGATCGGCCGGCATCCTGACGCTCATCGTCACGGTCTCTTGAGACTGGTCGAGTTTGGGTCTGGACATAGCCCAAGTATAGCACCAAAACGGTGCGCGCACAAGAGTTTTTTATGACGACTTACAAAATCGCCGTCAACCGTCACCCCCTCGACCGAAAACTACCCCACGGCGACCCGTTCTGGCCGACCTTCAACGCGTCGTTTCAGAACCTGGAGCTGGAGCCGTTCGACCTGGGCCGGATGATCTACGACGGCCACGCCATTACCACCTGGCACGGCAACAACTGGCGCCACTCCAAGAACTTCCTGCTCGGCCAGCACCTGGGGCTGGACTTCGACACCGAGGACAAGCGCAGCGCGCTGGCCACGCTGATGGCCGACAAGTTCATCGCCCGCTATGCGGCGCTGCTCTACACCACCCCCAGCCATACCCCAGAGAAACCTCGAACGCGCGTGATCTTCCTGTTGGACACCCCCATCCAGCAGGCCAAAAACTACGCCTTGGCTGCCCAGGCGCTCATCTGGTCGTTCGGCTCCGCCGACAGCGCCTGCAAAGACCCGGCCAGAAGCTGGTGGGGGTCCCTGCACTGTGAGATGGAGATACCCTACAAGGAACTGCCGCTGGATATGGTTAAGCGGCTGATCGCCCAGCACCAGGAAGTTACGGCTAGGGAAAAGAGTAGCCGGCCGCGCGTGGCGCTAGACACGGCGGTCAACGACAAGTACATCACGGCCGCTCTGCGCAGCGAGGTGGAAGCAATGCTCGCTGCCCCCCAAGGCGCGCGCAACGCGACACTGAACCGGGCGGTCTTTAACCTGGGGCGCTTCGTCGCCAGCGGGGAAATGTCGGAGACCGTGATCGAGGACGCGCTGGCTGATGCGGCACGCGCGGTCGGCCTGGAAGAGCAGGAGATAGTGGCCACCCTACGGAGCGCAATGAGAGCAGCGACAGGAACGTAACTATGCCAACCATCACGCACCACGAAGACGGGCTAGAACTGTTCGTCAACCAACTTGGCACCATCTCGCTCCAGCAATACGAGCCGGCGCTGGGGATGACCATGACCGTCTGTATCCGACCGGAACACGTCGAAGCAGTGCGTCAGCACCTTGCTGACCTGAGCGCCGAAGCGCAGCAGTTTGTCGCAGAGGAAACACCGCGATGAGTGTCAAGCTAATGTCCGCCATCTGGGACAACGACGATCCCAACTTATACGGTGATGGCTTGCTGACCATGCTGGTTTTGGCAGACAACACTCAGGACGACGGAGCGTGCGAGGTAGCAATAAAGCGCCTCGACCGCCGCTTGCGGCTGACGCGCGCCGACACAATCAGCATCTTGCTGATGCTTGAAAAGATGGGCTACGTGACCATCGGGTGTGTAAACGATTTTTCTTTTACAGGAACCGTTAACGTCTTTGCCGACGACAAGCGCTGCGCAAAGTGCGGTACGGGATTTCACCTGACGATTGATCATGTCACGCCGAAATCATGGGGCGGCTCCGATGAACCAGGCAACTTGCAATGGCTGTGCCGGTCATGCAACAGCAGCAAAGGCAATCGCCACGCCACGAGGTATTAGATGACCCGCAGAATGCTCGATAGCGCAATCTGGAAAAACGAGAAGTTCGCAGTCATGCCCCCGATGGCGAGACTGCTTGCTATCGGCATAATCAACCACGCCGACGACCAGGGACGGGGAAAAGCGCACCCGGTTTATCTGCGTTCGCAAATCTTCCCCTTCGACGACGTGACAGCCGGACAAGTAGCCGACTGGCTAGATATGGTTGCGGGGAACGAAACGATCCTGATCTACCAAGCGGACGGCAAGGACTATTACCAAATCCTGAACTGGTGGACCTACCAGTCACACCAGTACGCCATGCCGTCGCAGTATCCCAAACCCCCCGGCTGGCGGGACCGAATCCGCAAGACATTCACCAGGGGCGTAATAGTCACCTGCAACTGGATCACAGCGGACGGCAAACGTTCACCTGATACGTGCGATGAGCAAGGACTTGCTATTCAGGTGAAGGATCAGGTGAAGGATCAGGTGAAGGTACAAGGTGAAGGATCGGGTGAAGGTACAAGTTCAAGTATAAGTTTAAGTATAAGATCATCTTCTAAAGACGCCGCTGAAAACGCTTTGATCGACCCGGAACTTGCGCAAGCGCTGACTCGCTGGAAAGAAATCTTTACCGGCACGCCCCACGAAGCCACCCCGCCGATTGCGATGCTGCCTAAGTGGCTAGCCTACGGTGGCGTGAACGTTTTGTGCTACATGATCGACAAGGCCAAGGACAAGTCAAACCCTACCGGGTATCTCTACACAACTTACGATAACTGGCGCCAAGACGGCGAGGTGGCGCCCTACGTGCAAAAGGCCGTCGCAAATGGAAAGAACCCGGCGCCTACGAAACTCGAAGTCACTCACTTCATTCATCCTATCACTGGAGAAATTACGCCGGTGCCAGAAAAAGCATAATTACAACAGCGTCTTGCCGCAAACGGTGGCAAGTTCTCGCCCTCCCCAAAGGGTATCCCGGAGCATTTAATGAATCCCGACGTTGCGCAATTTGAAGCCCTTGGCAAGGAACTCCTGCGCCGCTGTCTCGCCGAGGAGGAGCCGGCCGACCTGCACGCTTGGGCGACACAGGCGCTGGCCCACATCGGCGGCACGACCGACGCCAGCGCGGTCTTGCGCTGGAAAGACAGCTTCACCTATTACGAGGAACTCTTGCGCCAGCGCGCCGCAATGGCCCTCCTGCCGCCTGATCAGCGCCGGCAGATCGACTGGCCCTGGGCCTCCTGGAACCGGCTGATCAGTCCCATGAAGCCGGGGATGCTGGCCAGCATCTCTGCCCCGGACGGCGAGGGTAAGACCATCGTGGTTGAGTGCCTGGCAGAACATTGGGCGGCGCGCGGCCACCGGGTTGCCTTTGTCCACTACGAGTTGAACCGCGAACTGATGATGGATCGGCGCACCGCGCGCCATACGTCCATCGTTGTGCGAATGCTTGAGTCTGGTATGCTCACGCCAGAGCAAGAGGCAATTATTCAGGCCGTGCGCCCCCGACTTGAGGCGTGGGAGGGCGAGATCAACTACGTCCACACCCCCGGCTGGACGATGGAGCAGACTGTCGCCGAGCTACGCAGGCTGCGCGAGGAGGGCTTGTGCGACGTGGTGGTCATCGACTACCTGGAGAAAGCATTTGCCAGCGCGCGCCAACTCAAGATGTACGGCGCCAACTACTGGCTGCGTGAGGCCGACAACGTAGAGATGCTCAAGAGTTTCGCCGAGAGCGCCAAATTGCCGGTCATCATGGTGACGCAACTAAACAAGGCCGGCAAGACCATCGAGGCGGCCAAGATGGATCGCAGTGACATCGGTGGTTCCGGCGAGAAGTCCACCAAAGCAAATCTGGTGGTGCTACTGAAGCGCGAGACGAACGCCGACGGCAGCCGGTCCAACGTCGTCCGGGTGCGCATTGACAAGAACACAATGGGCGCGGACGGCGCCTTCGTGCAGTACATGCAGCCGGAGTTCTTCCGGCTGGCCGACATCCACGAGGCAGGCAACAACAACAATGGACGATCTCATACAGCGAATTGATGAACTGGAACAGACCCTGGCGCAGATCGCCGGCTGCGCGGCTCACCAGCAGCAGCCGCACCGCCGGCTGGCCGCCATCCACCGCTGGGCCACGAACGCGCTGCTGCCTGAGCCAGAGCACAGCATGGGCCTGGTGGTCGAGGAGTTTGACGCATGACCCCAAACCAGAAGCAAGGCCGCTTCGACTTCCTGCTCGCCCTGCCACACCTGTGGCCAGAGCAGGTCGAAGAGCTGCGGCAACTCAGCGTCGAGCTGGGCCGGGCAGCGCGCTTCTACCAGCTCGACCTCAACAACCAGCCGGCCGCCTGGCTGGAGGCCAACCATGACTGAGACCGAGCGCCTCCTACTCCTCGTCGCCATCGGCTTCGCCCTGGGCTACGCCACCGGCCGGATGATCCCCGTCCTCTGGGCCACCCGCCTGCGCTGGACCATCCAGGATCACACGCCCCGCCGCTGCGCCGAGTGCGGCCGCTGGTGCTGGACCGGCGACACGGAGCGCGCCCGCCACAAGCTCGCCGGCTGGGTGCGCGTCTGCCGGCGCTGCTACGCCGAGCACTACAAGCCGTTCAGCAAGGAATAGTTATGTCAAAAAGCGAGGTGATCAAACTTGTCCAAGAAATCAAGGCCACTAAAGACCCGCAAACCTTGCGTGAGCTGCGCAAGCGCCTCATCAAGGCGGTCGCGCTCACGCCCAAACGCTAACAGCCACGACGCGCACCGCGCCGAGTACGTCGCCGCCGGCTGGCGCGTCGTTGACATCGACGCCCCTGTGGCGCCTGAGCCGGCCGCGCCCGACGCCCGACCGCTCACCCTCCTCCTGGCCGGCGCGCTCCTCCTGGCGGCGCTGACCGTGCTGCTGGTCGGCGGCTCCCTGGCCTGGCTGGACGCCGAGGCACAAGGACAGCCAACTGTTTACCGCGCGCTGCTCACCTGCCCAGAGAACCGCATCATCGTCAACGACGAGACGCCCCATACCTACTGGCGCGCGGTCTACACTGGCCGGCCACCCACCGATCCAGCCTGCAACTGGGGATGCGTCTGCTTCACCGGCTGGGGCCTGCTGCCGGCTGGCGGCAGTTGGTGGGTGCCGATGTACCAGGACGATGGCGCTGTTGTGCGCCGCAACCTCTCCGTTGAAGTCATGGAGGCCGGCAACGCGCCGCTAGTCGTGGCGGTGTGGCCGGCGCGCCCCTGTGGCAGCTCGGTGTGGCTGCCGGCAGTGGAGCGCTACTGATGACCATCTCCAACGCCCTGGCTGTTTGGGGCCGGCAACTGGAGGCCGCCGGCTACCGCGACGTACAGCCGCGCGTGCTGGTCGTCACGCAAGGCCCCAACCCGCTGCCTGTCCTGCTGATCGACGCCGCCCTGAGCGATGCCGAGGCCGAGCAGGTGCTGCTGGCCGCGCTGGCCGTGCTCAAGAAGGGAGACGGTTGATGATCAAGCTGACCCACGCTTCGCGCGGCTCCGAGTTGTACCAAGTCGTTTCTGATTACGTGCGCGAGCGCCACTACCTGCACACCATGCCCGATCCGCGGGCAACGCCTGAGACGTTTATTGTTTGGTTGCCGTCCGGCCTGGCCGGCGTCCTGGTCTTCAGCCGCCCGGAGGCCACCCGCTGCGCTGATTGGTACGGCAGTGTTGACGATGCAGCCGCCGGCCGCTGCGACTCCACGCGCTGGCAGGTTCTCAACCTGGCCCGCGTTTGGATCGCGCCGCGCTACCAGGCCGGTGGGGAATTGTATGAGCCTGCGCATGTACCCGGCTACACCGACCGGCGCGGTCGCTTCCGCTCAACGCTGGCCAGCGCAATTCTGCGCACCGCCATCGACCACATCGGCTATGAGTACCTGCTTTTGCGCCCGCCCTGCTTTCTGGAGGAGCCGTACCGCATCCGTTGGCTGCTGTCCTACTGCGACACTCGCCTGCATCGCGGCGTGATTTATGCCGCTGCCGGCTTTGAACTTTACAAGACCAACCCCAAAGGCATCCAGACCTGGCGCATTCGCCTGCCCGACCTAACTGCTCAGCAGGATGCCGCCATTCGCCTGGCCGCTGAGCGCCACCCCCGGTCTATCGCCTACCGCGGCCAGCGCGCGCAGATGGCGCTAGGAATCTGATTGCGTGGCCAGCTCTATGATGCGCTTCACTACCGCCCGCCATTGCTCCGGCACTGCATCCAGGTCTAGCGGCCGGCCCGGATCATCGGTTATCCCGTACAGAAAATCGGTAGTCGTCTCGCAGGCCAGAGCGATAGCCGGGGCATATTTGCCCAGCCCCTGGCGGCCTGTCTCGATGTCGGAGATGGTTATGGGCCGGTGGCTGAGGCCGACCCGCTCGGCGAGCTGAACCTGCGTCAGGCCGGCCCGCTCTCGGACAATCCGAACCCGCTGGGCGGTGATAGGTAGCGACATTTTCAACTTCCTGTAAGTCGGGACTTGACAAGATAGCGTTTTGGGTGTATTATACCAACAACGGCAAACGAAAGCCCCGGCAGGTGTTAGCAGCACCTCCAGGGGCGTGATCGCAACAGGAGTGCGATATGACCAGTCTATCAGAAAACCGTAGTTCTGTCAATGAGCAATTTCAACCCGGCGCCCCGGTCTTCCTTCGCCGCCCCCAGCCTCGCCAGTTCAGCCAGGCCGGGCGCGTTGTCGCGGCCTGGGACACTGGCATCAGCGCCGCCGGCATCGTGGCCTGCATCACCAGCGCGGCCGGCCAGATGTTCGTCCGGGTCACGCCCGACCCCGCCGCCGGCTTTGGCGAATTTGCATTTTTTGCGCATGAACTGCGATTGGTCGAGGTGGTGCAATGACCTCCGATGAGTTCACCACTTTACAGCGGGCGCGCGCCGAGCAGTACGCCCCAGCCGAAGCGGTTTCCGAGCAAGAGTTTGTCAGCCTGGCCGGCTGCTACCCCATCGACGTACTGCGCCTGGCCAGCGTGCGCTACTCGCCGGCGCGCGGCCGCAACCACGAACAGGTGCTGGCGCGCTTCACCGCCTTTCTGGAGAACGAGCACGTCAACCGGGGCGACGACTTCCGGCTGGCCCTTGGCCACATCGAGGCCACATACCGCTGGATGGTCGAGCGAGGGTTGCAATGAGCCGCTACCGCCCGCCCGCCAAAGAGGACCCGAACGCCTGGATGCTGGCCGACATCGACAAGTACCTGGCGCCGACCGACCCGCACAGCGCCAGCTACGTCCCGCAGTCCCGCTACCTGGGCGGTGACTACCGGCAGATCAAGGCCGCCGAGCTGGACCGCTTCCCCGGCCGCGTCACCCGCATCGACCTGGTGACGACTGAGCACGGACCAGTCAAGCGTTGCTGGCGGGCCGGCTGGATGCCCGGCGACAAGGCGCTGACCCAGGACGTGGGTCGGCTGGCTGCCGGCTGGACCGTCGAGAGCGCTGCCGACAAGCTGGTCGCCGACGGCTGGACCGTCCGGCGTTGGCCCGGCGGCGCCAGAGCCTGGCGCATCGCCGCCCGTCCGGTGCGCACTGGAGAATGGGCTGCTCGCTTTCGCGACCGCCTGCTGGCCAACCCGCCGGCAGAGCTGGCTGGACGGGTAGGCAGCTTCGACAAGTACCTGGGTTTGTAAATCCGCAAATTTTGCGGATTTGCCCACCGACAAGGAGACCCACCCATGACTACCGACAACGCCCCAGACTGGGCATTCCTGGCCCAAACGATAGCCAGTATTGACGTTTCGCTCAAGACCATTGCCGACTACGTGCAGCTCTTGCACATCGAGAAGACCGGCGAGAAAACCTGGGAAGTTCAGCGCTTCGTCGTCGGAGCAGACGGAGAGGACCAGCCGTGCGTGTGGCTCTACGCGACGCACCCCGGCATCGAGTTCGCCGTCACCCGCATCTACCACGAGCGCATTGCCGACCTGCCCCTGACCATACCCGCCAACGCCAAGGTCTGGGATGGCGAGGTAGCACCTAGCGCAGAGGCCGCCGCCAAGAAGGGCTACTTCTACGTGGCGCCGGCACCGTTCACTATTAGCCTTATGCCGACCGGCAAGAAGACCGACGCCGGCCAGGACATCCGCCGCTTCAGCCGGGTTCTCTCGGTAGGAGAGCCTTCCCGCAACCCGGCCGGCAAGGCACCGGCGCAGCCGGCCAGCAACCGGGCCGCCAAGGATGAAGAGGACGCGGCGCACGCCGCGTACCTGGCCGGCCAGCGCCCGCCGGCCCCTCCTGCCACCAGCGAGGAACCTTCGCCTTGGTCCGCTGAGGCCGAGTTCGAGCATCTCCCCTCTGCCGCGCAAGCCCCGGCCCAGGCCCACGCGCTGGCCCAGGCTGCTGCCAGTCGGCCCGCACCGACCCCCGCCGGCGAGTTGCCCTTCAAGGACCAAGGGACCGCTGTCAAGTGGGCGGTCGGTTTTGCCCACTACCAGAAAAAGGACGGTAGCCCTGACTTCCCGCACGCAGTAGGATCGCACGCAGATTTGTGCAAGCGACTGGGCTGCAACGACAAGGCCCTGGACCGCTGGGGCCAGGCGTGGCTGAAACACGTCCAGGAGCGCGCCGGTAACTAACACCCCACCGCTGCCCCGTTCGTGACGCCGTGCCGACACAGCACGTAGCAAACGGGCCGACCCGTAGCCGGAAACAAGCCCCGGCCTGTCGTAAGACAGCATCAAGCGGCTGGGCGGCGGTGAGAAGGAGATGAAATGATGGATAGCATAACAAAAATGGTCGGCGTAATCGAGACAGCGCTGCTAAACATCGAGGAGATCACTCAGCCATCACCGATTGATATGCTCTACGCTTTGCAGGATCGCCTCGAAGCTGCCCGCGCAGAAGTTGAGGAGGTTCATCGATACCTCGATGAGTGCTTCGTCAACGACCCCGACGAGGGACGCGCCGTGCCGCTGATTGATCGAGTGGTGCTACTGGTGAGCCAGATCGCCAGGGACAACGGCGAAGCGGCGTCATTGGCTATGCCTGAAACTGGCATAGAAAAAACGGAGATGTCGTGATGATTGTTACGCTGGAAACAGACAATGGTCCCGTTACGATGGATGCCGTCTGCATCAGTCGCTGCGTGCAGCGCAACGGCAGAACCCCCGCTGGCCTACTGACAACCGTGATTGAGGTTTGGCGTGATGCAAGTGGTCAGGAATGGGAGTACACAGAGAACTTCATTCAACCGCCAATGCCGTTTGCGTTTTTGGCGCTGATCGAGAAATCTTCACGAGCGCAGGATGCGCAGCACGAAACGGCGATTGTCGAGGTGTTGCGGTGACTACGAAACCACGACTCGTACATTTCGCGTTGGCTGCCTTGGTACTGCTGTCCATGTGCGGCGCATCAATGGCCATCGGGTATATCGCTGACATTGGGCATGGTCGCATCAGCCCTGGCGAAATCGAGCGCATCGTCGAGGAACTGGAGCCAGCGGCTGATGGTTCGCAAGTCGTTGTCCAGATTGCCACTGGAATTGGCATCAAACAGGATGCCCAGCCGGCTATGACTGTCACCAGTACGCGCACTACCGTGGAGCGGGCTGAACCTGTCAAAAACAACTGGCTGCTAGCGCTGGCTACGGCGCTGGCGTGTTTGATGGTGCTGGCCGGCGTGGCGGCGGCTAACAGTCTACCAGATTGGCCGTTTGGCGGCAGGAAGTAACGCCATAACCAGCATCTGCTTCAACACCGCCGCACCTGACAGCTGGAGAGCAGGAAGATTTCGGTGAAACGACTGGCCCTCCCCTTGACAATAGTCGCCGCCGGTTTGGCCGCGGCTTTTGTCGTAGGAAGTCTCGAACTCGTTGACCGCATCGACAGAGCGGTTGACCGGCGCTTCGGCGACTGGCTCTACGTAGCCGTCGTCGTGGTGCTGTTTGTCGCGTTCGCCGTCGTCGTCCTGAGCATCGCCGCAGCCGTTGCCGGTCGCGCGCTGGCCTGGTCTCGCCAAATCTCCCCCAACCGGCACGGCCTGTTTGCAATCTTCTTCCACCGCGGCCAGCCGCTCAATTTCAACGAGCCGGGCGCGCAATCCCTGTCGGCCCTATCGGCCCACAAGCGCCCCACCGCGCCGCTGGCCCAGCGCGTCATCGAGGCCAACTACCGCCTGCAACGGCCGGCCAACCTGCCTGAGCTGGCGCCCCCGCCTGACGCCCCGCCAGAGATCGACTACGCCGCGTCGCTGCCGCGCGAGGTCTCACTCTACTCGGCCCCCCTGCCGCGCGAGTTGTCGCTGCCGGTCGGTGTGGACGCCGCCGGCCGTCAGGTGGCCATCCCGCTGCGCAACCTGGGCAACGTTCTGATCGGCGGCCGGCCCGGCGGCGGCAAGTCCGAGCTGCTGGCCGGTTTCGTCGCCGGCCTGGCCCGCCAGGACGCCACCGGCGTGCGCGTCCAGATCGCCGTGGCCGACATGAAGCTGGTCTCGTTCGGGAACATTCCGCCCGACCTGTCGCTGCTGCGCTGGCCGGTCGCGGTGGACATGGCGCCGGCGCAGGAGTTGATCGAGCAGGTGCTGGAGGAAGTGCGCCGGCGCTACGCCCTGCTCCAGCAAGCCGGCGTGCGCTCCCTGGACGGCTACATCCAGCGCACCGGCGAGCCGCTGCCCCACCTAGTGACGATCATCGACGAGATTGCCGACCTGAGCGCGTCGCGCATCAGCCGGGCCTCGTTTGTGGAGGTCGCCAGCGAGATCGCCCGCAAGGGTCGCGCCGCCGGCGTCACCCTGGTCATGGCCACCCAGCGCCCCTCCTCCGACACGCTGCCGGCCGACCTGCGCAACCTGGAAGGCGTGGCCGTCGCGTTCGCCGTCGAGCGCCCAGAGGACAGCCGCCTGATCCTGGGCCGGCGCGGCGCGGAGATGCTGCCCGCCATCCCCGGCCGCTGCCTGGTGCGCATGGAGCGCGCCGTCGTCGCGCAAGCCTACCTGGCCGGCCTGGACGAAGCCGGCGGCCACTCCTCCTTCGACGCCTTCCTGGCCGGCCTGCCGCGCGCCGATGCGGTGCTGACGCCTGTACCGGCCCGTACCAGCATACCGATGCCCGCGCCGGCCCCGATACCGGCCCAAAACACGCCCAGCGCCGGTATACCGGCGTCTGTACCGCCGTTTCGTACCGATGAGCCAGAGGCTCCCTACACGCCGGAGCAGATCGCTCACATCGTCCGGTTGTATCGCGAGAGCGTCTCTGATCGTTACCCGAAAGGCAGCCTGAAGGCAGTTCAGCGGGCCATCTACCCCGACCAAGCGACTGGCGGCCACTGGTGGTATCGCATTCGCGATACAGTGCGCGAGGCGGGATATGACACCGCCCTGCCCACCACTCCCCGCCGGCACCGGCGCGTCGCGCGACAGTAGCCGCGCCGCCCTGGACAGCCCTCCTCGCCGCGCGCCAGGCCGTTGACCGTTGGCAGGAGGAGTTGCAGCGCATCTATCCAGTCGTGCAGCGCTGGGACGTGCTGTACTACCGCAAGCACCCCTGCCACATCCTGCGCGCCAGCCGGCGCGATCCGCTGGCCTTTGACTACACCGGCATGGACGAGTCCAAGGTCATCGCACAGGCTGCGCGTATCGAGGACTATGCCGTGCTGGGCGATTTCTGCATGGGCCAGGGGCTGGTCGGCTTGGCCGCCTGGGATGCCGGCAACCCCTTTGTTGGCACGGAACTCAACCCGCGCCGCCTGGCCGTGCTGTTGCAGAAGCTGGCAAAACGAGGCGCACCCGTTGGGCACGAATCGGTCGATGTTGATACTTGACAAGTTTTGATTATAGGTGTATAATACTCTTGACGGTAGAGATTAAACACCCACCGGGCCACGGCCCACAGCACAAGGAGAACATCATGGAAGCGCACTCGATCAAGGCAATAGCGGAATATCTAGTTACTACGCAGTCTTCGGTTGAGGAAGCCATGCACGACTTTTGGAGTATTGACTTTTTGAATGACGTGAAGTTGGTATTTGGCCGGCACGCCGGTCAATACCTGAGCACGGTGCCGGGAAGATACCAAACGTGGATAGCCGACGAGGTTGCAAAATGGCTCTCTACGCACTCTGTGCATGGAGTGTCAATGAAGGTCAAGATCAACGTCTAGCACCCCACCCACCGGGCCGGGACTGACACCGGCCCACAGCAACAAGGAGCACAAGATCATGTTCAAGAAGTTGTCGATGCGGCGTGAGCGAGAGTTCGCGGCGAACAAGGACACGTTCGCGACGCCTTCTAACCAGTACGCGGAATGCCGCGGGGTAGTCCCGTGGCAAGTTGACATCTTTGTAAAGTTGGCCGTGCGGCTGCGCGGCCACAAAAAGATTGCCGTTTTTCTTCTAGAAATGGCTTGGTTGTCCGCGTGGGTCATCGGCCCGCCAGAGGATACGAAGGAGTGGCGCTCGCGCCACCCGATGACCATCCCCCGTCCGCTGGCCTGGGTCGTTTTCCGTGTAGGCAAAGGGACGTAGCCGGTTCGCAACAGCTAACCCCCCACCCACCGGGCCGGCTCTGCGCAAGCATCTGACTGGTCTGAGCGCCGAGCCAAGGCATTGGCTCGGCGCCGAAGCGACTGGGCGCAGCCCGATTGGGTGTTAGGCCCTGAAGGGCAGAAGCGTTACTAGAAGGAGATGAACCATGAAGGCAATTATTATCGGCAGACACGCCGGAGAAGTTCCCGGCATTGAAGTTTTCGAGACCCGCGCCGTGACCTTCCCCGCCACGGCAACGGAGTGCCGTCCTGTCATTGAAAATCTGATCGCAGAGGCAAAAGCGCAGGGCGCTGCTGTCCTGTTCCAGAACACGCCCGGCCAAGTAGCCGTGGCGCTGGCGCAGATCGCCGTCAATCATGCATCACATTATCATGCGCTCTCTATGGAACCGCCGCCGATGGGTGTTGGCGTCGTCATCTCCGTCCCCGGCCCGCGACCGGGAAAGGTGTCGGCCATTTTCACGCTAGACGATCCCATGACGCTGGATCAGGCCAGCGCGCACATGATTGCAACTGCACAGGGCATTGCGCGGTTCGCTAACCCCCGCGCCGTAGTTGTCTCCGAAGAGCCGGGCACCGTTACTGTCTCCGTGGATGGCCCGCCGATGCCATTCGAGTTCAGCCACATCGAGTGGCTGTAGCCCACCATCCACCGAGCCGGGACTGCCACCGGCCAGATCGTCACCCGCTTCGCGATACAGTGCGCGAGGCGGGATATGACACCGCCCTGCCCACCACTCCCCGCCGGCACCGGCGCGTCGCGCGACAGTGAAGGAAACAACCATGCAAAAACAACTCGCTAACTTCCTGGTGGCCGGCGCCGCTGCGCTACCGGGAAAACGAGGCGGCGTGAATCGGTCAGTATTGATACTTGACAAGATTTGATTTTGGGTGTATAATACTCTTGAAGGTAGAGATTAAACACCCACCGGGCCACGGCCCACAGCACAAGGAGAAACGACCATGGACTTTTGGAACGACGACAACGACACCACAGCCTGCGATATCTGCGGGGCCGACACCGGCGACAACATCGGCCAAGGTAGCTACAACGAAGTCACCCAGATGCACAGCTTCTACCTCTGCCCCACCTGCGCCGCAGCCGAAGCGAAGCGCCAGACCGAGGAAGACGCCGAGAACCAGCGCCGCATTGCAAACTCCATCGCAATGCACATGACGATGGACTGACACCACCGACACCCCACCCACGCACCGGGCCGGGACTGACACCGGCTCGCAGCAACAAGGAGAGGACCATGGACAAGTCGCATTTCCGTATTATGAACACCGTGTTTTACGGTGAAAACTACATCAACCTGGACAAGGAGGCAAGGCCCATGTCTAAATTTGAGGTCGAGGTAAACGGGAAAGTTCACCGCTTCATGTTCGCCCCCTCCACCGACGATCCGGCGGAGGGGGCAACCTTGGTTGGTGTACGATACGCAGGAAGCGTGGACGTGCACCAGCTCTCGCCATCGAAGCACGCAGAGCCTGCGGCGTGGGATGCCGCCGCAGCGCATTACGGGCTGAAGAGATAGCCACCGGGCCGGGACTGCCACCGGCCAGATCGTCACCCGCAAGAGCCAGCCGCTACGCCGTGGGCCTGGTCCACAAGCAGACCGGCAAGCTGGTCAACGTCAAGTTCACCGCTGGCGCTCCAACGCCCGACTGGCGCGGCGTAGCCACCACGGTGCGCAAAGGCTACGGCATCAGCCAGAATGACGCCGACCGCTGGACCGCCGAGGCGCTGGCCGAGCGGGAGAAGTGGAACGTCGAGGTGGTCAAGCTGTAGGAGTATGGCCCGCCAAATCCGCAAATTTTGCGGATTTGGCGGGCAAGGAGATGACGCCATGTATCGCATCTACATCAAAGCAAACGACGCACCCACTGACCGCAAGCACCTGGTGGTGAAAGATTACCACTACCAGTACAGCGCCAACACGGTCAAATACGCGTGGCACTTGGCCGACATACTGGTCGATAACTTCAACGTCCGCAGCATCAAGAGCGGCAGCGCCGACCGGGCCAGCCTGATGCCCAGAGCGCGGCGAGACGTGGCGCTATCCAAGCTCGTCCCGGCGTCTCCGCACCTGATCGGCCACGCAGGAGACCGAACAATCGTCGTGGAGAGGATTTGATGAGCACAAAAGACAAGATCGCAGCAATCCTTCGTACAGCCGCCGCCGAACTCGAAGCCCTGGCGCCAGAAGGCGCAGGCGAGAGCATGGCGCTGATGGACGAAATCGGCTATGACTACCAGAGCGTTCTGGACGAGGACGAGAATTTTCAAAACAGCCAACTGCAACGGCTAGGCCGCAATCGCTTCAATTGGTTGGTCAACGCGGCCTTGAGCGAGCTTGACAATTTTAGGCCATGAAACGTACCTGCAACGGATGCAAGGCATTGATCCAGGGAGAAAACCCGCCGACTTGTCTTCTGGGCTACGCTCAAGTCTACAGCTACCCAAGTCACGAGGAGCACTACGTCCGGCCAGCCGGCCCGGAAAACTGCCCTAAACCTACCACCTACTCCGATTTGCTATTCTGGCAAAGACAGCCAGGTCACTGAACCCCAGGAAGCCCGCCACGAGTAAGCGAACATACAGCTATCGCTGGTGCTATGTCTGTGGGTGTGATGTCAGCGCGGCGGGTGCTGCGTGGGCTGCGCACTGCAAGATGCACGTCAAAGAAGGCAAGATGGTTGCGCTCCCGTACTATCACCGCACGCGATATGAACCAGCGCCAGGAGTGCCCATCATACCACCGCAAAAACGTCAACCAGCCTAGCCCTTTCCTCACCGGGCGCGGCGGTGTCCCGGCCCCTGACGACCGCCGATCAAATCCGCAAATTTTGCGACTTTACCAACCAAGGAGGCCCGCCATGTAACGCCCACCGTTCCACCGCACAAAAGCCCCGGCTTGTGTCGAGCCGGGGCTTTTGCTTGGAGTGGGATCACGCTCCCTTCTGGCCTCGCTTACGCCTGGCCAAGCGCTTACACCGAGGGCAGCGCCGCATCTGGCGCCGCCTGAGCCAGTTGGTTGTTCTCAGTTCGCATCTCCTCCAAAGCCGCCAGCAGATCGTCCAGCGCGGCCAGCATGTCGGTCAGCGTCCTCGCGTCCAACGGCAACGCCAGCAGGGCCGCGCGAAAAGCCCGGCCGGCAACCACAGCCTTGCGCATTTACCACCACCATCCTGCCGCGTCCAGCAACTGGGTCCGGGGTATCTTCTTGTCGATCATCGAGAACTGCTTCTGCTTCTGCTGCCGGAGCATCACCGCCGAGTCGTGCGGGCTGCGCTGGAGCCGGTGCAGGTGCAGGGCGTGGTAGCGCAGACCCGGCGGCGCGTCCCAGTAGAAGAAGTTGCGCGGATCGTTGAACACCACCGGCGCCTCGAAGGGGTAGTCGCCGGCCCACGCCACGCCGGCCGGCATCACCGCCGCGCGGCTGAACAGGTCGTCTAGCTCCCAATACTCGCCCGTCGCCTCGTCCTGGTCGATGGTCAACATAGCCGTGAAGCCGAGCTGCCGGCCTTCCGGCATCGGGTTGGCCGCGATCTGCGCCAGCGCCGCCGGGTGGTACAGCTCGTCGCCGTCCACTTGCATGATCCACTGGCGGCCCAGCTCTAGCGCGCGCCGTCCCAGGGTGCGCCGGGCCTGGCCCAACTGCGGCGCGCCCAGCGGCCCCAACTCCAGCAGCTCCACGCCGGCCACCGACCGGGCCACGTCTCTGGTCGCGTCGGTCGAGCCGGTGTCGCCGACGATGGCTATCCCAAATTGGGATACCAAGGGCCGCAGCACCCGCTCCAGCCAAATCTCCTCGTTCTTGACAAGCACCACGGGGGCTAAATCAACCATCGTGTATATTTCCTCGTGTTCTGAGTGCAAAATCGCTCCTGGGTCGTCCTGGCGTCCCTGGGGGCAATCTGTAGGGGCTTGAATGCCGCATTCAACCCCCTACTTCCCGCATTCCTCGATTACCACCGGGCCGACCGTGTAGGCGTCCTCGCGGCCGTTGACCGAAACGTGGTCCAGCCAGTACACGCCCGCCGGCAAGTCCGGGATCAGCCGCCGCGCCGTCGTGCGCACCTCCACCGGCCGCACCAGCGGCAGCTCGTAGCTTCTGGCCGTGGTTTGCAGCGTCACGCCGTCCGCCTCCCGCCGCCACGCCTCGACGACGTGGGCAATCGACGGCAGTTCGTGCGCCAGCACCAGCACCTCCACCGGAAAGCGCATCTCCTCGCCGGGACAATACGCCGCCTTGTCCGGCGCGTAGATCGCTGAGCCGTACTCAACTACCACCGGCCGGCTTTGCACGTCCAGCAGGATTGCATACAGCAGCAGCGCCACCGCCGCCATCATCGTCACGATCAGCAGCCCCACCCCGCGCCGCGTCGTCCACAGAGTGCGGGCAATTGTTACCGGGGTCATCGTGATCTCTCCATCGTCACCGCCGCCATGCGCAGGCACAGCACGGCCAGCAACAACAGCACCGCCTCGAACATCGTGCCCATCCACCAGGGCGTGAAGAGCACGGTGCGCGTCTGGAGGATGAAGAGCAGGCTCGCGCCGAAGAACAGCACCGTCGCCGCGCACCAGCGCCAGAACCACACCTGCCAGGGCGGATTGATGCGCCGCTCCAACGCGCTGACCCTGCCGTCCAGGCCCAGGAAACGATCCTCCAGCTCGTTCAGCGTCGCGTGGCACTCGTGGATGATGCGCAGCGCCTCCTGCGGGTGGCCGGCGTTGACCGCGTCCTGAAGCTGGCGCACTTGCGCGCCCAGCTCGTTGGTCGCCGACTTGCTGTCCGGCATGAACAACTGCGGCGCGGCCCGGTTGCTGGTGTCGCTCACGCCGATGGCGGCCAGGCCGATGCGGTGCGCCGCGCGCACCGTCTCGCCGCCCAGCAGCGCGTGCAGCAGCGCCACGTCGTAATCGACCGCCGCCGTGTCTGAGATGCCGCTGGCCATCGCCACGAGCTGGATGCCTTCAGCCGGCAGCACGTCGGCGAAACTCTCCCAGCCGGCCCGCTGCCCGCTGTCGCACACGCTCAGGATCACCAGCGTGGCGCCGCTGGTCTTGATCTCGCTGGCCAGCCAGTGCGGCTCGACATCCTTGCCGCCTGGCAGCAGCAGCCGGCCGTTTTTGCCGTGGCCGCTCCACAGCACCACGTCGTAGTTGCCGCGCCGCAGCCGGTTCTGCACCCGCTCAGGCGTTACAAGCGGCCCGGTCAGTGGCTCCACAGTCAGCCCCTCCACGTCGCCCAGGCGCGTCAGCTCTGAGGTCTGCGCCAGCGCCGGCAGCCCGGCGATCTCCGGCGCAATGACCAGCGCGGAGAGCGTCATAGACCCCTCTCGCGCCAGTAGCGCCGCATACTGCCCCAGATCATCGGGCTGCCGCACGCCACGAAGACCAGCAGCGCCAGCACGAACGTGCGCAGGTCCGTCAGCAGCAGCAGGCCCACCAGCGCAATGCCCACGCCGCCCACCACCAGCCAGGCCGTCACGCCGTGGGCGCGCGGCAGTTGCGCCTGCACGTACTCGACCAGCTCGTTGTACAGCAAGCCGGCGACGAACATCAGCGCCAGCACCAACCAGACAGGGATCATCAATGTCGCTCCTATGGCGATGGGGTCAGCGTTGGAGTCGGGGCCGCCGCCCAGTAGGAATTGCCCAGGCCCATCGTGGGCCAGCGCTGCTCGATCCACGTCGGCGCGCCGTCGTACAGCCGCGCCAGGCAGTGGTCGGGATTGACCAGCTGCCAGGATAGCGTATCGACCGCCGTCCAGGGCGTTGTGTTGCCGTTGAACAGCGTCACCTCGCCGCGCTGGTTGGAGAGCGTCACGCCGTCCAGCTCCTGGTAGAACACCAACCGCTCGCCTGCGTCCAGTGTCCCGTTCAGCCGCACGCAACGATCCCGGCCGCACAGGCGCCAGCCGGTCACGTCCGTCGTGGCCCGCGCCAGCAGCTCGGTCGCGTTATCGTTGCCCAGCGTCCCGTCTGGGAACAGGTCGATGCCCTGCATGTTCGGGCAAATCTCGTTCAGCATCACCGCCGGCATGGACGATACCACCGTCGGCGTGGCCGTTGCGGTCGGCGTTCGTGTTGGCGTCGCGGTGGCGGTCCCGGTGGGCGCGCTGGTCGCCGTCGGCGTGCTCGTTGCCCCACCCGGCGTGTTGGACGGCACGACCGTCGGCGTTCGGGTTGGGGTAGGCGTCAATGTCGGCGTGTTGGTCGGGGTGGGCGTGGGCGTGCTCGAAGCCAGCGGCGTGGCCGTGGGGGAGGCCGTCCAGGTCGCGGTCGGCGTGCTGCCGGCGGCGCTGGCCGAAACGAGCAGGCTGGGCAGGTTGCCCGTCGAGTTGTTCTGCGTGTTGAGGTAATAATCGACGTTGCAGTACCCTGACGGGTTGGGCGTGCAGACCGGCTGTAGCTTGATGTTGAGACCCTGGTACGTCATCAGGTTGGTCACGTCGAAGGTCAGGCGCGAGCCTACATCGGCGCTCGTGATCGGCACCGGCGTCCCGCATGTCCCCACGTCGTTGGCCCCGTAGGCGCCCGGCGTCTGCCAGGCTGAGCCGGCGGCGTAGCTGTTCCAGGTCGCGCCCGCCTCCGTCCAGGCCCGCTTGATCTGGCAGGGGATGACGTACATCGTCGCCGGCCCGCCGCTGTTGACGTAATAAGACAAGCCGGCAAAGCCGAAGGCCACGTCGGTGGGGAAGGTCAGGTCAACGTCCACCAGCCCCTGCTTGGCCGTGCTGGGCGCGTAGGTCGGCATCGGCGTGTTGCGCAGCGTCCCCGCCGACAGGTTGACGTACTGGTTGAAACCGTAGTTCGTGTCGCTCACCTGGCTGTTGATGTACGTGTCCTGCCAGTTATTGTTCGGCACAACGGTCTGCGCCCAGACGCTGCCGGCCGTCGGGGTGGCCGTCGGCGCAGCCGCGGTCGGCGTGGGCGGCGTGCCAGGCGTCCATGTGGGCGTGGGTGTGGGCGCGCCAGGATAGGTTGCGTCAACTTCCAGCTTCACCTTCTGAATGATCAGATTGCCGCCGCTGGTGCCGTCTCGCAGGTAGATGTCGCTCGCGCCGACCAGCGAGTTGGTGAGCGAGCAGGAAAGCTCAGTCTGCACCGTGACCCACTGCCCGGTGTTGGTCTTCGTAATCTCTGCGCTATCTGCTGAGCAACCGACTGTGAAGGAGGCCGTCCCCACGTCGGCATAGGTGGTGTAGACCTGCACCAGCGAAGAGCCGTAGAAGAAGTCGTCGCTGACCCGGAAATACATATAAGGGTTGCCTGCCGTGGTCTTGCGGGCGTAGCGATTGCGCGGGTCGCACGATGGCACGCTTTGCAGATCCTGGCCTGCACACGCGATTTGCGGGATGGCGTCGTAGGCCGGGGCCGTGACGCTGCCCGCAATCGCCGGCAGCGTGCTGGCCGGCAGGTTGCACGACTGGTTGGCCGGCCTCGACCCTTGCGTCATCACAAGCTCCAGGCCGCGCTCGAAGTTGCCGCACTTGGGCCGCCACGCAAACTGGCTCTCGCGCTGGTAGGAGACCACAAAGGGTAGCTCGTTGTCCTGTTTGTCGCCTAACTCCATGAATTCGGTCATGATCTCGGCCACCTGGGTGTTGGTGTACGGTACCCGGTAGGAGTAGATCGACCCCGGCACAGGCTCGAAATTGACCTTGAGGATGCTGATCCGGTTGGCGATGGCGTTGGCGACCGACCAGTACAACTGCTCTTCCAGATTGGTCTGGTTGGGCACTGGAGGGTTGTTGGGCGGGTTGGAGTTGCCGTAAGCCCAGCTATCCTGCGCCTCGGCCAGGCCGAAGCTCTCCGTCCCCATCAGTGGGAAGCCGTCATACTGGCCGTAGCGCCCGTTGGGCCAGTAGGAGTACCAGTCGTCGCCGTCGTCCAGCAGCTTGTTGTGGCTGATCCCCGCGCCGTTGGCGATGGCGTACCCGTTGATGCTCTCACGCACCCACGGTTCAAAACTGTAGTTGGCCGTCATGACGACGAGGCGCTGCGTCGCGCCGGCTGCGGTAAACGCGTCCACCCATACGTCGATCACCGCCCTGATCGTCGCATCCCAGATGCGCGCGCCGTCGTTGGTGGTGCAGCCCGTCGCCGCCGTGCAGATCGAGCCGGCGGCAAAGCCCAGGTGCGCCAGGTCGCCGGCATCTGCGTCCGTGTTCATCTGCGCCAGGTGGAAGACGTTCTCCTCGCTAACGGTGATGCCCAGCTCGCCAAAACGGCCAAAAGGTATCTCGACCCAATCCACGAGCCGACCCTGCGGGTCTTCTGAGAAATGCACAGCCGCCTCGCTAGCAAAGTCCTCCATCCACGCCAGATACTCAGCGCCCCAGAAGCGGGGGACGCGGTGATAGTCCGCGCCGCTGCCAAAAATCTTGTAGTAATAGACGCCCTCGTCGGCTGCCTCCAGATAGTCCGACGGCAGCCACACGTAGTCGTTGGGCGCCCACGTCCCGATCCCCCAGGAGATTGACGTAAAGCCCACGCCGATGTCGAAGCCGAACGTGTTCTTGGTTCGGTCGGCCCAGTTGTCGAAGCGGCCCCAACTGAACACCCCGGCTGTGGGGTTGATCTCGTTCATCTCGATGCGGTCAAAGCTGCCGGTCTTGAACTGCGCGTAGGAGGCTCCGTTGCTTGGCCGGTAGTCCTCGAACTCGTAGAAGCCAGCCGGCGCGCCTTCTGCCATGATCGAGACGCCATCCATTTTAGGCGGGATGGTATCGTCCGGCTCGCTCGCGCAGCGCGCCAGCAGCGCCACCGCCAGCAGCGCCAGCAGCAAAACAGGCAGCTTTCGTCTCACAATCCGCCTCCTATCGGCAGGTTCTTCAGCACCTCGATCAACTGCGCCACCTGCCGCCAGCGCATCGGCGCCACCATGATTTTACCCGTCTCGTCCGCCCACACCAGCGGCTGCACCCTGACCTGCTCAGGCGCTGTAGCCTCCGGCGCGCCGGTCTCATCTGTCGTCGTGTCTGTCTTCTTCATCGTTCTGCCTCTCATGCAGTGCTCTTGATAGCCCAGTTCGCGCCCAGCCGTCGAATCGTCACAGTCTGGTACTGAGCCGTCAGAATGTAGGACGCCGCGCCGTTGATGGTTGCCGCGCCGTCCGGCTCAATCGCAACCTCGTTCGCGCCGCTGTCGCTCTTGTGGAACGTATATTCCCAATTGCGTGGCTTGGAGGTTGCGGCTGGTAGATTGATCGTGATCTTGCCGCTCGTCGCGTCGCAGGTATAGAAACGCACGTTGCCGGCCGTCATGCCGCTGTCGCTGCTGTCCACCGCTTCCCAGCCGGTAGCATCGCCAGCCAGCGCAACCGGCACCCAATAGCCTCCATACCATATGTACACGCCAGCGCCAGCCCCCGGTTCGTAGGTGCCGTTGCTATGCAGCAGCCCGCCGTTCTGGATCGTCCCTCCTGGTATGGTTGCGGCAGTGTAGGGCATCGGGTAGATGATCTCGGCGCTCAGGTCAATGCGCGTGTGTGTGAACGGCGCCGTACCTTCCGCTCGATAGGCCCACAGGTCGATGTACGTCATTTGCTGGTTGGCCGTGTCGTAGCCGCCCACCGCGCGCACGCGGGCACTGGCCTGGTAGTCGCCCAGCGCGCTCAGCATGGCGCGCGCCCGCTTGCCGGTCAGCGGCTGCGCTTGCAGCAGCAGGATGTGCTCCTCCGGCGTGCCGCCGTTGTTGATCGCGCTGATCCGGTGGCTAGAGTGATCGTCCGTGGGGCTGGTCCAGAAGGAAACCATCCGGCTCTCGCCGTACTCCTCGCCTGTCACCTCTGGGTCCTCCGACTCTGGGGTGAAGAACTGCAACCCCTCGGTCGTGTCCAGCCGGATCGCGCCGCTCGGAGACGCCAGCATAGCCGTCCTGATGGCCCAGCCGCCCACACTCCCCTCGCCGGTGTAGACTTGGCCGGTGAAATGGCCGTCGCCGTTGTAGTCCAGGTAAACCACCGGCGTATCGCCGTTGAACAGGCCCACCCTGCCCAGCGCGCCGCGCTCGGTGCGAAAGTTGCGAAAGTCCGGGTCGCCGCGCATCATCGTGCCGGCCAGCCAGGTCTTCCACACGCCCGACCCTGGCCGGTTCTCCAGCGTCAGCGGCCCCCAGGCGTCCACCGCCGACAGGTATTGCGCGCCCAGCCCGTCCACCGAGTAGCCGGCTATGCCGCGGCTGGTGATCACGCCCCGCCGCTGTGGGTCGTCCGGGTCGGTGATGACGAACTGCCCGTCGCTCTCGAAAATCAGCGTCCCCTTGACCACCGCCGACTCCATGATGACCGTGCCATCCATGATCAGCACGCCCGTCTCGTCGTCGTAGCTGACCGAGTTTGCCTGCGGTGGGGGGTTGCCGATGTAGGCATGGACCCCGCCCGTCTCGGTATTGCGCAGCACCGCCTTGGCCACGCCGGCCTCGTTGCGCAGCGCAAACGTCGCCCGGTTGTTCACTTCGCCCAAGTCTATCCTGGCGCCCATCGCGTCGCCGATAGTGAACAGGTCTCGCAGATAGCTGTGCTCTGGCGTGATCTCGATAATCGGGCTGGCCCCACGGTACACCCCCCAGCGCTCGTTTGTCCCGTCGAAGGTGTTGTGAACGCCCTCCAGCGGGCCGAAGTCGTAGTCGCCGGCCAGCCGCTCGTTTTCGTCCTTGCCAAAAATGCGCACGCGGTCTTTGCCGTCGGAATCAGCCACAACGATGTTTGTGTTGCGCAGCAGCAACTCCTCGCGCGTGGCCGAATACATCACATACGTGTCATAGTTGCTCAGGTCGCCGAACGCCATGCCAAACTCGTCCGTCGTCACGCCGGCCACCCCGTTCAGGTTGCCCAGACGGAAAACGCGCTCTTGTCTGGT
Organism: uncultured Caldilineales bacterium; assembly: GCA_937907455.1. Taxonomy (GTDB): domain Bacteria; phylum Chloroflexota; class Anaerolineae; order JAAEKA01; family JAAEKA01; genus JAAEKA01. The sequence continues at coordinate 84,023 of CALESQ010000111.1, forward strand.
GGGCGGGCTGTCGGTCCAGTAGGCCGCGGTCATGTTCGGCGCGGCGTTCGAGTTGGCGTGCCGGTTGTCAATCGAGATGTAGCCGATCTCGGTCAGGCCGTTGATCAGCGTCGATACGGCCCACCCCGTCACCAGGCCGGCCGGGCTGGTAAATACCCGCCGCGTCACCGGGTAGCGATAGCACACGCCCCCGCCGGGGCACGAGACCACCGTCGCTGCCGCCGTCACCCGCATGAACTCGATCTGGCCGGCCGTGTCGCTCACCGCCGCCTGCTCGCCCACCGCAAAGATGTCATCGGCCACGGTGATGAGTGTGCCGGTCGCGGTGAGCGCCGCGGTCAGGTGCGTTGAGTGGGTGAAAACCGTCCAGCCCGTGCGGGCGATGGTATCGGCCGCTTGCAAGTTGCCTATCGAAGACAGGGCAAGCTCCACGTCCTCTCCCAGCTCCTGCAACGCGTTCTCGACCTCCAGCGCGTCGAAATAGGCGCCGGTATCCACAATGGGTACATCGACCGCCATTACCAGGCGCGACGAGGCGTGTACGCCAGGAGACGCCACTGCGGGGCTGGTGGGGATGCTATCAATGCGGCGGCGAAGATCAGCTTTTGGCACTACGCCTCCTCATCCTCGATGGCATAAAGCGCTTCGCGTAGATGGTATTGGGTGCCCGGCCACAAGCCCTCGACGCTCTCCAGGTCTAACGCCAGCCAGCGCTCCGAGGCGTCCGGCATTCCCACGGTTTGCTCCTCGCCGCGGTTGTCGAAGACCAGCGTCACGTTGCGCCCGGCGTCGTTGCGGTAGTGCAGGTAGCGGTGCCGGCGCACGCCGTACAAGTCGGTGAAAATCGCTCCTGTGCTGGCCTCGCCCTCAGCCGTCACTGGGTTGATGTAGGCGGTCGTCGTCGCGCCTAGCGCCTCTAGGTTGTCCTTGATGGTTACAATCTGGCGGGTGCCGGGGCCAGGGTTGGCGTTGCCCCACGCGTAGTCACCGTGTTGCCAGGTCTCGAAGTTGGTCCAACCTGGCAGGGTCTCGACGGGCGCCGGAGCCTCATACAAATAGTCTAGCCGCAGCGAAACGACATCATCCTCTGTGGTGCTGCCCTGCGACGTGACGGTCAGCACGTACTCCTCGCCCGGCGTGAGCGTGCCAGGATATGTGTCGAGATCGACCAACCCCGACCACTCGCCGTTGTCAACCGACTGGTCGAAATCCAGCCCTGGGCCGGCGGTGGTAGGCCGGCCAGTGCGCCGGTGCAGAATGCCCGTGCCGTTGATGCCGATGAAGGTCGAGACCCAGGGGTCGCCGCCGTCGTCGGCGGGGTGGTAGGGCGCCACCTGGAAGAAGCTGTAGGCCAGGTAGCGGCAGCGGTGGATCATCGTGCCGGCAAATTTGGTCTCCAAGTGTAGCGCGCCGGGGTTGGCTGGCCTGGCGCGCACTACCGGGAAGGTGGCCTGCGGTACGAGTAGCCTGTCTTCCAGTGCGACGGCGTAGGTGGACAGGGCTTGCCACTGCGCCGCGCTCGGCGTTGTCCCGTCGGCGAAGCTGGCCAGCAGGGGACCAGCGATGGCCGCCTGGCTCTGGCACAGCTTGTTCACCCGCAGCGCGCCAGTGCCATCCTTGATCGAAACCTCGTAGAACTCGTTGACCGTCAGGCCCAGCGCAGTCAGGTTGAGGGTGCCGCTGTAGTTGCCGGCGCTGTTGAATGTCGCCCTCACGCTGTTGTTGACATACAGCCGCCAGGGGAACGTCCCGCCGCCCAGGGTAATGTCGTAGTCCAGGCTGTTGACTTTGTGGCGAAACGCGCCGTTGAACGGCTTGTCCACAAAGGCGCATCCAGGGATGGGCATCTGGTAGCCGAAGAAGGTGTCGCGCACGCCGTGAACGTAGCGTTGCAGTCCGTTGACGTGAAACGTTGCGCTGAGCACCTGGCCAGCGGTGAAAGTGGGTGCTGCCATATTAGTACCAAAGCCTCCCGCGATCCGCGCCAGGCCCATCGCCCAACTCGGACGTACCAATGATGAAGTAGTCGTCGTGCTCGCTCAGGTCGCCCAGCTCCATCAGACGCAGCGTTTGAATGTAGCCGCCGCCGCCCTCGTCGCCCCAGGTGATGCCCACCACCAGCGCCTCGACCGGCGCCTGGCTGCCCTGGGTGCGGGTGTCCACGAAGCGCACCAGGTCGCCCAGCTCCAACTGCGGGATGCCCCACACTTGGCGCAGCGTCCAGATCGGGCGCACCTGCCGGCAGCGCACGGCCAGCAGCTCGGCCAGCGCCGACCCCTGGGCCTTGGACTGCACGTAGATGTTGCCTTGCACCCGCTCGGACCAGGGTCCCTGGCCGGCCAGCGTGTTGGAGCGCAGCGTCCGCTGCCACGGGAACGGCAGCGGCGCAGGCGTGACGGTGACGGTGATCTCCTCGCTGGGTCCGCCCACCAGCGGCTGGCCGCGCAGCCGCAAATAGGTCAGGCGCGCGGCCTGCGTCGCGTCGTTGTTGACGGCCTGCACCTCGACGGCCTGGCCGTAGCTGTTGAGCAGGGTGATGGCCACGTTGTCGGTCACGTCGGCGCCGCCGGCGCTGGTGGCGTGGTAGTCGTTGTAGGGGTCTTCGGCGTCCGGCGCATATATCTCGATGGCGGCATAGTTGAAGCGCGCCTCCCAGGTGTCGGTCTCGCCTGGCATCAGCACGCGCAGCTCGTCCAGCGTGTACAGGTCGGTGTCCACCCCCTCGAAGCGCGGCGACCACTCGACCGTCACCTCGGTGGCTAACTGGCGCGCGTCGGTGTCCGGCTCGGACAGGGTGTAGCCGTCCTCCGCAAAGTCCCACACCACGGCCTGGCCGATGAAGTGCAGCGGATTCCAGTAGCGCAGGATGCCGCGCTGATCGAAGAGAGCCATGCCGCCATCGGCCTCGGCGGTCGTCCAAATCTCATCGACCGCGCCTTCCTTGTCCATCCAGACGAACGGGATGGGCAGCACGCCAACCTCCAGGCTCATCTCGCCGGCGGCGATGCCGGCCTCGTCGGCCACGGTCCCGATCCACTGGTGCGGCAGTTGGTCGCGCGAGACGGGCAGGCTAAGCCGGTTCTGCATATAAATCCAGCCCCAATCCCGCACCTGGAAAGAGACGACAAATTGCGCGGTCTCCTTCCAGCCGGACACCGCGCCGGTAAAGACACAGACGTACTCCGCCCCGTTGGCGGTGATGTAGCCGCGCCAGATGCGCACCGGCACGCCGATGGGGCCGGCTGGGCTGTTGGCCTGGCCGATGTGGGCATAGAGCGCGCTGGCCGGGTTTTGCCAGGAGAAGCGCCCCTCCCGGTTCCACAGGTCCAGCCGGCCGCTGCCCACCGAGCCGGCGGCAATCAGGCGCTCGCCGGGCGGGTTGATGGCCAGTTGCACCCGGTCAGCCTTGACCCACTGCGACTCGTTAGTCCAGCCGGTCGCGCCGCGCGCGTCGCCGATCTCGCCTGAGCGATCCCAGGAGAACTCGACGTACAGACAGGGGCGCTGGCCGTAGGCGGAACAGGCGGCGGTCAGTTGGGATGAAACGGTCTGCATCTATGCCTCGACGACGGTGAAGGAAACGTTGTAAAGCACGCGGCTTTGGTGCGGATCGTACCAGTGCGCCTCAGCCCAGCTCGCCAGATCTACAAACGCGGTGAGGGTCAGGCCGTTGGGGAAGACGATAGTGGTCGATGTGGCGATATAGCCGCCGTAAGCTGCCCAGACGGTAGCGCGCTCGGCTGCGGTCAGGCCCTTCCAGACCACGCGCACGCGCCACTTGTTGGCGACGTGCTGCACCCGATAGGTGGCGTCGGCGGTGCGGCCCGACACGCCAATCGGGAAATACTCCATCTGGATGCCGTCGTCCTGCGCCGGCAGCGGCATCGGCTGGCTGTTGAAGGTGAACGTGTAGCTGGCCGTCATGGTAGTGAGCCGCCTCCGCTCTGGTTGAGGATGGCCGCCACTTCGGGCGCGACCAGCTCCGCGATACGCCGGCGGGCCTGGCCGGCGTTGGTCTCCATCGCCGTCAGAAAAGCCGCACCGACGGTGTTGCCCATCGACGTGCCGATGGTCTCGAAGACTGCCGCCTGGCCGGCGAAGTCCGTAGACCAACTGGCGGCCACGCTGCCGGCGATGTTGGTAGTCAGCAGGTAGGTCTCTGCGCCTTCCTCAACTAACTCAATCGCCCGTGCGCCGGCCAGTTGCAGGTCGGTGGCAGCCTCCTCGACTTTCACCAACTCGCCGGCGTCGATTGGCGCGATGCCGGAAGGCGAGTCGGCGGGGTCAAAGACATCTTCTGGATTGACGCCTGGCTTGACCGGGATTACCAGGGACGGCGAGTCGTACTCGGTCAGCCAGTCCTTGACCAGCGTGTCGGGCGAGAAGTCCTCGATCATCTTTAGCATGGTGGGCAAGCTGATCTCGCCGACTTGCGAGACGACATTTTCGTTAGCGTTCTCTTCGGCCTTGAAGAGCGCCTCGAAGGTCAGCCTTGGCTCGCCCATGCCCAGCGCTTCCTCGACCTGCTTGCGCCGGTCCTCCTCGGAGCCGGACAGCAAGCCGCGCGCGTCCAGCTCAGAGAGGGCCACGTCCAGGGTGTACTCCCTGGCGGCCTCCCGGTCGAGTTGGGCCTGGAAATTGGCGGCGAAGGCGTCCCAGTCGATCAAGTCGGCCCGCTCCAGGTTGCGCACAGAGGCGGAGGCGTTGGTCGCCCAGGATTTCAGCGCCGCTTCGCTGCCGGCCAGCACGTCGGGCGGTATCTCCAGGATAGCCGCCCAGTCCGGGTGGGCTTGCAACTCGGCAAAGCCGCGCGCCGCCACCGCGTCCAGCCGGCGAGCCGCCTCCAACGGCGCGTCCTCGTAGGTGCCGGCCAGCGTGTCGGCGAAGTCCTGCGCCGTGACGGTGGCCCCCTCCATCAGCGCGCTTTCAATCTTGCTGCGCAGCTCGCCCACGCTCAGGCCGATGTCCTCGAAGGCGCTCTTGGCCGACTGCGCCACCTGGGTGAAGGCCGGGTCGGCCTTGTTGACCATATCGGTCAGGAAGGCGGTGAAGTCGTCGGCGGCCACCTGCTGACCCAACTTCGAGTCGTCAGCAATGGTGGTCCAATACTGCGCATTCTCTTTGATGGCGGTGTCGTAGAACTTCTTGGCTGTGTCGGCGTCGTACAGCCGGCCAATGCGTCGCGCCAAGCCCTCGATGGTGCTCTCGATGCCCGACTGGATATTGAGCGCCACGTCGATGCTGATCGGGTCCAGGGCAGCCGAACGCAGCCGGGCGATGGCGGCGGCCAGCGAGTCGGCCGGCCCAATCTGCGCCAGCATCTCCGGCGACATGACGCCCAGCGAAGCCACGAAGTCGCCGATCTCGGCGTCGGCCCCGTCAAAGGCCGTCACCAGGAAGCGCACGCGATCCTCCAGGACAGGAATCGCAGCCGCGGAGGCCATTACCTGCACCTGGTTGGCGGCCAGCGTGTCAGCCGTCGCTTGTAGCTCCTGGTTGGCGCTGGCAAGCCGCGGGTTGAGCGCGGCCCAGGCGTCGCCCCACTCCCGCAGCCGGTTCACGTCCATCGTGGCCGTGATGTCGGGCATCTCCGGCAGGGCTTGCAGCGCACCCTCGCCCTGGAGGATGGCGGTCAGGAACTGCTGCTGCACCGCCGCCAGGCCCGTCGCCTGCTCGCGCGCATCGGCCAACGCAGCGGCAAAGCCCTGCGCCACGATCACGGCCTGGCTCTGCTCCCAGCGGGTCAGCATGGCTTGCAGCTCAGCGTTAGCCTCGGCGGTTGCAGGGGAGAGCGCCTCCATCTCGTTGCCCCAGGCCCGCATCTTCTCCACGTCCAGGTTGGCCGACATATCCGGCATCTCTGCCACGGACGCGCCCGACTCGGCGGCCCGGATAAACCCCTCCATCTCGGCAATGGCGCCGGCAAACTGGCCCTCCAGCGCGTTGACGCCGATGATCCCCTCGCGCGCTTTAGCCAGGGCAGCGGCAAAAGTGGTGGTGGCGTCGGCGGCCTTCTGGGTGTCGGCCGCGCCGGCCCGGAAGGCGTCAAATGCTCTCAGCTCTGGATTGGCAGCTTGGCGCTTCCACTCCTCCCCTGCCTCGGTCGCGCCTGCCAGCCCCTCGGCGATGGCTTTTATGCCGGCGACGTACTCATCAGTAGTGACCGCCGTCCTGCGCAATTCCGTGAAAGCGTCGCTTGCGGCCTTGGCTTGCACAACCAGCGCAAAGCCCGCCTTTATCTCACCGGCGGCCAGCAACTCGTCGACCAGGCCCTCGGCTGCCTTACGCGTTGCTTCAAGTTCATTAATCGCCGCCATCTGGCGCGCGGAGTCACTGAAGGCGTTGCCGAAGGCGCCGATGCCGTCTAGGATGCCCTGGAAGAGCTTCCCTTCTGCTACCGCCTTGGCCAGCTCATCCTTGACGCTGGCGATGGCTGTTGGCAACTCTGCTAAGCGCTCTTCAACGGTGGCGCTCTCCAGCCCCAGCTCGCGCATCATCGGCACCGCAGCGGCAATGGCGGCGTCGGCGGCGATCATTTGCTTCTCGGTCTTGCTCAGGCTGCCCACCAGCCGGCCGTTGGCCTCGGCCCACGCCTCGTTGGCGGCGGTCAGGTTGACAAAGACGCCCTGCGCGTGTAATCCGGCCTCGTCCAGGGCCAACACCGATTGCGTGATGCCCTGGAAGGCCGCGGCCGTCTCGCGCCCGGTCAGTTGGGCAGACGCCCTGGCCGCGTCGTAAAGCTGCGGTAGCTTTTCCGCCACCTCCTCGGCGCCGCGCAGGATCAACTGGTTGGCCTGTTTCATCAGCTCGCCGGCGGTCACAGCGCCGCGCGATGCCTCCTCCAGGCCGGCCAACAACTCGCTTGAGTCGATGCCGCGCGCGCCGGACAGCGCCCGGAAGCTGCGCTCGACCAGCAGCAACTCCTCGCCCAACATACCCTGGCTTTTGATGAAGTTGAAGACCGCCCCTGTGACCGTAGCCACAGCGCCGGCCACTCCCAGCGCCGCCTTGCCGTACTTGAGCAGCGAGCTGTAGGCCTCTATGCCCTTAGCGGCCGCGCCGCCCAGGCTGCCTTTCAAGCCTTCGACTGCCTCCTGCGCGCCGGCCAGGAAGTCGGTCTCGACGGCGGACAGTTGTTCGCCGCCGGCCAACTTCTCTTGGAGCCGGTCAACTTCTTTTTGCAGCTCGGCCAGTTGAGCGTCGGCCTCGTCGGTGTCCACCTCGGCGCGCAAGCCGGCCAACGCCTCTTGAAGTTTTTCGACTTCGGCCAGTTGGCTCTCGATGACCTGCTTGATGGCCTCTTCGGCAGCCGACGTGTCCGCCGACGGGGACAGGCCGATCTCGTCCAGGGCGCGCTCGGCCTCGCTGGCGCGCTTCTCCAGCGCGTCGAACGTGTCGTCGAAGTCTCCGTCGATTACGATCCGACCGCCAATGTCAAAGGCGCTCATGGGTCAACCTTTTTCGATAGCTCTTCCATCGTGTGCCTGGGTATGCGCGGCTGCTTGCGCATCGGGATCGCGCCCGGCTTCATGGGCTTGCCTGGCTGGTAGTCGATCTTGCCGCCCGGCCGTTTCTCGCTGGCCAGCGCTGTGGCTGCCACCTGCACCTGCGCCGCTGTCATGGTGGCAGCCGGGAAAGGCCACGGCCATTGCCCGTAGCGCTCCGCTAAGCGGGCCTTCGCCCGCGTAGCCGATCCCACGAGAAAGGGGCCTGGCGCACCTGCCCCAGCACCGTCCAGATGGCCGGCCGCGCGCCGTCTTTCACGCGCAAAGGGAGCCGCTCCCACTGCTGGGCGAAGTCGGCCGCGCGCAGGTCTAACACCGGCTTGCCGTGCTCGTCCTGCAACAGGCGCTGCGTCAGGTAGCGGTCGCGCGCCAGCAAGGCCCGCTCGCCGGCCAACTCGTCGGCCAGGGTGCGCTTGTCCAGCGTGCGCTGAAGGGAGGCGATGCGGTCCAGCAGCGCGTCTTTCTCGGCGGAGCCGTCCTCGGCCTCCCGAAAACGCTTGTCGGCGTCCTTGATCATCGACTCGTACATCTCGCGCTCTTGCTGGGAGCACGGCTCGTCCTTCATCGCTTGGAGGGCAGGGTCGGCCAGCCAGCGCCGGCGCATCAGCCGCTCCATCGCGATGGCGTCGTCGTATTCCTCGGTCGTTGGCGGTCGGACGAGGAAGGTGGCGCCGTCCACAGTGAACGGCGCGCCCTTCCCGTCCAGGATTTCCGCCAGGGTGGTGTCCTGGGGGTCATCCATGCTTACACCCCCGCGCCGGGAATGATGTAGTACGCCACCGCCGCGCCCGAAAGCTCGGCAATGCGCACGTCGCCATCCGCGTCCAGCGGGATCGACAGGTTAAACGGCTTGAACTCGTTGATGTACTCGGTGAAGAGTATCGCCGCTGCCGTGGTGATCCCGTCGAAGTTGACGATCTTCAGGTCGGCCTTGACGGTCGGGTCGAGCTGAATGACCTCGGTGCCTACCCAGCCGCCGCCAGGGCGAACGTTGCCCAGGAAGCGGCCCAGCTCCTCGATGTCGTCCTCGACGTAGACGTTGAGGGTGATGTCGGTCGTGACCTGGCCGGCGACCCGGAGCTTGTTCTTGTCGCCGATCCGGTTGTACTCCTGCACGTCCGCGGCCTGCGCCGGGCTGGCCACGCGCCCCTGGTCGATCAGGGTCCAGGCGGCCTCGCCGGGGAACTTGTGATAGAGCAGGCTCAGGAACTGCTGGCGCACGTCCAGAGAGGCGTTGAAGTTGTCTCTTGTCATCGGAGATTACTCCTGATGTGGGAATGTGACCGTCAAGTACCAGGCGAAGCCGTGATCCTCCTGGGCGGTGCCGGTCTGGTTTTGATGCCGCTGGCCGTCGCTGAATGCGCAGTCCACGCGGCTGCCGTTGGCCTCGAAGGAGGCCACGGTTTGTTGCAGCGCCAGCACCGCATCCAGCATTCCCGTCAAGCCCGGCGCCTCGTTCTGTGCGAACACGTAGAGGCGCAGACCCAGCGTTTGCCGCGCGGCGCGCTGCCCGATTCGGTTGCCGGCCGGGGCCAGCGTCGCTATTTCCAAAGCTGCGATTGGCGGCTCCAGCGCCGGGCGCGCCCAGTTCGGAAACGCTCGAACTACTTGAGTTGCCAGGGCGGTCGCAGTCGCTTGGACAAGGTAAGAGTAGATTTCGGTGATCATTTCACCACCAGTCGGACGGTGGGCCGGCGCGCCTTGGCGGCGGATGGCCTCTTGGTCGGCGGACGGGAGCTGAGAATGCTGCGAACCTCAGTCATCGCGCGCGCCGAGACAGCAAAGTTGTTACCATGCGTCCCGCCAGTAACGCCATTAAGGATGGCGGCCGCCACCTTCTTTGCCGTCCTTAGATCGTACTTCTTTCCAAGAAGCACGTTGGTGCTGTTTCTGTAGCCGCCGCCGCTTGAGAATTTGTGCTCGATGCCCCACTCCGGAGAGCTTTCGTGCTTGATTATGGTTAAGTTCACTCGTTTTCCGTACTCTCCGCGCGCCGCTTCTATCTCGGTAAAATGTCCGTAGCTCGCTTGCTTTCCAAATTCAACAGCGCCTGTGACCTCAAAGTTTGGTTCGCTGCCTTCTAGTGTGTCGTACCCGATTTCAGCGCTTTGCCCGCCGCCGGCCGCGCTCGTATCGTCAACCCACTGACCGCCGTCGGGGCTGCCTTTGGGTGCGCGCGGTTGGCTGGGGTTGTAGCCTTTCTCAACCACCAGCCGCACCACCGGCCGGCGCGCCTTCTTAGCCGCCTGCCTGGGCAGATGCTTGTCGGCCACGTAGCCGGGGACCTCCTGCTCTTTGTTGAGCTGGACGGCAATCAGCCAGTCGGCGTCTTCGTCGGTCTCGATCCATACTCTTGGCTCGTCGCTCATTTGCGCACCCTCGTGATTTCTAGCTCGCGACCAACCAGGCCGTCGCCCAGCAGGATGACCTCCTCCTCGTTCAGGCAGCCGTAGCCGGTCGAGGCGTGGGCGAAGGCATACTTGACCGGCACCTTGACGGCGTAGACCAGGCCGACTTGCTTGTAGGCAGGTATAGCAAAGCCTCTGGCAGTTTCATAAGACAGGCTCCAGGAACTCAGCGGCCTGGGGCTGATCTTGATTTTTTGGCCAGCTTTTGCGTCGCCCCATTCGTAATCCTCTTTCTTAACGCCGCGGTACAGTACGATCTCGTCATCGGGACCTAAGCCCTTTTCTTTGAAAAACTCCTGAGTGCGGCGGTAGACAGAGTTGTAGGCGGCGCGGATGTTTCGCGCGCCTTCCTTTGCGTTTTCCGGGTACATCCGCCTGGTGTCTCTTACGGCGCTCATGCCCGTAGTGACCTGGATGTGCGCAGCGTCCTTTGACGAGAACCGTTCGAGCGCTTCTACCTGCATCACGTCTTGCCAACTGCCGTGGTCGTTGCTGGTGTTAGCCCAAGCTCGTTGAATTTCGTGTGCTAAGTCGGCGTCTAGCCCATCACGAGTCAGTGCTGTTTCGCCGGCAGTTTTCACGTCTTCTCTTTGTTGCTTGTGTGCCGCATTGTCTGGACTGTATCCATGCGGAAACGTCAACAAAGCGCGCTCGCGCTCAGAGTAGTAATCGTTGATGATTTGCGGCGAAAGCGGCGTTCGTCTCGCCTCTAGCCTGTCCACCCAGCCCATGCTTGGCATCGCCTCTTTGAGCTGGTCAGAAATCTCCTGCTCGCGCACCGCATCCAGAAACTCCTGGTTCTCAAAAGGAGCCGCTGGGTCAAATTCCTCAAGCGTGATGATGCCCGTTTCTCCCTGCACAGCCTGGATAACAATGCGTCCGACGCGCTCGCCATCTTTGGTGTAATCAGCCAAAACGGTGAAGGTAACAGCGTCGCTCCACTCGCCGCTCCAGCCTCTGGTCCAACTGATCATCACCTCGGCGTCGTACCCTTGCACAGCGAGGGCTTGTTTGAGGCGCTCTACGTTGCCGCCGGCCGCGCCAAAGGTGTCCAGGCGGTCGATGTCCTCTTGGTGCGTCCCGCTGCGAAACTGGACGTTGCTGGCAGAACCGCCGGCCGTGCTCGTATCATCCACCCACTGCCCGCCGTCCGGACTGCCCTTGGGTGCGCGCGGTTGGCTGGGGTTGTACTTCTTCTCAGTTACCGAGATGCGGGAGACGATGATCTTCACGGTCAGCTTCTCCGTTCCAGGCGCACGCGCGCCCAAACGTCGCCCGTCCCGCTTGGCTCGACGGCGGGAGACGAAACGTTGAACCACAAGCCGCCGAGCTTGATGGCGAACGCCTCTTGCACCGTCGCCACATCGGCGGACAAAACGTACAACTCCAGCGAACCGGCCGGCGCGACACCGGCGGCGACCATCGTGCGCAGGTCGTCCGAGCTTTGCAACGGCACGATGTAGATCACCTCGCCGACAAAGTACCCGCTCGCCTCGAACGCGTCCAGGTCGTTCAGCACCGCGCCGCTGCCCGTCAGGATGCCGTCGCGCGACGCGTCAAACGCGTAGCCGGCCGGCAGCGACCAGTCGGCCAGCGGCGGGACTACGCTCATCGTTGGCTTGCCATAACGCAACCAAGCCCGGCGAAAAATTGCCTTGACCTTGAACGACAGGCTCATCGTCTCAACCTCTCGACACCTTCATGCGCCACCACGGCCAGGCCGCTCGCCGCCAGCACCAGCCTCAGCCAGTACACGGGGGTCAGCGGAAGCGCCAACAGCAGCGCCGCCCAAAACGACATGCACCACACGCACGTCCACAGCTCGGCCACGGCGTTCGTCGCCACCTTCGTCGCCTCCGGCTGGCCGTCGTTGCCGCGCGTCACCACCGAGCGCACGCCCAGGCGGTAGCGCAGCCGACTGAAGACCGCGCCGGGGCCGTCCTCGTTGACCAGCATGTACGCCAGCCGCCAGGAGGCCAGGCCCAGGATCACGAAGTCAAGCGTCGTCACGATTAGGTTCCTTCTCGACCGCATAGGCCCACTCGCCATCGGCAAAGACGCCCACAGTCGTGACGCGCTGGCGGCGGGAGGCATCGGCGCCGCTGTAGCTCAGCACCAGCGCGCCGTCGTCCAGCGCGAAGGTGTTGGCCTCCACGTTCTCCAGCGGCTCCAGCTCGCCGATGGCGTTGCGGAAGTAGACCTGGATGGTCATGGGCCGGCCTCGTTTCTTGCCTCGAACTGGATGCCGTGGTCGCCAGGGTAGGGCTGGCGGTGGTCGTTGTCGCCCAGCCAGATCGGGGCCGGGATGCCGTCAGGGAAGGCCGCGCAGAAGGGCGCCGCGCCCTCGGCAACGTGCCGGCAGAAGGTGCAGACCGGGCTGAACGGAACCCGCATGAGATCGTCAAGAATCACGGTGCGCCTCTCTTGTGTAGGTGAACGGGCAGGCGGCGCCCAGGCGGTCTTCGATTGAGACCCAGACCTCGTGCCAGAAGCGGTCGTTGACGTACTTGAGCGTGCTGCTGTCAGCGTAGTACGACAACTCGCTGACTTCGCCTGAGTAAACCTGGGGGAAATACCGGCGTCTCTGCTCGGTTTCCGCTTCTCTGATCATGCCGGCCAGGAGACGCCACTGGTCGTTGTCCAGCTTGCCGGACTTGTTGTGCATGATGTGGACATAATTAGCTGTCACGGCGCGTATCTCAGCCAGGCCCGTGCTAAACAGGGCCCGAGCGTCCGCTGGAGAAAGCGATGAGTCATACTGCGGGTGGTTGTGGGTCAGGGTTGCGCCAGGGAACTGCGCAGTCTCAGAAAGAGACCAGTTAATGGAACTTGCGTCTCCTCGCTTGGTAAAAAGCAGCTTGCCGTCGGCGTTAAACACGGCGCCGATTTCCCATGTGGGAGCGAGGAGCCTTAGCTTTTTCTCAAAATTATCCAAAGCCATGTTTTCTTCAGCCTCTAAATCGGCGAGGCGCTGCAACTCTACTCGCCGTTGCCTTTGATCTTCTTCCGCCCTCCATATCGCCATCGCTTCTCTGTCATTCACCGCATTGGCGTAAGGATCGACGCTACCGCCTGCCCCATCCTTCGGCGCGAACTGGCCGCCGCGCGGGTCGCCGGCTGGGTGGCGGTTGACGCGCGACTCGTCCCACGCCTTCTCTTGCGCGCGCCGCTCGATCCCGGCAAAGCCGAACGCATCCCGCAGGTGGGCCAGTTGGTCGCTCATTTCGCACACCACTCCTTGACCGCCTCAATCACCAGCCCCTGCTCGGCCTCGCTCATGCCGGCGAACATAGGCAGCGTCACCATGCGTCGCCACTCGCGCGCAGTCACCGGCGGCGTTGGCTGGTCGGCATAGGGCTTGTACAGGGTCAGCGGCTTGTAATGCACGCCGGCCGAGATGCCGCGCGCCAGCAGGTGGTCGATCAGGTCGTTGCGCCGCTCCGGCTCGGTGCGCACCACGAACAGGTGCCAGATGTGCTCTGCGCTCCAGGCCGGCAGCTCCAGGCCCGTCCCGTCCAGCTCAGCCATGTAGCGCAGGGCGATGGCCGTGCGCTGCTCCAGCATTTCGTCAAAGCGCTCCAGTTGTGCCAGGCCGATGGCCGCCTGGATGTCGTTCCAGTGGCACTTGTAGCCGATCTCCTCGATGCAGTAGTCCCGGCCGTAGCGGTTCTGGCTGCGCTGCCAGGTGTCTCGGTCGATGCCGCACCACCTGAGCGCCCGCAGCCGGCTGGCCAGGGTCTCGTCGTCCAGCAGGATCGCGCCGCCGTCGCCCGTGGCCAGCGGCTTGACCGGGTGGAAGCTGTAGCACACGAAGTCGCCGTAGTGGTTGGGCAGCAGCGGCGCGTGGGCCGCATCCTCGATCACCGGCAGGCGCCAACTGCTCCAGGCGCTAGTGGCCGGCAGGCCGGCGTAGTCCACCGGCACGATGGCCTTGGTGGCGGGCGTGATGACCTGGGCCACGTCCTCCGGGTCCAGGCACAGCGTCACCGGGTCTACGTCAGCGAAGACCGGCCGCGCGCCGGTGTAGGAGACGACCAGGGCGGTCGAGACGAAGGTCAGCGCCGGCACGATCACGTCGTCGCCCGGCCCCACCCCGCAGGCCAGCAGGCTCAGGTGCAGGGCCGCCGTGGCGCTGTTGACCGTGACGCAGTGGGCATAGCCGGTGCGGCGCGCCAGCTCAGCCTCGAACTCGGCGCAGCGGGGGCCGTTGCCCCACCAGCCGCTGTTAAGCACGTCCAAAACCGCAAAATTTGCGGATTCGCTGGTGGATGGTTGTAGAAGTGGGATCACGCCGGCCTCCTGCGCAAGATAGCGGCGATGGGCTTGGCTTCTTTGGCTTCCACCGGACGCGGCGTACCTAGCAAGAAAGCGTCGGCGGGTATGCCGTCCTGATCCTTGCTCTGATGCTGTAGCGCAATCAGCCAATCGGCGTTACGGTCGTCTTCTGTAATCAAAATCTCACTCATATCGTCTGATAACCTCCCACGGGTGGTCTGCTAACCACGAGCCGTGTACTACCGCTTCGTTTACCGCGAAAGCACCAAAGCCAGTCGTCCAATGCGAAAAAATCGCCTTGACAGGGACACGAACACCGAAAACAAGACCTACTTCGCCGTGCTTGCGGTGTAGAGCGAACTGGCTGGCTGAGTACGCGTTAGCGGAAAACGAGGACAAGGGGCGGGGCTTCACCGCTACCTTTTCGCCTCTTACTGCGTTGCTCAAGTTCGGGTGTTCCGCTTTTGACAAGATCATGCCGCGATAGAGCACAACCTCGTCTTCGGGTTTCAGCCCTTGAGATTTGAAAAACTCTTGAGTTCGCCGATAGACAGAGTCATACGCTTTTTGCGCTTTGCTGTTCGTCTCGCGGTCTTTCTCTAGCAAAGCCGCAGCATTTGTTATGTCGTCATTGGTGCTCATGGATGCAGTTCTCTGCGCCCGATCCCATGCAACGGATTGCAGATGATCGCGTTCCTCGCCAGCCCATGCACCCCAATAGGCTTGAAACCTCCAGGCGTCGGGCGAGCCGGTGTCTTGCTTGAGAGCATTTACTCCGTCGTACCACATCCTCTCCCATTCACTTTCTGGCAAAGTTCCCGCATCAAACAGTGTCCTTTCTTGTTGCGAATAGAACGATCCATCAGCGGGGGCCAGATCGACAAAAACACCGTGCCAACCAAGAGCATCGCGGACGCTGCTTTTTGTTATGCGTCGCTCTAGGACGTTCTCAAGATTCGGTTCATCAAAGTCAGAATAGATGTACGATCCTGAAGCGTCTTCTCCTGCCTTTACAAAGCCAAGATTGTCCTTGTCTAATCGAATTTCTAGTATTCCGCCCCTGGTGCCGTCTAGATGGGAGTACCGAACAATCAGCATCGTTTTGGTTAGGTCTTCGTTTTTTGCAACTTGACCAACAGAGATTTCGGCGCTGTAGCCATCAACAGCAAAAAAGCTCAGAAAGTCGTTCGCGGTTTTAGCCTGCGCGCCAATGCCAACACAATCCTTCCAAAGCAAAGATGCTTCGTCGTTTTTGAACACGGCTTTTGCGCCGCCACCCTCCGCCGCCCACTGCCCGCCGCGCGGGTCGCCGGCCGGCACGCGCGGCTGATCCGGGTTGAACTTCTTCTCGGCCACCGAGACCTTGACGACGCGCAGGGTGGTCATTTTCGTATCACCACCGATCCGGTCTGCCCAAACACGCCAGGCCGGCCCAGCGCCTCGCCGTACTCCTGGCAGGCGCTCAGGAACTCGCCATAGTCCAGCCAGCACTGCCAGATGCCGGTCTCCCGGTCCAGGTGCTGGTCGCCGTTGCCGAACCAGGTGGCCACGTACAGCACCTGTCGCGCCGCGCCGGCCAATTGCGCCAGCTCAGCCTCGAACTCGGCGCAGCGCGGGCCGTTGCCCCACCAGCCGCTGTTCAGCACGTCCAAAACCGCAAAATTTGCGGATTTGCTGGTGGATGGTTGGAGGAGTGGGATCACGCCGGCCTCCTGCGCAAGATGGCGGTGATGGGCGCGTCTTTCTCGACCGGCGCCGGTGGCTTGGGTAGAAACGGCATGGTCTCCCATAGCGGGCGCAGGTCGTCCTCCGGGCCGGCTGCCTCGTCCCAGAACCATGCGTCGCTGCCGCCTACGTGGCCTTCCGGCGTGTTGATCAGCTTTTGTTCCTGAGCCATAGCTTGCCTCTCCATGATCCGTGGCCGGACTTGTCCAGCATGAACGCTTTTCCTGCCTCGTAATCGCCCGGCTTGATGTCTGGATTCTCGATGGCCGTGTGCGGCAGCTTGACACCAGGGATGCGGTAGTTGGCCACGTCCTGCGGCGTCCTGAACCGGGGCCATCCGCCGGGCGGTTGATTGATGCCGTTTCTCCTGGCCCATGACAGGAACTTACCCGAAGCCTGCCGCGCGTCGTTGTTGTCGCTGTACTGAAAGCCTTGCTTTGCCCAGGCGTAGCGCCCAATCGAGATGTCAGCCTGCAATCGGATTTGGTCAACGGTCGTTTCTTTCGTCAATATCTCGATCTGCCTCTTGTACAGGTCTTGAGCGAGACCACGGTTCTGGAACTTTTGCGCAAAAACCAGTTCATCGTCCAGGCAAAAAGCTACGTCGCGGTCAAACATGAACTCTCTTTTGCTATGGCCGATTCTTTCTTTTGTGGCCGGGTCTGTCCATTTCGTTTCAATCGAGAGAGTGTTGTAATCCCGGTTTCTGCCAATGGTGATGCTCGTGTCATAGCCGGGAAGCGAAAGCATCCTTTTGATGTGGTCTTTGGTCATACCGAAACGTTGAAGTTCGTTGTCCTCATAACCCTGAGCAAAGTCCTTGACCTTGACCGTCACCTTGCCCTGGGGATGGCCAACAGGCGCAGACTCGCTACCTGCGCCACCCTCCGCCGCCCACTGGCCGCCCTGCGGGTCGCCGGCCGGCACGCGCGGCTGATCCGGGTTGAACTTCTTCTCGGCCACCGAGACCTTGACGACGCGCAGGGTGGTCATTTTCGTATCACCACCGATCCGGTCTGCCCAAACACGCCAGGCCGGCCCAGCGCCTCGCCGTACTCCTGGCAGGCGCTCAGGAACTCGCCATAGTCCAGCCAGCACTGCCAGATGCCGGTCTCCCGGTCCAGGT
>CALESQ010000112.1 GCA_937907455.1 uncultured Caldilineales bacterium
CATCTTCGCTCTTGGAAAGACACGCCGTTCCAACTTTTGTCAGTCAATCAGGGTGCGTACCAGTAGACAAATTCGTTCATTATCTCTCCCACCGAGCTTAAAATCTACATCCCCGTCGCGCCCAGCAGATAGCCGCCGTCCACCACCAGCACGCTGCCCGTGGTGAAGCTGGACGCAGCCGAAGCCAGGTACAGCGCCGCACCAGTCAACTCTTCCGGCTCGGCGATGCGGCCCGCCGGAGTGGCGCGCTCCAGCATCGCTTTGGCCTGCGGATTGCTCCACAGCGCAGCCGAAAACTTGGTCTTGATGAAGCCGGGCGCCAGCGCGTTCACCTG
This sequence comes from uncultured Caldilineales bacterium, assembly GCA_937907455.1. Lineage (GTDB taxonomy): Bacteria > Chloroflexota > Anaerolineae > JAAEKA01 > JAAEKA01 > JAAEKA01. Next base: position 336 of record CALESQ010000112.1, read on the forward strand.
AATGTTGACCGCAGCCAGCTCCGCGGCCAGCGCCTTGGTCAGCATGATTACCGCGGCCTTGCTGGTGCTGTACACCCCCATCATCGGCCCCGGGTTGATGCCGGCAATGCTGGCGACGTTGATCACCTTGCCGCCGCCCTGCGCCTGCATCGCCGGCACTGCGGCCTTGATCATGAAGAAATAGCCCTTGACGTTGACCTCGAAGATCTTATCCCAATGGCTGGCCTCCGCGCTGAGCAGTGGGCCGAAGTGCGGATTGGCCGCGGCGTTGTTCACCAGGATGTCCACGCGGCCATAGGCATCCAGCGCGGCCTGCACCACCTGCTGCGCCGCGGCTTCATCCCCGGCGTGCGCGGCCAGCGCCAGCGCGCGTCCGCCCGCGGCATTGATGGCATCAGCCACTGGCCCAACGTTCTCCAGCTTGCGGCTGGTGAGTACCAGCGCCGCGCCCGCCTGCGCATATGCCTGCGCGATAGCCTCGCCGATGCCGCGCGAGGCGCCGGTGATGATGGCTACACGATTGGTAAGGTCAAACATAGGATGCTCCATTTTATCTCACGCTCGCGGCGTGTTGATATGCGTCAAGGGGAATTGTCATCCACGGTTGTGCGCCCAGCCCATGGCCTGTTGTGTCAATCCTGTCGTATAAATTATAGTGGCTAAACAAATTTCTACAAATGCGCATAATCTGGGGAGTTGCTGGTCCAGGCAGCGGTGCGATTAGCTTTGCGATTCTCTGAAAGCTGTTTACCCTGCTGCCACCAACTGATCACGAATTCACTGTTCAACGCTCTTTCCCTGTCGCCAAGTCATCCTCTTGCCGCCTTAAGTTTGTTTATTTTTCCCCACATGTGCTACAATGCACACACGCAAGCCGTTTGGTCTTATCCCAGCGTTTGTAATCGTTCCTACATCATCCTGAGCTATGACAACTCAGGCCGCAGCAGCCGTCTGGTGCGTCCCCATCCAGTCAGACGTTTGCTGTTCAGCATTTCCACCGTCGGAGGATTTTGCATGGTACTAGCCAATTTTCAGTTTATCCTGATCCTCGCGCTGGTCGGCATAGCCCTGCCTTTTGTTGGTTTGGGGGTTGCCTGGCTACTCCGCCCCAAAAAGCCCAATCCGCTGAAAAAATCCACCTACGAATGCGGCGTTGAAACCTACGGGGACGCCTGGGCACAGTTCAAGGCCCAGTACTACCTCTTTGCGCTGATCTTTGTGATCTTCGACATCGAGGCGGTTTTCCTGTTCCCTTGGGCAGTGGCCTACGGCAAGTTAGGCCTGTATGCCCTGGTGCAACTGCTGATTTTTGTGGTGCTGCTGTTTGATGGCTTGATCTATGCCTGGAGAACTGACGCGCTGAAGTGGCAATAAGCCGCCTCAGGCTCGGTCAGAGACCGGCCTGAGTGGCCTGAGCGGCCCAAGCAGCGCAGCTTCAGGCTCGGTCAGAGACCGGCCTGAGCGGCCTGAGCGGCCTGAGCGGCCCAAGCAGCGCAGCTTCAGGCTCGGTCAGAGACCGGCCTGAGCGGCCTGAGCGGCCTGAGCGGCCCAAGCAGCGCAGCTTCAGGCTCGGTCAGAGACCGGCCTGAGCATCCTGAGCATCCTGAGCGGCCTGAACGGCCTGAACGGCGCAGCCTGTGACCTGAGTGCTGGTAACGCCTCCGGAACCTGGAGTAAACTCAATGAACTTACTCGATCTGATCCGTGATCCCTCGCAAATCGGCCCCTGGTTCTATCAAACCATGCTGGGCTGGGGACTGCAACCGTGGCTGGCTGACCTGATCGGTGACATCATCGGCGTGCTGGTGATCGTGCTGATGGTAATCAACTCAGCCATTTTCCTGATCTGGCTGGAGCGCAAGGTCGCCGCACGCCTGCAAGACCGTGTCGGCCCCAACCGTGCCGGCCCCTACGGCCTGTTGCAAACCCTGGCCGACGTAGTAAAGCTGCTGACCAAAGAGGACATCACCCCGGATGGCGCTGACCGCGTCTCCTACAACCTCGCTCCCGCGCTGATGGTGATGCAGATCGTCATGGTGGCGGCCATCATTCCGGTAGCCAGCGGTGTGGTAGGCGCTAATCTTTCGGTGGGCCTGCTCTACTTCGTAGCCATGAGCGGCATCGCCTCCATCGGCGCGCTGATGGCCGGCTGGGCCTCCAACAACAAATATGCGCTGCTGGGCGGCTTCCGCGTGGTAGCTCAGTTGATGAGCTATGAAATTCCGTTGGCTTTTTCGCTGCTGGCCGCGGTGATCTGGTCAGGCACTATGGCCACCAACACCCTGGCTGTCAAACAAGGGGAGATGCTCTTCGGCTTCCTGCCGGGCTGGAACCTCTTCGTCATGCCCTTTGCCGCGCTGATCTTCTTCATTGCCACCCTGGCCGAAGGCGAGCGCGCTCCCTTTGACCTGCTGGAAGCCGAAAGCGAGATCGTAGCCGGCCCCAACATTGAATACAGCGGCATGAAATTTGCCTGGTTCTATCTGCAATTCTTCATCAACAGCCTGCTGCTCAGCGCTATTTTCGCCACCGTGTTCCTGGGCGGCTGGCAAGGCCCCTTTGTAGATCGCTTCCCCATCCTCGGCCTGCTCTACTTCACCGCCAAGGCGATGTTGGTGCTGTTTGGCCTGATGTGGGTACGCGCCACCTATCCCCGCCTGCGCATTGACCAGATGATGACTTTCTGCTGGAAGGTGCTGGTGCCCGCCACACTGGTGGTGGTGCTAATCTCAGCCATCGGTGTCAAATTCACACCTGATCGCAGCCTCAATGCCGTCATCATCAGCGCGGCCAACCTGGTGGCCCTCTTTGTCACCCTGGGCATTCTGGGGCGCACCCTGCGCCGCCAGGTGGAAACCCGCAAAGCCGATTTGCAAGCCAAAATCGCCGCTCGGGCTTAAGCCTGGTGCCGCTGAGGAGTACGCATGGAAATTACCTTCTTTCACGTCATCTTTCTGGTCGTTGCCGCCTTTACCTTGGTGTGCGCCCTGGGTGTGGTGCTGAGCCGCAACCTCTTTCACGCCTCCATCTGGCTGATCGGCGCCTTTGCCGGTGTAGCCATCCTCTACTGGACCATGGAAGCTGAATACCTGGCCATCGCGCAGATCATGGTCTACATTGGGGCCATCGCCACGCTGATCGTCTTCTCCATTATGCTCAGCCGCGGCATGATGCTGGGGCGTGCCCCCATGAACAACTTCCAAAGCGGCATTTCCGCCGTGGTGGCCGTGTTGCTGTTCGGCATATTGGCACTGGTGCTGTTGCAGATCAACTGGCCGGTGGTGCAACAGGCTATCACCAGCGATCAGATTGCCCAACTAGGCGAGGCGCTGGTCTCCACCTACGTTGTGCCCTTCCAAACCATCGCCGTGCTGCTGTCCGTCGCCCTGATCGGGGCTATTATGATCGCCCGGGAGCATTAAGCCATGACGCCTGTGATTCCTCTGAGCTGGTACTTGTTGCTGGCCGCAGCGCTGTTCAGCATTGGGCTGTACGGTGCATTGGCGCGACGCAACGCCATCGGCGTGCTGATGGGCATTGAGCTGATCCTGAACGCGGTCAACATCAACCTGGTAGCCTTCAACCGTTACATCGTGCCGCAGCAGGTCAGCGGCCAGATCTTTGCTATCTTCGTGCTGGCAATCGCCGCAGCTGAAGCCGCCGTGGGTCTGGCGCTGATCATCGCCATCTACCGCTCACGCGCCACGGTCAATCTGGACGAGATTGACCTGCTGAAAGGCTAAACCTGCCTGTTACTATCATGCCCAGGATTACACTTCCCGGCACAGTTGAAGAGCAGGCCGCCCAGATCTACGATCTGGCGGAAGAGGCTATGCAGCAAGGCCGCTACACCGGCGCCTATCACTACTACGAAGAGATCGAGAAAGCACTGCCCGGCTACCGCGATGTAGCCAGCCGTATGGCACAGGCCAAACGGGCCAAGCGCGAACAGAGTACCCTGCTGGTAGGCAGCATTCTCGGCGGCGCGGCGGCCATTGCCCTGGCCCGCCTGGCCGGCAACAGCAACGAGCTGATTTTCATCGGCGTAGCCATACTTGGACTACTGGCAGGGTTTGCCATCACCGCACTGCTGTTTTCACGGCGCAGCAAACCGTTATCGTAAGCTATTAAGGTGGCTGAATGACCAATCTCATCTATCTCATCCCGGTTTTTCCCTTTCTGGCATTCCTGGCGATTGTCTTGTTTGCCAACAAAAGCAAGCAGTTGAGCGGATTGCTGGCGATTGCCGGCATTGCAGCTTCCTGGGTTATCTCGTGGCTGAATTTCTTCCCTGCCTGGCGCAGCGAACATTTCTACGAGCACCCCATCCACCTGCCACTGCTTGCCATTCCCACCGGCGAAACGGCGCTGCATTTTGGCTTCGTGGTGGACCCGCTTACTGCGATTATGATGTTCATGGTGCCCTTCGTGTGTTTGATGATCTTCATCTACGCCTGGGGCTACATGGGCGTTGGCAAACCTGAACTGCTGAAGAGCGGTCACGGCCACGATGCCCATGCCAGCCATGACGCTCACGGCCACGACGATCACGGCCACGGCAACCTGGCCGCGCAGCACGCGGGCGAGCGTGGCTGGCCCGCCGGCCCTGAGAACGTGGATCCGCTGGCAAGCCGCTTCTTTGCCTATGTGTCACTATTTGCCACAGGTATGTTAGGGCTGATTTTAGCCGACAACCTCATTTTACTCTTCGTTTTCTGGGAGATCATGGGGCTGTGTTCGTACCTGCTAATCAGTTTTTGGTTTGCCCGCCGCTACGACGATCCCAGGCGTATTCGGCCCATGCAAGCCGGCCTAAAAGCTTTCCTCACCACGCGCGTAGGCGATGCGGTGATGTTCAGCGGCATGATGCTGCTCTACGCCGCGGCGGCCAAACTCACCGGTGGCGAAGCTGGTCTCACCTTCAGCGCTCTGTTCAAGCCTGAAGTGCTGGAGGGGCTGCAACACATGGCCGTGCCGTTGTTTGGCAACATGGCCACCCTGATCGCCGTGCTGATCTTCTTCGGCGCCATCGGCAAATCAGCGCAGTTCCCGCTGCACGTCTGGCTGCCTGACGCCATGGAAGGCCCCACACCCGTCAGCGCGCTGATCCACGCGGCCACCATGGTGTCTGCCGGTGTCTACCTGATCATCCGCATGTTCCCGGTGATGCAGGCCGGCGCCACCCCGGCGCTAACCTTCATCGGCTTCATCGGCGCCTTCACCGCCCTCTTTGCTGGCATCATCGCCGTGGCTCAAACCGACATCAAGCGCGTGCTGGCCTACTCGACCATTTCGCAGCTTGGCTTCATGTTTGCCGCCCTGGGCATTGGGGCTTACGTGGCCGCGGCTTTCCACCTCATCACCCATGCCTTCTTCAAGGCGCTGCTCTTCCTTAGCTCCGGCTCGGTGATCCACGGCATGGAGCATGGCGAGCATCACGCGCATGCCCACGGCGAGCATGAGGTCGCCAGTTTCGACGCCAACGACATGCGTTTTATGGGTGGCCTGCGTAAAAAGATGCCGGGAACCTTCATCGCCTTTTTGATCGGCGGGCTGGCCCTGGCTGGCTTCCCCTTCATCACCGCCGGCTTTTGGAGCAAAGACGAAATCCTGGCCGAAGCCTGGTACAGCATCACCCACGGCCACGGCAACGGTAGCCTGGCGCTGTTCGTGTTCATCATGCTGGTAGCCGCGGCCTTCCTCACCGCCTTTTACACCTGGCGGCAGATCACCATGACCTTCCTGGGCAAACCGCGCACAGTGTCAGCCGCGCACGCCTCCGAAAGCACTATGCCCATGGTGGTGCCGCTGCTAATTCTGGCCGTATTTGCCCTGCTGCTGGGCTTTGTCGGCGTGAACGCTGAATTCCCCGTGCTTGGCCCGCTGCTGGGCGGCAACCCCTTCCACCACTTCATCGGCGGCCTGGCCGAAACGCTGGAGATCGAATTGGCACACCTGCCCTTCTCGTGGACACCGGTGCTGTTCTCGCTGGTGGTGGCGCTGGGAGGTTTGGGCTTGGGGTGGTTGATCTACGGACGGGCCGGCAAGGGCTGGCAAACGCACGATCAGCTTGATCCGGTAGAGGCGGGCATGCGCAAGATGGGCCTGGGCGGCCTGTACAACGCCATGCGCGGCAAGTTCTACTTCGACGAGCTGTACAACAAAATCATCATCGCACCGGCGATGGCGCTGTCTCGGGCTTCGGCCTGGTTCGACCGCACCATCATCAACCGCATTGTGGACACCGTAGGACGCTTTGGCAACTGGCTAGCCTACGCTTTCGCCGGCTTTGACAGCCGCTTTATAGATGGAATCGTCAACGGGCTTGGCTCGCTGGCAAACCGAGCAGGCAGCATGCTGCGTCTGGTGCAAACCGGTCAGGGTCAAACCTACCTGTTGGTGGCGCTTCTGACGGTGCTGATGCTGCTGGCTCTGTTTGCAGTACAAATCGCCGGCATCGGCGTGGTCGGGTAACCCAGTTCTGACCCTGACGGCTCACTAGGAGAAGTTACATGGCATCTCTCAACGAATGGATCCTCAGCCTTCTTGTTTTCATACCGCTGTTCGCCGCGATTGTGGTGCTGTTTATCCCGCGCGAGAACGAGCGATTGATCAAGCTGTCGTCAATTGCGGTCAGCCTCGTGCCGCTGGCGCTGTCCATCTACCTGATGGCGAACTATTTCACCGCACATCTGCCCAACGGCGGTGGCATGCAGTACGAGGTGAAGCTAGCGTGGATCCCGCAACTCGACTCGTACTATCACCTGGGTGCCGATGGCCTCAGCGTGCCGCTGCTGTTCCTCACCGCCCTGCTGTCTACTCTGGGGCTGTACTACTCCAGCTTTACCATTAAAAAACGGGTCAAGGAATTCTTCTTCCTCTTCCTGCTGCTGGAAATGGGCATGATGGGTGTGTTCGTAGCGCTGGACTACATCCTTTTCTATGTATTCTGGGAAATCGGTCTGGTGCCCATGTATTTCCTCATTGGCATCTGGGGCCAGCCGAAAGACCGCCCACGCTATGCTGCTATCAAGTTCTTTATCTATACCCTGATCGGTTCAGTGGCTATGCTGCTGGCAATCCTGGCGGTATACTTCCAGGTGGGCACCTTCGACATCCTGGAGGCCGCCCGCTTGCAGCCCTTTGCCGGACAAATCGGCATTGCCAGCCTGGTGTTTTGGGGCTTTATGCTGGCCTTTATGATCAAAGTGCCCAGCTTCCCCTTCCACACCTGGCTGCCTGATGCCCACACCGCCGCCCCCACTGCCGGCTCGGTGATCCTGGCGGGCGTGCTGCTGAAGCTGGGCGCATACGGCATCATCCGCATTGTGCTGCCCACCTTCCCCGAAGCCTTCAGCCAGTGGTCCATGGTGATTGTGGCGCTGGGCGTGATCGGCATTGTCTACGGCGCGTTTATCTGCATCTCACAAAGCGATCTCAAACGCCTGATCGCCTACTCTTCAGTGAGCCACATGGGCTATGTGATGCTGGGAGTGGGTGCGGCCGGTGCGGGCATTGCCAAGATCGCCGAACCCGGCATGGCCGACAGCATGGCGATGGCCATCAACGGCGCGGTGTTGCAGATGTTCAACCACGGCATTATCACCGGCGGCCTCTTCTTCCTGGTAGGCGTGATCTACGAACGTGCCCACACCCGTGACCTGAGCATGTTTGGCGGCCTGAGCGCCAAGATCCCCGGCTACTATGCCATTATGATGGTGGTGGCCTTTGCCTCGCTGGGCCTGCCCGGCCTGGCCGGCTTCTGGGCCGAGTTCTTCACCTTCCGCGGCGCCTTCGACATTGTGGCAGTATGGGCTGCTATCGGTGTCATCGGCATCGTTGCCACCGCCGGCTACATCCTCTACCGCATCATCCAGTCGGTGTTCCTGGGCGAATACGACCCGCACAAAATTGAACATTGGACCGATATGCGCACCGGACAGGAAGGCCACGAGCCAACTGATCTGGCCGGCTTTGAAAAGCTGACCCTGTGGCCGCTGGTGATCTTGATTTTTGTGCTGGGCATTTATCCCACGCCACTGGTGCATTTCTTTAACCAGGCGGCCCAAACGATCATCAACGCACTCTAGGTAACTGTCAAGGACGCAATCCCGCCCATTGGCTCGGCCTGAGCCAGGAAGACCATCCTGAAAGGCCCACCAAAGCGGAGTTGTTTCCTGACGGCTACCAAGCCGGCGTTTCTGTAGCAAGGAGGCCAGATTGACTGCTCCTATCCTTCCCTCCATTCTGCCTGAGATCATCCTGGTGGTAGCTGCCACCGCGCTGGTTGCGGTTGACCTGGTCAGCCGCCGCCGTGCCAACAATGCAACCCTGGCCGGTATAGCTGTCATCGGTCTGCTGCTGTCTGCTTTGGCCGTCTACTTCAACCTAAACGGCCAAAGCCCGCGCCCAGTGCTGGGCATGCTGGCGGTAGATGGGTTCGCATCTTTTCTGATGATCACGGTGCTGCTGGGCATGGTGCTGGTGGTACTCTACTCCATCGAGTACCTAAAGCCCTATGCCGAACACCGCAGCGAGTTCTATGCCTTTCTGTTAGCCGTGTCTCTGGCGATCCTCATTGCAGTAAGCGCCAACGATCTGCTGATGGTTTACCTGGGCATGGAGTTCGTTTCGATTACCTCCTACATATTGGTGGGCTTTCTGCGTAAGGACAAACGCTCCAACGAAGCGGCTATCAAATACTTCCTCTATGGCGCAGTAGCCTCGGCCGTGATGCTGTATGGCTTTTCCATGCTCTACGGCATCACCGGCAGCACCAACCTCAGCGCCATTGCTGACGCGTTGACCGGCCAAACCCTGGCCGGGGGTATGCGCTGGCTGTCATTCACCTCCGTGGTGCTGATGATCGTTGGCTTTGGCTTTAAAACCAGCCTGGTGCCCTTCCACCAATGGGCCCCCGATACCTACGAAGGCGCGCCCAGCCCCATCACCGGCTTTCTTTCCACCGCCTCCAAGGTGGCCGGCTTTGCCCTGATGGTGCGTGTGCTGCTGGTGGCCCTGCCCCGCTTCGCTCTGGACTGGCTGACGGTGCTGGCCGGTGTCAGCATGATCACCATGACGCTGGGTAACCTGGTGGCGCTGCGTCAAGGCAATATCAAACGCCTGCTGGCCTACTCCTCCATCGCTCAGGCTGGCTATATCCTGATGGGCCTGGTGTGCATTCCGCAAGAGCAGTTCCACCTGCTGGCGCTGCAAGCCTTTACCTTCAACGGCATCAACGGCATTTTGCTCTACCTGTTTGGCTATGTGTTCACCAACCTGGGCCTGTTTGCTGTGGTGATCGCCATCGAAAACCAAACCGGCAAGACCGAGATCAAGGAATACGCCGGGCTGGTGCAGCGTTCACCCTGGCTGGCGGCGCTGCTGCTGATCTTCCTGCTGTCGCTTACCGGCATTCCGCCCACACTGGGGTTCTGGGGCAAGTACTTTGTGTTCGGCGCGGCGGTACAGGTGCGCTTCTTCGTGCTGCTGATCGTAGCGGTGATCAACTCCGCTATTGCTGCCGGCTACTACCTGAACATCGTGCGCTATGCCTTTTTCATGCCCGCAGAGGATGAAAGCCGCATTCACATCAGCCCGTCGCTGCGTGTGGTGCTGGCTATTACCACAGTGATGGTGCTGGGGCTGGGCATCCTTCCCGGCTTCCTGATTGACTGGGCCAGCCGTTCGGCAGAGTTCCTGACGCAATTCTAACCCCTGGCAATTCATGCAAAGCTCCCGTGGCAATCCGCGGGAGCTTTTGATTCCAGCCGCCGCACGCGGCGGCGCGGGCTATCCTCCATGCTTTCTTCCACCCTGCTTGCCTCGCTTCGCCACGACCCCGCGTTCATGCAAAATGTCAGCGCATGGCATATCTCAGCGCCGCGGGTCGCCGCGCGCGCCGCTCTGCCCGCGGCGCTGGACGAGCGGCTGGCTGCCGCGCTGCGCCGTCGCGGCATCACCGCGCTCTACAGCCATCAGGCTGAGGCGTGGCAGACTGCGCAGGCCGGCCACCACTTTGTGGTGACTACCGGCACAGCCAGCGGCAAGACTCTTTGCTACAATCTGCCAGTGGTCCAAGCTTTGCTGCATGATCCCGCGGCGCGGGCCTTGTATCTTTTTCCCACCAAGGCGCTGGCCCACGATCAATTAAACGAGCTGACCCAGTTGAATGCCCACCTGGGAGGCAACGCCCTGAGCGCTGCGGCCTACGACGGCGACACGCCTGCCCATCAGCGTCGCCAGATTCGCAGCCGCGCCCGCGTGCTGCTCACCAACCCCGATATGCTGCACACCGGCCTGCTGCCCCATCACCCGCACTGGGCTGAGTTTTGGAGCGGCCTGCGCTACGTCGTGCTGGATGAGCTGCATACCTATCGCGGTGTGTTTGGCAGTCATGTAGCCAACGTGCTGCGCCGCCTGCAGCGCATTTGCCGCTTCTACGGGGCTGCCCCACAATTCCTTTGCACGTCGGCAACGCTAGCTAATCCGCGTGAGCTGGCGGAAGGGCTGCTGGAAGCACCGGTAACGCTGATTGATCGCGACGGTGCGCCGCAGGGCGAGCGTCATTTTGTTCTTTACAACCCGCCAGTGATAGACAGTACACTGGGTCTGCGTCGTTCCGCTCTGCTGGAGGCTGAGGAGTTGAGCGCGCGGCTGGTGGCCGCCGGGGTGCAAACAGTGGTATTCACCCGCTCACGGCTGTCAGTCGAGGTGCTGCTCACCAGCCTGCGTACACGCTTGGCCCAACACAATACCCCGGCGGCCCCAGCCCCCGCGGTCGCTGGCTATCGCGGCGGTTATCTGCCGGGCGAACGTCGCAGCATCGAGGAGGGATTGCGCAGCGGCGCGCTGGCCGCGGTGATCAGCACCAATGCGCTGGAACTGGGCATTGACATTGGAGGGCTGGATGCCGCCTTGCTAGTGGGGTATCCGGGCGCAGTAGCCAGCACCAGGCAGCAAGCCGGGCGCGCCGGACGCGTTGCCGAGCGTTCGCTGGCATTGTTCATCGCTTCGGGCAACGCGCTGGATCAATATCTGGTGGCACACCCCGCCTATTTGCTGGGGCGCAGCCCAGAACACGCGCTGATCAACCCCGATAACCTGGCGATTTTAGCTAACCATCTGGCCTGCGCACTGTTTGAGCTGCCCCTGCGCCACGGCGAGCCTTTTGGGGATGCCGCTCTTAGCCAGGAACTGCTAACTGCACTGGCGGAAGGCGGCGAGGTGCAGCAGCACGGCGACACCTGGTTTTGGCTGGGCCACGGCTATCCCGCGCAAACCATCAGCCTGCGCACCGTCTCACCGGATACGGTGATGATCAGCGCGCTGGAAGCAGATGACGTAGCCGAAACAGCGCCCGCCGGGCGCGCGGTAATCGGCTCGCTGGAGCGTGCCGCCGCGCCGGCATTGCTGCACCGCGGCGCTATCTATCTACACCAGGGACAATCGTATCTTGTTGAGCATCTGGACTGGGAGGCAGGCCAGGCGTGGGTGCGCGCGGCAGAACCGGGCTACTACACCGTGGCCGCAGGCAACCGGCAAGTGCAAATTCTAGATGTAGAAGCCGAACGGGGCGCGGGCGGGGTGAAGCTGGCTCATGGCCCGGTAGAGGTACAAAGCCAAACCACCTTCTACCGCCAGATCAAGCTGCACACCCACGAAACACTGGCCACCGCAGAGATCGTCCCCCCACTGCCAGAGCAAGTGCTGGCTACCGATGCCTTCTGGCTGGCCCTGGATGAAGCGTTGTTGGCACCACTGCGTGAGGCTGGTCAATGGCGCAGTGATCCCAACGACTACGGGCCAAATTGGCCGCAGCAACGCGCCGCAGCGCGGGCGCGTGACGGCTATCGCTGCACCGTGTGCGGCACACCCGAAGCAGCCGGTCGCGAGCATGATGTACACCACAAACAGCCCTTCCGCACCTTCGGCTATATCGCCGGTCAGAACACGGCCTATCGCCAGGCCAACCAACTTGAGAACCTGACCACCCTGTGCCGCGCCTGCCACCAGCGGGTGGAACAAGGCCAACGCCTGCGCACCGGCCTGGGCGGTCTGGCCTACGCACTGAACAGCCTGGCTCCGCTCTATTTGATGTGCGACCCAGGCGATATTGACACGGTGGTCGAAGCGCAGAACCAGGCGGCTGGCGGCCCTACGATCACAATTTACGAAAAAATCCCCGCGGGCATCGGTTTCAGCCGCCGTTTATATGAACTGGGTGCGGAGTTGCTGGCTGCGGCACTGGCACAAATGGAGCAATGCGCCTGCGCTGCAGGCTGTCCGGCGTGTGTGGGGCCGATCAACCCGCAACAGCCGGATGACCTCAACGCCCGGATGCTGAGCATTGCTTTGGCGGCTGCCTGTTGCGCCGCGCTGAATAACAGTGAGGGCTAAAGGCCAATCGTCAGGAAAGGACTAACCCTGAGAAAAATCGTCGGGCATCATGCAGTCATTCAGCAGGTGGCACGGTGCTGCAAATCTAACGCCGTCTTTACCCTCTTTTCCAGATCAGCACGGCCGAGGCTGCACGCGCCAGTGTGGCCAGCAGCAGCGCTGCGCTTAATCCCACCCAATCAGCCAGCAGCGGCCCCAGCAGCGAGCCAAGCAGGATGCCCGCATTCAGCACCAGATTATACCAAGCCAGATGAGCAGGTCGGTCATCGTCGGGAGTGCGCTCCAAAATATAGTTGGCAATGCCGCCTCCCGCCAATGACCACCCCAACCCGCCCAACAGCGATACCAGCAAATACACCACCGGGCCTTGCATCACCGCAGTCACCAGTGGATAGCCGGCCAACAGCAACACGCCTAATGCTGTCATGCGCTGATTGCCCAAACGCTGCACCAGCCGGTTGAGTTGCGTAGAGCCGATAAACACAGCCGCGTAAAACAAGGCCTGGGCCTGGCTGATCAAGCCATCAGAAAAGCCCAGCTTGTTCACCCAGGCAATGGGGAACAATGGAATAGCCAGGTATTGCGCAAAATGAAAGGCAAACAGGCCAATCAGCACCGCGCGAAAGGGACTGCGCAAAATCTCGATGCGCAGCATGCCTTTGCCGATGCTGCGTGTAAGAAAGCGCAGACCAATGGCAGTACGCGCCTGATCGGTAAGACCCTGCATACGGCCAGGAAAAGCCAGATCGCGCAGTTGATACCAGCGTCCCGGCTTTTGTTGCCGGCTGTCACTTAGCGGGCGCACAAAATACAGGTGCAAGCTGCTCATCAGCGCGCCCAGCGTGCCAATGGCAAACACCACCTGATAGTTAAGTGGAAAAGGCAACACATCCAGCAGCAGCCCGCAAGCCAAGCTGGTGGCAATAAACGCCACCGACAGCACGGCATTGCGTTTGCCGGTGACTGAAGCACGCCACTCGCGCGGCACGGCATCAGCAAACAGCGCGTTAAAACTCACAGCCAGCACAGTGCCGGGTATGCTCATCACCAGCGTCACCAAAATCAAGGCCCATACCTGCACCCGCGGTGCCAGCAATGCAGGAATAAACACCCATGCCAGATAGAAAACCCGATAAAAAAGTGAAGTCCAGAATGCTGCCGGGCCGATAGGACGGCTTTCCAGCCAGCGCCCGCTGGGCAGGGTAGCCAGCAAATTGATCACCGCCGGACCAGCGGTCAACAAGCCAATTTGCAGCGGGTCGGCCCCCACACGTGTAGCGTATACGGTGAGAAATGACAGCGCGCTGCCGTTGAGTACGCCAAACCAACCAATATCCCAATACAAATGGCGAAAATTGGCACGTAGCTCGGCTGGAACAGATTGCAAAGAGACTGACATGATAAAAAAGTTAAAAGCAAACCGCCCACCGGTTAGGTCCAGCAGGCGGCCAGGGAGATCTGCGCAGGGGACAAAGGGCAAGCGGAGCGTTGCCGCACGCCAGGCGCCAATGCGCTACGATTCGGGCAAACTACGACGCATCACCGCATAGTTTTCCAGCGCCTTACCCGCACCGATAGCCACACAAGCCATCGGATTTTCGGCCACATAGCAGGGCACGCCGGTTTCGCGCGTCAGCAGCTCATCAATGTTGCGTAATTGTGAGCCACCGCCCGTGAGTACCATCCCGCGATCAATAATGTCGGCGGCCAGCTCTGGCGGAGTCTTTTCCAGCGTTTGCTTCACCGTGCTGACAATCGCAGCCAGCGGTTCGGCAATCGCCTCGGTAACTTCCTCGGAGCTGATTTCGATAGTGCGGGGCAAACCGGCTACCTGGTCACGGCCTCGCACTTCCAGCTTCAGATTCTCGTCCAGCGGCAAAGCCGAACCAATTTTGATCTTGATGTCTTCGGCGGTTTGTTCGCCGATCAGCAAGTTGTACTTCTTACGTACATAGTTGACAATGGCATCATCGGTGCGATTACCACCGGCGCGTACGCTGCTCCACACCACGATATCGTACATCGAAACCACAGCCGCCTCGGTGGTGCCACCGCCGATATCCACCACCATGTTGCCTGTAGGTGTTCCGATGGGCAAGCCCGCGCCGTAGGCTGCGGCCAGAGGTTCGGGGATCAAATAGGCTTCCTTAGCCCCGGCCTGTTCAGCAGCATCTTTCACGGCGCGGCTCTCCACGCTGGTGACGCCGCGCGGTGTGCTGATCATCACGCGCGGGCGCAGCAGGGGATTGCGGCCAATAGTGCGGCGAATGAAATAGCGCAACATGGCTTCGGTCACCACATAGTCAGCGACTACGCCGGCGCGCAGGGGACGAGCCACCTCGATGCTCTCCGGGGTACGACCCAGCATATCGCGGGCTTCCTGCCCTACAGCCACAATTTTGTTATCGCGCGCCGAAATCGCCACCACCGATGGTTCCTGCAACACAATGCCTTTGCCGCTGACATAAACCAACACGTTCACCGTGCCCAGATCAATGCCGATCAGCTTTTCGCGCGGACGGCTGAGAATGAAGACGAGGGCGCTAACCAATGCAATGGCGATGATCGCCAGGACAATCCAACTGCTATTCATGAACGCTCCAGTACGGGAAGTATCGGCTGAGTTTAGCCGGTTACTCATTCTAACGCAAACGGGGCCAGAGGCAAAAAAGCCAACCGGCCCCGTTGATGCTTGAAATCAGCGGTAAAGGCCAGGCAGATTATGCCTGTACATCACCGCGGGGCACCGGGCCGCGCGGTGGAGCCTTGCGACGGCGTTCGGCTACCTTCAGGCGCACGGCTGAGCGGCGCAACGCCAGGTCCATCATCCGGCGGCGTTCGGCGCTGTCAACCTGATTGATCAGCAGCTCTTCAGCGCGACGACGTGCTTCCTGAGCGCGGGCCAGGTCAATTTCATCGGCAGACTCGCCAGAACGGGCCAGCAAGATCACCTTGTCGGGGCGCACTTCCATGAAGCCGCCACCCACTGCAAAGTAACGATCTTCTGTGCCGTCCTTTTTGATCACCAGCTCGCCGGGAGCGATGACAGCCATCAACGGAGCGTGGCGCGGCAGGATACCCAGCACACCGCCCGCACCGGGCGCGATCACCATATTGACGTCATCTTCCAGAATAATGCGTTCCTGAGCAATAAACTCAAAGCGCATAGTCTCAGCCATAGAACCTCCGGAGCGGAGCAGGGAACAGTGAGGAGCAAGAAGTAAACAGTGATCAGTAACCAGTAACCAATCTGCCACTTTACCAATCTACCATCTCCAAACCTGTCTACCTGTCTACTTCCCTGCACGAAGACGCTCGGCTTTGGCCTGGGCGTCTTCGATGGTGCCAACCATGTAGAAAGCCTGTTCGGGCAGATCATCATGCTTGCCTTCGAGGATTTCCTTGAAACCGCGCACATTGTCTTCCAGCTTGACATACGCGCCCGGAGTACCGGTAAACACCTCGGCCACAAACATGGGCTGGGTCAGGAAGCGCTGGATACGACGCGCCCGCGCCACCACCAGCTTGTCGTCTTCGCTCAACTCTTCCACGCCCAAAATGGCGATGATGTCCTGCAGGTCCTTGTAGCGCTGCAAGGCACGCTGCACGCCGCGGGTGATGTTGTAATGCTCCTCGCCCACAATCAGCGGATCGAGAATGCGGCTGGAAGAAGCCAGCGGGTCCACCGCGGGGAATAGCGCCTGCTCAGCCAGAGCGCGCTCCAGCGAGATGGTGGCATCCAGGTGAGCAAATGTGGTAGCCGGCGCAGGATCGGTGTAGTCGTCGGCAGGCACATAGATGGCCTGCATCGAGGTGATCGAACCTTTAGTGGTAGAGGTGATGCGCTCCTGCAACTCGCCCATTTCCGTACCCAATGTCGGCTGATAGCCTACCGCTGAAGGCAGACGGCCCAACAGCGCCGACACTTCCGAACCGGCTTGTACAAAGCGGAAGATGTTGTCAATAAAGAGCAGCACATCACGGCCCTGATCGCGGAAATATTCAGCCATGGTTACGCCGGTCAGCCCCACGCGTAGGCGGGCGCCGGGCGGCTCGTTCATCTGGCCGAACACCAGCACCGTGTT
This sequence comes from uncultured Caldilineales bacterium, assembly GCA_937907455.1. Lineage (GTDB taxonomy): Bacteria > Chloroflexota > Anaerolineae > JAAEKA01 > JAAEKA01 > JAAEKA01. Next base: position 16,820 of record CALESQ010000112.1, read on the forward strand.
CTTGATCACGCCACTGTCCTGCATTTCGTGCCACAGGTCGTTGCCCTCGCGGCTGCGCTCGCCCACACCGGCAAACACTGAATAGCCGTTGTGGAACTTAGCAATGTTCGAGATCAACTCCTGGATGATCACCGTTTTGCCCACGCCTGCGCCGCCAAACACGCCGGTTTTGCCGCCCTTGGTAAAGGGCGCCACCAGGTCAATCACCTTGATACCGGTTTCAAACACTTCGGCGCGGGTAGCCTGTTCGGCAAAACTCGGAGCAGGGCGATGGATGGGATATTTCTCGGCAGTCTTCACAACCGGGCCGGAGTCGAGCGTTTGGCCCAGGACGTTGAACAGACGGCCCAGGGTTTCTTCGCCCACCGGAACAGAGATCGGCGCGCCAGTGTTGATCACGTCCATGCCGCGGCGCAGGCCATCGGTGCTGGACATCGCCACCGCACGCACGCGGTTGTCACCCAACTGCTGCTGCACCTCGCAAACCAGCGCGCCCCCCTCTTCCAGGGGAATTTCGATAGAATCGTAAACCTCAGGTAATTGACCCGCAGCAAACTCGGCGTCTACCACCGGACCAAGAATCGAGATAATACGACCAACTGCATGATCATTTGAACCGTTATGGGCCATAAAACGTCCTCCGAAATTTCGGTTATCGGTGATCGGTTTACAGAAAAGCAGTCCGATTGGTGTATCCAAAGACCGCTTGCTGATCGCCGATTAGTGCCTGCCGATCAGGCTGCTACGCCAGAGCATTCGCGCCGGCGGCAATGTCTATCAATTCTTTGGTGATCTTTTCCTGGCGGGCCTTGTTGTAGCTTAAAGTCAGGTCAGAAATCAGATCGTTGGCGGCGTCGGTTGCGTTGCGCATGGCCACCATGCGGGCGGCGTGCTCGCTGGCAATGGCTTCGTACAACGCCTGCAGAATTTGCAGCTCGGTGATGTTGTGCAGCAATTGGCTGAGTACCGTCTGCGCATCTGGCTCGAAGATATAGTCAGGGGCCATTGTGGCCGAAGGGGTGCCGGGTTGTACCGGTAGAATCTGGCGTACAGTAGGAATCTGACGCAACACGTTGACAAAATCAGTATAGGCCAGAAACACCGCGTCGCAATCGCCGTTGATGAAATCGTCTATCACCACACGGGCGACTGGCCCGACCGAATTGATGTCACTACCGGAACCAGTCATCCCATCGAGGTATTCGCTGGTGGGACGGTCACCGATGTTAAGAAAGGTGGCGCGCATCGGTACACCAAAGCGTGTCATCCAATCGCGACCCTTGCGCCCCACCGTCACCACAGACACCTGCATGCCTTCGCTTTCCCAGCGCTGAATTTGCCGCCAGGCGTGGTTGATCATGGCGCTGTTAAGGCCGCCCGCCAGGCCGCGATCGGCAGTCACCAGCACCATGCAGATCTTCTTTACCTCGCGATCCTGCAACAGCGGCTGAAGATCGGCTTGCGTTTGGCGCAGGCGTGCCAGAAAGGTCAACACTTCCCAGGCCTTGTTGGCATAGGGACGGGTAGCCTCTACCTGGCTTTGGGCACGGCGCATCTTCGAGGCCGAGACTGCCTCCATGGCGCGCGTCACCTTGGCGATATTTTTAACGCTGCGAATGCGTCGTTTAATTTCACGGTCGGCTGCCATTGGCTGCTCTTTCGCTTATGCTAGGGTTATCGGTGGTTGAACTTCACGACACGCGCTTCGCTGGGTGGGCTGACGACAGCAAACTGGCCGCTTGCATCCTGGCGCACCACCTGCACGTACCAGCGCCCGTTGTTGTCTGAGCCGCCGAAGAAGCCGCTCAGGAAGCGTTCATCGGCCACCAACTTGACGCACGGACTGCTATAGGTACCGCTACAGGCATCGCCCTTGCCGCGCACGCTGCCGCCATTGTACACCTGGCCCTGGTTGTTCTCGCCGATCACCACCAATTCATACCATTCGTTCGCGGCCAGTGCGCCGGTGACAGGCACAAACTCTACCACCAGAGCAGAGCCGAAATCGCGAGAGGTGAGCGGTTCAGGCCACAACAGCAGCGGCGCGGAATAGCCGCTTGGCTGTGCCGGAGGCGGGTTGGTGGGTATAGGCTGCGCGGTGGCAGTGGGGGCAACAGCCACCGGGGGACGGGTGGCCGTTGGCAGCACCACCACGGGTGCAGTTGTGGGCGTGGGCGGTGGTGTGTTAGTCGGCACCTCGGTAGGCACTTCGGTAGGTGTAGGCGTAGTTACTGCCTGCACCTCGAAGCTAATGCCGGTGTTGCGTGCCGAGTCGCGTAGCGCCTGCGCCCACCAGATCCACTGACCAGGGGCAAGATTGGCGGTTTGCTCGCCGCTGTAGGCAATCTCCAGTGCGCCTTGCTCGTTCGATGCGGCAAAGGCAGCATCCAGCAGCGTACCATCAGCCAGTTCCAACCAGCTCAGCACCGTTTCGCCGGCCTGAAAGCCACTTGCACGGAAGCGTAGCTCTTCGCCGGCTACAGCCGGATCGTTAAGGCTTTCGGCTTTGGGTAAGGGCGGTGGCACAGGTGTGGCCGCTGCTGTAAAGGCTACCAGCTCAATGTCGTCAACCAGCATTTGCTCGCCTTGACGCACCAGATAGATGATGGCCTGCTGACTGCCCAGGTCACCCTGGCCTTCCAGCGTTTCGCGCCACACCGCTTCTACCGCGATGCGGTCATCCACCGGTTCGGCGCCATTCAGTTCGAAAAAGCTGATATGCGGATTGGCTAGCGCCAGCCGTCCCAGCACCAAATCGCCCAGTTTTTGCTGTCCGTCGGCAGTGAGCAACGTGCCGTACACCTCACGGTAACCGCCATTAGCCAATTCGGCCAGCAGCGTACCGGCACTGCTGAGGGCAGCATCCAGGTCGGCTTGTGTCACCGGCGCGGGCGCGGGAGGAACAGTTGTTTCCAGTTGTGCGACGACAGTGTCGGCAATCGTGGGAATTGGCGCAGGTGTCGGTTCACCCGCAGAGTTGCGGCAGCCGGCGAGCAGCAGTGCAGTCGCCAGCACGCTTAAACCGACAAGTTGCTTGATTCGTTTCATGCCCTACACCGACCTCGTACTCCTGACTGTTCTGCTACTAACCCAGGAATTGTTTGTTAAAATCAGCCAACGCCACACGCAAGGCGTCAATCGTGGCGTCGTCAAGACGTTTTTCGCGCAGGATAGCTTGCCCAATTTCCGGACGATTGGTGTCGAGATATTGAGAAAGGCCCTGTTCCCATTCGGCGATACGGCTTACCGGCACTTTGTCCAAAAAGCCGTTGGTGCCTGCATAGATGGCAGCGACCTGCTTGTCCAGCGCTGCGGGCCGATACTGCGGCTGCTTCAGCAATTCGCTGAGGCGCTGGCCGCGGTCAAGCTGGCGCTGCGTGGCGTCATCCAGGTCGGAACCGAACTGGGCAAAAGCGGCCAGCTCGCGGAACTGGGCTAACTCCAGTTTCAGGCGACCGGCTACCTGCTTCATCGCTTTGGTTTGAGCGGCCGAGCCTACGCGGCTGACGCTGATGCCCACGTTGAGGGCAGGGCGCACGCCAGCATAGAACAGGTCCGATTCCAGATAGATCTGGCCGTCGGTGATGGAGATCACGTTGGTGGGGATGTAGGCCGACACGTCGCTGGCCTGCGTTTCGATCACCGGCAACGCGGTGAGGCTACCGCCGCCGTGTTCTGCATCCAGCTTGGCCGCGCGCTCCAGCAGGCGGCTGTGCAGATAGAACACATCGCCGGGATAGGCTTCGCGGCCGGGGGGGCGGCGCATCAGCAATGACACCTGGCGGTAGGCCTGGGCGTGCTTGCTAAGATCGTCGTAAACGATCAAGGCATCTTTGCCCTGCTCCATGAACTCTTCGCCGATGGCGCAGCCGGAATAGGGGGCGATGTATTGCAGCGCGGCCGGGTCAGACGCGGTGGCTGCCACCACGATGGTGTGTTCCATGGCGCCATACTGCTCCAGAATACCCACCACCTGAGCTACCTGGGCACGTTTCTGGCCGATAGCCACGTAGATGCAGATCAGGTCTTTGCCCTTTTGGTTGATGATGGTATCAATGGCGATGGCGGTTTTGCCGGTCTGACGGTCACCGATGATCAGCTCGCGCTGGCCGCGGCCGATGGGGATCATCGAGTCTACGGCCTTGATGCCGGTCTGCACCGGAGTATCCACCGATTTACGCACTACCACGTTGGGGGCGATGCGTTCCACCGGACGGTATTTGTTAGATTCGATAGGCCCCTTGCCGTCAATGGGTTGACCAAGCGCATTGACCACGCGGCCAACCATGGCATCACCCACGGGCACAGAGACGATGCGACCGGTGCTGCGCACCAAGTCGCCTTCGGAGATGTCGCTGTATTCGCCCATGATGATGATACCGACATTGTCTTCCTGTAGGTTGAAGACGATGCCTGGCGTGCCGTTGGCGAATTCGACGATTTCACTGGCGGCTGCGTTGGTGAGACCCACCACGCGCGCAATGCCGTCGCCGATTTCTGCCACGGTGCCTACATCAACCATGCGCTGGGGCGCCTGGAAGCTTTCGATTTGTTGGCGGATAACCTTTGCCAACTCTTGGGAGCTTAGTGCCATTTAGGGTCCTCCACAGACCTCGCAACGGGCGGCCCGTCTACCGGCTTGCGACGCCCAGACTCTGGCGCAGGGCGGCCAAACGGCTGGCTATACTATCATCCAGCAGTTTATCGCCGACACGAATCACCAGACCGCCGAGTATGGCGGGATCAACAGTAAACTTGAAGTCGAGACCGCTGCCGAATTGTTCGTTCATACGCTGAACAACGGCAGTGCGTTCATCGGCAGTCAGCTCAACGGCGCTGGTGACCTCGGCGGCAAGGCTTTGCGGGCCGCCGGCTGAGGCCATCTGGCGCAACTGGGCGACGACATCGGGCAGCAACGCCATGTCACCGTTAGCCAACATACCGAACAAGAAGTTACGAATCGGTTTCGCCAGACCTTCGGGCAGCAAAGCCATCAGCGCGGTTTGCCTGGCCTCGAATCCTTTGGAGTCGTCGGTCAGAGCCTGCAACTGGTTGGCGTTGCGGTTCAGCCCTGTAGCCACCTGCTGCAAGCCCTTCAGCCAGTCTTCCAGGGCTACCTCGAAGATGGCACGGGCATAGGTGTGGGCTTGGCTGCTTGCCGGCATGGCGCGGGACGTTGCTGATTGGCTCACGTTAGTTCCTCGCTTTGCCGTGGGCGGCCAGGAACTCATTGACAAAGCCTCGCTGTACGTCGCGATTGCTCAACTCGCGGCCCAGCACCTTTTCGGCAGCCAGCATTGCCAGCTCGGCAATCTGATCCTGCGCCTCGGTGATGATACGATCGCGCTCGCGGGTTGCTTCGTGGCGGGCGTCATCAACGATTTTCTGAGCATCCTGGCGGGCGCTGCTTTCGATCTCGGCGGCCAGCGTTTCGCCGCGCTTGGATGCGGCGGCGATGCGGTCGAGCGCTTCGCGGCGCTCGCTGTCAAGCTGTGCTTGCAGATGTGCCCGCTCTGCATCGGCTTCACGCTTCGCTGTTTCTGCTGCCATCAAGCCATCGGCAATCCGCTGTTTGCGCGATTCAAGCATGTTGACCAGGGGCTTGAAGAGCAACAGGCGCAGCAGAATGAACAGAACAAAGAAGTTGACGATCTGCGCCAGCAGGAATGGGCCGTTGATTCCCAGGCTACTTAATGCGTCCAATTTGGCGCCTCCTTTTTGGCTGATAGGTGAGGTTGTCCATGAGGTGGACAGATCACCCACTGAGGCCAGGTGCGCCTACGAAGAGGAGCAACAGCGCCACAACCAGCGCATAGATCGCAATAGCCTCTGCGAAGACGATGCCCAGGATCATATTGGTGCGGATCTCGCCAGCGGCCTCGGGATTGCGGCCAATGGCCTCCATCGCGCCTTGAACCAACATACCGACGCCGATGCCGGGGCCGATCGCGCCCAAGCCAATGGCCAAAGCGGGTGCGAGGATTTCTACCATGCTGAATGTCCTCCTTGGGAGTGTGTAGGGTGTGCAGGCATGTGCCGGCACTGGGAACAGATTGAATGAATAGAACTTTTGCGCACCCCGCAGCAAGCCAAAGCCACGGCCTTACGAGGTGCGGGTTTCTTTAGTGATGTTCGTGATCGGGGCCGTGACCGACGGTCGCCATCGCCATGAAGATCAGGGTGAGGATGGCAAACACGAAAGCCTGCATGAAGCCCACGAACAGTTCCAGGGCATAGAAGGGCAGCGGCACAAAGAAAGGAACGAGGAACGACATGACGAAGAGCAGCACCGCGCCGGCAAAGACATTGCCAAAAAGACGGAAGGTGAAGGAGACGATCTTGGCGAATTCGCTGATCAGCTCCAAGAAGCCCACGATCAAATCAATGGGTTTGATGCCGGTCATGTGCGGCAGGAAGAACTTGCGGAAATAGCCCAGCCCCAGTGCCTGAATGCCGATGATCTGCGTCCACACCACCGAGATGAGGGCGATAGCCAGCGGCACGTTGAGGTCGGTGGCTGCGGGACGGATATAAGGAGCCACCACGTAGTAACCCAACTCGCTTTCGTGATGAGCAGCCTCATCGCCGTGCGCTGCGTCTTCGCCGTGGGCTTCGGCCTCGTGCGCGGCCGCGTCCAGATTGGCTTTGTCTTCAGCCGTGAGGGTATAGGAACCAGCAGCGCGGCTGAGGCTGCGAATACCAAGGGGCAGCTCCACAGTTTTGTAGCCGGTGGTAATGCCCGATACCTGATAAGCAGTCTCCAGCGGCTCCAACTTGCCGATGCTGTCTACTCCGGGGATCAGACTCATCCAGTTGGCTATCAAAATGAAGCACAAAATGGTCATGAAGATGGGGAACAACTTCTTGACCAATGCCTTGCCCGCGATATCTTCGGTCATGTTATAGAAGATCTCGACGAACCACTCCAGCACGTTTTGCAACCCGCCGGGAATGTCTTTGAGCTTGCGTGTGCCCAGAAAAGCCAACCCCACCAGAATCAAATCAACCAGGATGGTAGCGATAAAGGTGTTGGTGATGTCAATGGAACCGATTTTGAGGACTTTTTCTGCCGGGAGAACAATGGCAGGAAGGGGAACTTTAAGGAGAACTGCACTACCCAGCATCAAAACGACCACGCCAATGATGAGGGCCAAGTTGCGCGGCTGCAATAGTTTTCGCACGTCTTTGTGTCCTCCTGAAACAGGATTGAGCGGTCAACTGACCGCGAAGCGGGTTAACAACGAGTATTGATCGGGGCGATTATAACGCATTGTGACAAAAATGCCAAATAGAAAACACACGACGGATGAGGATATGGCGGCCTTGGCGAAAACCTCCGCCGGTTGAGGTGGCCGTCTGCGGCTGTAGCAAAACGAGGCAGGGAGCCGCAGACGGCACTTCAAGGGGCCTACAACCTGTTCTCTGCCCGCTGCCGATGGGCACGGACCAGCAGCAGCACGGTCAGCAGCCCAATCAGCAACCACACGGGCCAGGCTGAACGCGCGGTGCTGCCGGACAAGCTGCTCAACCCCACGGCGCTTGGTGCTTGCGGTGAGGCGCTTACTGGGCCGTGACGGGTGGCTACACCGGCCAGATCTATATCTTCCAGCCAGTACCACCAGGTTTGACCGGCGGCGGCAGTACTGTCAAGATAGCTATAGCGGCTGCCCGACGCAGCACCTGCGGCCTGACTGGGCAGCGAGGCCAGCAAGACAGGCTGGGCCGCGGCGCTTTCAGCGCGATACAGCCGAAAGCCGGCATTGTCGGTTTCGCTGACGGTCTCCCAAGCCAGCTCTACCCCGACGCTGGCGGGCTGGGCGGTAAAGGAGGCCAGGGTCACTGCCTGCTGCACCTGATCGGTCCACAGGATGCGGCCCCAGCGTGCTGCCACCGGTACAACGATCTGGCCGCTGCTGACGGTGTAGCTGCTGCCCGGGTTGAGCAGATCGCTCACCACCACGCCATCAGCCAGCACGCCGGTGACGGGGATGGTGGCTGTGCCTGCGGCCGTGGTGTTGTTTAGTACCACCACCAGGGCTTCGCTGCTGTCCAAGCGCAGATAGCTGTACAGGCCACCGGCATCATTCACCAGCAGCGTGCGTACATCGCCCCCACGCAGGGCAGGATGGGCGTTACGAATGGCTAGCAGGGTCTTGAAGTGGTTGTACATGTCAGCATCGTAGCTGTCGCCGTTGCCGTTGACGCCGCCGTTTATGTCGGGCCAGGGGAAGGTGCGGCGATTGTCGGGGTCACCGCCGCCGCTCACGCCTACCTCATCTCCATAGTAGATGGAAGGTGCGCCGGGCAGGGTGAATTGCAGCAGCGTCACCAGCTTTAATTTGCTTTTGTCGTTGTTGAGCAGGTTCAACATGCGCGGCGAGTCGTGGCTGCTGATCAGGTTCATAAAGCCGCGCCAGGCCGCGGTGGGGAACAACGCCTTGAACTGGTAGTATTTGCTGTCGAACTGGCTGGGCGCGTTGCCGTTGCCAAAGTCTTTGGCCCAGTCGCGGAAGCAGTAGTTCATCACCGAGTCCAACTCGTTCTGGTTGATGTAGCTTTGGTACAGATACCAGTCGCAGCCGCCTGTGACTTCACCGAGCATGATCTGTTCGCTGTCGCCGTATACCGTGCCGCTGGTGTTACTGCCCTTGACATAGGGCCGCATGGCGCTGAAAAAGTCATGAGTAATGTCCTGGGCTACGTCGTAGCGCCAGCCAGCAATGCCCTTTTCCTGCCAGAACTGTGACACCGACTTGCCGCTGGGTGTGCCGGGCGCTCCGCCGCGGAAGAACAGGTCGCGCACGCCGCTGCTGGCATCCACCCATTCGGGCAAAGTGGCGTAGCCGTACCACCCCTTCCAGTTCCAGCCGCCGTCACAGGTAGCTGCACCGCTGCTGCCGGGCGTGAACCAGGGGCGATAGGGCGAGCTGGTTGCCTCGCAAGCGCCATATTCGTTGGTGGGTGGATTGGCCCAGTCATTGTAGGGGTCGAGGTATTTGCTATCCATCCCGGCGTGGTTGAAGACACCATCCAGGATCACGCGCAGCCCCTTGGCATTGGCCGCGGCGATCAACTGATCAAAGGCGGCATTGCCGCCGAAAATGGCACGCACGCTGTGATAGTCGTTGGTGTCGTAGCCGTGGTTGGAAGAAGCATCAAAAACAGGGTTCAGGTAGAGCGTATTGACACCCAGATCGTTGAAGTAATTGGCGTTGATTTTAGCGGTGATGCCTTGCAGGTCACCGCCGTGGTAGTCCAACCCCCAGCTTGGTGACAGCAGCGGGTCGGTCCAGTTACGTATATCCCACAGACAGCCAGAGGTGGCGCCGCCCGGTCGCGGATGGGGATAGCCTGCGCAACCGCCGGGATCGTATACCGGCGAACCGTCTACGGGGTCGTTGGCGGTGTTGCCGTTGCGGAAGCGATCTGGAAAGATCTGATAGATCACGGCGTCGTCAATCCATGTAGGCACAGCGAAGTCGGCAATGGGCGTGGGAGTGGGCGTTTGCACCGGCAGGCTCCACGAAGGATTAGCCAGCGCGCCGGTGTACCATTTGCCGGGGCCGTTGTTGCCGGTGATGGGGTTGAACTGGCCCACAGTGCTGCCATCGGTAACACGGAACTGATACCACAGGTTCACGGTGTCGCCGGGCACGGTGGCTTCCCAAAGCACATAGCCACCGTTGCTGCTCGTGATGCTGGCGGCATAGGTGAACGAAGGCGAAGCCAGCGGGTCACCGGTGCGCCACACGATAGCCTGCACCTGCTGCACATCGTTGGCACAGACGCGCAGGCGTACTTTGGCCGAACCGCCGGTGGGAACCGCGCCAACCGGATCTCGATAGATGGGATCGGTGTTGTCGTGGTAGAGCGCAGTGATGACCACTGTGCCATCTCCTGCCACCGCGCCGGTGCAGCCAGAAACCGCCGTAGGCGTGGCGGTGGGGGTGACGGTAGGTGTAGGGGTGGGGCCGGTGGTTGGAGTGGCGGTAGGCGTGGGCGTGGGGCCAGTGGTGGGGGTAGAGGTGGGGGTATTGGTTGGCCCTGCACTGGTAAGCACGCAGGCCGCGCTGGCGGTCAGGGTGGTGGCATCATCCCAGCCGGTGGATTGATCGTCGCTGGGCAGGGTGTCGTAGGCGCCTTTGGTGGTGCCGCCTTGCGTAGCAAAGAACTCGACGTTGAGGGTGCTGCCCAGGGCGGGATTGCCGATGTCAGCCAGCGGGATCTTGAATTCCACGCCGTTGGCGTTGCTGTAGGCGATTTTGCTGCCGAGCTGGCTGCCGCTACTCAGGCCGCCCCAGTTGCTGCCGCCAGCGCTCCAGGCCGCGCCGCCCCAGCTTCGCAGCTCTGTCCAGCCGTTGTCGGCGCTTTGCATACCGGGGATATTGCCGCGCAGGGCGTAGTCGGGGCGATTGCTGTGATCGAAGGTGATGGCGTTAGCCCACGGATCGCTGCTGCCTCCTGCGCTGCTGCCGCCATCAAACAAGAGGCCGATTTGGCCGCTGGAATCAGATTGGCTATAGCCGGGCAGATCAGCATAGACATAGAGCGTGGTGTCATCGTTCTGGCAGTAGAGCGCAGTCAGATCTGTCCAGGCGGTGCCACTCCAGCCGCCGGGGCCGGGGTTAGCCAGGTCGTTGGCCGGATCGGTGGCAATGGCGGAACCGTAGATGGCATCACGCACGCCATCCAACACGGGTGAGCCATAACCGGGTGCGACCAGGGGGGCGGCATTGACAGGCGCAGGCCGGTTAAGCGAGCCGTAGGCAGCAAACAATGCCCCGAACGCCAACAGGATAAGAACGCTTGCAGTGAGTCTGGAGGTGATTTTCATGGTAGACAAATTCCTGAACAACCGGCCTGAAACCGGCAAGAAAAAGCGCCGGTTCATGAAACCGGCGCGGCGGCCACGGGGACGACATCCCAAGCACCACAGCCGCCCCGCGCAGATAAAGCAACAAGCGGCGCTGTCGCTTTCAATGCCGACAGCGCCGCCATTTTAACCTGTAACAAGCTTAACGCACTGTGTTGCGCCGTTCGCGCCAGACCACGGCACCGAGGGTGAGGACAGCCAGCAGGCTCACCAGCAGCCAGGCGGGCAGAGTGCCGGCACGGCTGGCAGTTTGCAAGCTGCTCAGTTCAACGGCTGTGGGGCCTTGCAGCATAGCGCTGACCGGGCCGTGCAGGGTGGCGCGTCCGTTGATATCCACATCTTCCAGCCAATACCAGTAGGTCTGACCTTCCACCAGGCCAGCGCTGTCATTCCAGGTATAGAGGAAGCCACCACCGCTGCCCTGCGCCTGTGAGGGGATCAGCGCGGCGTTGAGCTGCTGGGCCGGAGCGGCGGGCGAAGTGCTGCGATAGAGATTGAAACCACGGTTGTTCAACTCGCTGACGGTTTCCCAGGCAAGGGCGATATGATCGGCCGCGCCACTTGCCTCGAAAGAAGCCAGTGTGATGGCGAGAATACAAGATGCGTCGTTTGGCGCAAGGGTATACTGGAAGTAGCTTTCGATGGTATCTACATCGGCGCCATCAGGATCAGAACTGGATTTGTCGCTGGTGTTACGGGTGGCGCCGGAGTAAGGCGACCCATCGTATTCGCCGCTGGTGGTACGGTTGTCGTCGGTATCCAGCCACTCATCGCCGATGCGTTCATGGCTGCCCAAACCGCTGCCGCCCTGCCCGATGCCAGGGGCTTGATCATACACATCCCAATTCTCTTCGCCGCTCACCGCGTTGCTGTCAGCAGTGGTATAGGCGCCCATGCGGATAATACCGGCAGTAGCAGGACGACAAGTACCCGAGCAGGTGGGTTGCGGAGTGCCGGCGGTCCAGGCGGTGTAGCCGAGTGCGGCCCAGGGAATGGCGAATTCATAGTTATCGCCAGAACGTCCATAATACAGATTGCCAGCCGTGGGCGGCGTGCTGCTGGTGTGGTCAACGGTATCTTTGGAAGCAACTACGGTGAAATTGGTGCTGCTCCAGGTGCGTGTACCGGTGTAGTCGTACAACTTGGCAGCATTAGTATCGCCGGCGTTGCCATACCATATCAACTCTACGGCATAGTCTACGTCCCAACCCTTAAAGTTCACCATGCGGCTGGCCGGGGCATTGGAAAATTCATCAGAACCAGGCACACCGGTAGAAGATGTTTCCGCTGAACCACTGGTGACATCAGGCAGATCTATGGCTACGTACAAGTTAGCAAGATCGCTGCCGCCAGCCGAACCGCCAAAGCTTGCCAGGGTTCCTTCTACATAGAGATAAAGGAAGTAGGCATCGCCGCGCACGGAAATCTTCTCCATGTCAGCGCCGCTATGGCCGGTGCAAACACCGCTGGCGTTGCAGTAACGATAAGATGAAGACTCGCCGAGGAAATCGGAGGCTGCTGTATCGCCGCCCTGATAGGGACCGGCGAAGCCGGCTTCAGTCAGCAGGGTATAGTTGTCACCGCTGCTGCTGCCATCTACCAGCACACCGACATTCGCAGCAGTGCAGGTGGCAATGTCGGTGAGTGCCGTGGTGGTGGTGCGCGCCGGTAAGCTCAGGCATTGACGGTCGTTGGTGGCACCGCTGGTGGGACGTCCGGTAGTGTTGCAGTTAGCTGCGGTAGCCAGCAGGTCTCCAGCCACGAAGGTCTTGGCTGATCCGCCTTCTTTGGCGCTGTTGTGACAGCTAAAGCCAGGGGCAACGCCACCAGCGGCATCTATGGGATTGGCCCAGTTATCGCTGTTGTAGGTTGAGATGACCATCGTGTTGATGGTGGTATTGTCGAGCAGATAACCGGGAACATCGGCATCATCAGGCAGGGCTGTTTCTACATAGCGCCGGTCGGCTAACGTGATGGTGTTTACAGTCCAGGCGTCTACGTTGGCGACCTGTTGCTTGTAATTGTCGTATAGATCGCAAGACAAATCATTGTTATTGAGAGGATAGCAGCCGATGAAGTGGGTTCCAGGAGCAAGCATGTTGCGTCGCCAATCGCCACTATAGCCACTACCGACAGAATTATAGAAGGGAATGGTGTCGGTTGAATTGGCCCCTGTACTATCTGGATCATCCAAAATCACAAAATAAGTGGGGGAATCGATAGTACCGCTTGCCATGGCAGCGTTCGAGTCGATTACGAAGGCAAAGAACCATCTGCTCCCATTGGTGGCAGGGGCTGAAAACGCGTGAAAATCCATAATGTCGCCGCGATCCTGGGTATCGGCGCAGGCAGCATCGGCATCGCCATCAATAGCTCTTGGCGCGCCGTATTGCGCGCCGATCGGGTTCGGGCTGCCTCCCACTGTGCCATCTGCCAAAGCGGGCAAAGGTACAAGAATCGCGGTTGCCAACAAGGTCATTACCAGCAACATTATTACACCAAAAGAGACTGATAACGACAAAATTTGATGCTTGAGTTTCATAGCGTTTGTATCCTTTCGCATTCAGTTGTAATATCCCAACTACGACCGCCTTGGTTCGTAGTTTTGCAATAAGAATGGCTGGGTTCAGTTTGTGTGATAAACTCCGCCTAAGCAGCCTGAAATTTTTATTACGCAACTATTGTAACAGATACCTTCTTGTTTTGTTGCCGTGAAAAACCTTACAATTTGCTAATGTTGCGCTCCTGCCCCGCTTTGGGTGATGAGATGACAGGGTGACAAGGTGAGGGGAGTTGAGTCATCCCGCCGCTGCGAACCTTGCTTTGGCTGATAGGACTGTTCCGGTTTGGCGAGACGGGAAGCGGGTTGGTGGCAACGAGTCCTCCCTCTTGGTTATTGACCGTTTTTGTACGAAGTGGGGCTAAATGCTTCGCAGATCAAGTTGTTGTGCGTGGCAGTTGCTGCCCTGGCCGTCATTCCGAGGCCCGCCAGGGCCAAGGAATCCCTTCATCAGCGCACGGGGAACTCCTCACTGCGTTCGGAGTGACACCGATAAGAGCCTTTAGCGTGCTAAACTGAGCGCAATGGCTTTATTTTCGATGTACTTAGAACCTGTCCAGGAATAACTGGCGGTTTTGGGCGATCCCTTCAGGGGGGGTGCCAATCTCCGTGCGAGTTATTGCGGGGGTTATTCCTGGACAGGTTTTGGCATTACCCTCAGTGAGCAGTGCGGCGACGTGCCAGCCACAAAGCTGCACCCAACCACGGCAGCAGCAATGCCCATAAAGCGGATGTGGGCGGCTGCGCCGACGAAGTGCTACCTACCTGCACCACACGCACTGCCGTGGGTGCAGTGTACACCACGCTGATCGGGCCATGCAGGGTGGTGTGGCCGTTTACATCCATATCTTGCAGCCAGTACCAGTAGGTCTGGCCCGCCGCAAAATCGGTCTGATCGTCCCAGGTATAAAGGAAGCCACCAGCACTACCCTGCGCCTGAGAAGGAATCAGCGTGCTGTTAAGCTGACGATCCCACGCATCCGGCGAAACGCCACGATAGAGGTTGAAGCCGCGATTGTTTAGCTCGGTGGCGGTTTCCCAGCTTACTACAACCTGCTCACCTTGCTGTATGGCGTTGAAATCAGCCAGGGTGATAGCCAGCGGCAAGGCATTGCATGCGCTACTCGCTGTCTGACTGTTGGCTGAACCGACGGGTGGATTGCACACCGGCTCACCTGTTGCAGACGATTCGCTACATTCAGTGATCGTGTTAGCCGGATCCACGCTGGCAGTAATTGAAATCATTTGCGGGCTATCGCATACACAAGTGATTGTGCCCAGGTTGGCACTAACCACCGTTTCACCAAAAGCGTTCAGTGTAGTGACGGTCTGAGTTTGATCGCTCAGTCCTGTGCCTGAGGTGACATCAAACACTACCGGTACATTAGCTGCATCGCCACAGCTCAGATTTTCGGCGGTGGCAGTTGCGATAATCTGCGAAGTGTAACTTTGGCCAGGTGTACAGGCAGTAGCTTCCGTAGCTTGAACGGTGAAGTTTTTCAGTGATAGCTCCGGCTTGGGATTGACTGCCTGCGTGGGCGTTACACCAGCACCGGTGAAGTAGATGCTAAACGCATCTGTGCCACCGGCACTAAGCGATCCGTTGCAGTTGGCGCCCATTTCCCAGTTAAAGCCAGTCGTACCGGCATCGGCCTTCAGGCGAATGGGGCCACAGCCTATCTGCTCAAGATCAATCACTACGTCCATAACAGGCCCGCCATCGGTACTACTTGTTGCGGTTGGGTTCGTCATTTCATCATCACCGCCGGGTGATTCGTAATCGCAGGCTTCGTTGGTAGAGCCGTACAATATACCGTTATTCGAAGGAATACAGGCATAGGAAGTACTGTTGCATTGATTCGTAGCAAACATGCGCGAACCAAGCCAACTCACTGCATTCGGGTTAACTGTAATCGGCCAGGTTGAAGGCGGCACCGCGCAGCCACTGGTATCATCAGCAGGTAAACAGTGAGGCACATCGGTATCAGCAGCATTATTCTGTAAGCTAGCTACCCGACAGTTTTAGAAAGGAAAAGTTGATCAACTGGGCAAAACTGAGT
>CALESQ010000113.1 GCA_937907455.1 uncultured Caldilineales bacterium
GGGATGAAATCCCACCGGCTACAAAACAGCGCCCGCTGAAGCGGGCTGGCGTGCGTGCGGCAGCAAGCCCCGTGGACGGGGCGCTGCGCTGTAGCCGGACGATTGATCGTCCGGCGGCTGCCGCGGGATTGCCGGGGGATGAAATCCCACCGGCTACAAAACAGCGCCCGCTGAAGCGGGCTGGTGTGCGTGTGCCAGCAAGCCCCGTTGACG
Organism: uncultured Caldilineales bacterium; assembly: GCA_937907455.1. GTDB lineage: Bacteria > Chloroflexota > Anaerolineae > JAAEKA01 > JAAEKA01 > JAAEKA01. The sequence goes on from CALESQ010000113.1 coordinate 214, forward strand.
GGGCGCTGCACCGTAGCCGGACGATTGATCGTCCGGCGGCTGCCGCGGGATTGCCGGGGGATGAAATCCCACCGGCTACAAAACAGCGCCCGCTGAAGCGGGCTGGCGTGCGTGTGCCAGAAAGCCCCGTTGACGGGGCGCTGCGCTGTAGCCGGACGATTGATCGTCCGGCGGCTGCCGCGGGATTGCCGGGGGATGAAATCCACCGGCTACAAAACAGCGCCCGCTGAAGCGGGCTGGCGTGCGCGTGCCAGCAAGCCCCGTTGACGGGGCGCTGCACCGTAGCCGGACGATTGATCGTCCGGCGGTCGCCGCGGCGTGGATGCGAGGCTTGCATCGGCGCGGCATCGCCGGGGGATGAAATCCCACCGGCTACAAAACAGCGCCCGCTGAAGCGGGCTGGCGTGCGTGTGCCAGCAAGCCCCGTTGACGGGGCGCTGCACCGTAGCCGGACGATTGATCGTCCGGCGGTCGCCGCGGGATTGCCGGGGGATGAAATCCACCGGCTACAAAACAGCGCCCGCTGAAGCGGGCTGGCGTGCGCGTGCCAACAAGCCCCGTTGACGGGGCGCTGCGCTGTAGCCGGACGATTGATCGTCCGGCGGCTGCCGCGGCATCGCCGGGGGATGAAATCCCACCGGCTACAAAACAGCGCCCGCTGAAGCGGGCTGGTGTGCGTGCGGCGGCAAGCCCCGTTGACGGGGCGCTGCACCGTAGCCGGACGATTGATCGTCCGGCGGTCGCCGCGGGATTGCCGGGGGATGAAATCCCACCGGCTACAAAACAGCGCCCGCTGAAGCGGGCTGGCGTGCGTGCGGCGGCAAGCCCCGTTGACGGGGCGCTGCACCGTAGCCGGACGATTGATCGTCCGGCGGTCGCCGCGGCGTGGATGCGAGGCTTGCATCGGCGCGGCATCGCCGGGGGATGAAATCCCACCGGCTACAAAACAGCGCCCGCTGAAGCGGGCTGGCGTGCGCGTGCCAGCAAGCCCCGTTGACGGGGCGCTGCACCGTAGCCGGACGATTGATCGTCCGGCGGTCGCCGCGGCGTGGATGCGAGGCTTGCATCGGCGCGATATCGCCGGGGGATGAAATCCCACCGGCTACAAAACAGCGCCCGCTGAAGCGGGCTGGCGTGCGCGTGCCAGCAAGCCCCGTTGACGGGGCGCTGCACCGTAGCCGGACGATTGATCGTCCGGCGGTCGCCGCGGCGTGGATGCGAGGCTTGCATCGGCGCGGCATCGCCGGGGGATGAAATCCCACCGGCTACAAAACAGCGCCCGCTGAAGCGGGCTGGCGTGCGTGTGCCAGAAAGCCCCGTGGACGGGGCGCTGCGCTGTAGCCGGACGATTGATCGTCCGGCGGCTGCCGCGGGATGATTTCGCTGATAGTGTCCTGGCAAGGTTGCCCTCAGATTTTAGGCGCGAAAAACCCCCCTTTCCTCGTTATTTTTAATTGGATACTCACTGACTTTTAGAGGCTATCGCTCACGTTGACTTTGGATGCGGTAGGAATTCCTCGATCAGCGCCATGAGATCGTGTAAACTGTATGGCTTGCTAAGATACGCATCGCAGCCCATCTCCAACGCCTGCTTGCGGTCTACCTCACGAGCGTGGGCAGTCACCGCAATGATGGGGATATGCGCGCACTCCGGCAATGTTTTCAGCAGTCTGGCGGCCCCGTAGCCGTTCAGTTCAGGCAGAGCGATGTCCATGAGGATCAGGTCGGGTTGCGCGGTTTTGGCTGTTTCAACAGCTTGGATACCGTCCTCGGCATCCATATACTGATAGCCGTAACGTTGCAAAATGCGGCGCATAAAGTCACGCAGCTCACGGTTATCCTCAACCACCAGGATGCGTCGGCCTGACGGCGTGCTGGCAGCTTGAGAGGGTGATGGGGATAGGTTGTTTGATAGTTTGTCGTTCATCTTTAGTTCCCTGTCCTCTTATTATCGCACAGTTTAGGTAATTTCTGCAATTGTGTTAGACGTGCAGCATCTCGCAGTTTGGAACAGACTGCGAGATGCTGCCACAAAAAGCAACAATCGTTGCGCCTCCAGAATTACAACAGGATGGCTTTCACTGAGTAGTTATGCGGCATGTTGAGAATTTCCGGGTACAGGCTTTCCGGGATCATCTCGTCTAGCCCCAGCACCATGATGGCCTCGCCGCGCGGCGACCGACGGCCCAGGTGCATAAAGGCGATATTGACATCGTTCTGGCCCAGCAACGTGCCGATGCGTCCCACAATGCCGGGGCGGTCGTGGTGCCAGGTTAGTAGCAAGTGGCCGCTGGCGACAAAATCTACCCACAGGTCGTCAATGCCCACAATGTGCGGTTCTTCCTGCAGAATGGCTCCGCTTACTGTGCGCTGGCGCTTGCCGTTGCCCACCGCCAGCGTGATCAGACTTTCGTAACGCTGGCTGTGATGGCGCTTGCGGCGCTGCGCCAGGTTGAGGCCGCGCTGTCGCGCGATCAGGCGCGCGTTGACCAGGTTGACACGCTCGGCCACTTTGCCATCCAGCAGGCCCTTTAGCGCTGCCGCTTCCAGATAGGCCACATCCAGCTCGGCAATGGGGCCGTAGACGTTCAGTTCCATGTGGTCCAGCGTGCCTGGTTCCAGTTGCACCAGAAAGCGCCCCAGACGTTCGGCCAAATCAATATAAGGCGTGAGCGCCTCCAGGTCTTTGGGCGCGATGATGGGCGTGTTGATGGCGTAGCGCGCCAGCCGACCTTGCAGCACGTCAACCACCTGCTCGGCCACGTCCACAGCTACCTGACGTTGCGCCTCGTGGGTAGAGCCGGCGATGTGCGGTGTTAGCACGATTTTGGGATGATGCAGCAACGGTGTGTCGGCGGGCGGTTCCTGTGCGTACACATCCAGCGCGGCCCCGGCCACCTGACCGGCATCCAGAGCAGCCAGCAGCGCAGCTTCGTCAATCACCCCGCCACGGGCGCAGTTGATGATGAATACGCCCGGCTTGCAGCGGGCCAGCTCGGCTGTGTTGAACAGACCGCGGGTTTCGGCTGTTGCTGGCACATGCAGCGAGATGAAATCGCTGCGTTGTAGTAGCTCCTCGAAATCCACCAACTGCACTCCGATGTTGGCGGCATAGTCTTTGCCCACATAGGGATCGTGTGCCACCACCTCCATGCCGAAGCCCTGGCAGCGTTCGGCTACCAGCGAGGCGATGCGCCCCAGCCCCAGCAGTCCCAGACGCTTGTTGCGTACTTCGGTGCCCATGAACTGGCTGCGCTTCCATTCGCCGCTGCGCACCGAGTGATCGGCCGCGGGGATGTGGCGCGCCAATGCCAGCAGCATGGCTACTGCATGTTCCGCGGCAGCGACGGTATTGCCGGTGGGCGCATTCACTACAGTGACGCCGGCCGCTGTGGCCGCGGGCACGTCAATGTTATCTACTCCCACGCCGGCGCGGCCCACCACGCGCAGTCGGCCCGTAGTGGCAGCGGCTTGCAGCACTTCGGCGCTTACCTGCGGGCGGCTGCGTACCAGCAGAGCATCGAATTCGGAGATGGCAGCTACCAACTCTTCCTGGGTAATCGTGGGGCGTTCTACTACTTCGGCGTGAGGGCGCAGTAAATCCACGCCTTCCTGATCAAGCTTGTCGGCAATTAAAATACGATAGCTCATGAAAAAATCCTTTGGTTTAGGGGTTGCCTTTATGGCACGGTCAGGAGATGGGGAACCATTTCCGAGAGACCGGCCACAGCGGCCATTTGCTTGGTCTGGTTTCGCAATAGGTTGCTTGGGCCGGTCTTTGACCGTGCTCAAGCAGGAAACGAAAAGAGCGGCGTGCTGCGGCTGGTTTGGCCGCACACGCCGCTTTGCGTTGTTATGATTAGTGTGGCGCTGATGTCAACCCGTGCAAAGCGGCGCATGCCTTTGCGATTCCGGTGCGCCCGGGTGACGGCTACATCCGTTCGGGCGCAGTGACCCCCATCAGGCTGAGGGTGCGCGCCAGGGTGATGCGCGTGGCCTCGCACAGGCGCAAGCGCGCACGCGTGATCTCACGGTCAGCGGGGTCCGAGGAGACCACGCGGCAGTCACGGTAAAACGCGTGGAACTGTGTCGCCAGCTCAGTGGCAAAGCCGCTCATCTGGTGCGGAGCAAGCTGCTGTGCGGCCTGGGCTACGGCCTCCGGCAGCGCCACCATGCGCCGCAGCAAAGCCAGCTCAGAGGGGTGGGTGAGCAGCGTCAGGTCGCCAGCCGCGTACATATCGGGGCCAAAGCCTTCTTCAGCGGCTTTTCGCAGGATCGAGCAGATCCGTGCGTGCCCATATTGCACATAGTAGACCGGGTTTTCGCTGCTTTGCTTGACCGCCAGATCGAGATCAAAGGTCATGGGGCTGTCGGGCGAGCGGGTGAGCAGCGTGAAGCGCACCACATCTTTGCCGGGAATGGCTTCGGTGGTCACGTCGTCGAGCAGCTCGTCAATGGTCACAAACTGGCCGCGCCGCGTGGACATCTTCACTTCTTCGCCGCCGCGCAGCAACGTGATGAACTGGTGGATAATCACCTGAATGCCATCGGTGTTGTAGCCGAGGGCGCGCACGCCCGCCAGCACATCGGGCCAAGTGGCGTGGTGATCGGCACCAAAGATGTCCACGACGAAATCGAAGCCGCGGCGCAGCTTTTCGACGTGATAGGCGATGTCAGGCATCCGGTAGGTCGGCTCGCCGCTGGACTTGATGATGACGCGATCTTGTTTCAGACCCAAATCAGCCGCGCGCAGCCAGGTGGCCCCGTCTTTTTGATAGGAATAGCCGCTGTGGGCCAGCGCCTGCACCGCCGCGTTGACCTTGCCGGTTTCGTACAGGTCCAGCTCGTTGTAGTACACATCGAAGTGGATGCCCAGCCGATCCAGCGTGGCGCGGATGTTGGCGAAGATGGCATCTACCGCCTTGCCGCGGAAGAAATCCAGTTCCTTGTCGTGCAAACTGGCGCCGTATTCTGCCACCAGCGCCGCGGCGACCCAGCGCAGATACTCGCCCTGATAGCCGTCCTGGGGAATGGCGCGGCGTTCGCCCAGCAGCTCCAGGCAGCGCACTTGCAGGCTCTCCCCCAGCAGGCGCATCTGCCGGCCGCCGTTGTTGAAGTAGTATTCGCGCGTTACATCCCAGCCGGTGGCTTGCAGCAGACTGGCAACGGAGTCGCCCAGCACTGCGCCCCAGGCGTGGCCGATGGTCAGCGGGCCGGTGGGGTTGGCGCTGACGAACTCAACCTGCGCCTTGCGGCCCTGGCCGGTGTTCGAGTTGCCGTAGGTGGTGGCGTTTTCTTCGATCACCTGCACCTGCTGCGCCAGCCAGCCATTGTCCAGCGTAATATTGATGAAGCCGGGCGGCGCGATCTCCACCTTGCCGACGAAGGGGCTGATCGGCCAGTGCGCAACCAACTGTTCAGCGATTTTGATGGGAGCCATGCGCGCCGGCCGCGCCGACTGCATGGCGATGTTGGTGGAATAATCGCCGTGTTCCGCGTTTTTGGGATGTTCAACGGAAAAGGCGGGCAAGTCGTAGGTCGGTAAATCACCGGCTTTTTGCGCCGCACGGGCGGCCTGTTGGATCAAAGAAATGAGGTCGGTGTGGATCACGCTGCGTTGTTCTCCTGGGAGTTGTTGATCATGCCACTGCGGGTTTCGTCGGCATCAGGCAAATTCTGAAGCCGTCCGCCCGCGTAATCCGCAACTCCGTATAACTCTTTCGGTTCAGCTGAATGGAGAGCGCTGAACCACCAGGATCAGAAATGTCTCAACATTCGTTCATAGACGTCATGTGGACCGATCCAAAACCAGATGATCGCATCGCCATCCAGAACCCCGAGGGCCCGGTAATCCAAGCCGATACGCACTGAGTAGATCGGTTTATTGCGCCCGACACGCTTGAAGAAGAGACCGTGGGCATAGGGATTGAGCTGCCACAGCCGGTAGGCACTGTCGGCACGACGCTGGATTTGTTCAGGCAGTTCACCATACAAATTCCAGAAGGTGGCCGTGGTCTGTGATCTCATCCGGGTGCGATTCGTCCATCGTTGGTGAAAGCCATCGGTTTGGTCTTGCCAGCGCGGTGTTCGGCCAACGCTTCGTCAGCCAGTCTGTCTAGCAGAGCTTGTGACTCATCAGATGCCAATAGTGCATCCCAACGCGCATGGTTAGTATCAGTTTCGATATCGGTTAGGCTCGCGTTTTCGCGATCCAGCATCTCGGCCAATGACTGTGCTTCCAGAAACCGAGCGAAGTCAAGCAACTGCGCCGCACGGCTTGGCGATAAGGACCGGGCAATAGGCGTTAGCTGATGGTCAATCCATTGAGAAGCCGACGGCTTGGCGCTACTTGTGGCGTACGAGGCGCACGCCTCTGCTATCACTTGCGAGGTAATTACACTTAAGCCAGAAGCGTGTTCTGTCTGTCCTTCCTCAATCAACTGATTCATTGTTTCGGCATTTGCAAGTAGATATGCGACAGCCAGGTACTCGTCAATAGCAGGCCAATGAATTTCATAGCCGGATGACGCGACTTCGAAGCTTTGTCGCTGAGACTGACTGGCTCTTGCCAGTGGCAATGAGCAGTCATCCCAACGGATCCGATAGATATGTTGTTCCACAACCAAGTAAAGATAATCCTCGTCCATCGAGACATTCTCTATCAGATACACTTTATTATCCATTACACCTTCTCCAGCTCGTACCAGTTCGGGCCAGCTTCCATGTCTACTTGCAGCGGCGCATCAAGCTGATACGCGCCTTCCATCACCCTGCGCACCAGCGGCGCAACTACAGTCAGCTCGGCCTCCGGCACTTCCAGCACCAGTTCGTCATGTACCTGCAACAACATGCGGCTAGCCAGGCCGCGCTGTTGCAGTTCGCTGTGCAGTCGCACCATAGCGATCTTGATGATGTCCGCGGCTGTGCCCTGAATGGGATGGTTGATGGCTGCGCGCTCGGCCTGTTGCCGGTCCATGGCGCTGCCGCTGCGGTTCTTCAGGATCGGGAAATAGCGGCGATGTCCCAGCAAGGTTTCCACATAGCCCAGCTTGTGCGTTCTTTCGATGGTTTCGTCTACATAGCGCCGGATGCCGGGGTACGTTTGGAAATAGGCGTCCAGAAAGGCCTGCGCCTCGCTGCGGTTCAAGCTGGTGCGGCTCGCCAGTCCGAACGCGCTGACGCCGTAACTGGTGGCGAAGTTGACCATCTTGGCAATACTGCGCTGCTCGGTGGTCACCTCCTCCGGCGGTACGCCGTAGATGGTGGACGCCGTAGCGCGGTGAATATCTGCGCCGTGGCGGAATGCGTCCAGCATGGCCGCGTCCTGCGACACGTGCGCCAGGATGCGCAGCTCCACCTGCGAATAGTCCGCGGCCAGCAACTTGCAGCCGGGCGCAGCCACAAACGCGCGGCGAATCTCGCGGCCCAGGTCGCTGCGCACCGGAATATTTTGCAGGTTCGGGTTATTGCTGCTGATGCGTCCCGTCTCTGCGCCCGTTTGGTTGAAGCTGGTGTGCAAACGGCCCGTTTGTGGGTTCACCAGCTCTGGCAGCGCGTCTACGTAGGTGCTGAGCAGTTTGCTGAGCTGTCGCTGTTCCAGGATCAGGTCAATCACCGGATGCAGGCCCTTGAGGTCTTCCAGCACGCCCGCGGCGGTGGAATAGTGACCAGATTGCGTCTTTTTCAGCCCTTGTGTGGGTAGGGCCAGCTTGCCGAACAGCACGTCGGACATCTGCTGGGTCGAGTTGATATTGAAGCGATAGCCTACCAGTTCGTAGATTTGTTGCTCGGTTTGATGCAGACGTTGGCGCAGATCGCGCGACATCTGGCGCAGCAAGGGCACATCCAGCAAAATGCCGGCGCGCTGCATATCTACCAGCACTGGAACCAACGGCATTTCCAGGTCGCGGAAAAGCGGGGTCAGTGCCAATTGTTCCAGCTCGGCATGCAGGCCTGCTACCAGTTGCCAGGTCATGTCGGTGTCGGCCGCTGCGTAGCGTGCGGCTGCGTCAACTTTCACCTGACTCATGGTGATTTGCGTTTTGCCTGTGCCGATCAGCTCGGTGATTGGTGTCATTTCCACGCCCAGCCGCTGCCAGGCAATGTTCTTCAGCCCCAGCCCGCGGCTGCCGGGGTCAATCAGCCATTGGGCAATCATGGTGTCGAACAGCGGCCCGCCTACGGTGATGCCGTAGCGCGCCAGCATGGTCAGGTCATATTCGGCGTTGTGCGCGGCCTTCTCGTTGGCAGGGTCTTCCAGCACCGTTTTCAACGCGCCAATCACGACATCGAGAGGAAGCTGGGCATTGTCCATTGGCAATTGATGTCCCACCGGCACATAGGCTGATTGCCCCTCGCCCCAGGCCAGGGCGAGGCCCACCAGCTCGGCTTGCTGCGCATCGGTGCCGGTGGTTTCGCTGTCAAAGGCAATGAGCGGCGCGTTGCTCAGCGTGTGCACCAACTCGGCCAGCGCATCGGGCGTTTGAATTACCGCGTAGGGCGAAGGCTGCTCGGCGCTGCGCGTGTCGGCTTGTGGCTCTGTGCTAAACAGCGCCAGTTGGCCCGTTGCGGTAGGTGGCACAGTGGTCGCAGCGCGCGTGCTGGGCGGCAGGCGATCCAGCAAGGTGCGGAATTCCAATTCGCGGAACAGCTCGATCACCGCGGCCTGATCGTAGTCCTGCACGCGGCAGGCGGCCAAATCCAGTGTGATGCCGGGCACATCGCGCACGATGGTCACCAGATGCTTGCTGAGGAACGCGCTGTCACGTCCGGCTATCAGCGCCTCGCGCGTGCGCTTCGAGCTGATCTGATCGAGGTTGGCATAAACGCCTTCGACGCTGTCGTAGGTCTGAATCAGGTCGGTGGCGCCCTTTTCGCCGATCCCCTTGACCCCCGGCACATTGTCCGAGGTGTCGCCCAGCAGCGCTTTCAGATCAATCAGCTGGCGCGGGGCCAGGCCCCAGCGTTCCAGCACCGTTTCCGGCGTGTAAACAATCGTATCGCTGAACTTGCGCCCACTGGTCAGCACGCTGGTGTGGTCGGTGACACACTGCACGATATCGCGGTCACCGGTAACAATGGTGGTGTATACCCCGTCGGCGTCGGCCTGATGCGCCAGCGTGCCCAGCACATCGTCCGCTTCAAAGCCTTCGCGCGTGAAGATCGGGAAGTTGAGCGTTTGCACTACGCCCTGAATACGTTCCACCTGGCGGCGCAGATCGTCGGGCATCCGCTCGCGCGTACCCTTGTAGGCATCGTATTGCTCGTGGCGAAAGGTTCTGCCTACGTCAAAGGCTACGGCCACATACTCCGGTTGCTGTTCGCGCACGGTGTTGAGCAGCATGGATAAAAAGCCGAACGTAGCGTTGGTCGGTTCGCCCGCGCGCGTTGCCATCGTCGCTGGCAGCGCGTGATAGGCCCGGAACGCCAGAGAGTGGCCGTCAATCAGCAGTAATTTCACCTTCAACCTCACGGAGGATCATAATCAATTCATCATGCAATAAAGGGATTTTTGTAGTCACAATACTCGGCGCACAAAGGAGCCGAACAAGCCCAGTCTGGCTACGCCTAAGGCGCGTACTGCTTGCTCGTTGGCTAAAATCAGATCCTGAATTTGCTGCTTGTCTGTTACACCGATTGTCATGTTTGTGCTGCTACGACTTACTCACCTGCACCAGGCCCGCGGCGATCAACTCCTTGACCTGTTGCACGTCGGTGATGTCCGAGATCATGCGGAAGCTGCGCCCGGCATCAAGACGAAAATGCCCGGTAGGCAGATTAAGCAGGATATTTTGGTCAGACCGGTTATGCACGGTGATGACTTTGGTTGGGTCCCAGTCGCGTTCCAACTGGGCAGGTTTATGAGACTTAGCGGGCATAGGTGCTCCTTCGGTCTGGAAACGAAATAGATCAGATGGGATGATTTCTATTGTACTTGCAGTGAAGGGGAAAGTCAATCAAGGCAAATGCTGCCCAGGGCAAGCTGTGCTATAATAGCCGCGACAACCTTTCTGGCCCGCGGCGCTGCCGCCTCTCATTGTCTATAAGCGATAGCCCTATGTCAGTCTCCGACACATTGCATTATACGTATGCGCCGATTATGCGTTTTTCCGCCGGGGAAAACTTTTTTCCCATGGCGGTTGAGGATTTTCTCGGCTATTCTGCGCTGCATCATAAAAGCCACAAAAAACCGCTGGTAGCTACAGGTCAGTTGAATGCTGCACACCTGGCACGCTATTCCAACGACGCCAATTTGTTTATCCGCTCGGTGACTGCTGGTCCCTTGCTGGGCAGCCAGGTCACCCGGCAATGGAGCAAAGACGCATTGAAGCTGCTGGCTTATCCGCTTTTGAGCCCTCAGGATAGCTGGAATGAACGCGGCGCGCGCACGGCCTATACCTGGCTGAGTGAAAAAACCGAAAACGCGGCCAAACGCTTCTGGTGGAACAACCTGCTGTTGCCACAGGTAGCCGACGACCTGAAGACGGGGATCCGCTCTGAATTGCCCCGTTTCGTGTTGCCTTCGGAAACGCGAAACAATGCTATTGAGCGCTATCAAGAAAGCCAGGGTGAGCAGCCACGTTTTACCTATTATTACCGCACCATGCAGCAGGGCGATTTTCTCGTGTTGCAGTACTGGTTTTACTACGCTTACAACGATTGGGGCAATGGCTTTGGTGGCTTCAACGACCACGAAGGTGATTGGGAGGGCTTTCACCTTTTCTTCAAGCTGGAAGGAGGGCGACCGGTGGAGCCGCCCGCCTATGTGTGCTATCTGGGACACGAATCACGTATCACCAAACCGTGGGGCCATCCCGATCTGGAAATCATTGGCTCGCATCCGGTGATTAATGTAGCTGCCGGTTCGCACGCCAGCTATCCTGAATGCAAGGAATACCCGTTGATGGCGCTGTATCGCCTGGTAGATTACGCCACCGGCGATGCCTACAATCTGGATCACAGTGCATGGGTGAATCGCATCCCGCTGGAAACCCAACCCTGGCTGAACGCTTATAACGGATCGTGGGCACGCGCTATTGGCTGACGCTGCGTCTGCTGAACCTGGCAGTGTTGGGAACAGGCATGAGGTTGCCAGAGGAAATCTCGTTGCCGGGTGTCAGCGCGCCGCGTGGGCCGCGCTACAGCAACAACGGCACAGACCGCGAGGTGTGGAGCAACCCCCTGACCTTCGCTGCCTTATAGCACGCCCGTTTGCACCGCATGCAACAGATCGGGCCGGTCGGTGATGATGGCATTCACTCCCAGGCCGATCAGCCGCTGCATTTCTTCCACCTCGTTGACGGTCCAGGTGTTCACCTGCTGACCACGGGCATGGGTTTTGCGCACCAGCGCAGGGGTCACTTGTTCGTGATACGGGTTGAGCGCCGTCAAGCGCAACACATGGCGCGGCCAGCCCCAACTTAGTCCGGGCAACATATCCGGCGCATAGAGCAGCCCCAGGGGAATGCGCCGATCCAGCCGTGCCAAGCGCCATAACACAGCTACATTGAACGACGACACCAAACACCGCTCATACAGATTGTGATGCTGCACTGCGGCAGCAACAGCAGCTTCCAGCCCGTCGTTGTGATAGGGTGTGCGTTTGGCTTCAATGTTGAGGAAGAAGCCTGCGGGCAGGGTTTCGATGGTTTCGTCGAGAGTGGGGATACCCTGGCCGGTAAATTGAGGCCCAAAGTGGCTGCCTGCATCCAACTCACGCAATTGCGCCAGCGTGCTGTCGGTGATGCGGCCTGCTACTCCGGCAATGCGGCGCAAGTCCTCGTCGTGAAACAGCACCAAATGTCCATCGGCTGTGCGTTGTACATCAAATTCCACACCATCGGCGCCCGCGGCCACTGCCGCGGCCATGCCGGCCAGAGTGTTTTCCGGGGCCAGGGCGCGCGCGCCGCGATGACCCAGGTTCAACGGGCGGGAATATGGCTCAGACATTGGCTAAGTCGCCTCCGTGGCTGCTCAGGCCGATCATGCCTTGCTGCTGACCTGCCAGCAAAGCCAACTGTGCGCCGTCAATCAACTCAATGCGCTTGCCGCGCGCCCATTTGCCCGCGGCTTCGCTGATGCTGCCGGTGGTGACCAGAAAGCCCAGCGGCGCGTTTTCGTGTTGCATCACCCCATACAGGTCGCGCACCACCGGCTCGCCCACCACCCCGCGATAGCGTTTACATTGCACAATAGCCCGTTCGCCGTTGGGGGTCACCACCCACAGATCCACGCCATGATCACCGCTGTCCGGGATGTTCTTGGCAAAATAGCCGCGGCTTTGAAAAAGCTCGGTTACCCAGGCCTCAAAATCGCTCGGGTCCATAGCGTGCAACTCGTCCAGTGTCAGACCGATGCCTTGCCCGGCTGGGGGCGGCGTTTGTGGTTTTGTCCGCTGCTGCAGCGCCAGCGCCCAGCCGGTGAGTACAAAAGCCAGCGAGCTGATCAATGCTCCCAGCCAGGCAAACTGCACCCAGGCTGGCAGTGTGGCTCCGCCAGCACGCCATAACACCCAGCTTAACATCAGGGCAGCCAGCCAGAAAAGGCTCAGAGAAGGCAACCAACGACGGCGATCTGCCAGCATATCAACCGCGCCCGGTGAGCAAGGCCAGACGATTGCGCAGTCCGCCTCGCGGTGAGGTCGCATCTAGCGGACCGAGCGGCGCTTGCAGGGCTGCTGCGAGTCGTTGTGGGGTCCACGCGGGCTGCTGCTGCCACTGCACATCAACCGCTGTTACCCCATCTAGCGCTCCCACAGTCAGGCAGACGGCCTCTGCCAGTTCTGGTTGACCGGGCCAAGCTGCGGCGGGTGCAAGCAATTGCACCATAACGCGCCCGCCGCGCTTGACCTGTACATCATGCACCATGCCCAGCGCGCTCAGCGACTCACCCAACAGGGGGTCGTTGATGCGCGTCAGTGCTTGTTCAATAGCAATATCCATAAGCATGGGCGAAGTGGCCGGAGCGACCAGTGTCCAGTAAGAAGTAAGAAGTAACCGGTATCCGGTAACCAGTAACCAGTAAGAAGTAAATGGTAAGAAGTAAATGGTAACCTGCAAGCAGTTTGCCCGCTCCAGTTTACCCGCCTTCGGCGTACTTGTCTACCTGTCTACCTGTCTACTTGTCTACCTGTCTACCTGTCTACCTGTCTACTTGTCTACTTGTCTACCTGTCTCCCTGTCTACTCCTCACCAAACACCGCTCGCACGCGGAAGTAGCCGTCCTCTTGGTCGGGCGCGTTGGCCAGGGCGTCGGCGGTGGACAGGCCGGGGCGCGCCACATCGACGCGCATGACGGTGCGCAGGGGCAGGACGCTGGCAGTAGGCAGCACGCTGGAGGTATCGACCTGCTTGAGGGTCTCGAAATGGTCCAGGATGTCGGAAAGCTGGCGGCGGTACTGCTCGATCTCGTCGGGCGTCAGCGCCAGCTTGGCCAGTTCGGCGATGTGCTCGACGTCGGCGGTGGACAGGTGCATAAGTGCTCTTGTTCGGTCGTGTGTTCGTTTGTTTGTGCGGTGGTTTGTTCGTTCGGTGGCGCAGCCGCATGACGACCGATGGCATTTTACCATAGGATGGGGGGATTACAGCAATCAGGCAATTCGTGCATTGGCCCGGCGAGGCCCCCCTTTGATAAAACTGGCGCCGTGTGGAGGTTTCGCAATAAACCCGGTCTACCGGCGCTATAGCAAGACGCCGGGCACTTGCGGTTGACAGATGCAAGCGCCCGGCGTCAAAGCCAAGAAGCAACCCTACAAAGCCCTGAGCTTAGAACGGCGTGATGCCCGGCCCGAACACCAGGATCGTGTTGCCGCTGCCATCCCTGAGAATCAGGTTGTTGCCGTTGATCTCGTAGCTGCCTGCACTGCTCAGAACCTGGAAGAACTGGTTCTCCTGCTGCAGGATCTCCGGCGCGCAGGCCATCTGGCCGCTGATCGGATAGCTGATCGACACGTTGTTGCCGTTGGTCGAGAAGCCGGCGCTGTAGCTGTTGCAGCCGCCGCTGCCCGTCACCTGACCACCGCTGAAGTTGGCAGTGATCACGGTTCCCGGCGCCAACGGCTGACCCTGCAGCTGCAGCAGGCTCCACGAGCCAGCCAGCGGCGGCGTGGGCGGCACGGTCGGCTGCGGCTGCACCACGGTGACCACCGCATCCTGCGACACCATCGCGCCGGCCACGTTGAAGGCCTGCAACTGATAGGTGAACGCGCCGGCGCCGGGTGGACAATCCTGCACGGAATTGTTGACCGGAGCGTTGTCCAGGATGCTAGCGCCGTTGCGGAACAGCCGGGTGAAGGCCGTACCGCCGCCCGTGTTCCACGACGCTGTCACGCACTCGCCCTGGTTGATCTGGCCCGGCTGGACCGCGAAGCTGGAGATGACCGGCTGCGGGACGGGCGTGGGCGGCACAGGTGTGGCAGTAGGTGGCACGGGCGTGGCAGTAGGCGGCACAGCAGTAGGCGGCACAGGCGTCGCCGTCGGCTGCTGCTGCTGCACGTTGACCGTCTGCACCGCCTGGCTGCTGCCGCCTGGCCCGCTGGCCTGCAGCGTATAGCTCATCTGGCCAGAGCCGGGCGGGCAATCCTGGAAGCTGCCGCGCACCGGCGCGCCATCCCACAGCGATCCATTGTTGCGGGCCAGCGTCACGCGGGTGACGTTGCCCTCCACGTTCCATTGCAAGGTGACGCACTGGCCCACGTTGATCTGCAGCGGGCTGGCCGTGAACTGCGAGATCACCGGCGCGCCGATCACCGGCGTCACCGCCACGGTCAGCTCGCGCGTCTGCACCGAGCCATCGCGCATCTCCACCCGCAGGAAGTAGGTGGTGGTCTGCTGCGGGCACTCCTGGCGGCTGCCCACGCCCTCAACGCCGTGGTTCTCCCAGTTCTGGCCCTGCTGGAAGTAGAAGACCGCCCGCACATTGCTGGTGCTCCAACTGTTGGTCACGCACTGGCCCTGTATGATGTTGTTGCTGTTGGTGGTGAAGGTGATGCCAGGTACCGGCGTCTGCGTCGGCGCGGGGGTCGGCTGGACGGGCGCCGGCACGCGAATGCCCACCCAAATCGTCTCGCCGAAGGCGGTGTTGTTGGGGTTGCGCATCTGCCAGAAGCCCTGGTAGACGCCTGGCACCGTTGGGGCCACCAGGTTGACGCTGAAATCGTAGGTCGCACCGGGAGCGACCGTGCCCTGCACGGCCACCGGTTGGCCGCCCATCTGCGCCGCGGCCACGTTGCCGCGGTCGAAGGCCAGGGCGTAGCGACTGTCCCAGGTGCAGGTGCCGCTGTTGCGCACCCGCCACGACTTGACGAAGGGCTGGCCGGGCGGCACGATGGGCGGCGCGGTCATGTTGCGGTCGTCGAAAGTCAGGTCAGCCACCCAGGCCATGCCGTCGACGCAAGGCGCAGGCGGCCGCGGCGTAGGCGTGGCCGTGGGCTGGTTCGGAACCGGCGTAGGCGTGGGCAGCTCCGGCTCAGGCGTAGGCAGCGGCAGAATGTCATCCGGTGCTATCTTGAGGTATTCGACGACCAGATCCTCGATCACCCCTTCATCCTGCAACTGGCTCAAGGCCTGGTTGATCACCCGGCGCAGCGGGTCCTGGCCCAAAGCCACCGCTATCGCAAAGTTCTGGGGATGCAGCCCCTTGCCTATATTGCGCACGCCGCCGCGGGCCTCAAAAGCCAGCGCAGGCTGCCGATCCAACAGCACCGCATCGACCCGGCCGCGCCGCAGGTCGTCCACCGCCTGTTTGATGTCGGTATAGACGTGCAGGTTGCCCTCGGGCAGCAGCCCGGTCTCCACCAGCTCCTGGACGGCGAAGCTCTCATACACCGTGCCCGACTGCACCGCCAAGCGGATATCGGTCAGGTCGTCGTCGATGGTCAGGCTGGTCAGGGGGCTATCCTCGCTCACCAGGAGCGCATCCGCGCCGACATAGTACACGCTGCTGAAATCGATCTGCTGCTGGCGCTCCGGCGTCACCGAGATGGCCGAGATAGCCGCATCGATCTGGCCCAGATCCAACGCGCTGCCCAAGCCATCGAAGGCGAAGTCGTTGAACTCCACCTGAACGCCCAGTCGCTGGCCAATCTCCTGCATCAAGGCGATGTCGAAGCCCGCCAACTGGAACTGATCGTCGTAATACGCAAAGGGAGGATAGTCCGCGGACACGCCGACCACCAGCTTGCCGCTCTGTTGCGCGCGGGCCCAGACATCGCCCAGACCAGCCGGCGTGGTGGGTGTAGGCTCAGGCGCAACGGTGGGCTGCGTCTGCGCGCCGCCGCAGGCGGCCAGCGTCGCGGCCAGCAACGCCAGCACGACCAGCGCGATCAATCTGCGATAGAAGGTGTTGACCATAGTGTACTTCTCCTTGGGGTAGAGAGACTTCGAACGTAGCCGGCTCGCTGGCAAAACGGAGCTCGTGGCAAGCGCGATTGGCTATCACAAAGTGTTCGGTCACTTCCGAAGTCTGGGATTTGACTTCCTAAACAATATCCTCAGGTCAGGGCCGCACCCACTCCAGATCGGCCAGGAAGAGCGTACCGCTGGGCGTCTGGTCGAAGAGCAGCGCGATCTCGGCGACGGCGCTCAGATCGATCCCCGCGAAGGCGCTCAACGGCAGGCGGATCGCGGTCAACGGCACGCGGCCGGTGAAGAAGCCGCCGTCTGTGGCCGTCAGCTCCTGCATCTCGCCCGGGGGGAAGCCCAACGCGGGTTGATCTGGCCCGATCTGCACGACGGCGCTGTGGCCGGCGCGGTCGGTGAGCTGCACGCTGAAGGCCTGCGGCTGGCCGGCCGCGTTCAACGGCGAGGCCGGGTCCACGGCCGCGCGCAGGTTGAGGGTGGTGTAGCCGCTCAGATCGCCCGCGCCAGCGGGCAGGGCGAAGCGCAGCGCCGCGCCCGGCTGCTCCCAGGAGACCACCGCGTGCGCCGGCTGGCCCGGCACGATCACATAGTTGCGGCGGCAGGGTTCGCTGCCGGGCAGCGTCTGCACATTGTAGAAACCCTTGGGGCAGAAGTGCGTGGCCACGTTGTCGGCTGTGACCGCGCCGCCCAGCCGGTGGGTCGCCAGCTCCTCTTCAGCCACAGGGACCAGCACGGTCTGCCGGTCGGCAGCCGGCGCCAGAAAGGCCACGCGCGCCGGCAGACCGTACAGCTCGTCCGGCGCGGGGGCGGTCACATCGAGGCCCAGGCGCTCTTTGGCCGCGTCGACGGCCGCGGGGTCGGCCGCGAACAGCGCGGCCAGGAAGTCGTCGGTGTAGTCGACCAGCCAGGCGCGCTGCGCCTCGCCGTCCAGCAGCGGCGTGCAGTCGGGCCGGTCGTCGTGGACGATCATATCGCGCGACAGGAGCGAGTTGAAGGCGTTGTGGTTGGCCCGCTCCAGCCAGGCCGAGGCCGCCCACTGGCTTTGATCCGCCGCCTGCCGGGGGCCCTCGAAGAACATCTGGCCGTCTTGATCGATCACGTCGCCGTCGCAGGCGGACTGGATCGTCGCCAGCGGCACGGCGGAGCCGGTCCAGGGGTCGCGGAAGGTGACCGCGCCGGCGAAGAGCAGCGCGCCGGCTACCGGGCCATAGCCGCGGCCGGCCGCGGCCAGCTCCGGGCTGTTGGCCAGGGCCACGGCGGCCTCAGCCCCACGCGAGTGGCCCATCAGCGCCAGGCGGCCCAGGTCGGCGCGGCCGGCCAGGTCGACGCCAAAGGGGTTGGAGCCGCCGGCCGCGGCCTCGGCCAGTCCCTGCATAGTCAGATCGAACAGTTGCGCCAGCCGCTCGCCGGCGGCCGGCTCGCCGAAGCCGAAGGTGTGCTCGGCGTTGAAGTTGGGCGCGATGGCCACATAGCCTTGTTCGGCCAGCGCCTCCACCAGGTAGGCGAAGCCGCTGTAGTTGCGCTGCTCCACCGCCGGGTCGCAGGGCCAGCGATCGACGCCCATCTCGTCCACGGGACAGCCGGGATGGGTGCCGTGGATGATCATGACCACGGGGAAGGGGCCGTCACCCTGGCTGGGCGCAGCGATCAAGCCGTTCAGCCGCACCGGCATGTGCCGAAAACGGCTCTCCTCGGGGAAGCGCGCCTGAAGGATAGTCGCTTCGCCCAGGTCATACTCGACGGCCGCAATCTGCGCCGTAGGGGCTTCGGTCGGGGCTGGCTTCTCCGGCGCGGGGGTCACCAGCATCGGCGGCGCAACGCAGGCCGCCGCCAAGAGCAAGGCGCAGATCGGCAACAGAACGCGCACTATCGGCTTGATCAAGGTCAATCTCTCCAGTTTCGTTGGTTTCATTTTATCCGCCCAGCAGAATAGCGATAGCTACCAAGGCCAGGCCGAACGATGGCAGCAGCAGGCCGATCTTCCAGCGGTTGGCGCCAGTGTAGGCGCCCCAGCGATAGCCCAATGCGAACAGCATGACGAATGAAACGATGTTGGCCCCGCGCAGGGCCGCCAAGGGATCCTCGCGCAGCAGCCAAAGCGGCAGAATCGACGGAGCGGCCGCGATCATAGCCACCAGCGCCGTGCCCAGCGCCTCCACGAAGTCCTCGCGCTGGAAGCCAACGGGGCGGGGCTGGCTGTCCCGCAGATGCTCCAGCATGTCGGCGTAGAGCAGTTGGCGCTTCTTCTCGCTGGCCACAGGCTCCAACACGAAGTTGAACTCGTCGGCGATCACCTCCACCGCCTCCTCGTCGCTGTTGGCCGCCTGCAGGGCCTGCAAAAAGCGATGTTTCTCGCTGCGCTCCAGCATCGACAGCAAGGCCAGCATCAGCCCATCGATCAACGCCCAGGCCACGGCCGCGCCCAGCACAGCGTAGAACAGCTCGGTGCTGAAGTTCTCGGGGATCGGCTGATCATAGTCCGGCCAGCGCTTGCTGACGCTGAAGGCCAGGGTGAAGCTCAGCACGATCAGAATGCTGTAGATGGCCGCGGTCAGGGCATCGATAGGCGCCATGAAGCGCGCCACCAACCGATCCAACCAGTTTTCAGAGGGTGGCGGCGGCCGGCGCGGCGGACGACGGAGCGTTGACCTGTTGCTCGACATGACAGGGACATCTGAACGGTTGTATCGAAACACGCCCGCCGGCCCGCAGTGAAGCTGCGAACCGGCGGGCGTGAAGAGGCAGGCAACGTCAGCGCTTAAGGGGCGCTGGTTGCCACGATGACGATCTGACCGGCGGCCGACGTAACTTGCAGTTGGTTGCCGTTGACGCTGAAGTTGGCCGCGGAAGAGAGGTTAGCCAGGAAGCTGGCCTCCTGGTTCATAATCCCTTCCGGCTCAGGGCAAAACTGTTGCGTGCTGCTGGGCTGGCCGATGGAGATGGCGTTGCCGTTGACGCTGTAGCCCGCCGAGAAGCTGTTGCAACTGGCGTTGCCGGACACCTGGCCATCGGCGCCGAAGTTGATGCTGATACCGGTGTTGGGCAGCAGAGTGACGATAGCCGAACCGTTGTTGTAGTTGACCACACTCCAGCGCGTGTTGGCCAGCGGGTTGGTCACAACCGGCGGCGGAGGCGTGGGCTGCGGCGCGTTGACGTTGATCGTCACCTGGCGGAACTGCGTGGAGCCATCGCGCATCCGAACGCGCATCTCATAGGTCGTGGTGGTGGCCGGGCAGACGACCTCGTTGCCCTGGCCAGCGCGCGGGAAGGCGTTGTAATTCGCGCCCAGCGGGTAGACCCAAACGGCCTGCACGTTGTTCACCGACCAGCTCAACGTGGCGCATTCGCCCTGGTTGATGGTGGAGCGATCGACCCAGAAGTTGATATCGGCCGACGGGGTGGCCGTGGGCTGGACCGGCGCAGGGGTAGCCGTGGGCCGCGGCAACGGGGTGGCCGTGGGCACGGGGGTAGGCGGCGAGGCGATCACCGGCACGCTCTCGGCGTTGGTGGGCAGCACAAAGTCAGCCGACACCCAGCCGATGCCGCCGGGCGCTGACGGGATCGAAACGGCCCACCAGCGGCCATCGGCGCTGCGGCCGACCAGTTCGCCCTGGTCGCCGGCGCGGGCAACACCGACCACCGGGAAGTTGGTGCCGGGGCCGCTGCGGACGTTCAGGCCGGTGGTGCCAACGACGGTTCCGGTCGGGGTGGCCGGCTCAGAGGGCGGCGCGGGCAGGTCGATCTCCACGCGGCGGGTCATCACGACGGCCAGGGCGTCGTCAGCCGTGCGCATCTGCAGCATGTCGCCTTCGATGGTGAAGGTGGCCGCGCTCTGCAGGGCCGCCATGAAGGCCTGCTCTTGCTCCATGACCCCTTCCGGCTCGGGGCAGAAACGCATGGTGCTGCCCAACTGGCCGATCTGGATGGTGTTGCCGCTGACGGTGTAGCCGCCAATGAATTGGTTGCAGCCGGCGTTGCCGCTCAGCTCGCCGTTGGCGCCGAAGAAGGTGGTGATCTCGGTGCCGTTCAGGATGCTAACCACAGCCATCCGGCCATTGTTGTACTGCACCACATCCCACTCGCTGCCGGCCAAGTCCTGCACATCGGCCGTGAAGGTGGCGACGATCTGATTGCCGGCCAGCAGGGCCAGTTGGCTCTGGTTGCCGGAGAAGTTGGTGGTGGCGGTCAGCGCGGCCGCGTAGGCCGCCGCTTGCTCCATGACACCCTCAGGCTCCGGGCACATCATCATGGTCGAGGCCCCGGCCGCGGCGAAGGTCAGGTTAGCCCCGTCCTGGGTGAAGCTGGTGGCGTAGCGATTGCAGCCATCGGAGCCGGTGGCTGAGCCGTCGGCGCCGAACTGCAGGGTGACGGTGGCGCCATCCAGCGCCGGGCCGCCGTTCAGCGAGGTCAGCACCCAGTTGGTGCCGACCAGCTCCAGCCCGGCCGCGACGGCGGGCTGAGGAGCGACCTCTGCCGGGGCAGCGGTGGGCTCTTCCACGGCCAGAGCCTCGGTGGCCGCGGGCTCAACCGCGGGCGCCTCGGTGGGTGTCTCAACGGGCGCGCCGGCCGGCGCGCAGGCCGCCAGCACAAGCACGAGAATCAGCAGAATGTTGAGCTTGGCAAGAGTTTTCATCGTTAAATTTCCTTTCAGTGAGTACGATAAGATCGCTAACCGGCGGCCAGTTGGCGATCTTGGCTACGACGTGGATACGAACAGACTGCCAACTGGCGACCCGTTGACAAATCTGGCTACAACCCCAAAAGTCGGGTCTTGGTGGCGGCGAATTCCTCGTCGCTCAGAATGCCCGCCTGGTGCAGCTCGCCAATTTGCTTGAGCTGGGCGATGGTCTCGTCGGTCAGGCCGGCGGCAGGTGCGGGTGCGGCGGCGGTCTGAGCGGCCTCCAGCTCAGCCTGCTGCTGGGCCAGCGCCGCCTGTTGCTCAGCCAGCGCTTGCTGTTGAGCGCCCGCGGCCTGGGCCTGCTTGGCCGCGGCCTTCTGCTGCTGCGAGCCTGCCACGGCGCCCGACACGGCCGTGGCGGTGCCGACAACGACGGCCGTACGGGCGGCGGTGCCGATCAAACTGGGTCGATTACGTCTTGAACTGCGCATGACTTGAAGTTCCTTTCAATCACTGTGCCGGCATGCTCTGCTTTGCACGCAGCGCCGAGTCGATATGTTCACCATGAAACAAGAGACATCGGAAGTCGCCGCAACACTCGAAAGGGCGCAATGCCAAGGCACAAACCACATTCGCCACTCAACCGGCGACTTCCGATGTCTTTGGATATGCTCAGGCAAGGCCGGCGGCGTCCAACAGCGTCTGGCGCGTTGCCTGCACCACTTCATGCGGAATGCGCACGCTGCCCACCAGCACGCCGTTGGCATTGCGAATGGCGTTGGCGAAGTTGGCGGCCCACACGTTGTCCACCAGCATGGCGGCAGCCGTAGTGTTGACGGGCAACTCCTCGGCCAACACCGCCAGGTCCTCCTCGGACAACATGCCGGCCATCTCGTAGTCCAGGATATCCAGAGCCGTGGCCACCTCCTCGCTCAATTCGTTGGCTTCGAAGATGGTCACGATGCCGTCGCCGTCCTTGCTGACCACGGCCAAATCGATAACACGGATCAAGCCGCTATCGACCATCTCGTTCAGCGCCGGAATGATCTCACCGCGAAAGCGATTGCCCTCGAAGTAGAAGGTCAGATACTCCACCGGTCCCAAAGGGTATTCCATATCCATGCTTGTAGAGCTCCTCGAAACGTTAAAGTTGAAGCAAGAGTCCGCTCATCATAACACAAATTCCGCGTTTACGGCAACTATTCACCCACGGGCTTGGACGCGAACAGATTCATGCCCAGTTGATTCGATAGAAAGCGCGCCGCCAACTGGCCGCGCACGCTGTTGCCGGCTGCATCCAGCGGCGGCGCGAAGGCGCCCAACGCACCCTTGCCCGGCGCCACCGCGATGATCCCACCGCTGACGCCGCTCTTGCCAGGCACGCCCAGATCAAACAACCAGTCGCCTGACGTTTCATACATGCCTGCGGTGGCCATGACCACCAGCGCATGGTCGCAGTGAACGGCATCCACCACCCGCTCGCGGGTGATGGGGTTGACGCCGCCATCGGCCAGCGTGGCGGCCATGACAGCCAGATCTCTGGCCGAGGCGTTGAGACAGCACTGCCGCGTGTAGAGATCAGTCGTCTCCGCGGGATCGAAGTAGAGCCGCTTGTAGTCGTGCAGCAGGCGAGAAATGGCCCGGTTGCGGTGGTTGGAGCTGGTGGCCGATAAGTACGTCTCCTCGTCCAGCTCCAGCCGGCGGCCGGCGAAGCGGGAGAGTCCATCGTGAATGAACTCCCATTTGGCTGCAAGGGTGGCGCCGGGCGCCAGGCTGGCCACCGCCAACGCGCCCGAATTGACCATGGGGTTGGTCAGGCGCTGGGTGTTGAGCTCGATGGCCATGACCGAGTTGAAAGGTAGCCCGGTGGCGTTCAGCCCGACCTTGGCCCGCACCTCCTCTGCGCCCAGCGCCTGACACACCAGCGCAAAGGTGAACGGCTTGCACACGCTCATCAGGGTGAAGGGATGATCGGCGTCGCCGGCGGTGTAGCTGGCGCCGGTGACGTTGGCGACGCACAGGCCGAAGTAGTGACGCGGCGCTTGGGCCAAAGCCGGGTAGTGCTGGGCATTGGTTCCCTCGTCGTTGTCTTTGAAACGCGAGTAGGCCTCGTCCACCAGCCTCTGCACCCGGGAGGGGGTGGGCAGATGGCCGGTGGACACATAGGCCGGGTTGGCTTGGTTACGTTGCAGGCGCTTGGTGCGATGATCCATCGATCTTTCTCCGACACGTTCGCTGGCAAGGCAAGTTGCAGTCAGGCGCCGGGCATTGGTGTCGCTTGGTTCCCAGTGCCCGGCGCCTATGGCTGCCGATTCTGCGCCCATCCGTAGGTCGATCTGAGAAGATCGACCTACGGGCTTGGAGGCGTCCAGACTAGAACCGCACCGGATAGCCGGGGCCCAGCGGGACGCCCAGCACGAACCAGAGGATCAGCAGGAACAGCCAGGCCACCAGAACCACGGCGGCGATGGGCAGCATCAGCGCCACCAGCGAGCCAACGCCCGATTTCTTCTGATAGCGCTGGGCGAAGATGACGATCAGCGGGAAGTAGACCATCAACGGCGTCAGGGTGTTGACGGGCGAGTCGCCGACGCGGTAGGCGGCGAACACCGTCTGCGCCGGCACGCCCAGCCGGATGAAGAGGGGCACGAAGATGGGCGCAAAGATCGCCCACTTAGCCAACGCACCCGGCATGATGAAGTCCAGCAGCACGATCACCAGCACGAAGCCGATCAACAGCGGGATGGGGCCGATGCCGGCGTTGCTCAGCCATTCGGCCAGCACGGTGGCGATGACAGCGGGCATGTTGGAGTAGTTGAAGTAGGCGATGAACTGGCTGATCATCATCAGCATGAAGATCAGGCCGCCCAGGCCAGCGAAGGTCTTGACCACCGCGGCGATCACGTCGTTGGCGCTCTTGTACTTGCCGATGGCCGAGCCGTAGGCGATGCCAGGGACGAGGAAGAAGAGCATCACGATGAAGAGCAGGCTGGACATGAAGGGGGTCTGCCCGATGATCGCACCAGTGGCGGGATCGCGCAGCGGCGCGCCCGAGGGCAAGGTAGCCAGCAGAACGACGGCCAACACGGCCAGGGCCGCAAGGCCAGCTCGACGCAGACCGCGCGACTCCAGAGCCGGATCCACCTCGTCGGCGATCGCGGCCTGTTCCGGGTCGCCCGCCTGCGAGGGGTCATACTTGCCCAGGCGCGGCTCGATGACGCGCACCACGACGATCCCAACCACCACGGTCATCAGGATGGCTGAGACGATCTGGAAGAAGTAATCGGCGGTGATGGAGATCGGCGCGCCGCCGGCCAGCGCGATCGCTTCGTTGGTGATCTCGATCAGCATGGCGTCGGTGGGCGTGGGGATGATGTTGGCCATGAAGATCGCGGCGACGCCGCCGAAGCCGGCCGCCAGGCCGGCGATGGGATGCCGCCCCACAGCCAGAAAGGCCGCTCCTCCCAACGGGATCAGGATCAGATAGCCAGCGTCCGAGGCCAGGCTGGAGAGCACGCCGACAAAGACGATCAGGTAGGCGATCAGCGGCTTGGGCGCGACCTTGACCAGCTTGCGGATCAGCGCAGCCAGCAGCCCGCCGACATCGGCCGCGCCGGCGCCCATCATGGCGATCAGGGTGACGGCCAGCGCGCCGAAGCCTTGAAAGTTCGGCACGAAGGAAGTGAAGAGAAAACGAATGCCATCGATGGTCAAGAGACTTCTGATGGCAGTGGTCTGCTCCTGGATCACGAAATCGACGTCTTGATCGCCAATTCCAGACAGGGTATATTCGCTGACATCCTCGTAGAAGTCAGGCGTCACCTCGATCGGCGCCGGCACTGCGACTTGTTCGGTGACGCTGACACCCAAGAGCGCCAGAATCGCCGAAAGAACGATCACGCCGATCATCAGATAGAAGAACATGAGCACCGGGTGGGGCACCTTGTTGCCCACCTTCTCCACGCCGTTGAGCAGCTTGTCCATGAATGAGACGCTGCTCGCTTCTGCACTGGCTTTTGCGGTCATCTTAACCTCCAGAATGGATTGGCGCCGGGCAGTTTTTGAAGCAAAAGTTGCCCATGCCCGGCGTCTGCGTAGATGGCTAGATCTCATCCGTCCAATCGACGGCTGCGCCAGTTTCGGCTGGCGACTCGACACCATGCTTCAACTGCGTCTCACCTGACCCAGCCGTGGCCCACAGCTGCGCCAGCTTGATACACACCTCGGTGGCAGCCGCCATATCCTGCAGGCTGATCCACTCCAGCGGCCCGTGGATCTCCTGCATGCCGGTGAAGACGTTGGGGGTGGGCACTCCCAGCTCGGTCAGCCGCGAGCCGTCGGTTCCGCCGCGCACCGGCACGGAGAACGGCTCGACGCCGGCCTGGCGGCAGGCCGCGCGCGCCAGCTCCACCGGGCGCATGTCGTCCTCCAGCCAGTAGCGCATGTTGCGATACTGCGGGGTGATGGTGCAACTGATCTGAGCGCGCGGCTCGCCGGCCTGCACGGCCGCGCACACCTTGTGCAGCAGCTCACCCTGGCTGGCCAAAAGGTCGCGCTCGAAGTCGCGCAGGATGATGTCGATGCGCATCTCGGCCGCGGACCCGCCCATGCTGACGATGTGCAGAAAGCCCTGGCGGCCCTCGGTGGTCTCCGGCGTGAGGGTGGCCTGGGGCAAGGTGTCCACGATCTTGGCGGCCAGGTGCGCCGCGTTGACCAGCTTGTCCTTGGCCCAGCCGGGATGGATCGACACCCCCTTGACGACGACCTTGGCCCCGTCCGCGGAGAAGGTCTCGTAGACGATCTCGCCCAGGTGCGCGCCGTCCAGGGTATAGCCGAAGACAGCCGCCAGGTCGGCCGGCAGGTTGGCATGGACGCCGCGGCCGATCTCCTCGTCGGGGGTAAAGCCGATGCGGATCACGCCGTGCGGCAGCTCGGGGTGTTGCAGCAGATGGCGCGCGGCGGCCATGATGATGGCGATGCCGGCCTTGTCATCCGCGCCCAGCAGGGTCGTGCCAGAGGCGGTCACGATGTCGTCGCCCACCTTCTGCGCCAGATAGGGCAGATCCTTAGGCGACAACACCTGGCTGGGATCGTCGGGCAGGACGATGTCCTGGCCGTTGTAGCTGCGATGGACGATGGGCTTGACGTTGGTACCGGAGAACTGGGGCGCGGTATCCACGTGGGCCAGCAGAGCGATGACGGGCGCATCGGTCTGCACCGTCGCCGGGATCGTCGCCAGAATCGCGCCGTAGTCGGTCAGCGTCACCTCCTGCGCGCCGATCTCTTGGAGCTCGTCCACCAGCAGGTTGAGCAGATCGAACTGGATCTGCGTGCTGGGGGAGGTCGTCGAGGTGGGATCGGCCGTGGTGTCGATCCTGATGTAGCGCAGAAAGCGTTCCTCAAGCTCAGTCAGCAATGCAGTGCTCATGGGCAGGTCCTTTCTGGTAACTCGTAACTCGTAACTCGTAACCCGGATGGGCGGGAGGCGTGTCCGGTTGCGTGATGCGTAACGAGTGATGCGTAACCCGGATGGGCGGGAGGCGTGTCCGGGTTGCGTGATGCGTAACGAGTGATGCGTAACCCGGATGGGCGGGAGGCGTGTTC
>CALESQ010000114.1 GCA_937907455.1 uncultured Caldilineales bacterium
CTTCTGGAAACTTCAGCTAACGCCTTTCAGGCCAAATCGTGAACTACTGAATTTGCCGGATCGGGCAGGATGATGTAAAAAGGGGCGGATTGATGGGGAGGAAGGAAAGAAAGTAGACAAGTACGCTGAAGGCGGGTACGCCGAAGGCGAGTAGATTGGCTGTGAAATGTGAATCTTAACCCTTTCTCAGGAGTTTCTTATGCCGAAACATTACAGTTTGATCGCTTTGCTCTGTTTGCTGCTGGTGTTGCCGGGCGCGTGCAGCAAGCCGACTGCTCCCGGTAATGCCGCGACTACCACAGGCGAGGCTCGTGGCGAAAAATCCAGCGATGCCGGTTTGTTCAAGGTAGCTTACACCAGCGCCCTCGACCCCATCGGCATCAACGAGACACACAGTTGGACGTTGCACGTCACCACAGCGGACGGCACACCGGTGAATGATGCCGAGATCCGCATCAACGGCGGTATGCCTGCGCATGGCCACGGCTTGCCTACGCGCCCTCAGGTGACGCAGAATCTCGGCAACGGCGATTATCGCGTCGAAGGCTTCCGCTTTCAGATGGGAGGCCTGTGGGAGGTGCGCTTCGATATCACTGCCGGCGGCCAAAGTGATAGCGTTACCTTTGAGTTCAGCCTATGAACCGCAGGCGCATTCTGCTGTTGATGGTGGGCGTTATCGCCGTAGTCACGTTGCTGGTGTGGCGTTTGTGGCCGCATCAACCTGTGTGGACTGCCGAGGAAAGTGCAGCCATCAGCTCGCTATGGATCGGCAATCTGCCTGTGCTGTCACCCGATCCCTCCAACCGCTACGGCGATGACCCCGCCGCGGCCGCGTTGGGCCAAAAGTTCTTCTTCGACACGCGTTTCAGCCTCTATGGTGATGTGTCGTGCGCCTCGTGCCATTTGCCAGAGCTTGATTTTCAGGACAATTTGCCGCTGGGTCAGGGCGTGGGCACCACCACGCGCCGCACCATGCCGGTGGCGGGCACAGCCTACAGCCCCTGGCTCTTTTGGGATGGTCGCACTGATAGCCAATGGGCACAGGCTTTGGCGCCGCTGGAAAGTGCAGTAGAGCATGGCGGCAATCGCACCCTGTATGCGCATCTGATTGCAGAAAACTATCGCGCCGAGTATGAGGCGCTTTTCGGCCCGCTGCCATCTCTCATGGAGCTGCCGCGCAACGCCGGGCCTGTGGCAGATGAAGCCGCGGCAGCCGCCTGGCAGGCGCTCACCCCGCAGCAGCAGGACGCGGTCAATCGCGTTTATGCCAACATGGGCAAGGCCATTGCCGCTTACGAGCGCCTGCTGCTGCCTGGTGCTGGCCGTTTCGATGCCTACGCCGCCGCCGTGATCGCCGACGACACAGCCGCGCAGCGCCGTCTCTTTACTGTGGATGAAGCCGCAGGGCTGCGCCTCTTCATCGGTGAGGCCCAGTGTACGCGCTGCCACAATGGGCCGCTGCTCACCAACAACGATTTTCACAACACCGGTGTGCCGCTATCTGCCGATCTGCCGGAGGATACGGGCCGCGCTGCGGGTGCGCAGCAGGTGCTGGCTGATCCGTTCAACTGCCTGGGCGCGTACAGCGACGCGCAGCCGGAACAGTGCGAGGCGCTGCGCTTCATGCGCACAGTGGGGCCTGATCTGGCGCGCCAGTTCAAGCCGCCTTCACTGCGCAACGTGGCAACGCGTGCGCCTTATACCCATGCGGGGCAGTTTGCCACGCTGGAAGCGCTGTTGACGCATTACAATGACGCACCGCAAGCGCCGCTGGGCTTCACTGATTTGGAGCCGTTGGGGCTGAGCCGCGCCGAAATGGCGCAACTGATCGCCTTTTTGCGTACCCTTGACAGCCCAGTGAATGCCGAACCGCACTGGCTGCAATCGCCCTTTTAAAACGATCTCGATCAAGAGCTTGCGCATGATTACCTGCCAAACCACCAACGATAACCCCAATGCCCCTGCTGGATCAACTCTCCTCCAAGGTCAGCGGCTACAAAACCGGCGCGACGCGCCGGGTGACGCCAGGCCCACCACTGGCAGAGATGGTTTTGAACAAAAAACTGCCCTCGCTGTTGCCAGTGAGGGCAGTTCTGCTAAGGTGGCCCATACGGGACTCGAACCCGTGTCTCAGCCTTGAGAGGGCTAC
>CALESQ010000115.1 GCA_937907455.1 uncultured Caldilineales bacterium
TAAGTAACACAACGAAACGGCCTTCTGCAGAAATGCAGAAGGCCGTTTTTGTTTGAGTAGGTTCCCGGCGGCTGAAGTGACCTGTAGCACCAGCCGATGAATTTCCTTGCTGAGCGGAGCTAGCCGCTGGCGCTGCGTTTAACCACCGCCAACGTTACGTCGTCGAACAGCGCAGTGTGGCCGATGTGGTTCAACACGGCCTGATGGATGGCCGTGGCTACCTCGGTGGCCGATTGGCCTCGCTGGTGGCGCAGCAGCGTCTCCAACCGCGCCTGACCAAATTCTTCACCTGCTTCATCAAGCGCATCAGTCAGCCCGTCGGTGTAAAGGACCAGCAGATCGCCCACAGCCAGCCGCACTGTTTCGCGGCGCAACCCGGGATCATCCACCACACCCAGGGGCATGCCCGCGGGTCGCAGACGGCGAATGCTGCCATCACGCGCCCGCACATGCAGGGCCAGACTGTGACCGGCGTTGGCGCAAACCAGCCGGTGCGTGGCCGGGTTGAGTACCCCATACCAGGCGGTGACAAACAACTCTTCGCGGTTGTTGGCGTTGATGCCCGTGTTGGCGGCCAGCAACACCTGGTCGGGTGCGGCATGATCCTGCGCAGCCATACGCAGCAATGTAGAGGTGGTAGCCATGAAAAGCGCCGCAGGGATACCTTTGTCGGCCACATCGGCCATGACTACCCCCAGTTTGCCTTCTGGCAGCGCAATAAAATCGTAGAAATCGCCGCCCACCTCGCGTGCCGGTTCCCACACATGGGCCAGCTCGTAGCCAGGCGCAGAGGGCAGTTGCTGCGGTAGCAGGCTGGCTTGGATGCGCTGGGCTACCTGCAATTCTTCGCTCAGGCGGATGCGCTGTGCTTCTTGCGCCAGCAGCCGGATATTTTCCAGGTTAAGGCTGAGCTGCTGAGCAATACCGGCTAACAGCGAAACCCGCTTTTCGTGCAGACGTACCGGCACGTCGTCGCTGTCCAGCCCCACAATCAGGCAGCCGATCACGCGGTTCTGTGCGGTCAGCGGCAATAGCAGCAATTGATCTCCCGGCATAGCCCGCCAAAGCGCCGCAGGCAGCAGGGTATGATCGGCCTGATGCAGCTCGATGTGGTTTTCCGTTTGTAGCAAGTGGCTCAGCACGCTGTCCGGTTCATCGGGGCATAGGCGTAGCGCCGCCAGATCATCAACTTGCAGGCTGTCACTGCCCGTCAGCTCAAAGCAGGCTGTTTCCTCCTGTTGCAACCAGATGCCGCAACCGCGTGCGCCGGTGCTGGCAGGAACCATGTGGGTGACTGCGGCCAGTAAATCGGGCAGCGAATTGGCGCGGGCTGTCACCTGCGCTGCCTGGAACAACACGCTGGTCATCCACGCTTCTTCCTGCTGAGCGCGGTACGACCAGGCTGAGTCTACGGCGACCGCCACCTGGTCAGCCAGAGCTTGCAGGATAAAGATGTCATCGGCATCGAAGCCATGCAGCTCGCGGCTTTGCACATCAAGCACACCCAGCACCTTGCCTTCGGCTGTGATCGGCACCGCCAGCTCAGAGCGGGTATTAAGCAGCAGGCGCGGGTCATCGGGGCGATAGCGCGGCTCTTGTGTGACATCGTTGGCTAGCAGCAACTCGCCGTGAGCAGCTACCCAGCCGATGATCCCTTCGTTGAAGGGCTGGCTGCGCCGCTGGGCTTTCCACAGTTTGTTGAGATCGTGACCGGTGCTGGCGCGAAAGACGGCGCGGTGTTCTTCGTCCTCTACCAAAAAGATCTGCACATGATAATAGCCGAAGCGACGGCGCATCAGCTCTACTACTTTGGTGAGCAGATCGTCCAGGTTCAGTTCGGCAGCAATAGCCCGGCTGACTTCGGCAATGGCAGTAAGCTGTTCGACGCGGCGGCCTATGGCCTGAAATAGCTGGGCGTTGACGATGGCAGCGGCGGCCTGGCTGGCGATGATGGTAAGCAGTTGCAGGTCTTCAGCCGTGTAGGCGTTGGCTTCGGGGTGCTGAATGGACATAGAGCCAACCGCCTTGTCGGCAGCCACCAGCGGCAGAAACAGCGCCGAACGCGGCGGGTCTTCCGAGATATATTGTGGCCGCGCCGGCAGTTGATCCATCTCCGCGGGAAAGTCGTGCACCACCAGCGGCTGGCGCGTGGAGCGCACCCAGCCTACAATGCCCAGATCGTAGCCGCCGGGGAACTCGGTGGGGGGCAGACGGCGGCCATTGTGTACCCATACTTTCAGCTTCAGGCTGTCGCCCTCGAACAGCCCCAGGTGAAAACCGCGCGCATCTACCAGGCTGGCTACCTGGTGGTACACCAGCTCGCACAGGCCGTCCAGATCAAGTTGGGCGCGCACAATCGCCAGCCCGGCCTCAGTGAGCGCGGCCAGCTCGGCCAGAGGCAGGGCCTGGCGTGGGTGCGTTGCGGCAGGCGGATTAACAGTCGGGGGTGTTGCCATGAAAAGTTTGCCCCTATGGGTCAGTCAGGGGTAGACCACACTGAGGTTGTTTTGCTCATGGTCAGGGTGTTTCCCTCCGCCGCGTCGAATTCATAACACACATCATCCATTAGCGTGCGCATGATGTGCATGCCCAGCTTGCCCACCGGGCGATCGGTCAGATCGGCGTCGAGTATCGGTTTTTGCACATGCGCAGGATCAAAGGCGCGCCCATAGTCACGAAAGCGCAGCATGAAGCTTGTTTCCGTTACCCAGCAGGCGACATGGATCACGCCATCGCTGCGGCCACTGTAGGCATGCTCCATGATGTTGCTACATGCTTCGTCGGCAGCCAGTTCGCAGGCAAAACCAGCGTCTTCGCTAAGACCGGCGGCGCGGCAGCATTGACGCACGAAGTCTATTACCCGTGGCAGGTCGTGAAGCGCGCTGCTGACGGTGAGTTTTTGGGGCTGCATAGGATGCAGGGCGGTTACCAGTTGCCCACTGCTTCGGTTTGGGTGTCGAAAAGTTTAAAAAGCGGCAGCAGGCCCGCCAGATCCAGCACCTCGCGAATGCGCGGTTGCACACCGGCCAAATAGATGTCGCCGCGATTGAAACGACGCGCGGCCTTCGAGGTGGAAATCAGCACGCGCAGGAACGCGCTGCTGGCAAAATCTACCTGGCTCATGTCTATCACAAAGCGATAGGCGCCTTCGGCCATCAGCTCTTTCAGGCGGGCTTCCAGCACCGGTGCTTTGCTGCTGTCAATGCGACCCTGCAAGGTGATGAGTGTGCAGCGTTTGAGCGACTGCGTATCAATGCTGAAGTCTGGCATGATCCTTTTCCTTGAATGCGCAACGGCGCGTGGTAGCCGGGGATAGCGGCAGGATAAAGCAAAACAGCGCCTTAGGCGGGCGCTGTCGCAGAAACATCGGGGGGAGCGAAACTGGCAATGGCCTGATCGCGGTCGGTAAAAACATGCAGCACCGGCAGCAGCCCGGCCAGCTCAAGCACCTGGGTAATGCGGCGGCCCGGCGCAGCCAAACGCAGATCGCCCGCCACGCGTTGGCCGCGCAGCCGTCGTGCTGCACTGATGATGATACGCAGGCCAGCGCTGCTGATCTCGCTAACCTCGCTCAGGTCAAGCACCAAGTGGCGCTGCCCCTGCTCGATCAAGCGGGTCAGCGCATCTTCCAGCGGCTGCACAGTAGAGCGGTTGAGCGGGCCTTGCGGCTGCACAACCACGCAGTGCGACAGAAATTCGGTAAGCGGTTCCATAGGTGTGGCGAGTATACCACGAGGCAGGGGCAATGGGCAAGTGGAAGTTTAAGTTTTAAGGGCAGAGGCGGTGTCTGCGCGTTCCAGCAGCACCGCGGCAACGGCCAGGCCAATGGTCACCCATAGCAAGCTGACCATGTGCGGGTATTCCAGGTTGAACAGGTAATGGTCCAACATGGCACTGACGAGTACCCCGGCCACTCCGCCGCCCAGGCCCAGCAGCAAGGCTTCACGGCGCTCGTTGCGCAGAGGATGGCGCACGGTGCGCACCACCATGCTGAAAAAGGCGGCCATAGCCAGCAAAAAGGCTATCAGCCCGATCACCCCCATGTTTTCTGCCATCAGCAAATACATGTTGCTCACACCCAGGTACAAATCAATATCCGGCGTGCCGCTGAAGCCTACACCAAACCAGGGGTAGCGCGTGATCAGGCGCAAGGCATCACGATATTCGCCGAAACGCATCTGCGTAGCCAGATCCTGGCCCTGAATACCGGCGACAAAGCGTGCCACGTAGGCCTGAGTTTGCGGCAACAGCAACAGCAGCAACAGGCCAAGAACTCCCACCCACAACAGTTTGCGGTAGCGAAACCAGGCAATGAACAGCAGCGCAAAGCCCAGCCCCAGCATGGCACTGCGCGAATAGGTGAGAAACAGGCAAAGCGCGGCCACAGCGAACAGCAGCGCGGCTAGCCAGCGCCGGAAAAAGGGCCGCGCACTGACAAGCTGCGGCGCCAGCAGCGCAGCAAACAAGATCAGCATACCGCCAAAGGTGTTGGGGTCAATGGCTGTGCCGATGGCACGCATGGCCTGTTCCGGGTCGTCTTCGATGTAGCGTAAGGCGCCGTAGCCTGCGGGATAATCGAAGCGCGCCAGGGCGTTCAGCACGCGCACCGTCCACGCTTCGGGGATGACGTAAAAGAGAACGCCGATCAGCGCGGCCCCTGCACCGGCCAGCATCAACACGCGCCCGGCCCATTCCAAATCGGTCTGGGTGCGCACTACGTTGATCACCACGAAGAACAGCAGAATGCCACCGGCGATTTCGGCAAAACGGCGGATGGTGGTAACGCTGGGCCGGGCGTGGGTGGCTCCCAGAGCAAAGGCAAACAGCGCCAGCACCAGAAACACCGCCACTGCCGGCCCCATGCTCGAACCGATCAGTCGGCGGTCGCGGCCTGTCAGCAGCCCCACGGCCCATACGAACACCAGCGAAGCCAGTGCGGCATCGAGAAAAGTAGGCTTGAAACCCAGGCGGAAGGGAAAAGTGGCAAAGGGCAGCAGCGCCGTCACCAGAATAACAAAGGTCAGGCCCCACAGCGGACTGCGCAACGCCAGATACACAGCCAGCAAGCCCAGCCCGACAGCCAATGCCGGCAAGGGGCCGGCCGCGGCGATCAGCAGCGCGGTCAGCGCGGCCGCAGCCAGCAACATCACCGCCAGGGTTGCCGCAGCTACACGCGGGTCAGGGTGAAACAGCCAGCGTTGCGCTTGTGAGACAACACGCGAGGTCATGCCAATTCCTTATCTGTCTGTGCTGATTTCAACCACCGGCAGAAAAAGGTAGCCGTTGGGTGGATGAAAAGGCCCCAGCACGATTTCGCTGTTGGCCTGGGATATATCGGCGGTATCAGTCACCGGCAAGCGCGCCCCGTTGCTGGGATCGTACACGCCCAGGCGCAGCACATAGGGGCCGTGCAAGCCGGTGGGCGGCAGCGGCACGCGCTGATGATGTGTCACCAGGTCGCCTGCCTGCCATAGCCCGCTGGGATAACGACCATCCGTAAGCGGTAAATCGAAAGCCGTGGCGGTGTGGCCCTGGGCATCGTCGAGGTGCGCAAACACGGTGTAATCCTGCGCAGGCTGCGCCAATGCCAGCCATTGTAGCTCAATCTGCAAATCAGGGCCAAGTAGCAGGTCATCGGGTGTCACCGTGACTGCTTGCAGGGCCAGTGCATCACCGAAGCGGTACAACGGCGGCGCAGCGGGCGCTGCGGGTGAGATGTTGTCGGCCAGGCGCATCCGCCCGATAACCACACTGTCGCCCAGCACGGTGCCTGCCTGATCGCTCACCGGCAGCAGATCGGCCTTTTGCGGCGCATAGCAATACATAGAAACCTTGATGCGGCCCAGGCTGGGCAACCCGGAGCGGGCAGCTGGTCCCAGCGCCACGCGGTACACATCACGAAACACCATGCCCGGCTGCCAGAGCGATGTAGCCAGGTTGCCGTTGCCGGGAAAGCGCGCCACGCGATAAAGCGATTGGTTGTCGCCGTTGAGCAGATCCACCGCCACGGTATAGCTGTTGGTGGTGGCTTGCCGGGCGCGCCACACCAGTGTGACCGTGGCGGTGTTGTACATGGTCAACTGATCCGGCTCGATGCGATAGCCCAGCAGCTCGGCGTTGTCACCAAACAGGGCGTAGAGCGGCTGCTCGCCGGGCAGCAAATCGGCAGAAGCCGCCGATGCGGGCGGGGCATAGGTTGGGCGCAGCAGCAGCAGCGGCACAGCCAGGCTGATCAGCAACAGCAGCGCGGGCAGCACCACAGCGCCGCCTGCGCGCCAGCGCCGCGGCAGCAGCCGGTCAATTCCTGCGACCAGGAGGAGGCTGATCAGCAGGTATACAGGCAAAAAATAGCGGCCACGCGGCTCGCCGGTGCCTGCGGCCTTTACCAGGTTAATGCTCCAGGCTCCCAACAGCACCACAAAGGCGGCCAGCAGGGCCATGCGCAGCGCTGCCGGGCCGCGCCGGTCCAATATGGCCCAGATAGCTCCCGCGGCGGCCAGCAGGGCCACGGCTTGCAACACAAGGAGCAAGGGGCCGGGCAAGGCGATATTGTCGTTGCCAAACAAGCCCCAAAAAGTCATCAAGGCGAACTGTGCCGAGCGTAGTGGCAGCACCGTGGCCGGAGGCGCGGCTGGGTGGGCCTGTGGATTTTCCTGAAGCACTGCGATAATTTCGGCATACGAACCGAAGGCATGACCGGTGGTTTGGCTGTTCTGCAGCAGCCAAATGGTTAGCGGAGCTGCGGCAACCAGCAGCACCAGAGCGGCACGACCCAGTTGCCCGGCAAACTCACTGCGGCGGTGATGCCAGGTATAGCCCAAACGCAGGGCCAACGCCAGCGCCAGCGCAGGCAGCAGCGCCAGACCGGAATATTTGGCGGTGATGCTGAGAGCAGCGGCTAGCACGGCCAGCGCCAACACCAGCGCACGCGGCCGTTGCAGGGCATAGGCCAGACAGAAATAAAGACACCATGCTCCCAAAGCGCCTGCCAAAATATCGTTGTTGATCACCGAGGCAGAAAAAACGTATTGCGGCACAAAGGCGTTGATAGCCAGCAGTGCCAACGCCAAACGGCGGCGTCCGGGAAACAACAGCAAACCGCTGAGGTAAACCGGAATCAGGCCGGCCAGACCGATCAAGCCGGAAAGCAGGCGCAGCCGGTGTACGGCAAGGGCCGTGCCGCGCTGAGGCGGAGCATGAACCGCCACATTTAGCCCGCCGTCTCCGCTATGAAGATGTGGGTTGATGGTTGGCGCTGTGGTGTCGCTGATATCCAGATCGCGCACGACGAGACTGCCCAGCAGATAATACAGCGGTGGCTGGCGAAACTGGTGCGCCGCTATTTGCTCGGCAAAGGCTACATCGGCACAACTGTCAGCGCTTGCGCTCAGGCTGACGGTGCTGTCAGGCGCGGGCAGACGCCCGGTGAGGACAATGGTGCGAATATACTGATAGTGCGACCATTCATTGTCGGACTCCCACAGGGGAATGGTGGCGTTGTAGAACAGGCTGAGGGCAAGGAAAAGCGCGCTAAACACGGCAGCGGCCCAATGGCGGCGTCGCGCCCCTTCCGTTATAGCTACAGGTGCTTCAACCGGGCTGGACAGCTCAGATAAGCCCACGGTAGATCTCGATGTGACGGTCGGCGATGGCTTCCCAGGTGAAGCGGCCTGCCAACTGTAAGGCTCCCAGGCTCAGGCGTTGGCGTACATTGCCGTGTTGCCACAGATAGCCGATGGCATCGGCCAGCAGTTCCGAGGAATGCGGTGGGGTGAGCCAGATGTTTTCGCCGTGAATAAATTCGACGATGGGTACTGTCGGTTCGGTGCTGAGGGTAGGCACGCCGTGGGCAATGGCCGCCAACATGCTGCCGCGGCGGAAACTGGCTCCGTCGCGGTAAGGCAGCACGGCCAGGTCGGCAGCCAGCAGACAGGCCGATACCTCATCTGCCGGGAGGAAGCCGGTCCAGTGTACGCGGTCGCTCAGGCCCTGTGTTTCCAGCAAGTGTTGTACGCGTTGCAGGTAAGCGTAGTTGGTGGGATCGCTGGCCCCCACCTGGCCGCCGATCATCAGCAGATGAGCGGGTATCCCTGCCGTGGCTAGGCGCGCCAGGGCCAGCATCAACTCTTCGCCGCCCTTGCTTTCGTTAAGAAAGCCAAAATAGCACAGCAGCAGGTCATTTGGTCCCACCCCCCAGTGGGCGCGCTGGGCGTCGCGCTGATACCCGCCGGGCGGCGAAGGCTGGATATTGGCCCCGATGGGCACTTCATGCAGCCGTGCCGCCAGGCTCGAAATCGTTTGCAAGCGTGCGCGGTCTTCGGCATTGGTCACCACCGCGGCAGCAGACCATTCAGCCAGTTTGCGCACGGCCTGCCAGCGCAGCGGGCCAGCCTTTGGAAACAAATAGGGCGTGCGCAGGTCATGAAAAGTAACCGCCACGGCTTTGGGCCATTTCTGGCCCCGCAGGGCGCGCGGCAGCAGGTTGATGGCCGGATGCAGATCGAAGGCGGCCGATTGGTATTGAATATGCAGTACATCCGGCTGTACGTCGGCGGTAACTTGTTTGATTTGGTCGGCCAGCCCCCAGCGCCAATGGGCAATGTCGGGATAGACATTGTCAATGCCGGGTGGAATTAAATGCACCGGGCCGGCTTCCTGGCCGGTAAGCACATGCATATCCAGCCCGCGTTGGTGCAGGGTACGGCCCAGCGACCAGGTATAGTCGCCTACTCCGCCTTGCATGGGGGGAAATTCACCGGTGATAAACAAAATTCGCATCATAGCCTGCTTGCAGATGGTTTTTCAAACGTGTATGCCCCTAAATCGCGCTGCACCTGGCGGTAGATAGCCATACGCTCCAGGCGCATGGCGCGTTGTGCCCGCTGGCGGGGGATGACGGCGCCGCTCAGCCATTTGATGCCTTCTTCGGCCCAAAGCAGGGTAAAGTTAAGGCGGCTGAAGGTGCGCAGGCGCTGTGCAGTGGCATGGCCGTGATATTTATGGATATAGCGCAGCCGCGATTGGTGGAAATGACGATGGCGGGCAGCTACTACCTGCTCGCTGGATTTGCCTTCGTAGTGAGTGACAAGCGCTTGCGGCAGATAGTGGACCTGCCAACCCGCCTGCTTGATGCGCCGACAGAGGTCCATCTCTTCCGAATACATGAAAAAGCCGGGATCAAAAAGCCCCACTTGATCCAGCGCAGCGCGACGCACCAGCAAACACGCTCCCACCAGCCAATCTACCGCGGTGGGAAGATTGTCGGGCAAATCCAGAGCGTAATAACGACTAAGCACGGGATTGCGCGGCCACCAGCGTTGTAAAATGGTGCTTTCCAGCAGGAAGGTGGCCGCAGTGGGGAAACGGCGACGCGAAGACTGGGGGCTGCCATCGCCATAGCGCAACTGCGGGCCAACCACACCAACTTCAGGGTGGGCTTCGGCGTAGTCCAGTAACGCAGTCACTGCGTGAGGGTCTGGCTGGGTATCGGGGTTCAGCAGCAGCACATAGCGCCCACTGGCCGCAGCGATACCCTGGTTGTTGGCCGCGGTAAATCCGAGGTTTTGCTGGTTGGCTATGGTATGCACCCAGGGGAACTGTGATCGTAGCATCTCCTGGCTGCCGTCGTGTGAGGCATTATCCACCACGATGACCTGCCCCCGATAGCGTTGCCGGTTGAACTGCATAAAGTCAACGCCTTCCATGAACAAGTTGCTGCTGGCTGCAAGAGCCAGCAGGCAATAGCGCAGAAGATCGCGGACATTCCAGTTGACTATGACAACCGAAAAGTCTATCGGGTGATTTGTCATTTAGGTAGTGCGTAAAACGACATAATCCGCCAGATCGAGCAGGGCCTGGCGGTGTTGCGAATCGGGTAAAGCCAACAGTGGTTCTTTGCTTTGAGTGATGAAGCGCACGGCCTCGTGGCGGGTGGCCTCGATGGCCGGGGATGTGCCGATCTGGGCAATCAGGTGGTCCAGGTCGCTTGAGCCGCGGCCGTTGTCGCTGTTTTGCATCACGGTCATAGCTTCGGGGTTGCTTTGTAGGTAGTAAAACACCGGCAGAGTTACGGTTCCCTGGCGCAGGTCACCGCCAACAGGTTTACCGACTTTGTTGGGATCACCGATGAAGTCGAGGATATCGTCTACGATCTGGAACGCCATGCCGACGTTGTAGCCATAGTCGCGCAGTGCGCTAATCTCGCGCTCGTCGGCATGGCCCAGCACGGCCGCGGCTTCGGTGGCCGCGGCAAAAAGGGCCGCGGTTTTGCCGTAGATGCGCTTATAATAGGCATCTTTGGGTTGCGACCAGTGGCGCAGTGCGAACAATTGACGCAATTCGCCCTCGACAATGGTCATCAACGTCTGCGAGAATATCTCCATCACGCGCACGCTGCCGGTTTGAGCTGCGAAGAAGGCGGCGCGGGCAAAGACAAAATCACCGGCCAAAATGGTAGCGCCCTGGCTCCATGAGGCGTTGAGCGTGGCTTGTCCGCGGCGTAGCAGCGAGCCATCAATCACATCATCGTGTACCAGGGTGGCTGAATGCAGCATCTCGACGGCGGCGGCCAGCGATACCACGCGCGCGCTGTCGGTTGCGGGATACAGCTTGCCTACAAGCAACGCCAGCGCTGGACGCAAACGCTTGCCACCGCTGTTCAACAACACGTTGATGGCGCCAGCCAGCGGTTGGAAAACCTCGTCATCCGCTTGCATTTTCAAGTCAACCTGATGCAGGTCATCGGCAATCAGGTTAAACGCCTGGGCATAACTGCTCACAGATAGCTCCTCGACAATGAATTACTGTCTATTATGTCTGTCTATATCCAGCTTGGCAAATACTGCGCGGGCCAGCGTAGACGTAGTTGCGGCTACGGTTGCAACGGATAGTGCTTGAATTTGGGCCAATCCCGCAGCAATCAGCGGGATATAGGCGGGTTCGTTGCGCTGCCCACGGTGCGGATGGGGCGTCAGATAGGGGGCGTCGGTTTCCAGCAGCAAGCGGTCGATGGGTAACTCGGCCAGCAAGGCGTGTAATGCTTTGGCATTGCGGAAGGTTAACGGCCCGCCGAAGGAAAGCACCATGTTCCAATCAAAAGCTTCATGGGCCATGTCCAGGTCGCCGGCATAGGCATGCAGCACGCCCAGAATGGCAAAGTCGGTGCGGCGCTGCCGGGCACCAACCACCCAGCCGCGCAGCAGGTCGCGCAGGTCGCTGTGGGCGTCGCGGCAGTGCAGTACTACAGGCAGATCAAGCTGCGCGGCCAGCTCCAGTTGTGCTTCGCAGGCCGTCCATTGTTGGGCGTGCTCTACCCGTTCCCAATAGTAATCCAACCCGATTTCACCGATGGCTACTACCTTGGGGTGCGCGGCCAGCGCCTCAAGCTCGGACAATGTAGCGGCAGAAAAATCGGCGCTGTCGTTGGGATGTACGCCCACTTGCGCGTAGACGCCCGGATACTGCTCGGCCAGCGCGATGGCCTGACGGCTTGTAGCCAAGTCCACCGCGGGGATGATGATCAGCGGTACACCGGCCTGTTGCGCCCGCGCCACCACTGCCTCGCGATCCTCATCGAATTGCGGAAAGTTCAGGTGGCAGTGGGTGTCGGTGAACATGAGTGGGGGAAGGAGGAGGTAGACAAGTAAACAAGTAGACAGGTAGACAAGGAGGGAGAGATGGGGGAGGCGGGTCGTATCGCTATCCCTTGTGTACCTAACCCTTGTCTACTTGTGTACTTATCCCTTGCCTGCCTATTCTTCATTTACTTTAACCCAGCGATCTCCAGACCGCCATCAAGGATGGCAGGGAGCAGGTCGTGGCGGGTGGTTTCGCTGTAGACGCGCACGATCGGTTCGGTGCCGCTGAAACGGATCAGCAGGAAACCGCCGTCTTCCAGATAATACTTGTAGCCGTCCATGCCGCTGAAACCGGTGATCTTGAGTCCGGCCACACTGGTGGGACGGGCTGCATCCAGGCGCTGTTTGGCCAGCGGGCGCTTTTCGCTGGGGAAGCGGGTGTCAATGCGGTGATAATAGAAGCGGTTGCCCACTTCGTCGAACAGCATATCCACCAGCTCGGAGGGCTTTTTGCCGGTTTGCACCATAAAATCCAGAAACAGCAGCGCAGCCAGAATGCCATCGCGCTCTGGCAGGTGATCGCCAAAGGCATAGCCGCCGCTTTCTTCACCGCCGATCATGGCGCCGGTTTCCAGCATGGTGGGGGCCACGAACTTGAAGCCCACACCTACTTCGTAGACCTCGGCTCCGTATTTCTTGCCAAGGATGTCCAACATACCGGTGGTGGAGAGTGCCTTGACGATAGGCCGATGATCGCCACGCTGTTTGAGCAGGTACAGCGCCATCAAACCGTAGGCACGTAACTGGTCAATGAACTCACCATGCTCATCAATCAGGCCCAGACGGTCGGCATCGCCGTCGTTGATGACGCCCACGTCGGCGTGTTCGCGCTTGACCGCCGCCATGCCTGCATCTACGTTGGGGCGAATCGGCTCAGGCCGATCCATTTCGGGGAAGACGGGGTTGGTGCCGCCGTGTACTACGATCACCTCGGTTTTGCCACCGGTCAACAGGGCATCGAGCCAGCCGGAGCCGTTGCCCCACATGGCATCATAGACGATGCGCAACCCGGCGTCCTTGATGCGCTCTATATCTACCAGCTCACACAGACGCGCCAGATAGGCCGGTTTGGGATCAAAAAAGCGCAACAGTCCCACGGCCTCGGCCTGTTCCGCGGGGATGCGGTGTACGCCGGCCATGGTTGCAGGGATCATGCTTTCGATCTGCTGCAAGCCCGCGGGATCAATGGCGCCACCGGCGGGATTACGTACCTTGAAGCCGTTGTCCGCAGGCGGATTGTGGCTGGCGGTGATGTTGATGGCTCCCAGCGCGCCGTGATGTACCACTTGAAAGGAGATGGCTGGCGTGGGCGTGGGGCCTTCGCAGAAATGCACGGGGATACCATTGCCGGTGATCACTTCGGCAGCGGCCAGGGCAAAGGCGCGCCCCGAAAAACGTTTGTCGTGGCCGATCACTACACCGCGCGCCAGATCGGCAGGCTTGGTGATGTCGCGCAGATAACCGGCAAAACCCTGCGCGCAGCGCCGCACATTGTTGAAAGTATAGTCCTCACCGATGCGGCCGCGCCAACCATCGGTGCCGAAAATGATGTCGTTCATGGGTGTGTCTCCCGTTGTCGGTATTCAGTATGCAGTGTCCGGTATACAGTTCCGGATGCCGCATCCTGAATACTGGTTACCGTATACTGGATACGGCTGTCACAACCGTGTGCAAAATGGCCTGCGCTTCGTTGCGCAGTGCTTCGATTGGTTGATTTGCGCCTTGAATCATCACTCGTACTACCGGTTCGGTGCCGGAATAGCGTACATTGATCAGCGTGTCGGGGCCAAGCGCGGTATGGGAGCGGCTGATCTGCTCCTGCACCGCGGGTAACTGCTCCAGCGGAGGTTTGCTGGGCACAGCGGCTTTCTGCAGTACCTGAGGCACTTTGCGCAACATGCTGTCAGCCAGATCGGAAAAACGCCGATTGCGGTTGTCGAGTAGCAGGCGGCTGACGCGCAACGCGGTATACAGGCCGTCGCCGGTAGTCAGGCCGTGTTCAAACAGGATGATGTGGCCTGATTGCTCGCCACCCAGCAGGTGGCCGCCTTCACGCATGGCCTGTGACACCCATTTGTCGCCTACATCGGTGCGTTTCAGTGTTACACCCACCTCGCGCAGTGAGAGGTCCAGCCCCAGGTTAGCCATTTGCGTAGTGACCACGGCGTTGCCGCTCAGTTTGCCCTGCGCCAGCAGAGCACGCGCCAGAATTGCCAGGATATAGTCGCCGTCGCGCTCTACGCCGGTGTCGTCCACGAACTTGCAGCGGTCGGCATCGCCATCAAACACAAAGCCAATGTCGGCCATGGCGGCCAGCACAGCCTGTCCGGCGCGTTGGGGACCATCGCCTTCAGTGCCACAATTTACGTTGATGTTGACGCCGTTGGGCCACACATTGAGCGCCACAACCTCGGCGCCCAGGCGACGGAACACCTCTGGCGCCAGGTAAGAGGCGGCACCGTTGGCGCAGTCCAGTACCACACGCAGGCCGCGCAGCGCGTTTGGCCCACCAAAGGCGTGCAGCAGGTGATTGACATAGGTTTCGCCCAGATCGCGGGTAAACTGTACCATGCCATGCTGACCGTTTGATTGCCAGGCTGTGGCTTCATCCAGCGCCATTTGCTCGATGCGCAGTTCCAGCTCATCGTCGGCCTTGAAGCCGTTGCTGTCGAATACCTTGATGCCGTTGTCCCAATAGGGATTGTGTGAGGCAGAAATGACGATGCCGAAGGCGGCATTGCGCTGTGCGGCTAGAAAACTGACGCCCGGCGTGCTGAACTCATCCAGCAACATGACATCTACGCCTTCAGCCATGATGCCGGCCAGCAGAGCATTCTCCAGCATAGCCCCGGAGCGGCGGGTGTCTCGCCCGACCAGCACTACCGGCTGTGTGCTGCGGGTTCGCGCCAGGTCGCCGATGGCGCGCCCGACGCGCAGGGTGAATTCCGGGGTGAGCGGCCAGTCGCCGGCGCGCCCGCGAATGCCATCAGTGCCAAATAAACGAGGTTTCATGGGTGAGTAGGGGACAGGGTGTGGGGATGAGAACGTAGCGAGTAATGCGTAACTCGGATTTGAGGTGGTTGGCTGTTGGAATGAGAGAGTAACGAGTAGTGCGTAATGTGCTACTCGTTACTCGTTACGCACTACTCATCAGCCGTGGATAACGCGCGGCGCATGGGCGTTGCGTTGGTTGGCTTCCAGGTCGGCATCTACCATGATTTGCACCAGCTCACGGAAGGTAACTGCCGGCTGCCAGCCCAGTTTGCGCATGGCCTTGGATGGATCACCCACCAGCAGATCC
The DNA here is from genome assembly GCA_937907455.1 of uncultured Caldilineales bacterium. Lineage (GTDB taxonomy): Bacteria > Chloroflexota > Anaerolineae > JAAEKA01 > JAAEKA01 > JAAEKA01. The sequence continues at coordinate 14,938 of CALESQ010000115.1, forward strand.
ACCTCAGCAGGGCGCATGAACCGCGGATCTTGCACTACAAACTCGTGCCAGTCCAGCCCTACATGGCTGAAAGCTTCTTCGCAGAACTCCTGCACCGAATGGGTTTCGCCAGTGGCGATCACATAGTCATCCGGTTCGTCCTGCTGCAACATCAGCCACATGGCGCGCACGTAGTCGGGTGCATAGCCCCAGTCGCGGCGAGCATCGAGGTTACCCAGGCGCAGTTCATGTTCCAGCCCCAGCTTGATGCGCGCCACGGCGTTGCTGATCTTGTGTGTGACAAATTCCAGGCCACGGCGTTCGCTTTCGTGGTTGAAAAGAATGCCAGAGCAGGCGAACAGATCGTAGCTCTCACGGTAGTTGATAGTGATCCAATGGCCATAGACCTTGGCTACGCCGTAGGGTGAGCGTGGATAAAGCGGTGTGGTTTCGCTCTGCGGCACTTCCTGCACCTTGCCAAACATTTCGCTGCTGCTGGCCTGATAGAAGCGCACGCGGGAATTAACCAGGCGGATAGCATCCAGCAGGCGGGTGACACCGAGCGCGGTAAACTCACCGGTGAGCACCGGCTGCTGCCACGAGGTCGGCACAAAACTCTGTGCGGCCAGGTTATACACTTCATCAGGCTGGTATTCTTCCAAGATGTTGATCAGCGATACCTGATCCAGCAGGTCGCCCTGCACCAACGTCACCTTGTCCTGAAACTGGCGGATGCGGTCGAAATTGATGGTGCTGGAACGGCGCACCATGCCATACACGTCGTAGCCTTGCTCCAGCAAAAATTCGGCCAGGTATGAACCGTCCTGGCCTGTAATGCCGGTAATTAATGCTTTGGGCATAGAAGATCCTTATGAAAAATGGTGGTTATGAACTACACGTAACATGTAACTCGTGACTCGTAACTCGGATTTTACATTTTTGGCTGCAAAGAGGTGCAGGGTGGGTTATGGGTTACTCGTTACCCTTTACTTGTTACTCACCCTCAGCGTGGCGGGTGTGGGATCGGTGGCGCCGGTTGCTACCTGCTCACGCCAATAGTCCAGCACGTCGTGCAGGCTTTGGTGGAAGGGGATTTGCGTCTGCCAGCCGGTATCGCTGGCTATGCGGCTGCAATCAGCCACCACACGGGACACGTCTACAGCACGAGCGCGTGTTTCATCCTGCGCTACTTCGATAGGAACTGCAGCGGCTTCCAGCAGCGTGGTGAGTAATTCACGTACGGTGTGCGCCTCGCCTGCGCCCAGGTTATATACCTCACCTGGCTTGCCTTGTGTCAGCGCCAGGTGGTAGCCGCGCACAATATCGCGCACATCGCTGAAATCGCGCGCTACATCCAGCGTACCGACGGTCATCAGCGGCGGGCGCAGGCCAGCTTCAATCTCCGCAATCTGCGAAGCAAAGTCGGGCGCGACAAAGCCGCGGCGCTGTCGCGGGCCAATGTGATTGAAGGGACGCACACGCACCGCATCCACCTGGTTGCATAGCCAGTATTGCAGCCCCAGCAAATCCTGCGTGACCTTGCTCACCGCGTAGGGTGATGTGGGGCGCAGCGGTGCATCTTCGTTTACCGGCAAGTGAGCGGGATCAATCACCCCGTACTCCTCGCTGGAGCCGACCACCAGCACGCGGCAGGCCAGTCCCAACTGCGCCACGGCCTCCAGCACGTTAAGCTGGGCGCGGATGTTGTTCTCCAGCGTAAACCAAGGGTCGTGGCGTGACAGCGAAGGAATTGGCTGCGCAGCCAGATGAAAAATATAGTCAGGCTGGGTTTCTTCTACGATGAAGCGCACCACTTCTAGGTGCGACAACTCAGCAGGAAACAAGGTTAGCCGGTCGCGCAGGTGGGCAATGTTGTCCAGCCGACCATAAACCGTACCGGCAATTTGCCAATCGGTATGGGCCAGCAAGTACTCAGTGAGATGGCTTCCGACGAAACCGGAAATGCCGGTGATTAACGTCCGCAATGGCCTTCTCCCTTCAGATTGGGAATAATGCCACCATTATAGCGCATATCAGCCCTTTCTTCCAAAGATATAACATTTCATGGGTGACTTAGGCAGCATGGCGTGCAATAATATCGGCGATATAGCTGATTTTCTGCTCGCTCAACGACGAGGCCGACGGCAAATAAAGCCCGTCGCGGCACAGGCGTTCAGCTACCGGAAAGTGCTGCCGATAGAATTTTTGCCAGTACACCGGCCATGCCAAATAAAGCCGCAGTGACGCGCATGGCGGTTGGCCCGGCCTCGCCGCCTGCGGCATGAAACACAGCAAAAGTCAGCGCATTGGCGTAAGCGTTAAGCGCCGGCACGCCAAAGTTGCCAGTCAGGAATATGGGACGATACGCGGGAGCGGTGAGGATGCGCCGCGCTTCCAGCCCCTCGAATGCTTCATCGAAATGAAAACCAGGCGGAATCGTATTGATCTGCCAGCAGCGCACAGCCAAAGCCAAGGCCAACAGCAGGGGAAGTTGCAGGTGACGTACAGCGCGCGGCATAGCACAATGTGGCAAAACGCGTACTGCATACCGCGTTCTTGTCAGGCAAGCTACGCGGTACGCAGTACGCGTTCGTCGAAAGCAGGAAATTGCTTGAAAGCAGCTTAGCTGAGCCCGGCGGCGCTGCGCAGGGCTGCGGCCTTGTCGGTGCGCTCCCACGGCGCATCAATGTCGTTGCGGCCAAAGTGACCATACGCAGCGGTGGCGCGGTAGATCGGGCGGCGCAGGTCCAGGTCGCGGATGATCGCGGCGGGGCGCATGTCAAAGTGTTCGTTGATCAGCTCGACAATGCGCTCGTCGGGGATGTTGCCGGTGCCGAAAGTCTCCACGCTGACCGAGATCGGGCGCGCCACGCCGATGGCATAGCTGATTTGCAGCTCAACACGGCTGGCCAGACCCGCGGCTACGCAGTTCTTGGCTACATAGCGGGCCATGTACGCGCCGGAGCGGTCTACCTTTGTCGGGTCTTTGCCGCTGAACGCGCCACCGCCGTGCCGGGCCATGCCGCCGTAGGTGTCCACGATGATCTTGCGGCCGGTCAGACCGGCATCGCCCATCGGGCCACCGATGACAAAGCGGCCGGTGGGGTTGACGAAGATCTTGGTGTCGGCATCCAGCAGTTCCGCCGGAACCACGGCATTGATGACATGCTCAATCACCTCGGCGCGGATTTGCGGCTGGTCTACTTCCGGTGCGTGCTGGGTGGAGATGACGATGGCATCCACGCGCTGCGGCTGGCCGAAGGCGTATTCAATCGTCACCTGGCTCTTGCCGTCGGGGCGCAGATACTCCAGCGTGCCATCCTTGCGCACTTCGGTCAGGCGCTTGGTAAGCGCGTGAGCCAGTGCGATCGGCATCGGCATCAGTTCCGGGGTTTCGTTGCAGGCAAAGCCGACCATCATACCCTGGTCGCCGGCGCCGGTGGCCTCGATCTGGTCATCGGTCATTTCGCCGGTCTTGTGTTCCAGCGCCTCGTCCACGCCCAGAGCGATGTCCGCGGACTGCTCCTTGAGCGAGACGATCACGCCGCAGGTTTCGGCGTCGAAGCCGAACTTGCCGCGGGTGTAGCCGATCTCGGTGACCACGGTACGCGCCAGCGCGCCGATGTCAGCATAGGTGCTGGTGGTGATTTCGCCCATCACCAGCACGAGGCCGGTGGTGACGGAGGTTTCGCACGCCACGCGCGCGTTGGGGTCGTCTTTGATAATGGCGTCCAGCACAGCATCGCTGATCTGGTCGCACATCTTGTCGGGGTGGCCTTCTGTCACCGATTCCGAAGTGTAATACAACTTCGGTGACGTCATAAAGGTAGTGCTCATAAAACGCTTCTCCTGAAAACTAACTGTTTGGCAATCAACAGATGATCGTAATGCGTAATGCGTACTACGTATTGCTTATTGCGTCATCCAGAATAGACATTGGTGGCTACAAAGATGTCAAGTCTGGATTTACGTAGTACGCAGCAGGCAGTACCGTCTACGTTCCCTCTGTCCACGAGGCGAGGTAGTTCACCTGCTCGTCGGTGAGAACGTCAATGCGCACGCCCATCGCTTCCAGCTTCATGCGGGCGATTTCCTTGTCCATCTCTTCCGGCACGGAATAGACGTCGTTTTCCAGCTCGCTGGCGTGTTCGCGCATGTAGACTGCGCTCAGAGCCTGGTTGGCGAAGCTCATGTCCATCACGCTCGCCGGATGGCCTTCAGCCGCGGCCAGGTTGACCAGACGGCCTTCACCGGCCAGGTAGAGGCGGCGACCATCGTTCAGCACGTACTCGTCGAGCTGATGGCGCACACGCCGCCATTCGCTGCTCATGCCTTCCAGTTCGGGGATGTTGATTTCGACGTTGAAATGGCCGGAGTTTGCCATGATCGCGCCGTCCTTCATTACCTCGAAGTGACTCTTGTCGAAGACGTGAATGTCGCCGGTAGCGGTGCAGAAGATGTCACCGATCTTGGCTGCGTCCATCATCGGCATCACCAGGAAGCCGTCCATCACCGCTTCCAGCGCCTTGAGCGGGTCTATTTCTGTCACGATCACGTTGGCGCCGAGGCCCTTGGCACGCATGGCGATGCCGCGGCTGCACCAGCCGTAGCCGCCGACCACGAAATGCTTGCCTGCCAGCAGGATGTTGGTGGCGCGGATGATGCCGTCAATCGTGCTTTGGCCCGTGCCATAACGATTGTCGAACAGGTGCTTGGTCATGGCGTCGTTGACTGCCATCACGGGGTACTTCAGCGCGCCGTCCTTAGCCATTGCCTTCAGACGGATCACGCCCGTGGTGGTTTCCTCGGTGCCGCCGACGATGTACTCCAGCAGATCAGGCCGCTCGCTGTGCAGGGTTGCCAGCAGGTCGCAGCCATCGTCCATGGTCATGTTGGGTTTGAAGTCCAACGCGGCATGAAGGTGCTGGTAGTAGGTTTCGTTGTCCTCGCCCTTGATCGCGTACACGGGCATTTCATTGTAGGCCACCAGCGCCGCGGCGATGTCGTCCTGGGTGCTGAGCGGATTGCTGGCGGTCAGCACCACATCGGCGCCACCGGCTTGCAGCACACGCATCAGGTTGCCGGTTTCGGCAGTCACATGCAGGCAGGCGCTCAGGCGCATGCCCTTCAGCGGGCGCTCCTTGGCAAAGCGCTGCTCAATGATGTTGAGCACGGGCATTTCGCGCGCAGCCCACTGCATACGGAAACGGCCCTGTTCAGCCAGGTTGATGTCTTTGATGTCGTAATTCACGAAAATGTACCTCTTTGAAAGTTAGTAAAACAGGGAATAGTAGACAAGTAGACAAGGAATAAGTACACAAGGAGGAACACCTTGTGTACTTATTTACTTGTATACCTGTATACTACTGCCTTCCACAAACGGGCCATGCACGGCATAACCCAGTTTTTCATAGATATGGCGGGCGGCGGGGTTGCGCTGGTTTACGTTCAACACAACCTGCAAGCCCGCAGCCAGCAGTTCAGCGGTGACGGCGCTGCTGACGAGCGTGCCCAGGCCGCGCCCGCGCGCCTGTGGGTGTGTCATCACATTGCCAACAGCCGCCACGCGCAGCGTCCGCGCCACCAGGTGCGTGCCGGCCATTGCCAGCAGCGCGCCGGTGTGGGCATCCACAGCGCCGTAGAAGACGCCGTCGGTCACTTGCGCCGCGTCGAAGGCGTCCGGCGCAAACGGGCCGCCGTGCGCGATCAGCTCGGTGATGCGCGGCACATCCGCCGGAGCGAGGCGACGCAAGCACACACCGTGCGCATTGCGTTCGACCGGGCGGAAAGCCTGCGGCGACACCGCCATGCGCAGCATCGGTTCCAATTCACCGCCGGCGAATTGAAAGCGTGCAGCCAGCAGCGGCACATGCGCCACCGCGGCGTTCAGGAAAACACGATCAGGCAGATCGGCCTGCTTTAGCAGCATGGCCACGCCCGCCGTGCTGCCCAACGTCAGCACAATGGGCGGATCGAAACGACGATAGACCAGCAGCAACGCTTCCGGCTCGTCTTCGTCCGCGGCCTGTGCCAGATACCAGGTGCAGAAGGGCCTCTGCTCTGGTTCCAAATCGCCCAGTGCATACGCGCCGAAGATCGGATAGCGCTGCAAGAAGCGATAGAGACGGAGGGTATCGGTTGTTAAGGTGGTTTGTAGCACGTTATACGTAACGAGTAACTCGTAACCTGTGAAGGCGCGAGTTGGGTGATGGTTGCGTACTGCGTATTGCGTACTACGGGTTACAGGCTATCCGCCCAGCAAACCCGCCAACTCCGGCGCGTCGCCGTAGGTGGTGCGGTAGCGCTCAACGAATTCCGGCAGCGTGTAGTGATGGTTCATCGTGCCGTGCTGCTCGATGACATAAGCCGCTGCCAGGCTGCCCAGCCGACAGGTTACTTCCCACGGGTAGCCGCGCACCAGGCCGGTGAGCAGGCCCGCGCGGTAGGCATCGCCTACGCCGGTTGGCTCAACCACGTTGGCCGAAGCCACCGCGGGCACGAACAGCTCACCCGCGCGTGTGATAACCTTCGATCCCTGCGCGCCCAGCGTCACCACAATCGTGGCGACGCGGTCGAGGATATCGTCCTGGGTCAGGCCGGTTTTCTGGCGGATCAGCTCGTATTCGTATTCGTTCACGGTGAGGATCCACGCGCCTTGCATGGATGCGCGCAGGTCGGGGCCGTCCACGCGGGCGAGTTGCTGGCTGGGATCGTAGATAAAGGGTATGTCCAGCTCGCGGCATTCCTGCGCGTACTTGTACATGGCTGCCGGATCGTTGGGCGAGATGATGACCACATCACCGGCGTTCAGGTCCAGGTCGTAGAGCGACAGCTCGCGCGCCCGCGCCATTGCGCCCGTGTGAAAACTGGCGATCTGGTTGTGGTCGAGGTCGGTAATCACGCTGAACGTGGCGGTAAATTCGTCCTGGAAAATGCCCATATCGGCAGTGTCCACGCCCTGCGCTTCCAGCCACTCGCGGTATTCACCGAAATCCTTGCCGGCCGCGCCCAGCAGCTTGGGCCGGTTGCCCAGCAACGCCAGGCTATAGGCGATGTTGGGGCCGATGCCGCCGCGAAAGCTCTGCTTGCTGTCCACCAGAAAGCTGACGCTCAGCTTATGCAGGTGTTCCGGCAAGATTTGCTCGCGAAAGCGGCCGGGAAAGGTCATCAGATAGTCGTAAGCTACGGAACCGGTAACGATGATGGTCATAGGTCGCTCGGTAAACAAGGAGACAGGGACGCAAGCAGACAAGGAATTTACCCTTGCTTATTGGTTTACGGCCTGTTTTCTTGTTTACTTGTCTCCTTTTCTACTTTCTTTATCCGCGCCCGCGCCCGCGCGCAGTAATCTTCGGATACGTCATAGCCAATGTAATGGCGGTCAGTTTGCACCGCGGCGACGGCCGTGGTCCCCGCGCCCATGAAGGGATCGAGCACCAGGTCGCCCGGTTGGGTGTACAGTTTGATCAAACGGCGGGGCAGTTCAACCGGGAAGGGTGCGGGATGGTCAATGCCCGATTCGGTAGTCATCCACCACACATCGTCGCCCGACTGGCTGAAATATTGCCAGGCTGCCCGCGCCAGCGATTCGGCAGTCCAGTCGTCGTCTTTGCCGCGCTTTTGCGCATCACGCAGCTTGCCAGCCAGCTTGCGTTGCAACTCGGCCAGACTGCGCCCGTCCGCTTTCTTATTCTCTTCACTGCTTACCGGTAACTGGCGACCGGCTACTTCCTCCGGTCGCCAGATGCTGCGCGTCCAGTCCACGAACTCGCCGCCGCTGATGCCGGTTTTGCTGCCGCCGGACAGCCGGAACTGCTCTTTGGAAAAGACCATGATGTATTCGTGTACATCACGCAGCACCGGGTCGCTGCTGCTGGCAAAGCTGCCCCAGGCCGTGCTGATGCCAACGCTGGAACCTTTGTCCCAGATGATTTCGCCACGCATCTGCCAGTGTTGGCCCTCGTCGCGGCCCAGCCGCAGCAATTCTGCGGTGATCAGCGCGTTGAGCGGCAGATAGGGCTTGCGATCTGTGTTCGCCACGTTGATGCACAGGCGTCCGCCCGGCACCAGCACGCGGTAGCACTCGCGCCATACCTCGTTCAGGTAAGCCAGATAAGCATCCAGCGGCAGGTTATCGTCGTGCGTAGCGTAGGCCTTGCCCACGTTGTACGGCGGCGAGGTCACGACAAGCTGCACCGACGCATCGGCCACCTCGGCCATACGTCGCGAATCGGTGCAATAGATGGTGTCGTGGAGCATAACCATTAGTAAACCAAAAGACTTAGAAATACAGCAACGGTGGGGGTAGAGGCGCAGTACGCAGTACGCTTTTGGCCGATGCCGTGCTTATCCTGTAGCCGTGTCACGTATCCGCTTCTCCGCTGCCTCTTTGGCGCGGCGCAGGCTTTGCGTGAAGGGCGGATAGCAAATGCCCTCTTCAGTCACGATGCCGGTCAGATAGCGATTCGGCGTCACGTCGAAGGCGGGATTGTACACCGGAACACCGTGCGGCGCGATCTGCGCACCGTCCACAATGGCGACCTCCTCCCACGAACGTTCTTCGATGGGGATTTGGTCGCCGGTGGGAGTGTCGAGGTCAATTGTCGAAGCCGGCGCTACGCAGTAGCAGGGGATGCCGTTTTCTTTAGCCAGCACCGCCAGCTTGTAGGTGCCGATCTTGTTGGCTACGTCGCCGTTGGCCGCTACGCGGTCCGCGCCGAACAGCACCACATCCACCTTGCCGGTGCGCATCAGCGGGCCTGACGCACTGTCTGCGATCAGGTGCATGGGGATGCCCGCTTCCATCAACTCCCACGCGGTCAGGCGCGCGCCTTGCAGCCGCGGGCGGGTTTCGTCTACCCACACATGGATGGGATTGCCTGCTTCCCAGGCGGCACGCACCACACCCAGCGCCGTGCCATAGTCCACAGTCGCCAGCGAGCCGGTGTTGCAGTGATGCAGGATGTTGGCGCCATACGGCACAACCGACGCGCCGTGCGCGCCCATCTGCCGGTTGATCGCTACATCCTGATCGGCCAGCCGTTGCGCTTCGGCCAGCAAAGCCGAGCGAATGTCGTCCAGGTTGGGCAGCATCAGGTTTTCGGCCAGCGTGAGCAGGCGGCTGGTGGCCCAGGCCAGGTTGATAGCCGTGGGGCGCGCGGCATCCAGCACCTGCTTGGCGGCGCGCAAATCAGCCAGCAAGGTGTCGCGATCAATGGCCGGGCTTTGCTGCGCGGCCAGGGCCATGCCGAAACCGCCCGCCGCGCCAATGGCCGGCGCGCCGCGAATCACCATATCGGTGATTGCGTTCGCCACTGTGCGCACGTCGTTATAGGAGGCGATTTCGAACTGCAAAGGCAGCAGGCGCTGGTCAATCATCTTGACCTCACCATCTTCCCACCAAATCGTCCGCATCGTCAACCTTCCTTAAAAGTCTGATTGAATAGTAACTGCTCGCCGCTTCAACCACGGTTCAAAGTCGGTAGTGGAAACAGCAGCAGCGATTGAATATAAAAAAACACGCTCCGAGGAGCGCGCCTTAAAGGGCCTACCTCTCATCTTTCAGGCTGGCAAGAAATAACCACCTGACGGACTTGGCACCACGATTCGGTAACCAATACCCAGTAACCAGCGTCCAGTATCCGATATTCAGTGTTTTGCACTGTTTGCGGGTTACTGGTTACTGTTTACTGACTACTGGTCACCATCCGGTTGCCGAGGCATCATCGGGCCGTTCCCTCCGCCTCTCTGGATGGGAGTCCAGCTATGCAATTCTACAGCGGCACAGACTTTAGCACAGGCAGCAGGATTTGTCAAAAGAAATCATCCTGCAAACCCGACCAGCGCTAGCCGCAGCCGTTCTTCCACATCATGCACATCGCGGGGCAGGGCCTGCACCGCGCGTTGAGCCTCGATGATGCTGTAGCCCAACGCGGTCAGCGCGTCAATCACCTCGGCATCGGCCTCGGTCAGCGCGGCCAGCTCAGGCGGCACGCCTTCGGTTGTGCCGATCTTGTCCTTTAATTCCAGTACAATTTTTTCTGCGGTTTTCTTGCCTATGCCTGGGATGCGTGCCAATACGCCCGGCTGTTCCTGGCCGATCGCCAGCCGCAAGGCATCAGCGGGCATCCCCGACAGCACTCCCAAAGCCAGTTTGGGGCCAATTCCTGAGACTCCCAGCAGCAGCAAAAACAGGGCCAAATCCTGCTCGGCGGCGAAGCCGTACAACGTCAATTCCTGTTCGCGTACATGCAGGTGGGTAAACAGCGCCAGCTCGTCGCCTGGTCGTGCTGCCCGTGCCACATCTGTCGGCACAAAGACGCGCACCCCCAGACCGCCTAGCCCCAGCACCAGCGCGTCAGCCTGGCGATTCAAGACAACACCGCTTACGCTGGCAATCATGGCAGACCTCAGCTCAGTTTGGCGCGCGGAACTTGTAGCCGGTGCCGCGCACGGTCAAAATGTAGGTGGGCTGCGAGGGATCAGGTTCGATCTTCTCACGCAGGCGGCGAATAGTCACCTCCACCAGATTAGTGCCGCCGATGAATTCGTAGCCCCACACATCTACAAACAGCTCGTTTTTGGGCATGGCCTTGCCTGCGTTTGCCATCAGCGTGTACAGCAGTTTGAATTCAATCGGCGTCAGGTGCGTGGGTTCGCCATCAATGCTGGCTTGCTGCGCGGGAATGTCAATGGTCACCCGTCCGTTTTGGAAAACCAGCGGCGCTTTGCGCTCTTGAATCCACTGATTGCGGCGCAGAATGGCGTGAATGCGTGCCTGTACTTCCTTGAAAGAAAAGGGCTTGGTGATGTAGTCATCGGCTCCCAGCTCGAAGCCGCGCACCATGTCATCGGTGCTGCCCAGCGCGGTCAGCATAATGATGGGCACATCAGAGCGCATACGGATATCGCGGCACACGCTGAAGCCATCTACCCGCGGCATCATCACATCCAAGATCACCAGGTCAAAATGTTCCGACGAGAAGACAGCCAGCGCTTCTTCGCCATCAACAGCTGAGGTGACGCGGTGACCGATGGCCTCCAGCGACATGCGGACGAGGTTGCGTAGCGGTGCTTCATCCTCGGCTATCAGGATGTGGGCCTGAATGGACATGCTTGCCTCCAAAGAACAGTACGCAGCTAGGGGCGTGCTTCCAAAAGATAGTGCAAGTGGCTGCTGTGCGCGTGGCAAATGGCAATGGCCACTGCATCGGCGGCATCATCGGGTTTGAGCACGGCCGGCAGCCCCAGCAGTAGCCGTACCATTTCCTGCATTTGAGCTTTGTCGGCGCCGCCATAGCCCGAAACTGCCTGCTTCACTTCAGTCGGTTTGTAATGATAGATCGGCAGGCCGGCTTGGGCAGCGCACAGCAGCACCACGCCGCGGGCCTGACCCACACTCATGGCAGTGGTGGTGTTGCGACTGAAAAACAGTTCTTCTACGGCTACTGCCTGCGGCTGATAGCGTACCACCAGCGCGGTCAGCTCGTTGTAGATGGTGAGCAGGCGTTCAGGTAGCGGGGTTCCGGCGGCGGTGAGAATGGCCCCAGCCACGGCCAGGTTCAATTCACCATCGTCGGCATCCAGCACGCCGTAGCCGGTGATGGCCGTACCGGGATCAATACCCAGAACCCGCATGCTAGGCCTCCATGCTTTGCAGCAGGGCTTCGCTGATCTCCAGGTTTGAATAAACGCCGGTAACGTCGTCCAGCTCTTCCAGGTTCTCGATCAGGTTCATGGCGCTGATCGAGGTTTTTTCGTCGAGGGCGAGCAGGGTTTTAGGTTTCATAGTCAGCTCGGCGTTTTCCACCTGCAAGCCGCGCAGACGAAAGGCATCCTGCACCACTTTCAGATTAGCCGGGTCGGTGTAGATTTCGGCTACTTCGTCGCCCACCTCTACATCTTCGGCTCCGGCTTCCAGCGCGGCCTCAAACAACTCGTCTTCGCTGTGACGGCCACGCGCCACGGTGATGTAGCCCTGCGGCTCGAACTGCCAGGCTACCGAGCCGCTTTCGCCCATTGCCCCGTTGCCGCGGCTGAGGGTATGGCGAATCTCGGACACCGCGCGGTTGCGGTTGTCGGTCAGCACCTCGATATACAGCGCCACACCGCCGGGGCCATAGCCCTCGAAGGCGGTTTCAATCAGCTCTTCGCCTGACTCCAGCCCGGAGCCGCGGCGGATTGCCCGCTCGATGTTCTCGCGGGGCATGCTGTTGGCCTTGGCCTTGTCTACGGCCAGCCGCAGTTTGAAATTATATTCGGGGTCTCCACCTTCACGCGCGGCAATCTGTATCTCGCGCGCCAGTTTGGTAAACAAGGCGCCGCGCTTGGCATCGGCTGCGCCCTTCTTGCGCTTGATGGTAGACCATTTTGAGTGCCCTGACATCGTGTTTCTCCTGTGAACTGCACTACGCAGAAAAGTTTGCCTGATTATAGCACAAGGGCACGGCAAGCCGGAATCGCTTACTGCGCGGTGTGGTTTTGTACCGCCTGTAAAAAGGCTTTAAACAAGGGATGCGGGCGGTTGGGCCGACTTTTAAATTCGGGATGGAACTGGCTGCCCAGCATCCAGGGATGTTCGCGCAGCTCGGCGATCTCCACCAAACGCCCATCGGGGGACAGACCGCTAAACACCATGCCGGCCGCGCCCAGCTGTTCACGAAAGGCGTTGTTGAACTCAAAGCGATGACGGTGGCGCTCGGAGATCTGCGCTTGGCCGTAGGCTGCCGCGGCTTGCGTGTCTGGTTGCAACACGCAGGGATACGCACCCAGGCGCATGGTGCCGCCCATATCGGCCAGGTCGCGCTGATCGGGCATCAGGTCAATTACTGGCTGCGGAGTGGCGGGGTCAAATTCAGTGCTGTTGGCCTGCTGTGAGCCGGTGACGTGGCGCGCGAACTCGATGCACATCACCTGCATGCCCAGGCATAGGCCCAGATAGGGGATTTGCTGCTGGCGGGCCAGCCGCGCCGCGATGATTTTGCCCTCGATGCCCCGATGGCCAAAGCCGCCCGGTACCACTATGCCATCGGCCGCGGCGAGGCGCTCCAGCCCCTGCCCTTGCTCCAGCTCTTCTGAATTGATCCAGGCAATTTCCAGACTGCGCCCCAATGTCAGCGCAGCGTGTACCAGCGCCTCGCGCACGCTGATGTAGGCATCCTGCAACTCGACGTATTTGCCAACCAGGGCCACATGCAGCGGTGCGGTGGTGTCATGCCCGCGCAGGGTTGTTTGGCGGCGCACCAGGTCGCGCCATTCGTTCAGCGCGGCTACACGCCAGCCATAGCCCAACCGGCTGGTAAGCCAGTTGCCCAGGCCGAATTCTTCTAGCAGCAGCGGCACTTCGTACAGCGATTTCACGGTGATGAGCGGCACCACAGCTTCGGTGTCCACATCGCAGAACAGTGCAATCTTCTCGCGAATGGCCTTGTCTACCGGATAATCGGAGCGGCAAACGATGACATCAGGCTGAATGCCGATGCCGCGCAGCTCGGCTACGCTGTGTTGGGTGGGCTTGGTCTTCAGTTCACCGGTGGCACCGATGTGTGGCAGCAAGGTGACGTGCAGGTAAAGTACATTGTCGCGGCCTACATCCTTGCGCATCTGACGGATGGCTTCCAGAAAGGGCAGGCTTTCGATGTCGCCCGCAGTGCCTCCCACCTCGACAATCAGTACTTCGGCGTTGGTTTTTTCGCCCGCCAGCAGAATGCGTGCCTTGATCTCGTTGGTCACATGCGGGATCACCTGAATGGTGCCGCCCAGATAGTCGCCGCGACGCTCGCGACGCAGCACTTCGGCATAGATCTGGCCGGAGGTGATGTTGCTGGCGCGGTTGAGGTTTTCGTCGGTGAAGCGTTCGTAGTGACCCAGGTCAAGATCGGTTTCTGCGCCGTCCTCGGTGACAAACACCTCGCCGTGCTGGTAAGGTGACATGGTGCCGGGGTCTACGTTCAAGTAAGGGTCAAGCTTTTGAATGGATACCGAGATGCCGCGCGCCTTGATCAGACGGCCAATGGCTGCGGCTGTAACCCCCTTGCCTAACGAGCTGACCACGCCGCCGGTGATAAAGATATACTTGGTCATCACAACCTCCGCGAGACAAAAAAACAAGAGACACGGGCACAGCCGCTCCGTGTCTGTTCATCAGCACAGGTGTAGAAAAGGGGGGAAAAGAAAAATCCCGTTCAACACGGGATTGGATGATAACACAGGAAAGGGGATCAGTCAATCGGCAGGTCGTCAGCCAAACTAACTACTTTGTAAATCGAGTTTTTGCCTGTGGCGGAGTTGCTGGCATGTCTGTCATTCCGAGGCCCGCCAGGGCCGAGGAAGCCCCTCACCAGCGTTCGGAGTGACAGCCATGAGAGTGTTTAGCTCGCTGAACTTCGCGTAATAACTTTGTTCATGATGTACTAATCCCCCCGCAGCAAGCCGGCCTGCCGCCGACTTGCTGCGGGGCGGTGAATCAACGCTTTGCGGCAGAGCTACGCCGTGCAGCCGCTGCCAATGCGGTTGCGGCGCTTGCCACCACCCACGGCCACGCCGTCACCGGCATGGGGCTGCCCGCGGCCAGGCCGCGTAATGTCACCGCAGAGGGGGCTTGTGCCACGGCGCTCACCGGGCCGTGCAGCGTGGTCGTGCCATCCAGCGCCACATCCTCCAGCCAGTACCAATAGCTTTGCCCGGCCGTTATGGTGCGATCTGCAAAGCGATAGTGTGCGCCCTGGCTGCCTCCGGCGGCCTGGCTGGGCAGTGCGGCCAGCAGGCCTTGCGGCCCGGCTGGTGTTATGCTGCGGTACAAGTTGAAGCCGGCATTATCCAGCTCTGACACTGTTTCCCAGGTGATCACGATTTGATCTGCCGCGCTCGTGGCTGCGAAATCAGCCAGGGTTACTGCCAACGGGTCGGCTTTGAAGCCGAAGTCATATGAGGCAACCGGCGCTTCAGCGCTGGCGTTCTGCTGCGTCAGGCTGTTTTGGCCGATCAGCGGCAGGGCGATGGTGCCGCTTTGCAGGTTTGAGTCGGTAAGCGGCTCGGTGCTTTCGTCGCCGTCCGCGCCACCCGCGGTCACCGGCATATAGTTGAGCGGTGCCGCTGCTGCCAGCGTGTGCAGCGGCAGGTCGGTAGCCATTGGGTCCTGTGTGCCCGCGGCCAGTATGTTTTCATCCAGCAACAGGTTGCCAAAGCTGTACCAACCCTTTTCCACCGCCGGGGTGGCCGGATCGTCGCCGCTGAGTGTGCGTGCGCTGATCACCGTGCCATCGGGGTAGGCTACCTGCAAAGTCACCAACACACCGTTGAGGCCCGGCTCATTGGCATCTTGCAGGGCATTGTCGTTTTGGTCGCGCCAGACAAAATTGCCCAGGCTGGCATATTTCAGCCCATAGCCGAAATCAGCGGCCAGATAGCTGGGCGCTTCAGGGGCCAGAAACACTTGATACGGCATTTCCTGGCTGGTGTTGTTGCTGCCCTGCACGCCGACTGTGTGCGTCATGCCGTTCAGCACGCCTTCGGGGTCGCTGATCACCAACATATAGGCGGCGTAGCCCGATCCCTGGTTTAGCGCCAGCCCTGGCAACAGATAGCTGCCATTGGCCGCGCTGACAGCCCCGGCGATGGGCAACTCGCTCAGGCTAAGTTGGCCGTTGGCATCCAGGTCCGGGTATAGTTCTACATGCAGCCCGGCCAGCCCCGGTTCGCCTGCCTGGGCCACGCCGTCGCCGTTCCAATCTTGCCAGATCAGGTTGCCGATGGCTCCACCACCCACCAGGCCGACATGAGCCTGCAGGGCGATTTCGCCGTTGCCGATGGTTACTACCAGCGTCTGCTGTGGCGCGCGGCTGTCTGTGCTGCTGCTCAGGCCAGCGGGTGGCGTGGTGAGCACGGTGTAGGTTCCCGCGGCCAGGCCGCCAAAGTTGTAACGGCCCTGGGTATCGCTGGTGATGCTGTCTATCAACGACGAGTTGCTGTCCAGCAGGCTGACGGCTGCATTGCGTAGCGGCAGTTCGCCGGTGTCCTGCTGGCTGTTGTTGTTGGCGTCCAGCCAGATCACGCCGCCGATCAGGCCGGTGGCGTTGGTTTGTGCCAACGGCGTGAAGCTGAAGCTCTCAGCCGCGGCGTTGGGAGCAGCGGTTGAGAGCAGCACCGCACTTTGCCGCGGGGTCGCGCCATCAGGGTCATAGGTTGGTTTCCAATGGAGCGTAGCTGCGGCACTGTCGTTCACCCAAACGATGTAAGCGGCGTTGAGCGCTAAACCAGAGAAGTGATAAGCGCCGTTGGTGTCGCTGGTTGTTGTAGCCAGCACCGGTTCGTCATCGGCTGTGCCCCACACGTCATCGGCGCCGTTGAAATCGCTGCTGCCGTCGCCGTTGGTGTCGCGCAGCAGGGTAACGGTGATACCGGACAGGTTATATTCGCCGTTGTTGGCTGCCAGCGTAGCCGAGGCGTTGGCATCGAACCACAGGCTGCCGCCGATACTGCCAACAGCGCCGGGCAATGGCTGATAGCCAAAGTCAACCTGGCTGAACAGATCGCCGGGGCTGAGCAGCACCGCTTTGGTGGTAGCCGAGTCGTTATGGCTGCCACTGGCGGCAAAATGATCGGGGTCGCCGCTGGCGGTAAAGGCTGCGCTGTTGAGCACATCATGGCTGGCCGAAGCGCTGTTGGTCACGCGCAGCACATAGGCTGCGGGCGGCAGGCCGCTGAAGCGGTAGTAACCGGCGCGGTCGGTGACAGCCGTTGCCAGCAGAGTATCATAAACGGCGTTGCCGTCGGCATCGCCGTACAGGGCCACGGTCACGCCTGATGCACCCACTTCATCCTTGTCCTGGCTGCCATTGCCGTTGCTGTCAATCCAGACGCGGTCGCCTACGGCAGTCAGGCCGGTGTTGCCGGTGATGTCACTTTCGGGCTGGGTGTTGTAGCCGAAATCCGCAGTGAGATTGCGCACTGCCGCGCCCGCAGGGATGGTGACGGCATAGCCCCAGCCCGCGTCGCTTTGGTTGCCCAGATCGCCGCCGGGGTTGCTGAGCGCTGTTTGTATCATGCCTGCGGGCAGCGACGCATTATCCACCTGCACGTAGTAGCTGCCTGCAATGACTGCGTTGAAAAGATAGCCGCCGGCCGCATCGGTGACGGTGACAGCAATCACCTGGTTGCTGCTGTTCTTGAGCTGCACGCGCACGTTAGCCAGCCCCGGCTCGGCGGCATCCTGCCGGCCGTTGGCGTTTTCATCCAGCCATATCCGGTTGCCGATGGCGCTGCCGCTGCTGATGCTCAGACGATAATCTTCTACCTCGCCACTGTTGGCGGCACCGCTGGCCGTGGCGACCTCTGCGGCGGCAGAGGCCACGCGGCAACGCAGATAGGTGTAGCCGGGTACGGGTACATCAAAGCCGCTGAAAACAAGGTTGATGCTTTGCGTGCCGCTGGCCGAGGCCACCAGCGCGTCTGCGCGTTCGGTGGCAGCGAAATGGCCGTCGCGGTTGAAGTCAATCCAGCAGGCTGCGGTGGCAGGGCTGCCGGTGTTGTTGTGTACCGCCACACTCAGCGGCACTTCGCTGGAAAAGGGGGTGATCAGCGGCAGGCTGCTGATGCCGTCTTCATCGTTCAGCGCCTTGCTGAGATCGTCAGCCGTGGCGGCGCTGTTCTGCAGGGTGCCGTTGTCGCCGTCCGGCGCGTTGACGCCCAGCCACAAAGCGGACACCGCGGCGTGGCGCGGGCCATCGTCGCTTTCGCTGGTTTGATAGTCGCCTGATGTAGTGCCGGGAGCTATATCGGGGGCATCGCCGTAGTCCACCGTGGCCTGAGCGCCGTAGAGGGTGGCATAGAGCGTATCGAGCTGAGGCATGCGCTCACCCGCGGGATAAGTGGGAATGTAGCCTTCGTGCAGCTCCCAGATCATCACACCGCCCAGGTTGTTCTCCAGTGTATAGGTGGCCTTGGCCGCACAACTGGCCTCATCGTTGAAGCTCCAGAACTGGTCGTTGGCCGAGCCGGCATTGTCGAAGCTAAGATAGGACATCTGCGTCACGCTGTCCCAATGGTAGTTGGCCGTCTGATAGATGTTCTGCATCATGTAGCTGTAGCTGAAGCGCGTCCACGAGGGATCGCTGGTGTAGCGATCCAGTGGCTTGGTAACGCCACCAGTAACCGGCACGCCGGAACCGCCCATCCAGCGGTAGGCATCGAAGATTACCCCGACACCGATTTTGCCGGGGGCCACGCCCGCGTTCAGCATGGCCGTCACCTCGCCGTGGACCGAAGGCAGCAAGCCGCCACTGGGAAATGTGGCGCCGCCATCATACACTGCCGAATCGTGCCAGACCACCCATCCTGGGTAAGGGCCGGACAGATCGTAGGTCATCAGATTGATTTGGTCGAACTTGTCTTCGAGTTGGTTGAACACTGGTCCGGCGTAGCCGGTGGCGGCTACGGTTAACAGCGGCGGACCGCCCAGCAGCGGGCTGGTGCGGCTTTGCAGGGCGCTGTGCAGCTCCTCGATAAAGGCAACATAGTTCGGGTTTTGGCTTTGAATAGCCGATATCCACGGCGACATCACTGGCTCAAAGTCCATATCTATGCCGTCGTAGCCATACGTATCGAACAAAGCCAACAGATTGTTGATGATGGCAGTGCGCTGGGTCGCGGTGGAAATTGCTGGATAATAGCTGTCATACCAGCCGGCCAGCGTCAGGTTGATGGGCACCTGATTGGCGTGTGCCGCGGCCACCGCCGCAGCCATCTTGGTGGTTGTCACCGAGTTGTTGCTCCATTCAAACGACCCGTCGGCGTTGATCCCTAACCCTACGTGGTTGATCAGCGTGAGCTTGTCGTAGTCTTCTGCAGTCATAAAGGTGATTGCACCGCTGGCGGTCTGGCGATAGGTGGGTAAATAGCCGGCGATCCAGGGGCCGACCTGAGCTTGTGCGGGTGTGTTGTGCCCCAGCAGCAAGCCAGCCACTGCAATCAGGGCAATTAGGCTATGTGAAAACAATGTGCGCATGCTCGGATCGCTCCTTCTGAAATGAAATCAGAATGGATTGTAGCGCTATCTGCTCAGAATGACAAAACAAACCAAGAAAACGCAGCGCTTTTACGCTATGTACTGTCGTGGATAAAGATTGCCCTTCTGCGCCACTGCCGGTATAATTCTTCTCAACCATCAACCTTTTGTTTTGCAGAGAAACGTTATGACCAAACTGGATATTAAATTGATCGGCGACGACGTGCTGCGGCGCGAGGCGCGCAAAGTAAAGCGATTCGACAAGATGTTGCACAAGCTGCTGGACGACATGGTGCAGACCATGCGCGAGGCTCCCGGCATTGGTCTGGCTGCACCACAAATCGGCCTGGCCGAGCGCATCATTGTGGTAGAGCTGCCTCAGGATGACGAGGACCCGCAAAGCGGCAAGCTGTACGAGTTCATCAATCCCGAAATTGTCTTTGAAAGCGCGGAAGAGGTCGAAGGCGAAGAAGGCTGCCTGTCTATTCCCAACATCGTGGGTGATGTCTGGCGTGCCCAGCATGTGGTCGTGAAAGGGCAGGATCGCCACGGCAAACCGCAAAAACTAGAAGCGCACGAATGGTTGGCGCGGGCTTTTCAGCACGAAATTGATCACCTGAACGGCGTGCTGTTTATTGATCGGGTAGAAGGCCCCCAGGCGTTGCGCCGACTGGTGAAACAGCGTGACGAAAACGGCGAGGAATACATCGCTGCCGTGCCCATCGCCGGTGTCGCGCCGTGACCGTGCGTTGCGCATGGGCCGGATCTGATCCGCTCTACATTGCCTACCACGATGAGGAATGGGGCACGCCGATACACGATGATCGGCTACTTTTTGAGTTTTTGATTTTGGAAGGCGCACAGGCAGGCCTGAGTTGGTTTACCATCCTAAAAAAGCGCCCTGCCTATCGCGTCGCCTTTGCTGGCTTTGACCCGGCGCGGGTGGCCGCTTATGACGAGGCCGATGTTGCTCGCTTGCTGGCCGATGTCGGGATTGTGCGTAACCGCGCTAAAATCGTTTCGGCCATCAGCAATGCCCAGGCATTTCTGGCGGTGCAACAGGACTTTGGCAGCTTTGATGCCTATATTTGGCAGTTTGTGGGGGGCCGGGTCAAGCAGAATAGCTGGCGAAGCCTCTCCGAAATACCCGCAAGCACGCCCGAATCCGAGGCTATGAGCAAAGACCTTCGGAAACGCGGCTTCAACTTCGTCGGCCCGACGATCTGCTATGCTTTCATGCAGGCAGTTGGCATGGTCAACGACCACATTACCAGTTGCTTGCGCTACCCGCTGGTCAGCCAGGTAGCCTAGCGCCCCAGCCACACCGTGTGGCCGTCACTCACCAGCTCCACCGCACCGGCGAGATCGGTGCGATGCCAGCCATCTTCGCCCACCTGCATCAGCCAGGTGGTTTCCACCGGCCCGGCGAGGGTGCGAAAGCGGTCATCGGCCTGCACAAACACCACGGCGTGCGTTGGCTGTGCCGCGGCCAGCAATGCCGTGCTGAGGCCCTCGGCGCGGCCGGCCTGGGCCAGCTTCACCACCGTGGCGGGGGCAATCAGTCCGCTGGCAGCCCATTGATCTTGCATAGCGGCGGGGGTGTCGCCCAACAGCAAAAAGCTGGTTTCGCCCCAGCTTAAGCGCAGCACTACCGAATTGGGCGCGGGATTCAGTTCGCCATCGCGTCCCAGCACCGGCTCGGCCGGGGGGGCCAGCACATCCAGGGCAATGCCGTGACCCAGCAACAGGCGCGTGCCTGCTTCAGCCGCGGTCACCGGCACTGCGGCGGCACGCAGTTCGCGCAGCCAGCTTTCGTAGTTTGCCGAGGGGTAGGGAAAAGGCGCCTGCATCACCCGCTGCACGCGGTAGCGCCCGGTAAGGCCCACCAGCCCGCCGCTGCGCTCATCTGCGCTGTGAGTCAGCACCACCAGTTCCAGATCGCGGTCGTAGAAGGGAATGTGTCGTCCCAGCGCGCTGTGCAGCGCTGTGGGGCTGTAGCCGCCATCCACCAGCACCTGCTGCCCGTCAGGGGTGACGATCAACACAGCTTCGCCGCGCGTCTGACCATCACCCAGAAACCAGACATGCAGCAGGCCATCAGGCTGGCTGCGCCACACCAACGCCAGCAACAAACTGCCCACCAGCAGGGCACTGGTCAGCAACCCGGCCAGACGTGAGCTGCCCAGCACGCCGCGCAGGCGGTGCAGGCGGTTGCCCAGCAGCGGCAACCGCGGCTTGCCGGACAGCGCCAGCGCGGCGATCAAGGCAAAGCTGCCCCACAGGCCGATGACACCGCTATGCAGCGCGGTGGCGGCAAAGGGCAGCCGCGCCAGCAGTTGCACCACGGCCACCGTCCAGTGCAGGCAAAGCCAGGGGATCAGGGCTACGGCGCGCGCCCCTTGCCACATCACACCTCCCACCACAGGCAGATGATCGGCGACCAGCCCCGTTAGCACTGCCGCGCCGCCCCAAATCATCACCGATGGCTGCACCGGCAGCACCAGCAAATTGGTCAGCGGCGACACCAACGAAATACGGCCAAAATAATAGGCCATCAGCGGCAGGGTGAGAATGGTGGCCGCCAGCGTAACGATCAACGCGTCGTTGACAAAGGGGATGAGCCAACGCGCCGCGGCAGCAGGCAGGCGAGGTGTCGCCGCGGCCTCGAAACGCGTGGTCATGGGCGTGGCGAAAAGGATCAGGCTGAGGGTAGCCATGAAGCTGAGCTGAAAGCCTACATCCCACAAGGTCAGCGGGTTGAGCGCAGTCATGGCTGCACCTGCAACAAACAGCGACACCGCCGCGGTACTCTGGCGCTGTAGATAGGCCGCCCACACCACCAAAATGCCCATCAGCCCGGCGCGCAGCACGGCGGCATCAGCACCTACCAGCAGCACGTAGAGCACAATGCCCATCACTACCGGCGCAAAGGCGCGCTTTTGCCCTACCACGCGCCCCAGCAGGGCAGTCATGATGCGGGCGATAATTGAGATATTAAAGCCAGAAATGACAATGATATGACTTGTGCCAGTGCGATTGAACTGATCATAGAGTGCAGGATCAATGCCGCTTTCCACTCCCAGTAAAATACCGGTGAGCAGCGCGGCCTCCGGCTCGGGCAGCAGGCGGGCGATGATCTGCTGGCTGGCCGAGCGCACGCCGTAGAGCACGCGCCAGAAGCGCGCCCCGGCATTGTGTTGCAACAGGGTGACTTCTGGTTGCTGCACCATGCTGTGTACCCCGCGCCGCGCCAGATACTCGCGGTAGTCGAAGCCGCTGAACACCGGTGGCGCTTCCAGGCGGCCGTACACGCGAAGGCGGTCGCCCTGCTGTACACCCGGCGCGGCGGGCACCGTGAGCAGCACCGCGCCTTGCACGGCCTGTGTTTCACCGCGGCGCAGCAGCGTGTCTGCCTCTACACGTACCCGCAGGCGCGTGTCGCGCGGTTCTGGCGGTTGCTGCACCACGCCGCTGAGCGTCACCCAGGCGGGTTGCTCTAATGAGCCGTTGTAGAAGGCCACATCATGCGGTCCCCAGCAGGGCGTGAACGGCGCCAGTTGGTAGCGCGCGGCTCCCAGCAGCGCGGCCAGCAAGCACGCTACGGCCAGCTTGCCGCGTGTCGCGCGCTGCTGGGGTGACAGGCGTCGTGCGCCCAGCCACAGCAGCATCAGCGCGCCCAGCGCGCCGCCC
The DNA here is from genome assembly GCA_937907455.1 of uncultured Caldilineales bacterium. GTDB lineage: Bacteria > Chloroflexota > Anaerolineae > JAAEKA01 > JAAEKA01 > JAAEKA01. The sequence continues at coordinate 37,610 of CALESQ010000115.1, forward strand.
CATGCCAGCATCGTCGGCCGGGTGCAATGAATCCAACCGGCATCCCAGGCCCAGCGTGCCAGCCAAATGCCCATAGCCCATGCTGCTGCCAGGTAGACAAGCGTCATGTTTTACCCTCGCTATTCCCTGTCCCGAAAACCGCTATTGACTGGCCCTTTGCCAGCGTCTGCAATTTCCAGCCGATCCAGCCCACAGTTCGCCGCTGAACGCGGGCGCGCGTCCAGCGTATGAATGGCTATCTTGCGCTCAGGCGCGTTTTTGCCAGTAGCGCAACAAGCCCTGTACACACATGGTTGAAGGCACAATCAGCTCGAAGCGTTCGGCTGCGGCTTGATCCGCGCCGTCGGCTGCGGCACGGCCTGCTGCCCACTCGGTGAACGCGCTGATGATCTCGGCGCTGTCCTGACCATCGGCGCGACGCACATCTACAAACGCGGCGGCGGCCAGCAGTGTTTCCTCTACGCAGCGCAGGTGAGCAGTGCTGTCGCCGGTTACTGCGCCAAAATGGGTGGGATAAAGCTGCATCGGCCGCGCCTCAATCAGCCTGGCAAGGCTGGCTTGCCAGGCTTCCACGTCAATTTCCGGTGGAGGCGTGGGGACGCGCACATGGTTCAACGCCGGGAAGCTCACTCCGGCCACATCGCCGGTGAAACAAGCCTCATCCAGCAAATAGGCCATGTGATGCCAGGCATGGCCCGGTGTATTCAGGGCGCGCACCCGCTCACCGGCCACGCGTACCGTGTCACCATCCTGCAAGGCGTGGATTTGTTGTGCGGGCACGGCAACTGTCTTGCCCCATAGCTGATCCATGGCATCGCCGTAGATGCGCTGGGCCGACCCCAGCAGCTTGCTTGGATCGGCCAGATGCGGCGCGCCCACGGCGTGAACGTGTACTGTTGCCCCGCTTTCGCGCGCCAGCCATCCTGCCGCGCCGGCATGATCCAGATGGATATGGGTGAGCAGAATATCGCGAATCTCGCTCACTTCGATGCCTAAGGCGCGGAGACCCGCCTTGAGCGCCGGGTAGCACGAGGCTGGGCCGGTTTCCACCAGTGCAACGCCGTGCGGGCCGCGCAGCACATAGGCGGCAATCACCTGGGGTTGTCCCTGAAAGTGCAGATCAATGGTTGCGATCATGGCGTGGACTCCTTGCTGCTATTATACGTCGGACGCTTGTCAGACTGAAATGAGGTTGACAGGGGTGCGGCCTGTGTTTATACTGGGCAGGCGGCATGATGAAGCCGGCTGCGCCGCCGCCGCAGCGCTTGTCACAGAACAAGGGATACCCATGACCTGGCATAACCTGCTGCCCGCGGGCAAATTACCCAATGCGGTATTGGATCAGTTGTTGCACGGGCTGACGCGCCCTGACCCGCGCCTGTTGGTGGGGCCACAGGTGGGCGTAGATGCCGCAGTGATTGACTTTGGTGCTACCTGTCTGGTGGCAAAAACCGATCCCATCACCTTTGCCACAGATGCCATCGGCTGGTATGCAGTCAACGTCAACGCCAATGATATTGCCGTGATGGGTGCTACTCCCCGCTGGTTCATGGCGACGGTTTTGCTGCCTGTGGGCCAGGCAACTCCGGCGTTGGCTCAGAGCATTTTTGAGCAGATCGGCGCGGCTTGCGCGGCGTTGCAGGTGACGCCGGCAGGCGGTCATACCGAGATCACCACCGGATTGGATCGGCCCATTGTGGCGGGCGTGATGCTGGGCGAAACCACGCGCGAGCGGCTGCTCAGCGCGGCCGGTGTGCAGCCCGGTGATGATCTGGTGCTGATTGGCAGCGTGCCCATCGAGGGCACAGCCTTGATCGCCCGTGAAAAAGCAGCGGAACTGGCGGCGCGCGGCCTGGATGCTGAATTGGTGCGTCGTGCCCAGGGCTTTTTGCATCAGCCGGGCATCAGCGTGGTAGGCGCGGCGCATCTGGCAGCCCAGGCTGTGCCTTTGCACGCGCTGCACGATCCCACCGAGGGCGGACTGGCTACCGGTATTTGGGAGATGGCGCGGGCTGCGGGTGTGGGCATGGCAGTGGATTTTGATGCGGTAGCCATTGCACCTGAAAGCGCTGCGCTCTGCGCCGCTTTTGATCTGGACCCGCTGGGGGTGATCGCCTCAGGCGCGTTGCTGGCCGCCTGCGCGGCAGAGGACACGGCCGCGCTGCTGAAGGCGTGCCGTGCTGCCGACCTGCCCGCGGCGCGTATTGGCCGGGCCGGTGAACGCGGCGGAGCTTTGCAGGCTCGCCGCGGCGGACAGCCCATTGCCTACCCCCATTTTGCTGTGGATGAGATTGCGCGGCTGTTTGCAGTATAAAGAAGAGACGTACTGGTATGGGCACGTCTCTTCTTGCGGTCGCAAAGCCGTTTCAGGCCGGCCTGGGGTAGGCCAACACCTGGTTGATGGCATCGGCCAGCACGGGGTCTGGCGGGGGTACAGCGGGGCGGCTGCCATGTTGCGTTTCGTCCAACGCCTGCGCGGCAGAGGCAATGCGCTGCACCACATCGTCACTTGTCAGCGCTGCGGTATCCAGCACCAGATCGAAGTGTTGCGGGTCATCCCAACGTCGGTTATAGAACATCTGCACGAACTTGCGACGCAGGTCATCGTTTTCGTTGATCAATGCAGTGGCTTCGGTCACCGATGCCAGCTCGGCGCGGGCGCGCAGACGTTCGCTGCGCACTGCTGCCGGTGCTTCCAGCCGCACGTTGCAGACCGTGGGCCACGCGCCCACCACAGCAAAGCCGCCGCGCCCGACAATCACCACACGGTCGCGCTGCGCCAGCCCTTCGATGATTTCGTTCAACATGGCGATGGTGAGAAGGTTGTTGTGGTTGAACAAATCCAGAAAGCTGGGTGAGGTAGAGTAAAGATCTTCGAACCGCGTCATGCCGTACTGGCGAAAGATGCCTTCAACGGTGTTTTTGTCGGCAAAGTCATAGCCTAGCGCCTGGGCGACGCTCCGACCGATTTCGTTACCGCCCGCGCCAGTCTGGCTGGAAATGGTAATAACTGCCATGGCTCACCTCGTTGCTTGTTGTGTATCAGGCACTTTCACTGCCTACGGCGTAGTACATGATTCTTTCTTCGCTTGCTTCGGCGCGCGCCAGCTCTTTGACGATAGTGCCTTCGCGCATCACCATAATGCGGTCGCTCATGCCCAGCACTTCGGGTAACTCTGACGAAATCATAATAATGCCTACTCCCTGTTTGGTGAGGTCAGCCATGATCTGGTAGATTTCCGATTTGCTGCCCACATCAATGCCGCGGGTGGGTTCGTCCATGATGAAGATGCGCGTGCCTACGCTTAACCAACGAGCCAAAATCACCTTTTGCTGGTTGCCGCCGCTCATGTTCACTACCATAAACTGCGGGCTGGGTGTCTTGATGCTGAGTTGGCGGATCATGGTTTTTACCAGCTCCAACTCGGCGCGCAGGTTGATGATACCCCCGCGGGTCAGGCGTTTCAGGCCAGAGATGGTGGTGTTGGTGAAGACGGGCAGCTTCAGCAGCAGCCCCTGACCCTTGCGGTCTTCTGTCACCAGCGCCACCCCGTGTTTGATGGCATCCTGCGGTGAGCGCGGCTTGTAGGGTTTGCCGTCTATCTGCATGTCGCCGCTGTAAGGATCGGCACCAAAGATTGTGCGCATCAGCTCGGTGCGGCCTGAACCGGTGATGCCGGCAAAGCCGATGATCTCACCGGCGTGTACCTGAAAGGATACATCGTGTACCAGTTTGCTGCGTGCGACGTTTTTGGCCTCGAACAGCACCGCGCCCGGCTCTGCCGTGCGTTTGGGGTACACGTCCTGGAGGTCGCGTCCGATCATCAGGCGCACCAGGTCATCCATGGTTACATCAGCTACGGCGCGTGTGTCTACATAGCGCCCATCTTTCAGCACCGTTACTTCGTCGGCTAGCTCGAATATCTCTTTCAGCCGGTGCGAGATGTAGATGATGCCAATGCCTTCTTTTTGCAGGGTGCGCACTACACGGAAAAGATTTTCCAGGTCTTTTTCGCTTAACACCGCTGAAGGCTCGTCCATGATCAGCACGCGTGTCTTGCGGTTGAGCGCCTTGGCGATTTCCACGATCTGCTGCTGGGCTACCGACAGCGTGGCGGTGGTGGCATCCACAGACAGATCCACGCCCAGCCCGCTGAGGATTTCGGCGGCGCGCGCTTTAGCGGTGGCCCAATCTACCAGGCCGCCTTTTTTGGGCAAGTGACCCAGAAAGATATTTTCGGCGATGGTCAGGTGCGGGGCCAGGTTGAATTCCTGATAGATGGTGGAAATGCCCAAAGCCTGGGCGTCCTGCGGTGATTTGATCTCTACCGGCTTGCCTTCGAAGAAGATTTGCCCTTCATCTTTGCTGTACGCGCCGGAGAGGATCTTGATGAGGGTGGATTTGCCCGCGCCGTTTTCGCCCAACAGGGCATGAACCTGACCGGCGCGCACGCTGAGGTTTACCCCTTGCAGTGCCTTGACACCCGGAAAGGTCTTGCCAATGCCCTTCATTTCCAACAACACGGATCCAGGAGCATTACTCATAACGGCATCTCTCCTGTTGCGCTACTTGCGATGAGACAATTGGTCAATAGATACCGCGGCGATGACTAGAATACCGGTGATCAGCACCTGATAGATCGATTCGACGCCCATCAGTTGCAGGCCGTTGCGGAACACCCCCACAATCAGCGCACCGATTAGCGTGCCGATAATCGTGCCGCGTCCACCGAACAGGCTGGTGCCGCCCAACACCACGGCGGTGATGCTTTCCAGGTTCGAGGTTTGGCCGGCCTGCGGATCACCCACTCCTGTGCGGGCCACCAGCAGCAGGGCGGCAATGCCATAGGTTAGTGCGGCGGTGGTGTACACACCGATCAGCACGCGCGTGGTGTTGATACCTGCCAGGCGAGCGGCTTCGGGGTTGTCGCCCACCGCATACACCGAGCGCCCCGCGGGTGTGGAACGCAGCACAAACCAGGTGATGGCATATAGAACCAGCATCAGCACTGAACCGTAGGTGATCTGGGTGGTGCCGATCTTGAAGGTGTTGCCAAAGAAAAGCAGCAGCGATGGCAGGCCAGAAATCGTCTCGGTGGTGTAGATGCGGGTAAGAGCATAGGCAATGTTCAATGTGCCCAGGGTGACGATGAAGGCCGGTAAACGAATGCCGGTGACCAAAGCGCCGTTCATCACACCGAACAGGATACAGACCAGAATGCCCAGCAAAATCGCCAACACGGGGTTAAGGCCGTGGTCTACGGCCAGACTGGTCATAACAACCCCACCCAGTGCCATTACAGAGCCGTTGGACAGGTCAATGCCTGAGGTGAGGATTACCAAAGTCTGGCCGATGGCCAGGGTGCCCACTACCATCACTTGTTGCAGGATCAAGGACAGGTTGGCGCCGGTTAGAAAGCGGTCTGTCTTGAAAGAAAAGAAGATGCAGGCGAGGATCAACGCAGCCAAAGGTCCCATTACAGGGGAGCCGCGCACGATGCTCAATAAACTCGACCGTCGTTTCGTGACTGTACTGACAACTGCGCTCATGGCTTCCTCCTAAAGAAAACGGCGGGGGGCTTGCTGCCCCACCGCCGCTTTCAGATGTTGCTTATTTCGTACCCCAGCAGTTGGCTACGCCATAAGCTGAGTTCTGGCCGTCCACACCGGCCTGTGCCATGTCGGTGATCAGGGTGACACCGGTGTCGGTGTAGCCGGAAGGCTTGGCGCCGCCCTTGATATAGTCCACAATCGCCTTCACGCCCAGCTCAGCCATCTTCAGCGGGTATTGCTGCGAAGTGGCAGCGATCTGACCATCTACCACGCCCTGCACGCCCTTGCAACCGCCGTCCACCGAAACGATCAGCACGTCTTTCTCCTTGCCGGCATTCTTCAGTGCAGTGTAAGCGCCAAAGGCAGCCGGTTCGTTGATGGTGTACACCAGGTTAATGTCGGGGTTCTTGCTCAGGCAGTTCTCCATAGCGGTCTGGCCTTCGGTCTGATCGCCGTGGGTATCCTGGCTGCACACCACCACATCGGCATTCACCAGGTCGCTGGAGTTAGGATCGGCGCCGGAGATGACGCCGAAGCCCTGCAGGAAGCCGTTGTGGCGCTGCGCGCCTACGGTGATACCGGGTTGCAGGTCAAGGGTAGCAATTACAGGAGCCTTGTCGCCCATCGCCGACTTGGCCCACTGGCCGATCAACAGACCGGCTTTGAAGTTGTCGGTGGCGAACAGCGCGTCCACTGCTTCCTGGGGATCGGTGGCTGTGTCGAGGGCGATCACGACCACGCCCTGAGCGCGGGCCTTTTCGATGGAAGGAACAATGGCCTTGGTGTCGCTGGGGGTGATCAGAATACCCTTAGCACCGGCGTTGATCATGTTTTCCAGAGCCGTAACCTGGCCTTCGTTATCGCCGTCTTTGGCACCGGCGCCGGTGAGCAGCTTTACACCCAGCTTGTCAGCCTCGGCCTGGGCGCCTTCCTTCATCTTGACGAAGAAGGGGTTGGTTTCGGTCTTGGTGATCAGGCCAACTATGATCTGATCTGATGCAGCAGGAGCAGCAGTTTCAGGCGCTGCCGCGGGAGCCTCGGTCTTGGCGCCGCCACAGGCAGCCAGGAGCACAACAACCAGAGCCAATAGAGCGATCCGCTTGAGAGACATGGTCTTTCCTCCGAACGTGAGTGAAAAAGGATAAACAAAGGGCAACTTCATGAATTCCGCGGGAAGTCAATTGGCTGCACCTTCTGCACAAGGTTTGAGGAGGCCGGTCGGCGTTGCCGGCGGTTAGGGTTTGGCTTGCGGGCTGGTACACGATGCGCGAATCACCAGCTCGACCGGCAGCAGAGGCGGGGTATCCACAGGCTGCTGCTTCACCATCTTCATCACCAGTTCAGCCGCAGCAAGGCCAATTTTATGAGTTGGCTGGCGTACCACCGAAAGCGGTGGATTGAAAAGCGGGGCCCAGTCGTGATCATCAAAACTGATCAGCGAAATATCTTCCGGACAACGCAGTCCGTATTCTTTCAGCGCGTACAGCGTACCCAGGGTTAGCTGGTTGTTGGCGACAAAAATGGCTGTGGGGCGCTGTGGCGTCTGCAAGATCATCCTGATTGCCTGGTGTACCGCAGGCAGCCCGTGGTGGCTGTCACGGCGCGTTGCGGCCCCGCTGCCTGATTGCATCCCATAAAAGCGAGGATCAGCGCGTACGATCAGCCCCTCATCCACGGCAACGCCCGCTTCAGTCAAGGCACGTTGCCAGCCATTCAGGCGTTCTGTCTGCGTGCTGACCGTGTCAATACCCATCACATAAGCGATGCGGCGATGCCCTAACTCAAGCAAATAGCGAATAGCCTGATACGAGCCGGCTTCGTTGTCTACGGCTACCAAAGGCGCTGTAATGTTTGGACTGCGGCGGTCAAGCTGGACGATGGGTACGCCCGAGTTTGCCAGCGCCAGCAGCGTGTCGCAGTGTACACCGGTTGGGCTGATAATGATGCCATCTACATGCTGGGCGGCCAGCAGGTTCAGGTAATTGGTTTCCCGCTGTGGATCTTCATCGGTGTTGCAGAAGATGGTATTGTACTGATAGCTGCTGATGACATCCTCAACTCCGCGGGCTATCGCGGTGAAGAACGGGTTGGTAATGTCAGAGATGATCAGGCCAATTTTGTGGGTGGAGTTGGTAGCCAGGCCGCGCGCAATAGCATTGGGACGATAGTTCAGCGATTCAATGGCGGCTAGCACCTTGTCGCGGGTTTCATCGCTGACAAAACGCGTGCCGTTGATAACATGAGAAACGGTCGCTATCGAGACACCGGCGTGTAGGGCAACGTCTTTGCTGCTGATCCTGGCCATCATTGCTAACTCCTTGTGCAATGATAAGAAGAGGAAATTTGCTAGGTAAGCGTTTACGTAAACGCTTACGCAGAGTATATCATGTTTTTTTTCACTTGTCAACCCCCCAATTTCAAAAACACAGGTGTTACGCAACCAAGAATCCCCTTGCACAACTGCTCGAATCGTAAAAACAAAAAGCCTCTCAGCTAAATGGCTGAGAGGCTTTTCAAGGCAGGGCAAGGGATGCCCTGCGTGCAGGGTCAGGCAGATCAGGCCTGGCGGCGGCGGAGGGCG
>CALESQ010000116.1 GCA_937907455.1 uncultured Caldilineales bacterium
GATCTGCCGAAGCTGGATGCTGATCTCGATCTGCCCAGCGCAGACTTTGATCTGCCGAAGCTGGATGCTGATCTCGATCTGCCCAGCGCAGACTTTGATCTGCCGAAGCTGGATGCTGATCTCGATCTGCCCAGCGCAGACTTTGATCTGCCGAAGCTGGATGCTGATCTCGATCTGCCCAGCGCAGACTTCGATCTGCCGAAGCTGGATGCTGATCTCGATCTGCCCAGCGCAGACCTCGATCTGCCGAAGCTGGACGCCGATCTCGATCTGCCCAGCGCAGACTTCGATCTGCCGAAGCTGGATGCTGACCTCGATCTGCCCAGCGTAGATGTGGCTGCTTCCGCAGATGACCTTACCGTGATCTCAGGTATCGGCCCCAAGATTGCTTCAATTTTACATAACAATGGTATTCGCTCTTTTGCCCAACTCGCCGCCAGCGATACCGCTACGCTCCGCCAAATTCTCGACGCCGCTGGCTCACGCTACAAGCTGGCTGATCCCACCACCTGGCCTGAGCAAGCGCGTTTTGCCGGAAATGTGGGTGAGTTCGATGCCGCTGTTGCACCGGCTGACGAGGTGATCGTTGAGTATTTTGAAATAGAAGCTGCCGCTCCGACAGAAGAAAAAGTAGTGGTTTGGGAAATTGTCGAAGACACTACACCAGATGATTTGGTGGCTATTGTGGGCATTGGCCCCAAGATTGCCGGTATCCTCAATCGTAATGGTATTTACTCCTTTGCCCAGCTTGCCAACAGCCGTGTGGGTGATCTGCAGCAGATGTTGGATGCCGCCGGCCCGCGCTACTCGCTAGCCGATCCGGCAAGCTGGCCGCAGCAGGCTTATGATCTGCTCACCAGCCGCCACATGGCCGCAGCGACTGCCCGCGCCGACTTCAACGATGCCACCGGTTACGCTGAAGCGGATTCCGTCAAAATGGTTGAAGTGATCGAAGTGGTGGCTGAAGAAGAGTCGGTGATTGAGGCTGTCTTTGAAGAGGATTTTGGCGAAGACGATCTGACTGTGATTTCAGGCATCGGGCCTAAGGTGGCCGATGTGTTAAAGCTGAATGGTCTGGTGAACTATCGCCAGCTAATGCGCACCGACGTGGACACATTGCGCAGCGTGTTGCAGCAGGCCGGGCCACGCTTCACTTTGATTGATCCCGCCTCCTGGCCGGTGCAGGCCGAATTGGCCGCTCGCAACGATTGGGAAGGACTGAATGCCTTGCATGCTCAGATGGGTATTCAGTGGCTCTAGCCCCTATCTGTTGCGAGGCTTGAAAGGGAGACATTATGAATCAAATGGATCAACCCAGCACTCGAAACTTCGATTTGTTTAAAGTTCTGGTTGCTGTTCTGCTTGTGGCAATCATTGCTTTTCTGCTGATGCAGAGCAAGGACGCTGACGAAGCGATTGTCGCTAATCCCACCAGTGTCCCCACCGCCGTTCCCACGGTCGCTGTAGAGCCTACCGAGGCCCCTACAGCGGCGGTGATGACGGCAGTGGCAGAGCTGATGCAGCCTGAGGTCGCCAGCGACGGCGCACTGAAACTGTCGGGCAAAGGCCAGCCGGGTGCTGCTTTGGACATTCTTGCCAGCGGCACATCCATTGGCACTACCAAAGTAGCCAGTAATGGCAGTTGGACCCATACGGCACAGCTTGAGCCGGGTGATTATGATCTGACTGTCAATACCCTGGATGCCGCCGGTAAGATCATCAATCAATCTAAACCGCTGGCCTTTACCATGCCCGCGCTCACGCCGCCGAGTGTGGCTGCCATGCCGCAGTTTAGTCAGCCACAGATCGGCGAAGACGGCTTGCTGGCGCTTTCCGGCACGGGCGAGCCAAAATCTACGTTGGATATTCTTGCCAGCGGTCAAAGCCTGGGCAGTGCCGCTGTGGGTGATGATGGCGCTTGGAACTTCAGTACTCAGCTTGAACCAGGTGATTATGACCTGGTGGTGCGCACGCTTAACGCCGATGGCACCATAGCCAACGAGACCTTGCCGGTTGCGATTTCTGTACCGGCCTCTACGCAGACGGTGGCTGTGCCTGAGCTTGACCGCACCGAGGTCAGCAATGAGGGAGTGGTCTCGCTGGGTGGCCGCGCCCAGCCGGGTGCTCGTCTGTCGGTGATGGTCAACGACAGTCGCCTCGGTCGTACTACGGCTGATGACAGTGGTGCGTGGAGCTTTGAAGGCCAACTCGGCCCCGGTGACTACAATCTGGTAGTGCAGACGGTGGATGCTGAGGGTGCAGTGCTGAATAAAACCGAGCCAGTGACGCTCAGCGTACCCTCGGCGACCCAGCCAACCGCTGTGCCTGTGGCTGCAGTGCAGATGCAGGTACCGCAGATCACTGACAGCGGTAATCTCACTTTGACCGGCACTGCCCCCGCTGATGCAACGGTAGATGTGCTGGCCAACGGTTCCAGCCTCGGCGCGGTTAGTGCCGCGGGTGATGGCACATGGACGTTCAGCAGCACTCTGTCACCCGGCGAATATACCCTGGTGGCGCGTGCCCTGGATGCCACAGGCGCTGTGATCAGCGAAAGCGTAGCGGCCAGCGTTACTGTGCCTGACCTTGGCGCGGCCACACCGCCACCACCGACTCAGGCAGCACCACCCGGCCAGGAACACATCGTGGTCAAGGGCGATACGCTCAGCAAGCTGGCGTTGCTCTATTATGGCGATGTGAAGGCGTATACCCGTATCATCCAGGCCACCAACCTTAAGGCAGCGGAAGATCCCAGCTACAGGCACATTGACGATCCTAATGCCGTGGAAGTTGGCGATAAGCTGTGGATCCCCGACGTTTCGTGGGTTCCCTGATCCGTCGTGCTGTGATTGACAATCGTCTAAACCTGTGTTAGAGTTAGCCTCAATTGCATAGCAAGCGACTGTGATGGAGACGAGTAGGCGGTGCATTCCCCGTACAGCGAGCCTGAGACGGTGTAAGTCAGGCCGGTGAACCCGCTGAAAATCCCTCCGGAGTCGTGTTCTGAACAGGTAGGTAGTAGGTAGTAAACAGTTGCTGAGTTTGCCACAGCGGCACGACCCAATAACTGAATACCTCTCCCAGTAAGAGCACCGCCCCCGGCCCGTTAACGCCGGTGAGTGGATGAGCGCGCGGCGCGCGTTCGTCAACCAGGGTGGCACCGCGGTAGCCTGCAAAGCTCTCGTCCCTTGTGGATGAGAGCTTTTTTCATCTCACGCCTGCCCTCCAACGCCTCTCAATCACCACTCACCGATAATCAATTATAGCTCACCGAGGTCTCATGTTCCAGCCAGTTTCATCCAAACCTGAATTTATCGCTCAAGAACACACAGTGCTTGACTTCTGGCACAAAAGCGATGCCTTCGGCAAGCTGCGCGCCCAAAATGCCGGCAACAAGCCGTGGTCGTTTGTAGATGGCCCCATCACCGCCAACGGCCCGATGGGCGTACATCATGCCTGGGGGCGCACCTATAAGGATGTGTATCAGCGTTTCCACGCTATGCAGGGCTATGATGAGCGCTTCCAGAACGGCTTCGATTGTCAGGGCCTGTGGGTAGAGGTAAACGTCGAACGCGATCTGGGCTTTAAAAGCAAGCGCGATATCGAGGAATTTGGTCTGGCTGCGTTCGTCAACCTGTGCAAGCAACGTGTGCTTAATTTCGCCGCCATCCAAACTGAGCAATCTATCCGCCTGGGCTACTGGATGGACTGGAACGATCCCACCCAGCTCCGCCGTCTGCGTGATCAACTGGCCGAAGATCCCCATCAGACGATCACCGTGGATGGTCCGCAAGGCCCTGTTACCGGCACGGTGGAACAAGTTGTCGGCCAGTTAGGCCTGCCTCAGCTTGGCGGTTCCTATTTTACCTTTTCCGACGAGAACAACTACCTGATCTGGGCCATGCTGAAGAAGTGTTGGGAGCGCGGCTGGCTGTACAAGGGGCGTGATGTGATGCCCTGGTGTTGGCGCTGCGGCACCGGCATCAGCCAGCATGAGATCGTCACCGATGGTTATGCCGAGTTGACACACACCTCGGTCACTGTGCGCTTCCCGCTGCTCGATGCTGACGGTGCACCGCGACTGGATGTCGAAACCGGTCTGCCTGTCTCGCTGCTGGTTTGGACTACCACTCCCTGGACACTCACCAGTAACGTGGCTGCGGCCGTCGGGCCAGAGCTGGACTACGTCAAGGTGCGCCAGGACGATCAAGTATACTATCTGGCAAAGGGCGTGTTGAAGCGCGCACTTACCGGTAAATACACGCTGCTGGGCCAGCTCAAGGGCACAGAGATGCTGGGCTGGCGCTACACCGGCCCCTTCGACGAGCTGAGCGCAGTGGGCGCGGCCTTTGCCGCGCAGGATTACACCCATCGCGTGATTGCCTGGCGCGAGGTAGGCGAAGACGAGGGCACAGGCATTGTGCACATTGCCCCCGGCTGCGGTGCCGAGGACTTCCAGCTCAGCAAGGAATATGCTTTACCCGTGATCGGCCCGTTGGATGAAAACGGCGTCTATCTGCCCGGCTTTGACTGGTTGAGTGGTCAGCCAGTGCAGGGCATTGCACCGCAGATCTTCCAGAGCCTGGAGAGCAAGGGCGTACTGTACCGGTTAGAGGACTACACTCATCGTTACCCCACCTGCTGGCGTTGCCGTGAGGAGTTGATCTTCCGCTTGGTGGATGAGTGGTTTATCAGCATGGGCGAAAGCTACGACACCCCGCGCGACCAACTCACCGCCGAGCAGGTAGACCGCAGTCTGCGCTATCAGATCATGGAAGTGGTGGACCAAATCCGCTGGATTCCTTCCTTCGGCTACGAACGCGAGCTGGACTGGTTGCGCAACATGCACGATTGGATGATCAGCAAAAAGCGCTATTGGGGCCTGGCACTGCCCATCTGGGTATGCGATGATTCTGCTTGCGGCCATTTTCATGTTGTAGGATCAGAGCACGAGCTGCACGAGCGGGCTATTGCTGGCTGGGAGCAGTTTGAGGGCCACACGCCACACCGTCCCTACATTGACGCCGTGAAGATCGCTTGCCCGCAGTGCGGCAGCACAGCCACGCGCATTACCGATGTGGGCAATCCCTGGTTGGATGCCGGCATCGTGCCCTTCAGCACATTGGGCTACCGGCAAGATCCCACCCATTGGCGCAAATGGTTCCCCGCCGACTGGATTTCCGAGAGCTTCCCCGGCCAATTCCGCAACTGGTTCTACAGCTTGCTGGCTATGAGCACGGTGCTGGAGCGCAAGCCGCCTTTCCTCAACAACTTTGGCTATGCTCTGCTGCTGGGCGAGGATGGCCGCGAGATGCACAAAAGCTGGGGCAACGCCGTGGACTTCCATGAGGGCGCCGAACGCATCGGCGTGGACGTGATGCGCTGGATGTTCCTGGATCACAAGCCGGAAACCAACCTGCTCTTTGGCTATCACCGCGCCGACGAAACCCGTCGCCGTTTCCACATCCCCTTGTGGAATGTCTACAGCTTCTTTGTGACGTATGCGAATCTGGCAACTGAGTGGCAAAAAAGCAAACAAAACGATCAGAAAACCGATACACAAGCGCAAAATGCCTTGTCTGCCGCACCAGATTTGCTGGATCGCTGGATTGTGGCCCGCTTGCAGCAGCTCATCAACGCGGTCACTGACCGCCTGGAAAACTACGATGCCGAGGCAGCGACAGTGGCTTGTGAGGCGTTTCTGGATGACCTGAGCAACTGGTACGTGCGGCGCAATCGCCGTCGTTTCTGGGCCGGTGACCCGGCGGCGCTGAATACGCTCTTTGATATACTGCTTACCTTTGCGCGCGTCCTGGCACCCATGATCCCCTTCGTTACCGAGACGATCTATCAAAATCTGGTGCGCAGCGTAGACCCGACCGCACCGGAAAGCATCCATCACACGGGCTGGCCTGTGGCCGATCCCTCGCTGGTGGATGAGCGCTTGCTGAGCGATATGGAGTTGGCGCGCACTGTGGTCAGTCTGGGCCATGCCGACCGGGTAGCCGCCGAAATCAAGGTGCGCCAGCCGTTGGCCGGTGTCAAAGTAGTGGCCGCGGGCAAGGCCGATCTGCGCAGCGCGCTGGCACGTTTTGCCGATGTTATCGCCGATGAACTGAACGTCAAGCAGGTGGACGTGGTGGAAGGCGAGGCCGAGCTGGTGCAGTATCGCATTCTACCGGTGAACAAGACGCTGGGGCCACGCTTTGGCAAGGATTTCCCAGCGGTGCGTCAGGCATTGGCCGAGGCCGATCCCTATGCCGTGGCCGCGGCTGTCAGTGACGGACAGCCGGTGTCCATCATGCTGAACGACGCCGCGGTACAGCTCAACCCGCAGGATGTATTGGTGCAAGCTGAGCCACGACCGGGCCTGCAAGTTACCAGTGATTCACAATATGGCATTGTAGTGGCGCTGGATACGGTGATCACTCCCGCGCTGCGGGCCGAGGGGCTGGCGCGCGAGGTGGTGCGCCAGATCCAGCAGATGCGCAAGGACGCCGGTTTCGAGGTAAGCGACCGCATTCACACGGTGTATCAGACCGACAATGTTGAGTTGCGGGAGGCCATTGTTCAGCACCAGGCTGTTATCAGTCAGGAGACGCTCAGCCTTAGCCTGGAGCCGGGCGAGCCAACCGCGGGCAGTTTTGTGCAGAGCGTAGAGCTGGAAGGCGCGGCCATCACGCTGGCGGTGAACAGTAAATAAGAAGTAACCAGTATCCAGTATGCAGTAACCAGTAAGAAGCGAATAGGAATCAGTAAACAACAGGCAGACCGCACCCCAGTCACCCTGCCACCATGTCATCCGCTCATCCTGCCACTTGCTTACTTCCCCGTTTGTGCTACAATGCATCTAGTATTGAGCGAGGTAATGCTGATGACAAAAGATGATAAACGATTGGAAAGGTTGCTGCAGGCTGAGCGTGCCGAGCTGGTAGAGGCGATCAGCCACTACGAGGTGCTGGCGCGGCAAAAAAAGCCTGGCCTGGGCAACCACATGGCCGACGATGCCACCGAAACCTTCGATCAGGCGGCTAACCTGGCTTTACATCGCAACGAAACGCGGTTACTAGCCGAGGTGGATGCAGCTCTGGCACGTATGGAGCGTGGTGACTATGGCATCTGCCAGCGCTGTCACGAAGACATAGACTTTGCACGGCTGAAGGCCATCCCCCATGCAGTGTTGTGCATCGAATGCCAGCAGCACGTGGAAGACCTGCCCCGCGGAAATGGACCCAAACGGTGATGACAAAACGTTTCACGCCCTGGCCGTTGATCGGCAGTCTGGCGACGCTCATTGTGCTGCTGGATCAGATCAGCAAGCGCTGGATTGAACGCAACTTGCCGCTGTACGACTCCATCGTACCGGTGGAGAGTTTGCGTAACTTCTTTACCCTTACTCACTTCACCAATACCGGCGCGTCCTTTGGCTTGCTGCGCGATCAAAACATCCTGTTTGTGCTGATCGGCGTAGTGGTGTTGCTTTCGGTTATCATCTACAGCCGCTACTTGCCGCACGAGATGCTGCGCGTGCAGGTAGCGTTGGGCTTGCAAATGGGTGGGGCCTTCGGCAACATGATTGATCGTGTGCGGCAAGGACATGTCACTGATTTTATCTATTTTCACTTCTGGCCGGCGTTCAACGTGGCCGATATGGCTATTGTTGGCGGTGTGATCTTGTTGGCGTTCGTGTTGCTAACCTACAAAGAGCCAGCTGCATCGGCTTCCGCCACACCTCCATCGTCGTGAGTTCCGTCCGCCTATCAAAGATGCCTCACTGATGAATCGGCTGGTGACAGGTATCGGCTGGACCCGTTTGGCACGACATGACCCGCTACGGCACAGAACTTCAGATGGCCAGGCCCAGCCTGGCTTTCTTTTTGACACCAGGAGATCGTATGAGCGAACAGCCTGACCTATATTTTAGCTGGGTTGCCGAAGCGCGCGGCGAGCGTTTGGATCACTTTGTGGTTGCTCAGTTGGGTGATGCCTCACGTGCAGACGTGCAGCGCTGGATCAAAGAAGGCCGTATACTGGTCAATGGCCAGATGGCAAAGCCAAGTTTGAAGCTGACAGCCGGTAATGCAGTGACGTTGGAGCGTCCCCCGCGCATTGAAACACAGATTATCGCGGAGCAAACGGCACTGGAGATACTCTACGAGGATGCCGACTTGCTGGTGGTGAATAAACCCGCTGGCATGGTGGTGCATCCGGCACCGGGGCACACCAGCGGCACGCTGGTGAACGCTCTGTTGGGCCGCGACCCTGCTCTGGCCGAGGTGGGCGGACCGGCGCGCGCCGGTATTGTACATCGCCTGGATCGTGAAACCTCTGGCTTGATACTGGTAGCCAGAACCCCTGCGGCTTTCAGCCACCTGCAACGCCAGTTCAAGACGCGCCGCGTGGAGAAAACCTATTTAGCTTTGGTAGAGGGCGTGCTGGATGTGACCGAAGGTAAGATTGATGCACCGATTGCGCGCGACCCCGCCATGCGCCAGCGCATGGCGGTACTCTCCCCTAATCGCGGCGGCAAGCGTGCCCTCAGCGGCTTTCGCGTGCTGCGCACCTATTTGTCGCCGTTCAGCCAGCAGCGCTTCGAGTTTTCGCTGCTAGAGGTGGACCTGTTCACCGGACGCACGCATCAGATTCGCGTACATATGACCTTTATCAAACACCCTGTGGTGGGAGATCGCATCTATGGACGGCGGCGGCAGCGCATCCCCAGCCCGCGGCAGTTTTTGCACGCCCATCGTCTGGTCTTCACCCACCCCCGCAGCGGCGAGCGCATCGAACTGGCCTGCCCTTTGCCCGCTGATTTGCAGGCGGTGTTGGAGCAGCTAACCAGTGTCCAGTATCCAGTTTCCAGTGTCCAGTAGCCAGGCTGTTGTATCCTGGTTGCTGGTTACCACTTACTGATTAGCGCGTCACACGGTGGCAGTCGCGGCAGCGCGCTTCGTATTTCTCCGATGCGCCAATGACAATCACCGGATCGTCGAAGCGGGCGGGTTCGCCATCAATCAGCCGTTGGGTACGGCTGGCTGGCGCGCCGCACACCACACAAATGGCGTGCAGCTTGTCCAGCAGCTCAGCCTGCGCCATCAGCCGTGGCATCGGACCGAACGGCTCGCCGCGAAAGTCCAGATCAAGCCCCGCACAGATCACGCGCAAGCCGCGTTGGGCCAGCTCGTGACACATCTCCACAATACCAGCGTCAAAGAACTGCACTTCATCAACCGCTACAATCGTGGTGTCGGCACGCAAACGGTGCAGAATCTCCGATGAATGCTGGATGGCTTCGCTTTCTTCCCAGGCCTGACCGCTGTGTGAGGCCACACGCGTGACCCCGTAGCGATGATCTATTACCGGCTTGAAGACCTGGATGGATTGGCGGGCGATCACCGCGCGGCGCACGCGGCGCAGCAATTCCTCGGTTTTGCCGCAGAACATACTGCCACAGATCACTTCGATCCAGCCGCCACGGGGTTGAAAGTAGGACATGAGCGGATTCCTTCCTGGACAAGCAAAAGGGGCAGAACAGGTCTGCCCCTTTTGGGTTACTAACAAGCGTTTGCGCCTCAGGCAGCGGCCTGAGTGGAACTGGTCAGCACGTCTTCGGCTGCGCGCTCGCCAATTTCTTTGGCTTTTTTGGCGTTTTCGCCGCGGGCGCGGGCCTGGGCCACAGCCTTGCGAGCGGCCTCATCAGCCTTTTGCTGCACCTGGATCTGTGCCGCGCGCTCCTCAGCTTGCTGCAAGCGACGCATGAAGCGATCCACCTGGCCGGCGCTGTCAACGATGCGTTGTTCGCCGGTGAAGAAGGGGTGGCAGCTTGAGCAAACGTCGGTGCGGATCTGCTTGCGCGTGGAGCCGGTGGTCCAGGTGTTGCCGCACGCGCAGATCACCTGAGCGTCGGTATAATACGTGGGGTGAGTGTTTGCCTTCATTAGATATGCCTCAATCCCGTTAGCTGACGCGTTCGGGATGTACACTGATCTGTTTTTTGTCTTTGCGGACGTATTCGAATTTGACGAAACCGTCGGCAGTGGCAAAGACGGTGTGGTCACGCCCTAGCCCGGCATTGTCACCGGCCAGGAACTGGGTGCCACGCTGACGAACCAGAATGGAACCAGCGGTGACAAACTGACCATCGTAGCGCTTGACGCCGAGGCGCTGAGCCTGGCTGTCGCGACCGTTTTTGCTGCTGCCGCCACCTTTTTTGTGAGCCATAGTTTAGTTCTCCTCGTTCTACATCTCGATGGCGTCAATAACCAACCGGGTCAGGTTTTGACGATGGCCGTTCTTCACGCGGTAACGTTGCTTCGGGCGATACTTGAAGACGATAACCTTCTTGCCCTTGTGCTGCGCCTTGACGGTTGCCTTTACGGCAGCGCCTTTCACTACAGGTTGGCCGATGACCACGTTACTTCCATCATGGACCAACAACACGTCGTTGAGGGTAAGCTGATCGCCTACTGCGCCGGGGAGCTTTTCTACATCCAGCCAGTCGCCCGGCGCTACACGATACTGCTTGCCGCCTGTTCGAATCACTGCGTACATGGGTCTCCTTCCAGGTATCGCGGCTCAAAGGCACTTGTGGAGCGATACCGGCCAGGTGTGATGCTGCGTCAGACGCAGCAGGAAAAAATTTGGTGCATACACATAAAGACCAGGCCCATGCAGCGGCCTGGTAGCACTCCGAAATTATATGCGTTTTTTACAACTTGTCAAAAGATCAACTGCACCCGTTCGATGCGTGCCACGCTTTCGCCCAGCCCAAGCGCTGTCAGCACGGCATCGGCGCGACCAGTGGCTTCGGGGGCGCTGCGCAGAGTCATTCCGATGCGCTGCCAGCCAGTTTCCGGCTCGCCCAGGTAGCGCAAGTCCAGTACCAGCGGCCGGAGATCGTAGCTGACTTGGCGGCCTTTGCGACGCTTATCGGCGGGTAGCTCGACGCTGGCTAGAAATGCTGTCAGCCGCGCTTGCAGTGTGGCTTCGTCCAACGTGGTAGCTACATCTGCCTGCCAAAGGCTGGCTTGCAGGATCGCCTGCAGGGCAGGAGATTTCAACGGCGCTTCCTCGACTTGCAGCAGGCGCAGGTCTGGTGGCATCTGCGCGTTGACGGCAGCCATAAATGCAGCCGGCTCCATGGGCTGGTTGAGTACTACATCGGCAATTTCGGCGCGACCGGTAGTTCCCAGAGGCAGGCCAGAGGCGAAAAACAGCCGCGGTCCAGGGTTGAAACCGGCTGAATAAGCCAACGGTACACCTGCGCGACGCAGGGCACGCTCCCAGGTGCGCACTACATCCAAATGGCCGACATAGCGCAGCGCGCCTTGCTGGCTGAAGGTGATGCGCAGGCGCTGTTGCGGGGCAACGACAGCTTCCACCGTTATGCTCCTATCGCGGGCAGGAAGAAAAAGGCCAGGGCGAGGATCAGGTACACCGCCAGCAGCATGGCGCCTTCCAGCCAATTGGATTGCCCATCGGTGGAAATGAATGTGGCGATGATACCGGAGACCACCAGGGCAATCAGCTCGAAGTTGTTGAATTCCAGGGTGAGGGGATTGCCCAGCGCTAGCGAGATGAATACCAGAATGGGGGCCACAAAGAGAGCGATTTGCAGGCTGGAGCCGTTGGCAATGCTCAAGCTCAGGTCCATTTGGTTTTTCATGGCTACCTGCACGGCTACCAGATGCTCGGCGACGTTGCCGATGAGCGGAATGACGATGATGCCAACGAAGAAGGGGGTGAGCCCCAGGCTTTCGGTGACCGGCTCCATTGAGCCTACCAGGAATTCACTCATGATGGCGATGCCCAGTACCGATGCGCCCAACACGCCGAGAGCTATGGCGCTGCTCCAGCGCGGTGCCGTGTGCGAGGGCTGCACGCCGGTGCTGTCGTCGTGTTCGGGGGATTTGTTGCGCAGCATGTAGACGATAGATAGCACATAAATCAGCAACATCACCGCGGCGGTGGTGAGGCTGAGTGCTTCGACGCGCACCTTGTTAGGCTCGATGGCATGGTTGAAAATGGAGGGCACGCTGATGGCGATTACTGCCAGGATCAGCAGGGTGGCATCCATACCGGCGTTGGCGCGGTTGAAGCGCTGCGTGCCGTTTTTCAGGCCGCCCAGCAAGATGCTGAAGCCCAGCACCAGCAGGATGTTGCCCACCACCGAACCGATCAGCGACGCTTTGACCAGTTCCAGTTGGCCCGCACGAATGGCGATGATGGTGATGATCAACTCGGCCGCGTTCCCCAGGGTGGCATTGAGCAGGCCGCCAAAGCGCGGGCCGATTTTTTCAGCCAATACCTCGGTGGCTTCGCCCAGCAAGCCGGCCAGCGGAATCACCGCCAACGCGGAGGCAGCAAAGATTACCAGGGGCGGCCAGTGCAGCAGCTCGGCCAAGATGGCAAGGGGCAGGAATATCAGCAGGAAGTGGATGGGACGCATGGTGATTCCTTGGGGGAGAGTTGGGAATTGAGAGTTGAGAATTGGGAATTGGGAATTGATGGTGCGTGTAAGACGCTTGCTCGGGCGGTTCTTGCAGGATGGTGTCTTACTAATCACTACCCTCACGCCTTGCGGAGCGCTGAGGCACGCGCGGGCCGTAGTGTGCGGCCAGTTCTGGAGCCATTTCAGAATTGACATAAAGTGGAACAGGGCGGATGTCCACCGGCTGACGCGCTTTGCCGCGGCCCAGCGCGGGGCAGCCCCAGGCATCGTCGGGCACGTTGCGGCGGTCGTGGCGAAACAGGCCCAGAATGCCGCAGGAGTAACAATGCTCGCGGCAATCATCCACTACAGCGCCTTTCAGTGAGTTCATGTAGTCGAGAGTGAGGAATTCCTTGCTGACACCGGTGTTGATGTGCTCCCACGGCAGCACCTCATCCAGCAGGCGCCCGCGCCGGGCATACCAATCGGGGTCCAATCCGGCTTCAGCGAAGGCTTGCTGCCACGCGGCAAAGTTGCGATTGTCCTGCCAGGCGTCGAATTTGGCGCCAAGCTGCCAGGCACGCTCGATCACCACAGCCAAACGGCGGTCGCCGCGCGTTAAAAAGGCCTCTACCAGCGTATCGCGCGGGTCATTCCAGCTAAAATCAAAGCCTTTGCCGCGGATGCGCTCTTGCAAGTGGCGAATGTGAGCGTTGAGCGTGTCTACGTCCTCTACCGGCACCCATTGGAAAGGGGTGTGTGGCTTGGGCACCAGCGTACTTACACCGACGCGCACCTTGGCCTTGCCGCCGATGTGCCGCCGCCCAATCTTCATCACTGCCTGAGCGAGATCGGCAATGGCCTCCACGTCTTCCAGGCTTTGCGTGGGATGGCCGATCATGAAATAAAGCTTGATGCTGGTCCAGCCGCGGCTGAACACCTCTTCAGCGGTGCGCAGCAGGTCATCGGTGGCAATGGGCTTGTTGATCACATCGCGCAGGCGGTCGGTGGCGGCTTCGGGGGCAAAGGTGAAGCCGCTGCGCCGTCGGCCGCGCGCCAACTGCTCCATCAAGTCTACGCTGAAGCTTTCGATGCGCAGGCTGGGCAGCCCCACGCTGAGCTTTTTGTCGCCGTGGCGAGTCATGATCGCCTCTACCAGCTCGGCTACACCGCTGTAGTCGCTGCTGCTCAGGCTGAGCAGGCCGATTTCCTCGTAGCCGGTGGCCGCAATGATGGCATCTACTGCCTCCAGAACTTCTTGCACCGGTCGTTCGCGCACCGGGCGGAAGATCATGCCCGCTTGGCAGAAGCGGCAGCCGCGCGTACAGCCGCGCTGGATTTCGATGGCCGCGCGGTTGTGTACGGTATCAATGAAGGGTACGATGAAGCGGGTGACGGGTGGCGGCATGGTGGGCAGAATGCGCTTTGTCACCACGGGCGGCGCAGCCTCGTCTAACGGCTCTATTTGGGCCAGCGTGCCGTCGGGGTGATAGCTTGGCGCGTAGAGATGGGGCACATACACCCCGCGCAGGCGTGCCAGGCGTTGCCAGAGAGAAAGACGGTGATTGCTAAGGGGAAATGGGGTAACTGCGTCTTGTATTTCTGGTTCGTGGTTTGCGTGTGTTCCCACTTCCTGCTTCCAGGCTTCGTAGGTTGCCAGGATTTCAAAGATCACTTCTTCCCCTTCACCGATTACCAGGGCATCGAAGAAGGCGTGCATCGGCTCGGGGTTATAGCAGGCACTGCCCCCGGCAATCACCAGGGGATGCTGCGCGCTGCGCTCGGCAGCGCGCAGGGGCAGGCCAGCTAAATCCAGCATATTAAGCACATTGGTGTAGAGCTGTTCGTAGGGCAAGCTGAAGCCGATGACATCGAAGTCGGTCAGGGGATGACGCGTTTCCAGGCTGAAGAGCGGCATATCGGCGGCGCGCAGCGCGGCCTCCATGTCCAGCCAGGGCGCGTAAACGCGTTCGGCCAGCAGGTCAGGCCGCTGGTTGATCTGGTCATAGAGAATGGCCAGGCCTAAGTTGCTCATCCCCAGGTCGTAGATGTCGGGAAAGGCCAGCGCTATTCGCTGCTGCACTGCATCCCAGTCTTTGACTACACAGTTCAGCTCGCCACCGGTGTAGCGCGCCGGCTTTTGCACGCGTAACAGCGTGCGTTCCAAAAAACCGCTAATGTCGGCGGGTGTGGGGTGATTCATCATAAAATACCTACTCGTTGGACCTGATGGGCATAGCGGATAGAGAATGATGCCTGGCGCGGACTTTTGCTGGTGCAGCCACAGGCGGCTACTCCGAGACAGGCAGGGCACATTGACGCATGACGCCTCAGGGCGGGGTTGGAACCCGCAATGAAAAACCGCCCGGACAATTGCCGGGCGGTGGTATTATACATGAAAGAGCAGCTTGAGCAACTAGCGGCTGCACGTCTGGAGTGAATGCGCTGCCTCTCCATTCAAATGAGGCGCGCCTGGCCCAGGCCCATGGTGGTGCGCTGGCCGATGCCGGCGTACAGGGCAAAGGCAGCCAGCAGGCAGATCAGCCCCACCCAGTAGCGATCAGCCACGCGGAACGAATAGGTGGTGAGGCCGACGAAACCAGGAAAGGCGCCGTGTTCGCTCTGCTCGCCGAAGCTGACGCGCTCGCTGTGTAGCTGGTGGCGGCTGATAGCTACGCATTCATCGGCAAAACGCAGCAACTCATCGGGTAAGGTGATGGGCGCAGTGGCGTTCCAACGGCGTAGCAGCCCCTCGAACACCAGCCGCGGCAGTGGCAGTGGCACAAACAAGCCTTGCGAATGGAATACCGTAGGCGAGTTGAAACGCAGGGTGATGCTGCGTGCGGCCCGTTCTACCAGGGTGTGCGTTTGCACCAGCCCGGCAAAACTGGCGTCACCGGCCCAGGGATGCTGCTGCGCTGTGCGCGCCACATCCACCAGACGCAGGGTGAGCGGTCCCAGCGTGACGCCCGCAGGCAGCGCTGGCAGCAGGCATTCGCTCATCAGGCGAGAGAGTTGCGGCTCGTAGGTGGTGAGGCGCAGCCCATACCAGTGGCCCGCGGGGGCATCCTCAGCAGGTGCGCGCTGTCGCCACAGATCAGACACGGTAAAGGGGCGCTCGTGGTTTGGCTCGTGCAGGGTGGCGGCCAACTTAGGATCATGGCGCGCAATTTGGCTCAGAAACCAGGCGTGTGCAGCGCGGCCAACTGCGGGCGCGGCAGGCGCGTCAGGGGACGCATAAAGAGTGAGTACAGTAGAGGTGAGCATGGGAACGGGGAGTAGTAAGCAGTCTCAATTGAGAATTGTCAATTCTCAATTCTTAATTGTCAATTCTCGATTGTCCAGGGTCTTGCTTGCGCAGATCCACGGTGAAGCGGCGGGCGGCGCGGTCTTCCTGCAACAGGCCCAGGCTGCGGCCTTCGGTGATCAGGTCTACTGTCACCTGCCCGTAGGCGCTGATGACCCCCTTGAGAAAGACCGACAGATCGGCGGGTTCATCGAGGATTTGCTTGGCCTTGCGCGGTGAGATCGGGCGGATGTGTTCTGCACCGCTGCGGTCAACCACGACGACTTGCCAGCGGCCATAGTGCCGTTCTTTCCAGCGGTTGAGGATGAACTGCGCAAACAATACGCCGAGAACGACGATGATGAACTCGGACAGCAGGTTGGTGAGAATGCCCGCGGGTAGTTGGTCCATAATAGCTTTGCTCTGGCTAGCGCCGTCGTCGTGCCTGCTCGCGTAGCGCCTGCAATTCGATGATCTCCGCGACTTCGTAGCGGGTGGGGACGCTGCCTGCCACTGGGCGCAGCCGCAGCAGCGCAGGAAAATGCCCCATGCGGCCATGCAGCTCGGCCAGCAGCGCCGCGGTGATGAAGTTCAGCGAGGGTGGGTTGAGCAGGATCGGTTCATTTTGCCAGTCGGTTTTGGTCAGCGGCAGGGTATCGAGCAGGGCAATCACTTGCGGCACGAAGGGCTGATTGGTGTCGAAGTGGGTGGGGGCAGCCACGTCACGCGTGATTGTGCCACCGGTGAGCGCCTCGATCTGCTCACGCTGCGCGGTGGTGATGGGGTGGGAGAGGTTGATGAGGATCATGGGGTTTCTTGCTCAACGTCCTGACGCGTCTGTTCGATCAGTGCGGCTATCTGGCTCAGGCGTTGCAGGTTGGGTTTGATACTCGACCAGGTGGATGTGGGCATGGGAGATAAGTTAGGGTTGAGATGGTAAAGACAATTGGTCTAGCTGTCGACACAAGTCTTTGGTTTGGTTAATCAAAGACTTGGCAAAAAGAGGGTTTTTGCGAAAACCTGCATGATTTAGATCATTACGTACTTGGCCTAGATTATGAAATAATTGAATAGCTATAGTAATTTGAGGAATATTGCTCAAGGGAGTTGTATCAATATCTTTATCAGATTCGTCACTTCGCCATGTTTTCTCGGCACCAAGTATTCTACTGACACGTTCTCTTTGTTGTCGAACATCCAGCGAAAATTGGCCCATTTGAACCATAGTCCACGAGATTAACCATTCTTGTCCAAGAGTAGCGGCTTGGATGATTTGATTTTTGTCTACATACCACTTTACCAGATCACGCTGAATAGTCAACGATTGAATAAGATTTGATTGCTCCAGTGGTTTGTCCAATGCAAAGGGGGCATAAGCTTGACGTACAGCGTCGGTAATTAGGGTAAAAGGCGGAGCCCATTGTTCAAAAGCTAGTTGTGCGCCATCTAGTGTCTTGTTAAGCACAGTGGCTGCTTGCATTGTCTCTATTGGGCGTGTAAGACGCAGGGGCCGTGCAACGTTTTCCATTGCGCTAGCAGCCTTCTTCAGTTGTGATCCAAAGGATTGGGCTTGACGATTACCAGCGGCAGCAGCAAGATGAATTGGAGTGGCTTCGCTATTTTGTAATAGACTGGCTAAATCATTTGCATCACCGAAACGTATGAAACGATCGGCAGCCGTTAGCCAGTCTAACAGAGTAACGAAACGCGTTAAGTCGAAGACTGGTGCGCGCGTTGGTGTGAATGATTTGTCTCCAGCCTCAAGCGCGCCGTAGACAACTGCTTTCAGTTTTATCTGCTTGACCGCACGAAGATAGGCAACCGCCAGAAATGAGAGAAATGGTAATGTGCGAAAGCCGTGAGTGATATCGAAAATCACTTCGTCTTTTTCTTCAACTGCATCTGCAACTGTTCCGAAGATTTGCCACAACTCCCTCTCGTTGCTTCCATCAGGAATATCTATAGGCTCGATGAAACGAACTGAATCTTTAGTCAAGCGATAAAGAGAATCATAATGCTTATCGCGCGCGCCGGCCGTAACGAAAACAAGCAAGGTATCTATAGTATAGAGACGTGTCAATGCCGCCGGAAAGTAAGGGGCCGTATATTCTCTGCCATCAGGTAAATAATAAGTCGTTTCTGACGCGTTTCCAGCACCGAGAAAGGAAATGGCTTTCATGGATACACTTTCTGATCTATAACTAAAGCAGCTGGTTGAAGTAAGACGTTACACCTGAATGAAACTTTGCAGTTCCTGATACCAAGTTTTGCCCTCCGAATTCTTGACACGTCCGGCTGCTTTTACCTTGTCTAAAATAGCTTGTGCGATACGACGCCGCGTCTCATCAGAGGCTTCAAGGGCTTTCCATTGCTGATAGACGGCATTAATTTCGCTGGCTACTTTTGGGTTCGGCATCTGATCAAGGCGTAACTGGAACTCCTGCATGATGCCTTGCTCGGCAGAGGACAGAGAAGGGGTACTTATATCTCCGGAAGTTTCATCTTGCGGCAGGATCTCAGATGTCGGCATGTCGAGATGCATACGCCCATAGCCGCTGGAGGTTTTTGCGCCGATCCCCTCTTCACGCAAAGCAAGATTTAGAATCTCAAAGGCCTTGTCAGTCCATCGAATATCCCCGCCGATCACAATGAGATATTTACCTGTTGCGCTAAGAAATGGTACAGGAATAGGGCTGTCCCAGTCGGCGGGAGCCTCGTTGCCCTGATAATACCCGGGGTGATGCACGGTAATTATATCTGGCCAGAGTGATTTTTTCTCAAAAGCGCTGTCAGGCATGTATAACGCATCGAAAAAGGTCAGATAGCCGGCAGATTCGGCATTGCCGAACATAATGGTGTGTGCTTTGCCTCCTTTGCGCCACTGGCTATCTTCTAGATACTTGTTTGCATAGCGAGCGGCCAAGCCTTTTAAGGCGCTTCCGGGAATGTAGGGTACGCCATAGGTGCGGTGTAACGTAATTGACGTTTCCAACACGCCCTTGCTGCCTAATCCTACCGACAGGCGTCCCTGCGTTGAAGCGATGCGCATTTGGCTGTCCTGCACGCCGGCAGCGCTTAAGGTTGCTCGCCAGCGGTTGAAGAATTCTTTGTAAGGTGTTGTTGCTATTTCTGGCTTGTCCTCTCCAGTAAAACCAGATACCTCCTTAACTAATTCCTGCTTAGTTTCATTGCCTTGGTCAGCAAGATACTTATCCAACCACAAACCAGCATGAGGTGAGGTTACTTTGAGTGCTTTGGCCGTTATATTAGCTAGCTCATCACGTCTGTTCATTGGTCATTGTCCTCAGCATTATCATCATCCGTAGCGTCAACGCCTAAAACAGATTGTGCATAGCGCTTGTACCACGTAAGCGCCAGCATAACATCGTCGGTCAAGCGCATGTACTGCAACAAGGGCAATTCGCGGCTTTGTTGCAGGAGTTCGTTTACATCAGCACCCAACACGGTCGCACTAAGATGTTCTAACAGTTTCAGTAGTTCACGATTTTGGCAGTTGAGCAGGTAAGGGCA
Organism: uncultured Caldilineales bacterium; assembly: GCA_937907455.1. GTDB lineage: Bacteria > Chloroflexota > Anaerolineae > JAAEKA01 > JAAEKA01 > JAAEKA01. Next base: position 19,248 of record CALESQ010000116.1, read on the forward strand.
GGGCCATGAC
>CALESQ010000117.1 GCA_937907455.1 uncultured Caldilineales bacterium
TGTACACTAAATTCGTCGTAGAAGCTGTCTCACCCATTATCGACACAAAGAGGAATGCCCGATAACTGCTGTCAAGTTGCCACTTTTTGTGGTTGTTTGCCGGTGTTTCGCCTCTTTGCCGATCAAACTGGCCGCACTCGGCCCCTGATTTTGCTGCGAAACGTCCGTTGCGGCCTGCTGCTTCGCCAGATTGTATCTACAAAAAGCTCGAAACAAGTCGCTGCAAGCCACCAAATATCGCTTTCTTGCGGGTATCTGGGGGGGATGGAGGGGGGACAGAGATGCCCGCAACCTCTTTTTCACCATAGTGTTGCGATGAAAACGCCTGCCATCGCATCGAATCCTCCGCAGCACCTCTGGCGGGCACAGGCGCTGCCGCCTGCACAACGCCACTATAGCGCAAGAAGATACGAGTGTCAAGTTTTAAATTCTGAGCCGGAAACGCATAAAAAACAGAAAGCCATCACCCTCCCTGTCTGATCTCGTCACAATTTGCCGGTTCAAACTACCATGCTGGTGGTTTCATGCGCCACCTCTGCGCCCGCGCCACTCACCCAAATCTTCTTCAGGCAGGCAGCACACAGTGGATACAAACGTACATGGTCATCTTTATCCTTGATCGTGCGCCGAATCATCTTATGCAGCTTGACCAGTTGCTTGCTGTCCAGCAGACACTCGAACACACTGTACTGCACCGGTGAACCAAAATCCAGCAGCCGATCGTGCAGCCGCGTGCGTCGTCTATCATCACTGATATCGTACACCAGCAGGTAAAACGCTTTTTCAGCCATGCTCGTCCCTCAGAAGAAGCAACCAGGATTCAGTGTTTCGCTTGCGACTTAACCTTCAAACTTTTTCACTTCCAGCGAAACGGACGATACTCCTGCTGCTGTTGCAAGATGACTTTGGCCAGGCTGCGCGCTTGCACCTCAAAGATTTTGCGGTAGCTCAGGCGACGGCCAGCCAGGGGATGCCAAACCTGGGTTTCCAGACGGTCACTGAATTCACGAAAAAAGACGCGGCGCCCCCACCGGTTTAAATACACGCCGGCCTGGCTGCCATCTTCTTCGGCTGCCTCCGCTATCTCCGACTCAAACGCCGTGGCCTGCAACATCCGCTTGTTCACCAGGGTCAGCACCAGCGAGTCGACAATCGGCACGCGAAATTCTTCAACCAAATCCAAAGCCAGCGCGGGCCGGCCGTATTGATCCGCATGAAAGAAACCAATGTAGGGATCCAACCCCGCCACTTCCAGCGCGGTCATCACGGCATCGGTCAGCAAGGTGTAGCCCAGTCCCAGCAAAGCATTGATCGGATCGGGCGGCGGACGGCGGGCACGCTTGATAAACTGCGCGGCCAGGTCGCCGGTAAAGGCGCGACGCAGCAAGCCAAAATAGGTGCGCGCGGCCGCGCCCTCCAGCCCGCGCAGCGCGGCCAACGAATCCGCGGCCGCCAGGCTGTCGGCAGCCGCGGTCACGCGCGTCAGCCACTCCCCCGCCAGTTCAGGCTTGCGCCACACAATGTGCTGGATCATCACGCGCGTATTGGCCAATTTGCCAGCCACAATGGCGCGCGCCAGCGACAGACAAAAGTCGGCCTCAGACTCACGCTGAAGCTGCGCCCGGCGCAGAGGCATGTTCAGGCTCATGGGAGGCAACAGGCGACCGCGCAGTGCACCGCCGCGGCTGACAAAAGAGAGACCGATGTGCGCATCAAGCAAAGCCAGCAGCGCCGGCGTGGTGGCCCCCACATTCCCCACCAGTACTACATGGCTGATGCGGCCCAGCGGCGCGCGCGCCAACACCTCATCTTCCAGCGTCACCAGCAGGTGTTGATATTCCTTTTCGATGCGCGCACCCGGTTCCGAAACGTATAAAGTTGACATTGGCTCACCTCACGCATAACCGTGCGGAAAATAGCGCCCCATGCTCCACAACGGCCCGATATCGCCGCTTACTTCGATCTCCTTGTCTTGCCACACATAGCGATAGCTGTCGCCCTGAAAGTGTACGCCCAGGAAGTCGAAGCCATCGTGAAAGCTGGCAACGCCGGTCTTTTCAGCCTGCAAGCTCAGGCGCAGCTCAGCCAGGTGTGCAGCGGTGACCTCGCGACACTGCTCAGCCTGCTCGCGGCTGCGCGTAAACACCACAAAATCATCGGCGTAACGCACCAGCGCCCAACGGCCATGCACCGCCAGCCGATAGTCCAACTGATGCAAATACAGATTGCACAGCAACGGCGAAACAGGCATCCCCTGGCTGACGCCGCGGCGCTCAGCACGATTAACCATGCCCACATCCAGCCATTGACGGAACAAACTCAGCAAGCCGGAATCAGGCACAGCTTGCTCAATCAGCGGCCATAGCACCTCGTGGTGCAGGCTGTCAAAGCAGTTGTCAATATCCGCGTCCAGCAGCCAACCGTGACCGCGGTCGCGATAGCGCAGAATCGCCGCTACGGCCTGAAACAGGCTGCGCTTGGGCCGATAGCCGTAGGAACAGCTCAGGAATTGACGATCCAGCCGCGGGGCAATCACTTGCAATACCGCGCGCTGCAAGATACGGTCGCGCAGCGCGGGAATGCCCAGACGACGCAGCGGGCGTTTGCGTGGTATGTGTGCCGAAGGCGCGGACGGTGACGCGCGCTTGGGGATCATACGCACGCGTAACCGCTTGCATTGATAGCGATGGGCACGTACATCGGCCATCAGCCGCCGCAGGTTTTCTTCCCAGTTGCGCGCAAATCGCCGCGTTGTCCAGTCGTCTACGCCAGGCGTTTGGCCCTTGCCGCGCGTATACTCCCAGGCGCGTTGAAGGTTCTCAAACTGCACAGCCTGATCGAACAAAGAAGCCATGTTTCCTCACTTCCAAGTCACCGCACGCAGGCCAACAAGTGAAAACAAACGCCAACCGCTTGCCCGCCTCCGGCGCACCAGTTTACCACTCCACCAATTTACCCGCTTCCCACTTCCTGGCCCACTTGTCTACTTCGCTCCTCTCGTGCTATAATCCGTCGCGTCGTACCAGCCGGCTGCGCTCCCAGACACGTAGAAAACGGTTCTGCTTGGGATAATACACAGCCAGCCACGGATGTCGTCCGGCTAAGTCAGCGGCCAGAGCTGACCATAACCATTTCGGCATTTTGCCACCCAGTTCGACCCCCAGAGTGGGGTCAAGCGGCGGTATCATCACAACAGGCTGCGGTGCAAGGATATGACGATCCGGCAGCAATTCAAACACCAACCGGCTACAGTCTGCGCTCTGTTCCACGTGCAGCAAAAATTGCTCGTTGACCGCGCGCGCACGCGTCTGCACCGCGGGCGGCTGCACCCAGCCGTAATGCCGCGCATCATAGGCCCATGTGGGATGCGGCGCGTTGCGCGCAGCAATGGCCGCGGTAAGGAACACCGGCCCATCGCCATAGATCGCCAGCGGCTGCGGGCTGGGCAGCGCCTCATCCAGCCGCGCCAGATCGCTCTCTTCCCAGTGGTCACGCTTCCCCTGCTGCATCACGCCCACCTGCCGCGCCAACAGCCCTTCCAGCACCACCGCGTGATCGGGCGGAGCCAGGCGCAGCGCGGTCTGCTCCAGCGTGGCCGCGTCATAGCGGCAAATGCCCGCCACCCGCGCCAGCAACTCGCTGAACACCGCGCCGCCGCGCGGCTGATCTCGATCCAGCCCGCTGATCACGCCGCGCAGCGGCCCGTCGCCCGGCTCGAGAAATTCTTGCCCCTCCTGCGTTGAACGGAGCGCCGCAATGCTGATCAGCCCGCGATCTTCTGCCCATTGCTGCCATGTCGCCAGGTCTTCGGCGCGCGCGGCCAGCAAAATGCTGTGCGTGCAGGCTTCCAGCAACTCGAACTGGCGTCCCTGCGGCTGGCCGCCCACATCCACCAGCATTGGCAGCGCGCGGCGGCGCACCGCACGGATCATGCCCTCCACATAGTCGGGCGTAAACGTACCCTTGTGGCGCAGCATGGCGCGCACATGCGCGGCGCTGTCTAAAAACCAGGCCCCTTCGCCGTCTGGGGCAGCGAGCAGCAAGATATGCGGGATATCGGCCGCTTTCAAAGCCGCATCCAGCAGGCTGGCCAGCACCGATTTACCGCTGTGCGGCGGGCCACCCAGCAAAATAGCCGGCAGCAAGTTAGCAGTGGGTGTGTCGTTCATCGTCCTTTTCCTTTCCAACAAGAGTTTCGTATGTCCAAACAACTTTCCACGCTGGTAGCCACGCTGGGCGGGCAGGCACAGGTCGTCACCTTTGGCCTCGATGAGCTGCTGCGCCAGGGCTACGTCGTGGATGAAGTGGTGGCAGTGCATCTGAGCAGCGAACGCTATAACCGCGCCTTTCAGCAACTGGCCGCGGCCTTTCCGGGCGATCACTATGCCGGCCAGCCCTGCCATTTTCGCGGCGTAGCCTTGCGGCGGCAGGAACGCATCCTGCACGACATCGTGGACACTGCGGATGGCGATGTCACCTGGCGCACCCTGCACGAGCTGATTGCCGGGCTGAAGCAGGAAGGCCGACGCCTGCATCTGCTGCTGGCGGGTGGTCGGCGGCTGATGGCGCTGATGGCGATGTCGGCGGCCATGCTGCACCTGGAGCATGGCGATAAAGTGTGGCATCTGCACACGCCTGATGCCCTGCGCGAGCAAGCCCGCGATGGCGCGCGGCTGCACGTAGCGCCGGAAGAGGGGGTGCGTCTGGTCGAGGTGCCGCTGGCGCCGCTGGGCGCGTATTTCCCCGGGCTGCGTCCGCTGCTGAACGCAGGGCCTGCCGAGGTGATCGCGGACCGTACGCGGCGGCTGGATGAGGTTGATCAGGCGCGCTGCCGGGCAGTGCTGGCGCAGCTCACGCCGCGGGAACAGGAAGTGCTGCGCGAGCTGGCTGCCGGGTACAGCCCGCAGGAGGCCGCGCAGCGGTTGAATGTCACTCCGCGCACGGTAGATGCGCACAAGACCGAGATTTTGGCCGAGTGTCGCGTGGCGTGGGCGCTGCCGCCGGAGCGTCGGCTGGACTATCACTTCCTGCGCGAGCGATTCAGTCGTTTCTTCAGTGCATCCCTGTCAGTATAGCACGCGGATGCGGATGCGGCATTGGAGAAAGCTCCAATCAAAGGTAGAGGTTTCTGCGATCACAGCCGCGGGCAGTTCTGCTAGAATAGAGACATCCACCCTGCGTCTGGCTGGGGGGGAGTGCGCTCCCCGCAAGGAACGCAGCCAGGCGCGGCGGTGGCGGAAATAGTACAATCCAGGCAATCGGTAATGCCTGATTACCGCAAGGAGAATGTACATGGGTTACTTATTTCAATGCGCCATTGGACCTGTGCAGGAGTTCATTGCAACTGCGCGGCGCAGTCGTGATCTTTGGTATGGCTCGTGGCTACTGAGTGAATTAGCAAAATCAGCGGCCAAGGCGATCGCAGATAGCGGCGGACAGCTAATTTTCCCCTCAACCGATGACATAGATCGTGATTTGGCTGCCAAGAGCAAGTTCAATGCGCCCAACAAAATCGCGGGGGTGATTGCTGGCACGCCCGAAAGTGTGGCAAAAGACGTAGATACGGCCATGCGTAAGCGCCTGCAAGAGATGCGTGAAAATGCCTTCAAGGAGCCACAAAGAAGTCCTCTTTTTGATCAACCGTTAGCCAAAGCACAAGTAGATGATCTTATCGAATTTTACTGGGTCGCCGTCCAATTTCGCAGTGATGCCGAATATGCTGAAGCTCGCCATAAAGCAGAAACGCTCCTGAATGCACGGAAGGCCACACGCGATTTTAAACCGGCTACAGGATACGATAGACCAAAATCCTCGTTGGACGGTGCGCGCGAATCAGTGATTGCAGAAAAAGCCTACCCAATCCCAAGTGACAATAACACGGAAAAGATGCGTAAGGCGCAAGCCCTGCATGATCGTTTTCGGGCGCGCCCTGCTGAACGCCTGTCAGGGGTAGACATTTTGAAGCGGTTGGGTGAGCGCAGTGATGAACCTGATTTTCACAGCACATCCTACATGGCGGCATTACCTTTCTTGAAACACGTGGATAAAAACTCGAAAGCCGGCAATCAGAAACAGATGCTTGCTGAATTGAAGAAAGTGCTTTTGGAACAGGGTATCAAATCAGAAGAGGATGAAGGTGACATTCTGTTTACCTCACGGCTGGCGGATTTAATTCCAGATACAGATGACCGAAAGAAAGCTTTAGACAAAGTCGAAAAGGTTTTCGAAAGGTATGCTGGTAAAGTTCGCCCCAAGCCATATTATGCTCTTTTGGCAGCCGATGGCGACAACATGGGCGTTGCTATTGATTATCTGACCACCCAGCCAAATCCTCAAGCCCAGCATCGTGACTTGTCGGTGGCGCTTAGCGCGTTTGCTGAGGCAGTTGAACATATCGTCGAAGATAACGGAGGCGTACTAATCTATTCTGGTGGTGATGATGTGTTGGCCTATCTGCCGCTCCATACAGTTTTACACTGCGCAAATGCGTTGGCAGGAGAATTTGCAACGACTTTGGCCGCTTTCAAGACAGAAAAAGGCGTTTCACCCACTCTTTCGACCGGGATCGTTGTAGCTCATCATCTGGAACCATTGTCCGATGTACTTGAACTAGCACGCGGCGCAGAGCGAGCTGCAAAGGCTGTCCCTGGTAAACACGGATTGGCCATTACCGTTAGCAAACGCAGCGGTGTTGATCGCACAGTCCAGGATAAACGTGCTGATTTAAGTTTGCGCATAGAGGAAATGATCAATTGGCAACGTAATGGATCAATTTCCGCCGGTATTGCCTACGAGTTACAAAATCTGGATCGCAGACTCAGCCACTCATGTGTACCCAAAGAAGCGATTACGGCTGAAGCTTTACGCATTATCGCGCGCAAGCGTGAAAAGGGCGGCCAGCAGAAAGCAGATGACCAGATCGAGAAACGATTAAAGCAGTGGTTAGAATTAGACAAGAAAGATATCCTGCAGGAATTAGCGTTTGAATTGATCACTGCTGATCTTTTCGCTGATGCGCTTGATATGGCCGAAGGCAAATCCAAGGAGGATAACCAATGACCATTTGGTTGATTGAGCCGCGCGATCCACTTATTTTCCGCGATGGTAAGCCTTTTACTGTAAGCCCTGGCGCACGCGCGCAAACCCTGAGCTTCCCTATGCCCGCAACCATCGCCGGCGCGATGCGGACGCATGCCGGACGAAACACATCAGGTCATTTTGATGTACATCGCATCAGCGAATTAATGAGAAATTGGGTGCGCGGCCCCTTGTTAGTTGAGTTGGATCAAGAGGGTGGTATCAGAGATTGGCTTTTTCCTGCGCCTTCCGATGCCTTGCTGCTCAAACATGATTCCGACGATAAAGAACGTGCCCATATCGTGCCGTTGACCGTGGTTGATGCACCATCGGACGCAATGTCTAACCTGCCTGATGATCTGGCATTGGTAGCACCAATCGAGTATGCCAATCAAAAAACGCATCCCAAAGCGCCAGCCTTTTGGCGATGGGAGGCTTATCAGGCGTGGCTGGTCGAGCCTAAGGCACAGGATGCTCACTTAGACGTTCACGGACATCCCGGACCCGGACGGGAAACCCGCACACGTCTTGGCGTGAATCCTGACACCTACACTGCAAAGGACGGGGCGTTATTCGTAACCAGCGGTTTGGAGTTTGTTCATGCGCCACAGGAAAAGGAAATCAGCTATCCGAAACTCGACAGAGTTCAAACCTTTGGCTTGGTGGTAGAAACGGATGCTTTGCTCCAGGACGGACTGGATTTTCTGGGTCGAGAACGGCGGGTAGCACACTGGAAGTCCTTGCCCAGTCAAATACCGAAATGCCCTGCCGAAGTGCGTCGTAAAATTGCCAAGAGCAAGTATTGTCGCTTAATTCTGGCAACTCCAGCGGTGTTTGATCAAGGCTACTTGCCAGATACGAGGAAATTTTCCCGATCAGGCGTTGCTGTGACTGTTCAAGCGTTGGTCAATTCGCGCTATCAAGTTGTATCAGGATGGGACTACGAAAAAAATCGCCCCAAACCAACCCGACGTCTGGCTCCTGCCGGCAGCGTGTACTTCCTGAAGTTGGATGGCAGCGAAGATGCCATTGATCACTTTATAGACGAAGTTTGGCTGCAAGCGGTCAGCGACGATGAACAAGCACGACGAGATGGATTTGGTCTGGCGCTGTTGGGTGTCTGGGACGGAGTACCCCGACCATTGATCTATCAAGAGGAGATTGCAAGATGAGAACCCCGCAAGAATCACCGCCCGATGTAAGTCGGCAAGCTGACGATAAGCTAGTTACTCAGACGCGACACTACAAAGTGATTACTCCCTTGTTTGGCGGCGGCGTCACGCCGGGCGAGGCTGACCCGATCACCGTCGTACGCGCTACGGAAGTGCGCGGTCATCTGCGTTTCTGGTGGCGCGCGACAAACGCTTGGCGTTTCAAAACTGTAGCCGAATTGAAGCTTAAGGAAGGACGACTGTGGGGTAACACAGAAACACCTTCACAAATTATAATTAACATTCCTACGAAAGACATCAATCCAGGTAGAGCAGAAATTGCCTTCCGTGTTGCACGTGAGAGTGGTAAGGCTAAGACCATTCCATCGCCAAACATCGCGCCCTACGCTGCTTTTCCTTTTCTGCCTGACAAAACCGAACTGAAACGTATAGGATGGGAATCAGAAGCAGTACTCATCAACGTGGCTTTTACACTAGATTTGCAATATCCCCAAAATATACAAACTGACGTTGAAAGCGCTTTGTGGGCCTGGGAAACATTTGGCGGTATCGGGGCGCGCACTCGAAGAGGATTTGGAGCGCTACAGTGGCTTGATCAGCCACATCCTATGCCTGTACAGACCAATCGCCTAGAAAGCTACCTCCGAGATAAGTTAGGCAAAATGACGACGCGAGAGAATAAAATACAGGACATACCATCTGTTGGTCAGCAGATGAGATTCAGAGTTACGCAGCCATTCGACAATCCTATCGAGGCTTGGAAACATATAATCAATGAGCTTTATAAATTTCGTCAAGCTCGATATGATAAAAAATTCGGTCTTAGCAAATGGCCGGAGGCTAACGAAATAAGACGATTATTCGGTATAAACGCAAAGTTGCCTGAGGGTGAAACCTCAGTGAGACTGGTCCAGAAATTTCCTAGGGCTGTATTTGGTTTACCAATCAATTTTCACATGCCCCACGATTCAGTCATTTCCGAAGATCTCACTTTGGAAGGAGTACCTAATGACAAGCTGGACAGAAAGTATGATCGGCTTGCCAGCCCTCTCATTTTACGACCTCTAGCTTGCGCAGGTGGCAAATACGTAGGGCTTGCAGTCATCTTAAATGCGCCTACAGTACCACCGTGTGGACTTCGACTCAAAGGAGCTCAGGGCAACCCTCAAGTCACAGAGCGACTTACTCTCAGTGAAGCACGCCAAATCGAACCACTCGGTGACACCACTGATGTATTGCAAAAATTTCTGAACTCACTCTAAAGGAACATTCCATCATGCAAGCTAAACTACTCCTCATTCATGCTCTCTCTCCACTCCATGCCGGCACTGGACAGGGTGTAGGCGTGATTGATCTGCCAATCGCGCGCGAAAAGGCAACAGGCATTCCATTCTTACCCGGCTCCTCCATCAAAGGCGTGTTGCGCGACGCTTGCCCGAACGACAAGAGGATCGCAGTCTTTGGCCCGGACACGGACCATGCCGAAGATCATGCTGGTTCCGTTCAATTTGCAGATGCCCGCCTGCTTTTGCTGCCCGTACGCAGTCTTGCCGGAACGTTTGCCTGGGTCACGTCACCCCTTCTCCTGCAACGCTTCAAGCGCGACACAAACGAAGCCAACAACCTGCGCGCCCCAGCCAACATACCCCAGCCAACAGACGAGAAAGTCTGTGTCGTAGCAAACGAAAATTGCGGCATCACGCTTGAACATAAAAAGCAGCAAGCAGTCATACTGGAAGATTTGTTGCTGACGCCAGAGCTCAATGCGGATGCAAAGCTCTGGGCTGGCTGGTTGAGTAGCCACCTTTTTCCCGGCGACACCTTCTGGGAAAAGGCACTTCAAGCTCGCCTGTGTATCGTTCATGATAATGTACTGAGTTTTCTGGTACAAACTGCCACCGAAATTACGGCGCGCATCAAGCTTGATGATAAAAAGAAAACAGTAGAACGCGGCGCTTTATGGTATGAAGAAACATTACCAGCAGAAACTGTACTCGCTGGCCTTGTAGTTGCTTCACCGGTAAAAGCCACCGCTGAAGAAGTTTTTGGTGTTGTTGGTGATCTCGCCAAAGATGCGCTGCAATTCGGCGGAAACGCCACAGTAGGCAGGGGCCTGTGTCGCCTGCGCCTGCTCTGAGGAGGCGATTATGATGCAAACACGTGAACAGAAATATGCGAAAGATGTCTATATCCAGGTGCATGAAGTCTGGGCTAGCGGTGAGAATTACTACAAGAAATACGGTTCAATGGCGCACAAACTTCCCATTCTCGTACGACAAGCTGGTTTGGCGCAAGCTTTGGCCTTTGCCGATACACGCAAACCGGCGGCACAGCACAAACTCAGTAGTTCACGATTTGGCCTGAAAGGCGTTAGCTGAAGTTTCCAGAAG
>CALESQ010000118.1 GCA_937907455.1 uncultured Caldilineales bacterium
CAATGGGCGGTCTGTGCAAATCGCAGACCGCCTGTTTCGTAGTCTAAACTCTAGAGGTAACAAATGGGCTTATTTAGATCAAACATTGCTGGCACATCTGGGTTTAACTATATATCCTCATGGTAAGATGCCGGATATTATTTTGTATCTGGAAACCAAAAACTGGCTGCTGATTGTGGAAGCAGTAACCAGTCATGGCCCAGTTGACAGCAAACGCCACTCAGAGTTGGTCACTCTGTTTCAGCAATCAAAAGCAGGCCTGGTTTTCGTAACAGCCTTTCCCAGCCGCAAGATGATGAGCCGCTATGCCGCCCAAATTGCCTGGGAAACTGAAGTGTGGATGGCTGATGCACCGTCTCATCTTATCCATTTCAATGGGGAACGCTTTTTGGGGCCGTACCAAGAGCATTAAGAGAATGACAGATTATGCCAATTCCAGCCAGCGCAGCATCGCCTCATCCAGCGCTTCTTCGCCGGCAACCAGTTGAGCGGCCAGCGTTTGCAGGCGTTGATAGTCGTCACCGGCAGCGGCGATTCCCTGCTGCAACGCAGCTAGCTGCGTTTCCAGCGTGGCAATACGCGCCTCCAGCGCTTCCATCTCGCGCTGTTCGCGCCAGGTGAGCTTGCGCTCGCTGCGCTCACGGCGCGGTGCAGGGCGTTCACGCGGCGACTCCACAGCCTGAGCAGGAGCGCTTTGCTCGGCGCGCAGACTTTGGTACACGCTAAACGGCGCGGGATAGCGTCCACTCACCACGCCGCCCGGCTCGAAACTCACCAGAAAATCCACTGTGCGATCAAGAAAATAGCGATCGTGGCTGGCTACCACCAGACACCCCTTGAAGTGATCGAGAAATTCCTCCAACACCGTCAGGGTTTGAATATCGAGGTCGTTGGTTGGCTCATCCAGCAGCAACACGTTAGGCTGATGCAGCAGCGTGCGCAGCAGGTACAGCCTGCGCCGCTCGCCACCGCTCAGCGCACCGATGGCCGCATGTTGCTGCGGTCGCGGGAACAGAAACCATTCCAGCATCTGGGGCGCATCAATCAATTGCAGATCGGCCGCAGTGCGATTCCAAACCGGTGTGGCGCGCTCCTGCACGCGAATCAGCTCGGCTTCCCCTTTGATGAAATCCAGCACGCGTTGCGCTGGGTCCAGCGCCACGTTGCGTTGATCGTAGTACCCTAAATGCACGGTTTCGCCCCAGCTTACTGCACCGGCGTCAGCAGTCAATCGCCCGGCCAGGATGTCGAGGAAGGTGCTTTTGCCCGCGCCGTTGGGGCCGATGATGCCTATGCGGTCACCGGGAGCCAACTCGAAATCCAGGCCGGTTAGCACGGGGGTATCGCCGTAGGCTTTGACAAGGCCGCGTGCGGTCAACACCTGTTTGCCCAGACGACGGCTGGCCAGGGTGATGGCTACGCGTTCCTGCTGGGTGTCGTAGCGCAGTTGCTCCATCTCGGCGGCGCGCTGCTGACGAGCCTTCTGCTTGGTTCCCCGCGCCGCAGGTGAACGACGCAACCACTCCAGTTCCCGCCGCAGCAGGCGCTGGCGATCTTCCTCGGCCTTCACCAGGCGCGCATGGCGCTCGGCGGATAGCTCCAGATAGCGGCTGTAGTTGCCCGGATAGCTGATCAGGGCGCGACGGTCCAACTCGACGATGCGGTTTACCACACGGTCGAGGAAGTAACGGTCATGTGTCACCAGCAGCAGAGCGCCGGGCAAGTTGAGCAGAAATTGTTCCAGCCAGTCTATGGTTTCAGCATCTACGTGGTTGGTTGGTTCGTCCAGCAGCAGCAGATCGCCGGGGTCAAGCAGGGCGCGGGCCAGGGCTACCCGCTTGCGCTGGCCGCCGCTCAGGCTGCCCACAGGTGTAGTCGCTGAAGGCTCGATCCCCAGGCGCGAAAGCACGGCCCTGGCTTCAGCCTCCGCGGCCCAGCCGGCCGTGCGATCCATCTCTGTGATCAGTTGAGCAAATTCAGCCTGCGCCTGGGTGTGGAGCGGATCGTGTTGCACGGCCAGGCTGGCCGCTTCATAGCGTCGCAGCAGGCGCATGGCAGGTGCGTCGCTTTGAAACAGCGTATCCAGCACTGACAACGCATCATCCAACACAGGTTCCTGTGGCAGATAGCGCACCCGCACGTTGCCCCACACCGTCACACGGCCTTGGTCTGGCTTTTCCACACCGGCAAGGAGGCGCAGCAGAGTGGTTTTGCCGCTGCCATTGCTGCCAATCAAACCGATGCGGTCGCCGCTGTTGACAAGCAAATCGGCATTGTCCAGCAGCACACGTTCGCTGTACTGATGATGAATGCCTTCGAGAGTAACCAGGTTCACAGGCAATATCTTTAGCGACGGCGGCTGAGCAGGCGCAGCAGCGACAGAAACAGGTTGTAGAAGTCGAGGTACAGCGCCAGCGCCGCGCTGATGGGCGACATGCGCCCGGCGGCATGCAGCAAGCGGCTGGTGTCATAAAGGATGAAGCCACTAAACAGGATAGCGCCCAGGCTGGCGGTGAACAGGCTCAAGGTTTCGGTGCGCAGAAAGATGTTTAACACTGCCAGGCCCAGCAGTGTGAAGAGCGCAATCACCAGGCCGCCGCGCAAAAAGCTGAAATCCTTGCGACTGATGAATACGAACAGGCTCAGGCCAATGAAGATGCTGGTGGTCAGCACGAAAGCCTGAAACACGGTAGCGAAACTACCACTTTCATAGGTGTACACCAGCACAATCGGGGTGAGAATGATACCAGTGAGGAAGGTAAAAGCGAAGTAGAACACTGCGTTCCAGGGCGCGCGGTCACGCAAGAACCCGCCAACCAGAATCAAGCCAAGTTGCAAGAAAAAGGCAATCATCAGGTTATCCAGCACCAGCGTCAGCAGGGTCTGGTTGCTCAACGTCAGCGCGGCACCGGCCGCTGTTACCAGCAGGCCCAGCAGAAACAGGGCATAGGTGCGGCGAATAAAGCTGAGACGGATGCGACCCATCTCGGCATCGGACAGGGGCAGCGGTTCCGGCATGGGAATGGGAACAGGATTTTGAAAACTCATAAAAAACTCTCCTTTAGTGAAAGACACCGATAAATTATCCGCTTAAGAGGGCGATGTTAGTCCACCCGCACCAGATTATTATATCCAGCACATAAGGGAATGCAATCGTGTTATGGGAGAACTGCCTTTGTATGTTAGAAAACTGTAATTTTTGCTACGCGTACAATATGGTATAATTGGCAAGCATGTAACTGCCTGGGCTGTCTGTTGCAAAATAGCCTGCACAACATTGTCTTGTTGGGCAAAATGGCCCTGCCTGGGAGTTACTTCCTGACTCAAAACGCTTTTTCAAGGAGAAACTGCCATGGCACTACGGACCGCAGAAATTTTCGGTGTGCGCGAGGATCTTAGCGCGAAACTATCGGCTGCTGGATTGGGCAATTCTGACAACTTGCTGGCAGCGGCAGCTACGCCTCAGGCACGCCAGGAATTGGCTGCCAAGCTGGGCGTGGACGCTAAAGAAGTTCTGGAAATGGCCAACCGCGCCGACCTGTCCCGCATCAAAGGTATTGGTTCGGTCTATTCCGATCTGTTGGAGTGGGCCGGCGTAGACACCGTAGCCGAATTGGCGCGGCGCAACCCGGAAAACCTCTTCAACAAAATTGTAGAGGTAGCCGGCGAACACTTCGTCCAGCGCCTGCCCCGTGCCGCCTCGATAGTTGATTGGGTGGACCAGGCCAAGGCCCTGCCCCGTATGCTGGAATATTAATCTTTGTTTATTGCTTGTTTCAAAAGACCCGCCGGAATAAACCGGCGGGTCTTTTATTTCAGCAGCCCGCGCAGCACGGCCAGGTTTTCCACATCTTCGTGCATGTCATCGCTTTTGGGCGTTTCCAGGATCATCGGCACCGCAGCAAAGCGCGGGTCATTGAGGATCTGCGCAAAACCGCTCAAACCGATGCCGCCGTGACCGATAGCCTCATGGCGATCACGGCGGTTGCCCAGCGTGCCCTTGCTGTCGTTGAAGTGGAAGCAAGCAAGCTGCGCCAGCCCGATCATGTAGTCGAACTCCTCAGTCATCGCTGCATAACCCGCAGGGGTACGAAAGTCATAGCCAGCGGCAAAGGCGTGGCAAGTATCAAAACAAACGGCAATACGCTGCGGATCCGCGGCTTGAGTGCGCATGCCAGCCAATTGCTCGAAGCGATAGCCCAGCACCGTGCCCTGACCTGCGGTGATCTCCAGCAGGGTAAGCGTTTTGTAGCCAGCGGTCGCCTGATGAGCGCGGTCCAAGCCCGCGGCGATGCGAGCAATGCCGGCTTCTTCGCCCTGGCCCATGTGTGCGCCCGGGTGTAGCACTACCCCCAGCAGGCCGAGCATTTCCGCGCGCGCCAGCTCATCCACCAGCGCGGCGATGGACTTCTCCCACAGCGCATCATCCGGTGATCCCAGGTTGATCAGGTACGAGGCGTGAGAGATTACAGGGGCAATGGCGGTTGCTGCCGCCGCAGCGTGCCAGGCGGCAACCTCGCCGGGATCAAGCGGTTTGCTGTCCCAGCGGTTCTGATTGCGGGTGAAGATCTGCATGGTCTCGCAGCCGATGGACTGGCCGCGTCCAAAGGCTTTGCTGACACCACCCGCGGCAGACATGTGAGCGCCAAATTTCGGGGACATGAGAAGGCTCCGTAATTAGGTAATTGATGTTACGCAGCGCACCGCCGATTGAGTAGGTTGTGGCGGCGCTAACTGCCAGATGCTCCTGCCAGACAGAAATGAGTTTACACCCGACCACCGCTCAGGTGCGCTTTTCCCATTTTGCCAGCGTGAACTCCTCCACACCGGCTGCCTTGTCTTCCAGTCTGGACAACACAAAAAGCAGCGAGGACAGGCGGTTGAGATAGCGCAGCACCACCGGGTTGCTGAGCATGGCCTGATGATACAGCCGGGCAACATGGCGTTCGGCACGGCGACTCACCGTGCGCGCCACATCTAGCAGCGCGCCGGTGTGGCTGTCGCCCGGCACGATGAAGGCAGGTGGAATGACTACTTGCGCTGCCAGCGCGTCAATATTTTCTTCCAGCCAGGTGATGCGCGGTTCGTACAGGCGCACGCCGCTTTTTTCAGCCGCTTCGGGTGTGGTTGCCAGGTCTGCCATGGCTGCGTACAGGTCGCGCTGCACCTCCAACACCACCGTTTTAGCCTCAGCGTGCTGCATGGTGGTGCGCGCCAGCCCCAGCAACGCCGAAACTTCATCCAGCGTGCCGTAGGCTACCGGCTGCAAATCATATTTGGCTACACGCTCGCGGCCCAGCACGCCGGTATAGCCATCGTCACCAACACGGGTGTACAGAGTGGTTTCAAGGGGCATGAATAGTTCCTGTAGTTGAGGAGGGGAAAGGGGTAGATTGGTGGATTGATGGGAGTGGTACGCCTGCGGCGTATCAGTTTCCCAGTTTCAGTAGTTCACGATTTTGGCAGTTGAGCAGGTAAGGGCAGGGCCATGA
>CALESQ010000119.1 GCA_937907455.1 uncultured Caldilineales bacterium
ATGCGGCCTTCCAGCGCCTGGCCCAGGATGCTGGGCGGCAGCATGTAGGGCTGCACCTCATGCTGGATGCCGGCCCGCTGCGACAGCCGCCGCACCAGGTCCAACACCCGGCGCTGCGCCGCGCTCAGCCGGCTCTTGGGATAGAGGGTGGACGCCCGGCCTGACAGCGCGGCCAGCTCCTCGCGGTCGGTGCCGATGATCTCCTTGGCCGTCTCCTCCAGGCCCCATTGCAGATGCACAGGCTTCAGGCCGCGGTATTCCGCCTCGCGCTGCGTCACTGCGTCGGTAGCCACCACCGCGCGGCTGCCAAAGGCCTGGCGCAGGGCCGCGGCCTGGGCCTTGGGCGCCTGCACGTCACGGAAGGCCATGTGGGTGTCCGCCTCAGCCTGCCGGTCGGCCACGGCCTGCCAGAAGCGGGCGAGCAGCTCTTGGTTCGCAACGTTGGCCCACAGCCGGCCGATCTCGCGGCTGGCCTGCCAGGCGTCGGCCAGCTGGCGATCCTCAGCCAGCTTGAGGTTGAGGTTGTAGCCGAAGGCGCAGGACGTTCCGTAGGGCCGCGCGGGGCCGATCCAGAGGCCCTTGACGTAGAACTGCGGCTCGGCCTCTTCCAGGATCATGCGGCCGGCCTCGTCGGTGAAGAGGATGCGCGCATCTCCCGGCCGGATCACGCGCTCCTGCCAGAGCTCGCCCGCGTAGGCTAGCTCGTAGCGTGACCCGTCGAAGAACGCGCCCTCGTCCCAACAGACTTCCATCACCTGCTGGCCGTACAGGTCGGCCCAGCGCGCGTGCAGGCCGTGGAACTCGCCCGAGGTGAGGCTAAAGGGCACGCCCTCGCGCAAGAGCACTAGCCAGCCCAGCTTGGTGCCCTCGCCGAACTGGCCGCGCTGGGTTTCGGTTTTGTCCGAGCCGCCCAAGAGCAGGTGGCGCAGAGCCATGTGCGCGCCGCGGCCTTCGATCACCGTCTTGCCATCGGCCTGTTCGACGGTCCAGGTCTGGAACAAGTCCAAGAACTCCTGCCAGATGCATTCCCGGAACGAATCCCACAGTTGCCACTGGGCGCGGTAGTCGCGCGTGATAGGATAGATGATGCTCGGCATAGTACGAACCTCCTGATACAGATTTGGCTCGCACTGCGCCTTCGGCGCTACGTGGCAGGTCATAGCTAGGTTTGCAGGCAACATCAGAGCGTAGGTCGGGTGTTGGGCAGGCGCGATTGCGCCGATTTGCAGAAATAGAACGTTTGGGCTATAACAGGTTCATCTGCCTTTCGCCTTGCCAGCGGGCGCCGATTTGTCCTGCTGATCAGACAGCAGCTCAATCACCGCCTCCGGAAAGGCGTCCAAGAACCTGGCTAAAAAGCCGCCGGACACATGCTCGCAGGCCAGCGCCCGGCTCACAGAGCTGCGCCGATAGCCGATCCGATTTGTCACCACTTGCTGCGTCAGATGGTGGGTGACGATCCACTGTTTGATCCGAGCGCTGCGCATATGGGTTCCTTAGCAGAGGTCAGATTTCTTAGAACGCATATTCTGTTGAAACTATATCATGGCTGATTTTGTCCGTCAATACCCCCTGTCGCGGTACGGTAACATATTGGTCAACCAATTTTTCGGCGTAGAACTGAAATAGATTTGAAGACGAGATTCGTGCTGATCGCTTGCGCCTGTTGATGAAGGAAATGCACCTTTCCACCGCTGGACTGCTGGCCCGGCTGCGCTGCACGGATGGCAATGAACGCGTTAGCCGGCCTACCCTATCCAAGTTGGTCAATGGTAGCTATGGCGCTATACACTCGGTTAACGTGGTGCGCGGCCTCCCACGATTTTGCAACACCTCAAGAACGATGTTCTCTTCATCCAGCGTATGGAGGCTGAGCGCGCAGCTGCACAAGCCAGGAGTGGCGCTGACCGCCCAGACCCGCTGGCCAACAACCCACTATACCTATCTTGGGACACCGATGATGACCACCGAAACACCTGATACCCCTGGCGGCCGGCTGCGCAAGGCGCGCGAGCGCCTGGGATTGCAGCAGATCGAACTGGGCAGGAAGCTGGGCGTGTCCGGCTCCTACATCTCCCGCATCGAACGCGACCTGGTGAAGATCCAGCCCATGGTGCTGCGCCTGGCCGAGGCGCTGGACGTAAGCGTGGACTACCTCCTGGTCTTGCGCGACACACCGCAGCGCGACGCCACAGGGACTGCGCTCTACGAGTCCACCCAGGACGAGCTGGTGGCCCTGCGCCTCCTGCGCATGGTCATCGACGAGCTGCCGCCGGAAGATCGCGTGCGGCTGATCCACTTCCTGATCAAGCAGGCTGGCATCTACAAGGAAACCTTCCGGCCGCGGAACCCGGTTTCGGGCAGCCAGGGTGAATGAGACGCCTGCCGCTATGGCCGATTACTACACCCTGCATACCACCGATGGGCGCCAGGCTGTCATCCCTGTGCCGTCTGGCCAGGATCGCTGGCTGAGGGCAGTCAGGTTTGTGAGCGAGTACTTCCCGCTCAATGACTTCTTGGCCGATTTGCGGCCGGCCACGTCCGACGAGATCGCGGCCTTCCGGGCTGAACACCCCCGCACGAGCTACGACTAGCTGGCCTACGACCTGTGAGCGCTGGAACCCGGTTCCGGCCTCAATCCCTCGCCGCGGTCAGCCGCGACAGACATAGTCTGCCAATTCGAGCTGCCTCTATGACCCTCGCTTCGTGAAAATCGCTGCGCAACCGCCACGTTTTCTGCTATTATGATCATGGGCATTGTTGGGACTGCTCGCCGCTGAGCGATAGCGGCGCACGCGCGCACGGCCAGCCGCTGGCTCACGAGCGGCCCTGCGACCAGTGACAACAACCACACCCACCTGGGACAGACTTGGACCGACAGCAACAATCTCAAAGCGCAAGGGACGTTTGCTTATCCGTTGCTGGGAGCGCTGGAGTTGAGCAACTATGTAGGAAACTCAGGCCAGCACGGGGTCAAGGTGGACTACCCGATCAAGGATGGCCTCTTCGTCAACTCGGCTGGCGAGAACGGAGTATCGGCCAACACCTCCAGAGCTTCTGGCGAATGGGGTCTGGACACGCCGGACAAGATCCGGGGCAGCAACGTCACCCTTAGTTCCGTAGCTATCATCGCCCAGGTTGTGGGCGAGCATGCGCTTACCTTTGGCGACGTGGTGGCGGCTGTCGGAGTGGCCGATTCTCTACCCGATAGCACCACCACACTGGCGTTGGTGCGCCTGCGGATGTAGCCACTGACAACGGCATCGTCGGCGTAGTCGAGGGACGCATGGCGCTCACACCGGAACCCCAACATGAGGACGAGCAGCGGCAGGAGCCGATCCTGGATTTGCGCAGCGCCGAAGGCCCAGCCCAACCTGGCGACTACGTGGCGCTCACCGTGCTGGGCGTGGTACAGGTCAAGGTGCAGGACGGCGCGGCCATCCAGCCCGGCCAGCGCCTCACTGCGGCAGATACGTCCGGCCATGCCCGCGCCCTGCGCGCGGTGCAGGTGGAGGGCATTCGCGTGGACGAGAACGGCCCTGCCCTGGGCGTGGTGCTGGAAGCTGCCGAAGGCGGCATGGTGTGGGTGCTGGTCAACCCGCAGTAGCGCCATCTGCGCCTATTACGCCCAAGCTTGCACTGGGCCCCATTCGCTGGTTGCTTCCGTTCGGAACCGAGTTGTTAACTTGCGCTCCGGAATCGGGTTCCGCGACCTTGCTAGAACCTCGGCTTCTCCTGCACCAGCAGCACGCTGAAGCCACCGGCGCGGGCCAGCCGACAGCGGTGCGCAGTTCAGGCAACGCAAACCGTTGGTTGCGCTTGTGCTGCCACGTCGTGGTTGACGTCAATCCCAGGATGCCTGATCCAGGCAGCGCTTACGACTCCAAAGCATTCACGCGGCCCTGAGGGCCCTGGGCAGCATCGGCCGCTCAGGGCCCGGCGATGTGTTCGCTGGTCAGGCTGCTATTCTATTGCCCGGCGCGGGCTTGTCCCTGGCCGGTCTGCCCCATGAACTTGATGGCTTGCAGCTCGGCTTGGCGCGCCATGTCGATGGACTCGGCCAGGATGCGGGCAGCCTCCTGTGGACTGTGGAAGCCGGTGCTGTTCTCCGACGAGACGAAGTCCCAGCGCAGGCTGCTGCCGCGGTGCAATTGGTAGGCCTCGGCCAACTGCTCGTCGGTCACACCAGCCTCCTTGGCCGCAACGATGGCATCCATGGCCGCCAGCAGCGCCTCTTCGCTGCGCCGCAGCAGGCCGGCCGTGGTTCCCTGGATGGTCAGCACCCGCTCCTCCAGCTCCTCCACGGACTGCTTGTGGCAGGTGCCGCAGGCGTTCTGGAGGTTGAACAGCGGGCTGCGCAGCCAGTGATCGCTGACTTTGACGCTGCCGTCGCGCATGTAGGGCATGTGGCAGTCGGCGCAGGCCACGCCGGAGCGGGCGTGCAGGCCACTGCTCCACATCTCGAACTCCGGATGCTGGATCTTGATCATCGGCGCGCCGGTCTCGGCGTGCGTCCAATCCTTGAAGCCGTAGCTGTCGTAGTAGGCCTCAATGTCGTCGATGCGCAGGCCGTTCTCCCAGGGGAAGGTCAACAGCTTGTTGTCGCCCTGGAAGTAGTACTCCACGTGACATTGGGCGCAGACGTAGGTCCTCATCTCCTGCCGTGAGGCTTGGGAGAGGTCGATGCCGCGCTTCTCCATGGCGTTGATGAAGGCCGGCCGGGTGATGCGCAACTGCATCGTGTCGGGGTCGTGACAGTCGTTGCACGTGCTGCCGATGTGCAGCTTGTCCTTCAGGTCGTTGTAGGGCGTGCTGTTGAACGCCTCCCAGCCCATCTCCTCGATCAAGCCAGGAACCTCACCGGAGTGGCAGTTGACGCAGGCGCCCGGCTGATCGACGATCTGGACGCGCTGGGTGTTGGCCTGATCGATCTGGGAATAGTAGTGGCCGCGCTCTTCGTTGTGATCCTTGGAGAAGGAGTAGCCAGCCCAGATGCGCACCATGGCCGGGTAGCGCTCCAGCTTGCTGTAGGGCTCGGAGCCGCCAAAGGGGGTCTCGCCCAGGCTTTCCTCGGTTCGGACAAAGGTATTGTACTGGCGTGGGAAATTCTGGCCCCAGACCGAGGGGTCCAGCTCGTTTTGCCCGATTTCGACGACCCGAAGGGGAAACTCAGCGGCCTCTTGCTTGCGGGTGTTGATGCTGACCAGCACAGCGGCTACAACAGCCGTCAGCATGACGGCGACGGCGAAGACGGCGACGTATGTCAGGAGGGACTTGCGCATGGGTGTGTTCCTCAATTCTATCTTAGCGTCCGTGACCCGGATTGGAATGGCAGGAGACGCAAGAGCGATCCTCGCCCGGAGGCGCGCCATGGATCTGGCTGACCATCGTGTCGTGGCACGAGATGCAGTTCTCCTGCGCCACCGCCGCGTTCAACTCCTTGATACGGATCGGCTCAGGAAACGCGCCGGTAGTGAACGCCAGGCTATGGTTGAAGCCGTTCAGGCCTTTGACAGCCCACTTGGCAAGGGCTGAGGTGTGGGGGGTATGGCAATCGTTGCAGGTAGCGACTGCTTTGTGGCTGGAGCGGTTCCAGGCATCGAACTGATCGCGCATGATGTGGCAGTTCATGCAGGCGTTGGGGTCGTCGGACAGATACGAGCCACCCTCCGCGTAGACGAAGGTGAACACGCTCAGTCCTACCAGCACTCCGACAGCCGCAACGGCTGCGATCACCCACCCAACAAGACGGGACTTTCCCATGGGGGGAGATGTCGTCGTTGACATGGCAACCTTTCTATGGCGGGGCCAGAGACCCACCAGGTGATGAAAGAGGCATTCGACATCAGCGTCGAAGAGATTCTACATAAGCGCGCCAAAAAGGGCAAGTTTCATAGATAGTGGCAAGAACCGTGTGTAACTGGAGTGGCTTGCTGCGAACTCTGTGGTCGTAGGGGCCGGAGAAACGGGAGGAAACCCGCAGGGTTTTCCCCGTTTCCTGGTCCATCAGACCATCGGCATGCGCCCCTCGAACCGGATGGTCAGCCGGCCCAGGATCTTGGACCGCCCTATGGCCGTCTTGGATGCAATTGCCGGCTTCAACCCGTCCTCTCATACGGTCAAAGTGACGCTGGACCGGGTAGTCGCGTGTCGTAGGGGTCCCCAGAATGCACCCCGCACCAAGGCCATCCTGGACGCGCTCAAAAGCGGACTGGAGAAGACCCTTGTCGCTCTCAGACCAAGCGACATACGTCCCACCCAACGACGACCCCTGGCAGGCCGCTACCCAACACGTGCGCGCCTCCTTCGCCAGCAAGGCAGCGACAGCTGCCCTAACCGCCCAGCTTGAGGCCGCGCCGCTCAAGCCAATCACAGCGCTGGATCCCGGTTCCGAGGCTGCACCGCCGGCCTCGCCCCCCGCCGATCAGCACTCGCGCAGCACTAAGGTCAACGTCGGCCGGCTTGGGCGCAGGTCCAACGATCAACCCGCTTGGGCCAGCTGCCCGCAACGGGAAACCTGGCGCTCGCTCGTTCTGCTAGCCTGGGACCACGAACGACAACGCATCGTTCGCCTGTCGGCTCAGCAGGTTCTCGATCTCCTTGCCCATTTCCAGTCCTGCGACCAATGGCCCGAGGAAGGCATCGTCGTGGGCATCCCGGTGACCAGCTTCGTCCTCAACCAGCCAGATCATGTGTCCGAGGACGTCCTGGTCGACCAGATCGAACTCTCCTCGCCGAGACCGCCGTGCTGCTGGATCTGCTGCGCAGCCACCAGGAGGCGCCGCAAGCCTACGACAAGGCCGAAGAGGTGGGCATTCGGCGCCGCCTGGGCCGGGTCTGCCCCCTCCTGCGCAACGCGGCGGCAAAGCGACGGGCCCGACTGCGCAGGGCGAGGCCAACTCTGACTCTCCCGCAGATCATCCGGCCTAGTCAGGCTCATTCTGGCCGCGCGCTTAACTCCTTGCTGGGTGCTGCTGATAGTGCGTAGGTTGGGTAATCTCCCGTGAGTATGATAAACTGTACGGTGTAGCTCCATAGTGCTACTGAGAACATCTGGCAGGAGCTTCTATGCCCACCCCATCCGTCTGTGAAAAGATCACCATCCGCGAACTACTGGCCCAGGTGCGTTTCCTGCGCACAGCGTCGTCTGCTGCGGTTGACGCGCTGGCGGCGGCGGCCGTCTGCCTGCGCTACACCGAGGGCGCCACCATCTTCCTGGAGGGGGAGCCCACAGCTGGCCTGTTCATGGTCGAGCAGGGCGTGGTCAAGATTAGCCGCGTATCGCTAGAGGGCCGCGAGTACATCATGCACCTGGTGGAGCTAGGCGATACCTTCAACGATGTGGCCACGCTGGACGGCGGACCCAACCCGGCCCACGCGGTGGCCCACACCGACGTAGTAGTCTGGCGCATCGGCCGGGACGACCTGCGGCGGCTGGCGCGGACCCACCCCGACCTGGCATGGGCGCTGATCGAGGACCTGGCCGCGCGGGCGAGGGTGGCTGTGGGGTTGGTGCACGATCTGGCCATGCGCAGCGTGCGCGGCCGGTTGGCCCGGCTGCTGCTGGAGCAAGCCGAGAGCCGCGACAGCGATGTGGTGCAACGCCTGCTGACCCAGGAAGAGATGGCCGCGCGGCTGGGCACGGTGCGCGAGATGGTGGGACGCACCCTGCGCGGCCTGGCCAACGACGGCCTGATCGAGTTCGACCGCCATCGCATCGTGATTCTCGACCCACAACGGCTGGCGCAGGAGGCGGAGATCTGACCTGACCGGCTCCTCCACCCCGGCCGGTCGGTCAACACCGTCTGGGTTCGGTATGGTTCATTTGGTTGCGAGCAAAGCCTAACAATTCATGAGGAGTCGAGCACGCCCACATGCGGGCTCTGTGTACACAAGCCGCACCTGGGGGTGCTCACTCCGCGGTCCATTGTAAAGCCGCACCTGTGGGTGCTCACTCCGCGGTCCATTGTAAAGCCGCACCTGGGGGTGCTCACTGCGCGGTCCATTGTAAAGCCGCACCTGTGGGTGCTCACTCCGCGGTCCATTGTTAAGCCGCGCCTGTGGGTGCTCACTCCGCGGTCCATTGTTAAGCCGCACCTGGGGGTGCTCACTCCGCAGTCCATTGTAAAGCCGCACCTGGGGGTGCTCACTCCGCAGTCCATTGTGAAGCCGGAACGAGCCAGTGCGCACCACGCCGTTGCTTCCTACGATTTGGCTTTTCTGAGGGGAAACACGCGCCAGGCGTCGGTGGACCACAACGCCCAGACCACCAGCACCGGCTGGAAGAACAGCCGGGTGAAGCGGGCTTGGTCGGTATTCAGCTGAACGCATCTTCTCGCGGCGCCTGGTGCACATCTCTTCACCCGCTGGGCAGTTCCCGTTTCTTACGGGTCTACGGGTATAATTGGAAAAATTGGTTTCCATTCCCTATGAGGTACCCATGTCCAACATCCATTTCGACCGCTACTACCGCTACGACGACCTGACCCAACTGCTGCGTGCCTTCGCCGAAGAACATCCCGATCTGGTCCAGATCGAGAGCATCGGCCAGAGCTACGAGGGCCGCGATATCTGGCTGGCCACGGTGACCAACGCGGCCACCGGCCCGGCCGGCGACAAGCCCGCGCTCTGGATCGACGGCAACATCCACGCCAGCGAGGTGTCCCCCTCCAGCGCCTGCCTCTACTTCATCCACTGGCTGGTCAACGGCTACGGGGAGGACCCGGCCGTGACCCAGGTGCTGGACAGCCGCGCCTTCTACATCTGCCCGCGCGTCAACCCCGACGGC
>CALESQ010000120.1 GCA_937907455.1 uncultured Caldilineales bacterium
GTGAGTATCCCTCACAAAAGAAGATATGTCAAATACTTAATTTCCTGTGTACTTACTGCTTTTACTGTTCATCAACTGTGGCACAAAAACGAGGCAGCAAGCCATTAAACGGCTTGCTGCCTCGTCGTTTGTCGGTGGCGCTTGGCTAGCTACCGTTACGGCAGTGCAGAGTAGTTGCGTCCCACGGCAGGCACGAACGTGCAATAGCAGTCCGGTGTGGGCGTGCCTACCACGTAGGGCACATACATGCTTAGCGTGGAGTTCGCAGTCAGCTTGAAGGTGGTTTGGAACTCGCTGACACTGTAGCCAGCAGGGGCAGTTTTGCCCTGCAGCGTATACCAGATCTGCGGCTGTAACCCGCTGAAGGTAAAGTAACCATTCGCTCCGCTGATCGCGGTGGCTACCGGCGTCGAGCGCACTTGCAGCTCAACTACTGCGCCTTCTACATAGGACTCACCGGCGTCCGGATAGCTGTTGCTGTTGGCATCACCAAAGGCCCAGCCTTCCAGGTTGGCCGTGCTGGGCGTGGGTGTGAGGGTGGGCGTGGCCGTGGGCGTAGCGGTGGGCGTGGGCGTGTTGGTGGGGGTGCTGGTCGGTGTGCTGGTAGGCGTGGGGGTGGGGGTAGGCTCACCGGTGCCGCGCCAGACCTTGCCGCTCCAGTCAGCAATGATCACTTCGTTGGCGCTTATCACTTCTACGTCCATAAGATCGGCGGTGGTAGGTGCAGGGATTTGCTGCCAGGTAATACCATCTGTGGTGCGCATGAGCAGCCCTTGCCCCGAGCAGGTTTCCAGAATGGGATCCGGCGCGTTGGTGCAGCCTACAGCATACCCCAGTTGGCTATTCAGCATCTCTACATCCCACAGGCGAGGCCGGACAGCGCCCAGACTGGTTGAGGATACCAGGCTCCAGGTGGCGCCGCTGTCCTGTGTGCGGATCAACTGCACTAAACCGCTGCTGGAGGCCCCATCGGTAGAACCGCCTTCCCAGCATGTGCCGTTGTCGGTGCAGGAAATGCTGTAGTAACGGCCAGTGGGTGTCACCTTGCGCACCCATGATGCGCCGCTGTTGTTGGTGAAGAAGCTGGTGTTCTTGGCTGCGGTGTAGCACACGCCCGGCGACGGACAGGAAAAATCATACACCACATACTCGCGCGGATCGTTGGCGACCACCGCGCCAAAGTTATAGCCATCGGTGCTGCGCAGGATGTTGGCGCGCCGGCCATCTTCATCGGCGTAGCCGGTGGTACCGGCAAAAACGGTGGTGCCTGTGCCGCTATAGCCGGCTGACCACAGCCATCCTGTCCAGATATTGTTGGTGATGGTGCTGATGCCCCAGGTTGCGCCGCCGTCCAGCGTATAGCGGATGCGCGGGCTGCTTGCACCGGCAATCCAACAGCGATCGGCATCAATGCAGGTAAGACCGCGCATGAAGCGGTTGGTGTTGGGTACGGCGATATTGCTCCAGGTACGGCCGCCATCGGTAGTTTTTGCAATGGTTACCGCGCCGATGCCATCGTTGACGTTCCAGTCAGGCCCGCCAATCGCATAGCCAACGTTGGCTGTGGGAAAATCCATCGTGTACCAGAAAACACCCGGTGCATTATGCACTTGTGTCCAGGTAAGGGTGCTTTGCTGCATTGGAGCTGCTTCAGACACGCGGCTGAACTTGCCTGATAACAAGAAGCTGCTTGAGGCAACCAACGTGACGATCACCAGTAATGGAATGATCACGCGTATCTGACGGTTAAATCGTAATGGGTTCATGGGGTTAGTCTCCTTCAAACAAAAAAGTTGAACGCCGCTGCCGCGAAAGCGGCACAGCGAGTTTAACGCAAAAAGATGAGAGGAAGATGAAAAAAGCACGCGACGCCGGTAGCCTTGCCTTACAATTTTGCCATAATCCCGCTCAAGGGACGCTTTGCATGTCCACAAAGCGGTAAATGTAAGTGTCTCGCCCGGCGTGTGGCAGAACCTGAACAAGCTCGATATGTGGCAGAGGTGATGGTGTCGTTGGTGTCAGCAACGGTTGCAAAAAGGGCCGCACGGTGTTGATCTCCCATTCGTCTACCACCAGATAGCTGGCACCGTGGCTTTGTGCGTAGCGTATCACCAGTTCCCATGCTGCGTTGGGAAAGGCTACCATGGCCCGGTCTGCATAGAGCACCGTTTCGGCGTTGCGCGTCATTATACGGGTATCAGAGGGCGTGTTCTCTGCCAGCCAGCGGGCCGTCTCCAGCCGATAGAAGGGCAGGGTTCTGCTGCTCTCGCGCGCGGTTTGCACTCCGCTCCACATCAACCAGGCAACGAGCAAGGCCACAGGCAGGCCAGCCACCACACGGCTGAGTCTTGTGGCCCGCTGTGCCCCCGGCCACTGCGCAGCCCAGCGCATAATGTGAGCCAGTCCGGCCCCGGCTGGCAGCAAAACCACGGCCAGATAGACCAGCAGCAGCCGCTTATCAATAAACGCTACCCACAAGCCAGCCAGGGGAACGAAGGTCAGCAGCAGCAAAAAATGTGTCTGCCAGCGGCGGCGATCCCAGCGGCGGCTGAACAAACCCACTACTGCCAGGGCGGCCACGGGCAGCCCCACCATCGGGGCGCTGAACAGCACCTCGACGGTGCTGCGCATGTTATACTTCACCAGCGTTTGAAAACGCTGCGGATTAGCCGCAATCCAATCACCCATGCCCACAGCCAGCCCTTCACTGGAAAGCCAGATGATTTTTTCGCCGCTGCTGTCCAGTGAGGCCGCAGCCAGATCGTGCAGGGTTTGATCGTGGTTCACCAGCGCCCAGGCAATCTCCATGCCGGTGCCCGCCTTGCCGCTCAACGTCCAGTAGCCGGTGATGCGGTGCAGATAGATGACGTAAGGAGACATTACCAACGCCAGGGTCACGCCCATCAGCACGCTGGCTTGCAGCGTGCGGCCCAGTGTGCGCTGCCGGCGCAGCAAGGCCATCATTCCCAGGTAGAGCAGCATCACCAGGGCAAACATCAGGCTTTCTGGTCGTGCCAAGTAGCCCAGACCAAAACATGCCCCTGCCAGCGCGGCCCAGCCTGCAGCGCGGTTGTTGCGGGCAATCGCTTCGCCTGTGCGGTAGGTGGCGTAGACCCCGCTGAGGATCAACAACAGCGCCGGTGATTCGGTGAGGCTGCCGGAGTACAGCGGGCCGACAGCCAGTGCCGGATACAGCGCCCCCAGCAGGGCAGCCAGCAAACCAGCCGAGCGACCGTAAACAACCCGCCCCAGCGCGTAGAGCGGTAACACGCTTAGCCCGCCCAGCAGCACATGAGCCGGCAATGCTGCTGCCCATTTCAGCGGCAGATGCAGCATCATTCCTGCCGCAGCCAGCAGCGTAATCAAGGGAGGCTGGTGCATATCGAAGCCGCCTACCAGCTCGCGATAGCCCTGCCCGGCCAGCAGATTGCGCGCGATCAGCAGATACGAGGCTTCGTCCCAGCGGGCCATGCGCGGCAAAGTGGCAAAGACTGCGCGCACACCCACGCTGAGCAGCACGACAGCGAGCAAGAGCCAATCGGGGCGACGATGTTTTAGCATAAGCAGATGGAGAGTCGCAGGCTGGTGAATAGAAGTTGCAATTTTTACTGGAATTCGTACAACACAACCGGGTCTTCGCCCGTTTCTACCGTGGTGAGATAACGCAGCTCAGCGGGAGCCAGCGCCGGGATGAGCAGAAAATCGAGCTGCGGACGCAGGCGGCCTTCCCAGCCGTCCAGCACCAGGTAGCGGGCCTGATGACGGCGCGCATAGCTCAGCAGGGTAGGCCAGTCCTCGGCAGGGGTGGCAGCCCAGCGTGTGCCGGCATGGAGAGCAATCGCCGGATAGCGACTCATCACCACGTCGCTCGGTCCGGCTCCCCGCGCCTTCAGTTCAGCCGCGGCTGCCAGATGCCCCGGCTGAAACGAGTGCGTGTCCTGCATGGTGTGCCATAGCTGTGGGCTGAGCGCCAGCAGCAGCAGCGCCAGCAGCACAGCAGGCAAAACCGTCAGCATGCGCCTCAGCCACAGGGGCAGCGGACGCGTACTCAGCCCGGCCAAACTGCCGCGCAGCCAGCCGCCCAGCAGCCATATACCCAGGCCCAGCCAGATCATCAACGCGGGCAGCATACCGGCCAGGTAACGTTCCTGCACGAAAAACGGCAGATAAGACAACGGCGCTGCCAGAGAAGCCAGCAGCGCCAGCTCGCCGCGCAGCCGACGCCCGCGCCAACGGCAGGCAAACAGGCCCAGTGCAGCCAGTGCAGCCAGCGGCCACGGCACAAGTTTGCTGCTCCACAGCAGTCCGCTGGCGGTTTGATACCCCCGGCGCAGGCGGCGCAGCAGAGTCAGGGGGTCGGCCAGCAGTGTGGAACCAAGACCTTCGGCCTCGCTACTGCGTGAGAAAAGGTATACTTCGTCGTCTTGCGGGGCTAATCCCCACGTCGCCCGGTCAAAAGCAGCGGCATCATTGTTGGTGAGACCCGCCATGCTATCAAAAGCCATTCCGGCAGCACCGGTCAGGCTCCATTGCCCCGTGCTGCGTTTGATATACAGCAGATAAGGAGAGGCAACAAGCAGAAAAACCACCAACACCAACCCTGTATGCGCCAGCACTGGCCGGAGAGGTCGGCGTTGCAGGGGCAACCCAAGCAGCAGCAGGGCGATGGCCGCCGCCAGGAACACCAGCGCTTCGGTACGGGTCAGGTAGGCCAGTCCCAGAGCAATGCCCAGCCCGGCAAAAGGCTGCCAGCGCAGCGGCCAATCATCCAATGCGCGAAACAAGGCATAGATTGCGGTGGCGATGCACAGCAGGTACAGCGGCTCGGTCATGGTTCCCCAGGTCAGCACACCTGTAACCAGTGCCGGGTACAGGGCAGCAATCAGCCCTGTGATCCAGCTTGCTGCCGGTGAGTAGATTGCCCGCGCCAGCGCACTCAACGGCCAGGCCAAGGCCGCACCAGCGACAATGTAGACTAAATTGCTGGCCTGCACCAGATTGTGCGTCAACTGGTTAAGCGCGCCCGTCAGCACAGCAAACAGCGGCGGGAAGTTGGCCGCGGAATACCCTTGAATGTTAAACCCGTCACCGCTCCATAAACTTTGCCCCAGCCATAGATAAAACGGTTCGTCACCCCAGGCGACCCGGGGTAAAGTGGCAGTTGCCGCCAGGCGTACCATACCCCCCACAAGCACCAGACACACTATCACCAGCCATTCGCTCCGATGTCTGGGCTTTTTTTGGCTCATACAAGCTCCTGGAAGGTATAAACAGCGATTTCCTGTCGCACCATACCGGGAATAGCAATAAGATTTTGAAGGGTTACGCCGGGAAGCGTGGCAATGAAATGGGCTTCTTCGCTGCTGATGCCCAACACCAGGCGACCTTGCGGATTGAGCCGTTGTCGCGCCTCTTCAATTATCTGAGCCAGGAAGTCGGTGCGGCCATTTTCCAGACGTTCACCCACCAGGCGCATCAGCGCACGGCTGATAGCTGGGCTGCGCCGCAGCAGGCTGGTGAGAATGCGGCTGACTTCGGTTTCATCTGGTCGCATCGGCGGATTAAAGGCAATGATATCGTAGCGCCCGGTGGTTTGCTCAAACAGGTTGGAAGCATATACGTTGACAGCCAGATGGTTGCGTGCGGCATTGGCGCGTGCCAACTCTACTGCCCGCGGGCTGATGTCTACGGCATCTACCTGCCAGCCGCGTTGGGCCAGATAGAGACCGATGTAGCCTGTGCCTGTACCCAGATCAAGCGCACGACCGGGGGTGGTGGTGGCGGCAATTTCAGCCAACAGGCGCGTATCAGTGCGCACCCCGCATACACCAATATGATCGTGAATGTCCAATTCGGGTAACGAGGTTGGCTGTAGCGACCGCGTTTTTTTTGCCGTGTTTATGTCGCTGCTCTCTTTTTTCGCCGCAGCAGTGCGGTTAGTTACGGAAGCACCCGTCAAGGTGTCAGGTGTTGTTGAAATCGGTGTCGGGTTCGTCATGAGTGCGTTCTGTTGGTTTTGCAGCAGACGGCTGCCTTGCTGATAGCTTTAGCAGCTCCATCTGTTGCCTGAGAATAGCCAGTTCCTGCGTCAGCAGTTTGATGCGCTCTTCGCTGCGTGAAAGCGTCAGCGAAAGCTGGAAGGTGATCAGCAGCAGCCCCACCACAGCCAGCAGCAGCAGCAAGGCCGGTGGATATTCAAAGCCCATGCTGAAAGCCAGATGATCCAGCAGCGGGATGAAAACCGGTGACAGCGTAAGCACTACACCGGCCAGCAGCCATAAAATAGCATAGCGTTCCTGCAAAGTGCGACGCCGTACCAGGTTGATCACCACCAGCAGCACGGCAACGCCCAGCAAAAACACCAGAAAGCGCGGCAACGGCGCCATCATGATGCACCTCGCCGCGGAGAAAGATGGGTTTTTTCGCGTAGCAAGACCATGCTGATCGCCAGCCACATCTTCAATACGTAGTAAAACGGCTTCCAACCGCTGTGCATCGAAACGCCGCTCAGCCGTTCGCGCATGGTTACGGGGACCTCGGTGACACGAAACCCGGCATAATGCAACAGCAGCAGCGTGTCGGCGTCGGGATAGTCCACGGGGTAGTTGTCGTAGGCGAAAAAGCGCAACACGTCCTGATTCAGTGCCTGGAACCCGGAGGTGGGATCGGTAACTTCGCGTCCGGTCAGACGTGATACGGTCCAGGCGAACAGCTTCATGCCCATGCGCTTTACCCACGGCTGATGATAGGCCATACGCCCGCGAAAGCGCGAACCAATGGCTACATCGGTTTCGCCGCGGGCTACTGTATCGGCCAGCAGGTGGATGCCTGCGGGGTCGTGCTGACCATCCGCATCCATCACCACCGCCAGTTCATAGCCGTGTTCCACTGCGTAACGAAAGCCGGTTTGCACTGCGCCGCCATAGCCCAGGTTTACCGGCAGGGTTACCACCGCCGCGCCCAGACTGCGCGCCACCTCAGCCGTGGCATCGCGGCTGCCGTCGTTAATCACTACCACATCGTACCCGGGCGCGGCCGCGCGCGCTTCCGGCAGCACGCGCGGCAGATTTGTGGCTTCGTTATAGGCAGGTAAGATCAATAAACGGTGCAAAGATGGCATGAAGAAAAAAGATGCGGTCACGCGCGACGGCCTACAGACTCGACCAGCGATCCGCTGCGTAACATCAGTTACGTGTTACTTCTTACGCCTCTGACCGGCAGTCGCCAGTCGTTCGATCAGCTCGCGCGTGGGCACAATCTCGTATTGTTCGCTCAAGCTGTGCAGCATATGTTCGTAGAGCGGGCGTTTTTCGCTCCACGCAGTGGTTAGAAAGCGGTACGAGGCCAGCGCCGGATCATCCACCGCGTCTATTACATCGGCGGCATGCAGCAGGTAGTTGACCGGTACACCCTTTGCCTGCACCAGCATCATGCCTGCATCAAACAGCGGTTGTCCGGCGGTCAGCACAAAAGTGCTGTGCATTGGCAGACGTAGCAGCGGCATGGTGGTTACCGGCGCTTCCCAGAAATCAGGTTGGCCCGGTTGATCCGCTGGCCGTGGCCGATGCGGTGCGGCCATATCTGGTTGATAGGGATGCAGCGGCGCCAGGCCGTGCCGCGCACGGCCGTAGTGCGACCCATCCACCTCGCCATGGGAAAGTAGCCGTTGCAGGCTGCGCAGTGCTGGTGCCCACGGCATGGGCAAAATCGTCGAGTCGTAGCAGAAGCCCAGCTCGGCCAGCACTGCCAGCAGATCGGGCGCAAAGCTGAAGCCCGGTGCCTTGAAGCCGCTTGGCCGCTGGCCGCACGCCTCTTCGATCAACACCTGGGTGGTAACGATGTCAGCCCGCTTTTCTGCTGCGCTCAGGCGGGCAAAGCCGGTGCGGTGCCAGGTGCTGTGGTTGGCGATTTCATGGCCGTGGCGCACCATCTCGCGCAGCCAGTGAGCTTGCACCGGCAGATCGCGTCCACACACGAAAAAGGTAGCGCGAACCGCGAAGCGGGCAAACAGGTCCAGCAACCGCGCAATCCCCTGTTCGTATACCTGCGCGGGCAGATTGGCCGGTGGAACGCGGTGGATGCTTTCGTAATATACCCACAGGTCATCCACATCTATTTGGATTGTACCCAGTGGTTTGCTGTGAGAAGAAAACACCTTTTGTCTGACGTGTGCCTGCTCCATGGGTTTGATTATATTCATTCTCCCAGTCATATACTAATTCCCGTTTCTCAATCCATCAATCTATTCCCCTTTCATTTCCCCTTAATCATTGCCAATTGCCAATTGCCGAGTGATCATTTATAATACTCCAGCGACTTTGTGCGCAATCTGTTCTTGTCTGGAGCTTTGTATGAACCCTGTTCTTATCGCCATCGGCCCTATGAGTGTCACTTGGTACGGCCTGCTGATTGTCGGCGGAGCCGTGTTGGCCGCATGGATTGCCACGCGCGAGGCCACACGTCGCGGCGAAAACCCTGAACATGTGTGGAACGTGCTGCCCTGGCTGTTGCTGGCTGGCATCATCGGCGCCCGACTTTACCATGTCTTCTCCAATCCGGTAGGCGGCATGGGCTGGAGCTGGTATCGCGAACATCCCATTGACATCATCGCTTTTTGGAACGGTGGCTTTCGTGGCCTCGGTATCTTTGGCGGCGTGTTAGGTGGCCTGATCGCTCTGCTGATCTATCTACGTGCCAACCGGCTGTCTCTGCCGCGCTGGTTGGATATTGTGGCTCCCGGCGTGCTGGTGGCGCAGGCCATTGGTCGCTTTGGCAACTTTATCAACCAGGAACTGTACGGCCCTCCTACTACACTGCCGTGGGGCTTCAAGATCAATACGGCCTATCCTTTTCAGACGCCCACGGAAATGCTGGGGCGCACCAATGCCGAGATCTTGCAATATGTCAGCCAAACGCGTTTTCATCCCACCTTCTTCTACGAGGCGCTCTGGAATGTGGTTGGCTTTTTTGTGCTGTGGACGGTGGCACGTCGGGCAGCGGCTAAACTCCGTGAAGGCGACCTGTTCCTCATGTACCTGATCTGGTATCCTCTGGGGCGTCTGCTGGTAGAGATGTTCCGTCCTGATGCCTGGGTAAGTGGTCTGCCCGGTCTGGCTACTGCACAGCTTATCAGCCTGGTGTTGATTGTCGTGGGCGTGGTTGGTCTGATTTTGCGCCATCGCGCCTGGCAACCCGGCAGCGATGGCCGCGGGGAAAGCCGCGCATGACAGCCAGCGCGCTGGATTGGCTCAATCGTCGGCGTCGTGCTGACAGCCAGCGCGCGCAAGCCGCTGCCGGCAGCTCGATTCAGCCCGGCGAGCCGGTGATGGTCTATGAAGCTGCCGGTGACCTTGAGGCGCAGGTGATCAAGGCCTATTTGCAGGATGCTGGCATTCCGGTGATGCTGCAAGGCGAGGCATTGGGCCGGGTGTACGGCCTCACTGTGGGCAAGATTGCCCGGGTGCGCGTGTACGTGCCGGCTCCCCTGGCCGAGAAGGCACGCGAACTGCTGGAACGTGATGAGACCGACGATGAGTCTGATGGCGGCATGAATGCCGAATCAACAGATTACGACTTGCTGTAGTGATAAGATACCCACGAAGGAATTACTCTATGTTTTTTAAGTTTACCAACCACTCTTTCTCTAACTACCGTTTTCTGCTGCTGCTGGCGCTGTTGCTGTTGATTACAGCCTGTACAGCGCCGGGCGTGCCCAACCCCGAAGCCGCAGCCACCGATGAACCCGCAGTCGCAGCCAATCAGGGCGGCCAGCCAGCCAATTCTCCTGCGCCGGTGAGTGATGCCACCCGCAGCAAGGGCAGTGCCGATGCCACTGTCACCATCATTGAATATTCCGATTTTCAGTGTCCCTATTGCTCGCGTTGGGTGCTGGAAACCTATCCCAGCCTGGTCAAAGACTATATCGAAACCGGCAAGGTGCGCCTGGAGTTCCGCGACTTTCCGCTGAGCAACCTGCACCCCAACGCCATGGCCGCCGCAGTGGCCTCGCGCTGTGCTGCCGAGCAGGATGCCTATTGGCCGATGCACGACAAGCTCTTTACCGCACAGGATGCGTGGAGCAGCCAATCTGCTGCCGATGTTGCCAAGACCTTTTCGGCCTACGCCACCGAGTTGGGTATAGACGCCACCGCTTTCGACGCCTGCCTGGCTAGCGACAAGTACAACGAGGCCATTGCCCAGGACATGCAGCAAGGTCAAGCTGCTGGTGTCAGCGGCACGCCCAGCTTCCTGGTCAACGGCACGCTGGTGGTGGGCGCGCAGCCCTATTCTGTTTTCCAGCAGGCCCTGGATACACTGCTGGCCGGCGGTGCGCTGGAAGATCCCAACGCCGCCGCACAGCAGCCGCAGGGCACACCCCAACCGGTTGCCATCAACATCGAAGGCGCACCCGTGCAGGGCGATCCCAATGCTTCCATGACCATCGTGGTTTTCTCTGATTTTCAGTGCCCCTATTGCGCCCGCTTTGCTGCGCAAACCTTGCCCACCCTGTTGCAGGAATATGTAGACAGCGGCAAGGCCAAACTGGTATTCAAGGATTTTCCGCTGGAGAGCATTCATCCCAACGCCGAAAAAGCGGCCGAGGCCACGCGCTGCGTGCGCGAGCTGGCCGGTGATGACGCCTACTGGGCCATGCACGACAAGCTGTTTGCCGTACAGGCCGACTGGAGCAGCCTGTCCGACCCGGCAGATAGCTTCGCCACCTACGCTGTTGAACAGGGCGCTGATAAAGCCGCCTTCAGCGAATGCCTCAGCAGCGGGCGCTATCAGGAAGCCGTACAGGCTGATTTGGTTGAAGGACTGAACATCGGCGTGCAGGGCACTCCCACCTTCTTTCTCGACGGCCAGGCATTTGTCGGCGCCCAGCCCATTGCTAACTTCCGCCAGGCCATCGCTATGGTGCAAGAAGGCCTGAGCATCGCACCGGCCCCCACCCCCACGCCCGCGCCCGAACCTACCCCGGCTCCGCTGGGCCAGGATGTACCGCTGGATAACATCGCCGGCAGCAAAGGCAACCCCGATGCCCCCGTGGTGATCGTGGAATATACCGACTATCAGTGTCCCTTCTGTCTGCGTCACGTTGCGCAAACCCTGCCCGGTCTCCAGCAATACATTGATGACGGCACAGTCTATTACGTGGTCAAAGACTTCCCGCTGACCTCCATCCATCCGCAAGCCCCCAAAGCTGCCGAAGCTGCCCGTTGCGCCGGTGCCCAGGATACCTATTGGGAAATGCACGACCTGCTCTTCCAGAACCAGCAACAATGGTCCGGTCAGGTCGCAGCCACAGACCTCTTCAAACAGTATGCCGGTCAGCTCAAACTAGACCAAAAAGCCTTTGATGCCTGTCTCGACAGCGGCGAACAAGCCGCAGTCGTCGAAGCTAACCTGCAGGAAGGCGTTGGCTTTGGCATCCGCGGCACGCCCGGTTTCTTCGTCAACCGCAACCCCCTGCCCGGAGCCTATCCGCTTGAATATTTCCAGCAGTTGATCCAGGCAGAGGTAGGAAATTAACAGCGAATGCCTAAGCCGTAGCTGAAAATCAACATTGGTGGCTGCCCCGGTTTCGGCAGCCACCAATAGGTGTTACGGATTACATACCTGGATCATGCAATATGACCTTCATCATACCGTGCTGCACAGCTTTGTGGCACAATAGGCGTTGACACCCGGTAACAGCAATGCTATACTAACTGGCATGCCGTGCCTTACATCAACACCAGGAGCCTTTTCATGAGCGAATCGACAGTTCTGATTACCCCGCAGCTTGACGCCAAGCCTGCCAACCGCAACCTAAAGTTTATCATAGGTGCAGCAGTCATCTTTGTGGCAATCGGCTTTCTCGTCTTCAACGCCATGAGCACTTCCGGCGCGTACTACATGACCGTCAGCGAGTTGCAACAGCAAGCCGCCGACAAAGCCGGCAAAACCGTGCGCGTCAGCGGTCTTGTCGTAGACGAAAGCATTGACTACAACTCAGCCGACTTGATCCTGCGCTTCAGCATCAAAGACGACGCCAACCAGTTGCCCATCTACTTCCACGGCCCGCGGCCGGACAACTTCACCCGCGCCACCGAAGCCATTGTTGAAGGGCACTACGGCGAAGACGGCGTACTCTATGCCAACACGTTGCTGCTAAAATGTCCCTCGCGCTACGAAGAGCATGGCGGCGACCAAAAGCCGGTTGAAGACTACGAAGAAATTCAGGTTCAATCCGTCGGTTAACCACCGGCAATCAGGTAACATCACATCACGGTCGCTCGCCGCAGGCATAGGGCGGGCGATCGTTTTTCTTTTTTCACGCATGAGCATTCATCTTTCCCCCTCACCCTGGCGCAGTCGCTTGCGTCGTTGCTTTCTTTTTCTGCTGATCGGAACAGCCGGCTTTTTGCTGGTTGTGCAGCATGCCACCCCAACCGCAGCAAATCGTCTTCAGCAAGGCCCTGATACCCCACCTGACAGCCGCAACGGCATGATGCTTTTCCAGCAAAACTGTGCGCCCTGTCATGGCGCACTTGGGCTGGGTGATGGCGATGCCTCCAATGGCTTGCCCGAAAACGTCAACGGCGCTGTGCTGGCCGATCCTGCCCTGGTAAGTGCCGCCACACCCGCTGGCTGGTTTGAAGTGGTCAAGGAAGGGCGCATGGATCGCTTCATGCCGCCCTGGAAAAACCAGATGACCGACCAGCAAATTTGGGACACAGTCAGCTTTGCCCTGTCGCTGCATGTGCTGCCCGAGCAACTGGCCGAGGGCCAAACCATCTGGGGAGAACAGTGTGCAGCCTGTCACGGCGACACCGGCCAGGGCGACGGGCCGCAAGCCTTGAAAGATAGCCTGGTCATGCCCGACCTGTCTGACCCCGTCGCCACTGCCGCCCGTTCGCTGGCCGACTGGCAAACCATCATCGCCGAGGGCAAGGATAAAATGCCTGCCTTTGCCGATGAACTCAGCCCTGCCCAGATCACCGCAGCCGCCGAACAGGCGCGCACCTTTGCCTTTCCCCCGGTGATGCTTGAGCCTATGCCCGAAGGCTCCGGCGTTATCAGCGGCCAGGTGCTGAATGCCACCAGCAAACAGCCAGTTTCCGCAACAGTCACCCTGAACGCCTTCGACAACTTCAACGCCCTGCAAAGCAAAACCATCTCCACCGCAGCCGATGGCAGCTTCCGCTTTGAAAAAATTGCCACCGGCACACAGTACGCCTATATTGTCACCACAGTTTACAACGACTTTTCCTTTGGCAGCCAGCCCGTCACCTTTGCCGAGGGCAGCAGCAGCGCCGAAGCACTCATTAACGTCTATGAAACTAGCGCCGTAGCTGGCGACATCCGCATCAGCACCGCCCAGTGGTTTATTGATCAGCACCAGGGTGCGCTGCTGGTGGGTGAGCTGTATCGCATCACTTACACCAGCGACACCGTTTATACCGGCAGCGAAGAAGTAGCTCCCGGCAGCAACATCGTGCTGCGCTTCCCCTTGCCCGCAGAGGCCGCCTCGTTGGTGCTGGATGGCGGCGAGCTGGGCCAACGTTTTGTGCGCACTGCCGATGGCGTCGTAGACACCCAACCGCTGATGCCCGGCACATCGCAGATACTCATGCGCTACCTGATGCCCTACAGCGGTGAAAAAATCACCTTTGCCCACGCCGTGGCCTATCCCACCGACAACCTGAGCGTGTTGGTGGTAGACGGCCCTGCTGTGGACACCGAGCTGACCAACCAGGGCCCCACCACCGTAGCCGAGCAGCAATGGACCAACTTCGTTGGCCTGAACCTGCCCGCTAACCAAACTATCAGGCTGGCCTTGTCCGATTTGGATCAGGCGCAGCCTGCCGCAACAACTGCCGGAGCCGCGCGCGCCTCCGAGGCAGTCATCGCTTACAACCCCGGCTTGTTGTACGGCATTGTGGCTGTAGCTGCTTTGGCGCTGCTAGCCTTGTTTGTGGCCCTGGCACTGCGTCGCCCTGTGGCTGTGGCCGATAAGCCAGCGCCATCTGCCCTGGCTGCCGGTGCGGTTGCCGGCCCTGCCGCGCGCCGCGCGGAGCTGCTGGCCTCGCTGGCTCATCTGGATGATCTGCACGCCGCGGGCGAGCTGGATGAAGCGGCCTATCAGCGGGCACGCATCGCCCAAAAGCGCGCGCTGCTGGTGCAGGAACTAAGCGCCACCCCCGCGGCCGATGCCGCCTCAGAAGGCACGCTGTGATCCACGTCAGCAAGCTGGTGAAGGCGTTTGGCCGACGCCCCGTGTTGCGCGGTGTGGATCTGGATGTGCCCGCGGGCCAATCGGTGGCGTTGTTTGGCCCCAACGGCGCCGGTAAAACCACGCTGATCCGCATCATCGCCGGTCTGAGCAAGCTCACTGCCGGACGCGTTACGCTGGGCGGTCAGGATATTCAGCGTTCTGGCGATGGCTTGCGTCGCTACATCGGCGTGGTTTCGCACAACCCGCTGGTGTACGATAGCCTCACCGCCGAAGAAAACCTGCAATTCTTTGGCCGCATCTATGACGTGCCAGAGTTGGAACCGCGCCTGAAA
The DNA here is from genome assembly GCA_937907455.1 of uncultured Caldilineales bacterium. Lineage (GTDB taxonomy): Bacteria > Chloroflexota > Anaerolineae > JAAEKA01 > JAAEKA01 > JAAEKA01. The sequence goes on from CALESQ010000120.1 coordinate 14,554, forward strand.
ACGGTGTTGGAACAGGTGGGTTTGACCGCGCGGCGCAAGGATGTGGTGCGCACTTTCAGTCGCGGCATGATCCAGCGGCTGGCTATTGCCCGCGCTATTCTGCACGATCCGCCCATTTTGCTCCTCGACGAACCAGACACCGGACTGGATCAGCAGGCCGCCGACATGCTGCGCACTCTGCTGGCCGATTTGGGCAGTGGCGACCGCACGGTGTTGCTCACCACCCACAATCTGGAGCGCGGCATCGAATGGGCCGACCGTGCTTTGATCCTCAACGGCGGCCGTATTTGCTTTGATGCGCCTACGGCTGGCCTCAGCGGCGCTGAGTTTCGGCGCATCTACAGCGACGTGGTGGGCGGCTGATGAGCTTTCTGCGCAAGGTGCTGGCTATTGTCTGGAAGGATGTGCGCGCTGAACTGCGCACCAAAGACATCCTCAGCTCGATGTTGGTATTCGCCGGTTTGTCGGTGCTGATTTTTCAGTTTGCCTTTGACCTGCGTGCTGATAACGTGCGCCTGGTGCTGCCCGGCGTGTTGTGGATTGCCGTGACCTTTGCCGGTGTGCTGGGCTTGAACCGTTCCTTTATTTTGGAACAGGATCGCGGCTGCATGGAGGGATTGCTGCTGGCCCCGATGGACCGCAGTGCCATCTACTTCGGCAAGCTGATCGGTAACCTGCTTTTCATCGCCGTGGTCGAGCTGTTGCTGCTGCCGCTGATGTCGGTGCTGTTCAATGTGTCGCTGCTGTCGCCGACGCTTGTGCTGGTGCTGGCACTGGGCACGCTGGGCTATGCTGCTGTGGGTACGCTGTTTGCCGCACTCAGCATCAACACGCGGGCGCGTGAGGTGATGCTGCCTATTCTGCTTTTCCCGGTGATGATCCCGGTGTTTGTGGCCGGCGTGCAGGCTGTCAGCGGCTTGCTGGATGGCGATACATTAGCCGACATTGCTAAATGGATTCGCCTGCTGCTGGCCTACGACGGCATTTTTATTGCCGCCGCCATGATTTTATTCGATTACGTCGTTGAAGAATAACTGGAGGTTTCATTGGTTGCCAAGAAATCCTACAATCTCTTCTGGTTGGTGTTGCTGGCGCTAACCGCGGTGCTCCTTGCTGTGGGCGTTTACCTGTCCATGCTTTGGGCTCCCACAGCCGTCAACATGCCCACCGAGGCTGAGCGTTTCGCCCAACGTATCTTTTATTTTCACGTCGCCGCCGGCTGGGTTGGTTACCTGGCATTTGGCGTTACAGCTATAGCCAGCATTGCCTATCTGGTGAAGCGTCAGCGCCGTTTCGACAACCTGGCTGTGGCCTCGGCTGAGATCGGTGTGGTCTACACCGCGGCCAACCTGGTGAGCGGTTCGCTGTGGGCGCGGCCCACCTGGGGCACCTGGTGGTCATGGGATGATCCGCGCCTGACTCTGGCAGCCATCGTGCTGCTGGTTTACATCGCCTATCTGATGCTGCGCAATGCTTTGGATGAGCCGGAGCGCCGCGCCCGGCTGTCATCTATCTACGGTATTGTCGGCTTTCTCAGCGTACCTTTGTCCTTTATATCGGTACGTATCTGGCGCACCATTCACCCCGCGGTGATCGGAACCGGCAGCGAGACCTCGCAAGGCGGCTTTGACATGGGCGGCAACATGGTAACGGTGTTGCTTTATGCTATTTTCGCCTTCAGCCTGATGTACGTGGTGCTGCTGCATTATCGGTTTGTGCTGGAAGAACAGCGCGAGCGTCTCGACGATCTCAAACTGCGCGCCCTGGCTGATGGGTGAGCGAAGTAGTAACCAGTACCCAGTAAGTAGTAAACAGTAACGGGTAAACAAGTAACCAATTTACCCGCCTCCGGCATACCCGCCTCCGGCGTACCCGCCTTCGGCATACCCGCCTTCGGCATACCCGCCTCCGGCGTACCCGCCTCCGGCGTACCCGCCTCCGGCGTACTTGTCTACTTGTTTACCCGCCTTTGGCGTACTTGTTTACTTATTTACTTGTTTACCCGCCTCCGGCGTACTTGTCTATCAATCTCCTAACTTCCCATTCCCCTCAAGGACTTTCCATGATCTATCTCGTTGGCGGTATGATGATTTTCTGGCTGGCGACTTTCGCCTATGTGTGGAGCATTGCGCGACGCCAAAAGCAATTGGATGAAGAAATTGCGGCACTGAGCGACGTGGTTGAGAAACCCGCGCGTCGGTAACCTCTGCATTTTTTCTGCATCTTAAGACCACAAACTCTTTGGCAGGTCTTTCGTTGGCTACACAAGAAATCACTCTGTTTTTAGCTGCCCTGTTCGGCCTGGTTTCCTTTTTCTCGCCCTGCGTCTTGCCGTTGGTGCCGGTCTATCTTGGCTACCTGACAGGCGCTGCCGTGGCGGGTGTGGATGCTCAAGGCAAGCTGGGGCGCTGGTTCACCTTCTCGCACGCGGCCGCGCTGGTGGCTGGCTTCACGCTGGTCTTCGTGGCGCTGGGCGCGCTGGGCGGCGCGTTGGGCCAAACCCTCAACCGCGCCGTGCCGGTGATCATCCGTGTGGGCGGTGTGATGCTGGTGGTGTTTGGCCTGCGCATCGCTCACATCACCTGGCCAAAACGACTTTGGCTGCTGCTGTCAGTGGTGGTAGCGTTGTTGGCCTATGCGGTCAACGTGCGCGAAACCAGCATCAACCGCCTGTTGCAGGCCATGTTGTTTGCTGTCATCACGCTGGCCGGTTTTGGTTGGCCGTTGGCAGGTCATGTTGCGCTGGGTGTGCTGGCCGGTGTATTGAATTTCATCACCATCTGGCAGGGTAGCGCGACGTTGGTCGGTGTGGCCGAGCTGGGCGCATTCACACCCACCGTCACCGCACTGGCTGAAAGTGTGTTGATCGGCTTGTTGGTGGCGTGGGCCAGCCGTACCGATTTGTTCTACGTGGAAAAGCGCTTTGATCTTGGCCAGCAGCGTCGGCGGGGCTACGTCACATCGTTCCTCACCGGCATTGTCTTCGCCGCAGGCTGGACACCTTGTGTCGGCCCGATTCTGGCGGGCATTCTGGCTTTGGCTGCCACCGAGCAAAGCATTGGCCGCGGGGCCTTGCTGCTGCTTTTCTACTCGCTGGGTCTGGCAATCCCCTTTCTGCTGGCGGGCTTGCTGTTCAACCAGTTGGGCCGGGTGTTGCCGCGCATCTATCGCCATTTGCCTGCCATCAGCCTCATCAGCGGGCTGCTGCTGGCGCTGGTGGGCGTAGTGATCTATACCGGCGGCTTGCAATTGGCTGCCACCCTGGTGCCGCAATTGGAGCTGGAAAGCTGGCTGCTGCGCGCGCTGGGCTTGGAATGAGGTGTATAGTGCAACGATCTCGATTGATGCTGCTTGTGCTGCTGATCAGCCTGCTGCTGGCCGCTTGCGGTGGCAAGAAGGCAGATCCCGAACTGGCTGCCACCGGCCTGAGCAACCTGGCGCAAGGCTCTACGCTTAACATCAACAACGCCGGGCGCGGTACTGCCCAAGGCCAACTGGCTCCTGATTTTTCCTTGCAGTTCGCCGATAGTAAAGTGAGCAAGCTGAGCGATTGGCAAGGCAAGCCGGTGATCCTTAACTTCTGGGCCACCTGGTGCCCTCCCTGCCGCGAGGAAATGCCCAGCTTTGTGGCTGCTCACAACGGCCACCCCGATGAAGTAGTGATTGTAGCTGTGAACGCCGAGGAAACCGCCGCACAGGCCGCTGCGTTTGCCAGCAGCCACGCTATGACCTTTCCCGTGGTGCTGGATGAGCGCGGTGACATTCAGCGGCTTTATAATGTGCGCGGCCTGCCCACCACCATTTTTATTGACCGCACCGGGCACATTGCCGGGGTGTGGACCGGTTTGCTGCCTCAGCCTCAGCTTGAGCAGGTTGTGCAGGACCTGGTGCAATAGCTGTGGCACTGGTTGTCACACTCTACAGCACTCCTGGCTGCACGCTGTGCCGTTACGCTCGCGAAGATCTGGAGCTGCTGGCTGCCGAGTTTCCCTTGCAACTGTGTGAGGTGGATGTGGCTGCCGACCGCGCGTTGGCAGCACGCTTCTTGCTTCATGTGCCCGTGATCGAGATTGCCCCGACCACGCTGCTGTTCGCACCAATTTCTCTGGCACAGCTTCGTGCTGCATTGCGTGATCTGCAAGCGGTTTAATTTTCATGCCTGTATCTCAATCCCGCCCGACCCCGCCCCGTGAGGACCGACTAAGCGCCTGGATGGATCGCCTGATCCTGGCTTTGGCGCGGCATTGGGTTGCGTTTTTCGCGATCATGCTGCTGCTGTATGCAGGGCTACCCTTTCTTGCGCCGGTGTTGATGCGCGTGGGGCTGCCGGGGCCAGCGCGTATAATCTACACCATTTACATGCCGGCCTGCCACCAGTTGCCTGATCGGTCTTATTTCCTCTTTGGCGAAAAAACAGTCTACACGCTGAGCGAGCTGGAGCAGGCCAATGTCCTGCCGGGGGTATCGGTGTTGCAGCGTCGTCACTACATCGGCGACGAGACGTTGGGCTGGAAGGTGGCGCTGTGCGAGCGTGATGTGGCGATCTATGCCATGATGCTGGTGATGGGGCTGATTTTTGCTGCGCTGAAGCGGCGTATCGCCAAGATTCCCGTATGGGTCTTTGTGGTGTTTGTCATTCCCATTGCCGTAGATGGCCTGAGCCAGTTGGCGGGGTTGCGTACCAGCAACTGGTGGTTGCGTAGTGTCACCGGCGCGCTGTTCGGTGCCGGGCTGGTGTGGCTGGCCTATCCGCATCTGGACGAAGCCATGCACGACATTCGCCTGGGGCTGGAGCGGAAGAGGGGAAAGAGTTGAGTTTTAAAGGTTAAGCAGAAATAGTACACTTTAATTCTCCATTTCTCCATTCTCGTTTCTCAATTCTCCATTCCAAATTGACATTTCTCGTCAACACAGGTATACTCATTTGCTGTTGGCTGGCACTTGGGATGCAAAACCATGGCCCGTTGCGCATTCCTCGTCCTCTCAAACGGTGCGAGCCAACGCTTGAAGACAAAGCCGGAGCTTGTCAGTATCTTTTAACGGTGTTGAAAAACACGGAGGACGTGCGTGGCTAACCACAAATCAGCTCTGAAGCGTATTCGTAGTTCGGAAAAGCGCCGCCAGCGCAATCGTATCGTGCGCGGTAGCACCCGCACCGCACTCAAGCGGGCGCGTGCCGGCATTGTCGGCCGCGACATGCAGGTGGCCGAAAGCGCGGTGCAGGATGCCGTGTCGGCATTGGACAAGGCGGTAGCCAAGGGCGTTATTCACAAGAACAACGCTGCCCGACGCAAATCACGCTTGATGCGCAAGCTGAACCAGGTCAAAGCGGCAGCGTAAGCTGCACTTTGCCAGGCCGGCAGCATCGCTTATCAAAAAAGGGAACCCGTTTTGCGGGTTCCCTTTTTGTGTTGTTTTGCAGCAAGCGCACTGGTGTTCAGTCGGTGCTTTCTTCCGCTGTTTCGGCGCTGCCTGTCGCGTTGATTGGGTAAGGTTGAAAGGCATAGCCCATGCCGCGCTTGGTGCGGATATAAACCGGGTTCTTGGGATCTGGTTCAATCAGGCGGCGCAGCCAGCTCATGTGCACATCCAGCGTACGTGTATCTTCCAGATACGAGGTGTGCCATATTTCCTGCATGATTTGGTTGCGGCTGATGTAGCTGCCGGCGTGGTTCATCAGCAGCGCCAGCAGGCCGAATAGTTTGGCCGTCAGCCGCTCTTCACCCGACGGGCCAACAATGGTGCGCTCCACCAAATCAAGCACAAAGGGGCCTTTCACCAGCACTTGCCGTCGTTTGCTGGTCAGCGCCTCTTCGGTAACTTTCAGCAGCTTTTGCCAGGTGATCGGATGGAAAAGCACATAGTCGTAGCTGTAGCCGGTAGCGGTTTCGGTGTTGGTGACGAGTATAATTCGGGCGGTGGGAGCGTGCTGGCGCAGCGTGCGTGTCAGCGGCTCGGCTGAACTGCGCAGTGACATCGCATCCAGAATAATCACATCGGCTGCTATTTGCTCCATCTCGCGCAGGGCGCGTGTCAGGCTGGCCGCAAAGGCAATTTGCATATTGCCCAACAGCAACTGCCGCCACAACGGTGCGTAGGTATCCGGTTGTCGGCCAACAAAAAGAATATGCGTTGCCATAACTGCCGGTCAAATCAAGATGATGAGATGGTGGCAAGGCCGCGGTGCTTTATCCGCCCCACGGGTCAATCGCCAAGGAGCGTGTATTATACCGCCCATGACCTGCTTTGGCAATCCGCGCTGCTCTTGGGTTGTCTATGAAACTCGCTTGAAACTGCAAAGCAGACAGCCCTGGTGATGCCCACTGCACGGTGGAGACTATGCTTTTGGCGGCCGGTTTTCGCTTGGGCTTTACGTGGCCGTATACCCGACTGCCCGCAAATTCGCTGGCTGCACTCTCACCGGGCAGAGCGGTGCGGCGCGTCGGTAGTGTGCGACTTTCGGTTGAATTACAAGAGCCGGACAATAAATGGTTGCGATTCAGAGAACGAAGCGCTCTCAGGCGCTCTCCGAAAGCCCCGGCAGGGGCTTCGTGGCTTGAGACACCGAATTCAATTCGGTGGCAACACATTTCAACCGAAATCCATACACAACCGGCGCGTCAAATCGGTTGACAACAACGGCAAAATAGGTATACTGCACTTGCCGACGTAGTCAATTCCGCTTTGATGCGTTTGCTCAGGAGATGCCCCGCTATGCGTGTTTTAACCGTCATACCCCCTTTATCCCCTGGCGAGAACACCTGAATGCCTGCGCGTTTTGGTGTTCTTTTTTTGAGCGAGTATTGCATCCCCGGTAGCCTTTCTTTCGTCCGAAGCAGCGAGCATCGGACAACTTTCACTCTTTGGAGGCCTGAATGGACACAGGTTTGGTGAGTCGCATAACGAAAGCCAGACAGTATGCTCAAGAACGTGATCGCGTTGAGTTTACCCGTTTCGAGGTAAACTTCAAGGGCGAACATAGCACCTATCTCGTCAGTTACGATCAAAGTAACTGGCATTGTACCTGTGAAGAAGCGATACGAACCGGTGTTTGCAGTCATATCATGGCAATGGAGCGCATTCTTGGCGAGTCGGTGCTGCCGGCCGCTATCAACAAGCCCATACCGGCCTAGCAAACTCCATCCTTTTGATGGACAGGGCGGCAAGTCGGCAATACCGACTTGCCGCCCTGTTTTTGTTAGCGTGCTGGTTCAATGAACTTGGGAGCAGTTGGGGAATGGGTTATAATGCAGGGGCATGGTTGCAGCAAAGCCGCAACCTATCAACCCTCAGGAGTGACCTCTCAGCGATGCATCATGCCGCTTGCGCTTAGCTCAAGAACCATCTTCGCGCGGCTGTCATCGTACACAGCTCTTAATCTATGAAACAACGATGGTTTACCTTGCTGGGGTTTGGCGTTAGCGCCGTATTCCTGTATGTGACCTTGCGCAAACTCAATCTGCCTATCATGTGGCAGTGGGTCAAGCAGGCTGACTATATCTGGCTGCTGCCGGCAGTGGCCGTGTATATGGTTGCGGTGTGGGGACGTACCTGGCGCTGGCACTATATGCTGCATCCCATTAAAGAGATCAGTTTGCGCCGGCTTTTTCCCGTGGTGTGCATCGGCTACATGGGCAACAACATCTTCCCCTTCCGGGCCGGTGAGGTGTTGCGCTCCTACGTGTTGAAACGTTCGGAGAATGTCAGCATGAGCGCCAGCCTGGCTACTGTGGTGGTTGAGCGGGTGTTCGATGGCCTGGTGATGCTGATGTTTGTCTTTTTTGCCTTGCCTTTTGCTCCCATCCCTGCCGATTTGCGTGGCTACGTGGTGGTTCCCAGCCTCCTCTTTTTCCTGGCCTTGCTGGTGTTTGTCTTCCTGGCTATGCAGCCTGATCGCGCTCAGCGCCTCTACCATGCCACCCTGCATCGGCTGCTGCCGGGCCGGCTGCAAACTGCCGCCGATGGCTTTGTGGGCCGTTTTTTGGAGGGTCTGCATTTCCTGCGCAGTGGTCGCGGTGTGCTGATGGTGTTCCTCACCTCGGTGTTTATCTGGCTGGCCGAAACCACGAAGTATTGGATGATCATGCAGGCCTTTGTGCATTTGGGCAACGGTTTCCCGGTGGCCTTCTATGTGCTGATGTTGATGAACGGCATTGTCAACCTGGCTACCACTGTGCCTTCGGCCCCTGGCTATGTGGGTACATTTGATACACCCGGCATCGAGGTCTTGCACGCCTATGGCGTAAACTACGACCTGGCTGCCGGTTATACGCTGGTGCTGCATGTGGCGTTGTGGCTGCCCATCACCGCACTGGGCGCGTGGTATTTTCTGCGGGCTGGCCTTTCCTGGAGCGACGTGCAAACCGCCCGCGCCGAGCGCGCCGGGCAGGGTTAAACAAAATCTGGAGGATCTATGAAAACGATTTGTGTGGTCGGCACGGGCTATGTTGGTTTGGTTACCGGCACCTGTTTTGCCGATCTGGGCAACCGAGTAGTGTGCGTAGACATCAACGAAGAGAAGATTGCCATGCTGCGCGCCGGTAAAATGCCCATCTATGAGCCTGGTTTGGAAGAAACGGTGGAGCGCAACGTGCGAGCCAACCGTCTGAGTTTTTCCTCGTCCTATGAAGAAGGGTTGGATGGCGCTGAGTTTGTCTTCATCGCAGTAGGCACGCCTTCCGGGGTAGATGGCGAGGCTGACTTGCGCTACGTGCGCATGGCTGCCGAGACCATTGCCCGCACCATGACCGCACCGCTGATTATCATCAACAAAAGCACCGTGCCTGTAGGAACCGGCGACTGGGTCGCTGATATTATCTCGCACACCCAGCCCCAGCCGATTGATTTTGCCGTGGTGTCGAACCCTGAATTTCTGCGCGAAGGCTCGGCCATTGCCGATTTTCTCAACCCCGACCGCGTGGTGCTGGGGTCGCTCAACAAAGAAGCTGCCGAAAAGGTGGCGCAACTGCACCTGGCCCTGCGCGCGCCGATTGTGGTTACCGACCTGCGTACGGCCGAGATGATCAAATACGCATCAAATGCTTTTCTGGCTACCCGCATCTCCTTTATCAACGAAATTGCAGCGATTTGCGAGCAGCTCGGCGCAGATGTGAAGGAAGTGGCCGCGGGCATGGGCTATGATAAGCGCATTGGCCGCTATTTTCTGGATGCCGGTTTGGGCTACGGCGGTTCATGCTTCCCGAAGGATGTGTTGGCGCTGGAGCACATGGCATTGGTACACGGCACGCATCCCTCCTTGCTGCGGGCGGTGATGGATATTAACCGCGACCAGCGGCGCAAGGTGGTGCATCGCCTGCGTCAGGAATTGGGCCGCCTGCAAGACAAGCGCATCGGCCTGCTGGGGCTGGCTTTTAAGCCCAACACCGATGACATGCGCGAGGCTCCCGCGGTGGAAATCGGCAACTTGCTGCGTTCTGAGGGCGCGCAGATTGTGGGTTATGACCCCGTAGCCATGCACGTCGCCGCGCGCGAGCTGCCCGATTTGCAACTGGCCGAAGATCCTTACGATCTGGCGGCAAACGCTGATGCCCTGGTGGTGTGTACCGAGTGGAACGAGTTTCGTCACCTGGATATGCCGCGCGTTCACCGCGCCATGCGCGTGCCGCTGATCTTCGACGGCCGCAACATCTACGACCCCGACATCATGCTGGGGCACGGTTTTCGCTATCACGCGGTGGGCCGCAACCGTAACAAGAACGGTCAGAACGACGTGCAGTTTTAAGGTGAAAGACCACGAATTCAACGAACGGGGCGAACTTGCCTTCTGATTTCTTGTTTAATTCGTGGCCTTCTCTTTCAGCCGGATTGACCGGGATGAATTTTCATGATCACCATTGGCGTAGACATGGTTGAGGTAAGCCGCATCGAGCGCGCCCTGCAACGCTGGGGCGAGCGCTTCTTGCGCCGCGTTTACACCGATGCTGAGATTGCCTATTGTGCCGGACGCACGCAATCGCTGGCCGCACGCTGGGCCGCTAAAGAGGCGGTGAGCAAGGCGTTGGGCACGGGCTGGGCCGCGCAGGCAGAACACGAAGCCGGTTGGGTGGACTGGAACGAGATCGAGGTGGCGCGGCTGCCCTCCGGCCAGCCGATGGTGCAGTTGCACGGCAAGGCCGCGGCGCGCGCCGCGGCGCTGGGCCTTAGTGCCTGGCAGCTCAGCCTTTCTCACACGCCTGCCTATGCTGTCGCTATGGTGGTGGCAAGCTGAGGGGCCTTTTTTCTTGATAGCAGACAAAAAACGGGCCTTGCCGCATCCGGCAAGGCCCGTTTTTTATGGGGCGCTGCTGTGATGCTGCGGCCTTCCACGGCTTGCAGCATCATCCGCGCGGCATGGGCGCGCGGGGCAGCTCATTGCGCCAGTATCATTCCTGTGTGATGACAAACTCGGCACCGGCACTGCGGCCCCACACTTCGGGGAAGTACATCTCTGAGGCGACGGCGGGCAGCACCTGGAAGCGGCCCGGCAGGCTGGCCCGCAGCAGGTAGGTGTATTCGTAGGTTCCCGCAGGCAGCGTCGTGGCAAACAGAGCGGCCTTTTCGTCGCGCAGCTCGATGGCTGTGGGCTGCCACCAGTAAAGCGGCTGATCCCTATCCACCGGGCGCAGCTCTGGATCGTCGTAGAGCAGACTGGTGTTGGCGAGCGAAGGATCAATTGCCTCGGCGCCGGCGGGCATGGGGCTTTCCACCAACAGATAGTGCAGCGTGGTGGGGGCCACCAGCGTCACCTTGACCTGGATGATGTCACCCACTTTGGCCGAGGTGATGGGACGGGCTGACACCTTGCGCGTCACTGGGTCCATCAGGTGATACTGCTGCGCCACCACGATGCCGCGGGCGCGCGCCTCTACCTCGGCTGCGGGCAGGAAGTAGTCCAGGAACAGGCTGTAGTACAAGCGGCCATCGCCGCTTTGTGTGTCTGTGGCGCTGCGTGTGAGGGTGACGCCGTTAGCCTGCGTGCGCAGCAGGTCAGCCACCGCGGTGCGCAGCGTCAGCGGCTCGGCCACGTTGGCGCGGGTGACCGTGCCTTCAGCCCATAGCTGCTGGTTCAGGGTAGCGGTGTAGCTGTAATCAGCCTGCAACTCGCCGCTGGCAGCCATCCAGTCGGTGAGCGCAATCAACGACCAGACGTTTTCCTGGGTGGTGGCCCAACGACCATCCTGACGTTGACTCATCAGCCAGCGCACTGCATTGGGGGCCAGGGCATTGTCAGGATCAAGCCGCGCCAGCACGTCCAGCACCAGCGCCGTGCTGCGCAGGTCAGTGTTCATCGTCATCCAATCGTTGCCCTCTTCTTCCCAGTGTGCGCCCGTGGCCGAGACCACAGCGCTGCCGGCAAGGTCGTTGATCAGTTCGCGGCTACGCTTGGTTGAGGCTTCATCGCCCAGCTCCGCCAGCGTCAGTGCCAGCCATGCCTTGCCGTAGGTCGCCAGCCGCGCCCGCTGTTCGTAGAGCGCGGTGGTGCGGCCTACATCACCCAGATTGGCCTGTGCCAGCGTCAACAGCGTGAACGCCTGTTGGTTGAGCGCATAGCCCTCCAGTTTGCTCGGTTCGGCCAATGTGCGGCGCAGATAAGCGATTGCCTTGCTCATCACGGTGGTATCCAGAGCGAAACCTGCCGCGCGGGCACGCACCAGGCCGTACACCACGTAACTGCTGACAAAGGGCCTGCTTTGGTCGCTGGGTACCCAGCCCCAGCCGCCATCGCTGTTTTGGCGTTGCAAAAGCTGTTGCACTGCCCTGGCAATCTGGCTTTCCAGCGCCGTTTGCAAGGCGGCATCTTCTAAGCCCAACGTTTGCTGTGCCTGATAGGTGGCTATGTTGGGCAGGAACTTGCTGACGATTTGTTCGTTGCATTGGTAGGGGAAATGCTCCAGCCAGCGCAGGCTGGTGAGCGTGGCCGCAGCCAGCGAGGGCTCCAGGCGCAGGCGCAGTTCGCCTTGTGCTGTGTCTGCGGCATCCGGCAAGGCTACCACCTCGGTGCGGCTTTCGCTTTGGCCGACACTGCCCGCAGTGGCTACCGTTTCCGGTGTGATATAGCGCTGCACCGGCAAGCTGAAGGCGGCAGCATCGCGCAGTGGGGTGCTGCCGGCCGCGGGGGCATTGTCGGCGGTACTCAGGGTGACAGTCACGCTGTTGGTGAGGGTGAGAGGAACGGTCGTCTCCCAGGTTACTTTGGCTTGTTGATGGGCCGGCACAGCTATGATCTGGCTGAGCGGGGTGTCTGTGGCGAGGCCGCCGCCATCCAGTGTTACCGAGAGCGTGCGGTCGTCGTCGGTGTTGTTCATTACCACCGCGCCGATCTGGGCCTGGTCGCCCGCGGTGAGGAAGCGCGGCAGCACCGGGCGCACCAGCAGCGGCAGGCTGGTGCGAATCTCTGCTGTGGCCTGGCCTACCTCGCTGTCTATCGTCACGCCGATGGCATCAAGCTGCCAGGTGGTGAGGTCATCGGGCAGCTTGACACTGACCTCTGCCTCACCGTTTTCATCGGTCACCACCTGCGGATCCCACAGCGCAGTGTCCTGGAAATTAGTGCGTATTTCTGCGCCCATGGCATCACCACCGCCGCCACCGCCGCCTTTGGCGCCTTCCTGCAACTGCTGGTTGAGGCGATCCAGATTCAGCACCAGTGTGCTGGCAGTGACCACGCTCAGCCCGCGCTGACGATAGAACGAGTTCAGCAGTGAGCCGGTGGTGGGTTCAGCCAGGCTAAGGATGGCCTTGTCAATCAAGGCGAGTGAAAGCTCAGTTTGCAGTGGCTCACCGCTGCTGTCGGTGGCCTGCACGGTGAAAGTGACTACTGCACCGGGGCGCAGCTCTGGCTGGTTGGGGGTCAGGGTGATGTTGATGGCGCGCGGGGCGGTGTCTACAGCCAGTTGCACCAGGCCCAGCTTGAAGCTGCCCAACCCGTCGTTGCCCGGCTGCACCGGCTCATCTGCCACTTGTGACTGGTCTCCGACCGAGCCGCTTTGCTGTGGCTGGTCTCCGACCGAGCCGCTTTGCTGTGACTGGTCTCCGACCGAGCCGCTTTGCTGTGACTGGTCTCCGACCGAGCCGCTTTGCTGTGACTGGTCTCCGACCGAGCCGCTTTGCTGTGACTGGTCTCCGACCGAGCCACCTTTGACGATCACTACCGACACAAAGGCATTGGGTAGCAGCGCCTCTGTGACGGGAATCTCCACGGTCTCGCTGTTGCCGGTGAGCGTGATCACCTCGGTGCTGAGAATCTCGCCGCGTTCGGTGGTGATGAGGGCGCGCACCGGGCCATTGTAGGGATGGGGTATCAGCACCTGCGCGGTGTCGCCCACTTCGTAGAGCGGCTTGTCGGCCACCAGTTCGATGCGGTCGTTGTTTTCCAGCGGCCAGGCTGCATAGCGATCGCTGCCGCGGTCGCTGATCCACATGAAGGCTGCGCTGGTGACTGCATTGCCTTTGCTGTCCACCACGGTGGCGGTGATCTTGTATTGGCCGCTGCGTGCTGGCGTCCAATTCCATTCGGCCTGACCGTCGCTGTCGGTGGTGACGGTGTCGGTGAGTACCGGCGTAGTCTTTACTTCGCTCACCCAGTAGAAGTGGCCGTCTTCGGCTTTTTTCTGCACGCTCAGCCACTCGGCTTCGCTCACCACCACAGTGAGAGTTTGCTGTGGCACGGGGCGGCTGTCCCAGTCTACGGTGATGAAATCCATCACCGCGGGTTGGTTGACCGGAGCTACATAGCGGCGCGGGGCCACGCCTGGGTAAACCAAACCCTTGTGTACCACCACGCTGCTGCTGGCTGCGCTTTCCTGGTTGTTCAGGTCGGTGATGGTGGCATCCAGCCGGAAAAGCTGGCTGACGGTGCGGTCGCTGATGTCGGCTGGCAGCACAAAGGCGAACTGGCCGTCGGCGTTGGTGCGGCCCTCACCGTTAGCGATCACCCCGGCGTACTGGCCGCGTGTGGTGGGATCCCAACCGGTGTAATCGTTGAAGCTGTACCACGGGCTATTGTTGTCGCTGTTGCCGGTGTAAGAGAAGTAGGCGTCTTCGCTGAACACACTCCAGCTCACATCAGCCAGCGACAGACCGCCGCCGAAGAAGTATTCGCCGCTTACGGTGGCGCTGATCATATCACCGGCCAGCACTTGAGTGCGCGCCGGGGTTAGCGCCACGGTGAATTCAGGTTTGCGGTACTCGGCCACCTGGAAGCCCAGGCCGAAGTAGGGCTGATAGACTGCGTTGATTGGCCAATCTACCAGCTCGGCTTCCAGGCTGTAGAAGCCCAATCCCGCCTCGGCAGCTAAAGGCAGATCGCCGTTGAGCGTGCCGAAGGTATTGGTTTCGTGTACTGCGCTGTAGATTTCCTCACCGGCCTGGTTGTAGATGATGATGCTTACCTGGGTACCTGGTTCCGGCACACGTAGCACTGCATCTTCGTCTACGCGCAGAACACCGCGCCAGTGGATGGTTTGGCCGGGGCGATAGATCGGCCGGTCGCTGTAGAAGTAGCCCTGATAGGGCGCAGGCGGAATCTCGCTGGACAGGCCAAAATCCCACGAGGCCAGCCCGCTTTGCCAATCGCTGCTGGCAATGCCATAGCTGGCGCTTTCGGGATCGCCTACAAAAGCCACAACCGGAATCCAGGGATCGTTTTTAGCCAGAGGAGAACGCAGCAGGCCGTTGGCGTCGGTGGTTCCCGCGCCGCCCTGGCCGTTGCTCGCTCCGATGCGCACAGGCAGATCGGCCACCGGCTGGCCACTGCGTAGGTCTGTGGCCCACACCAGCAACTCAGTGGCCGTGCGCTTCAAAATCAGATTAAGCGGCGATACCAGCAGTAGATGCCGCGGCACAGACTGGCCCTTGCCGTTGTTGGCTTCGTCGTAGGTGACTTCCGGTGCGCGCAGCTCGATCCAATACAGCCCAGCAGGCAGCGGCCCGCCGTCTTCAGCCAAAGGCACCTTGAGCAGCGCATTGCTGTTGCGCTCCGGCGTCACCGGCACGCTCCACTTGCGCAGCAACGCGTCTGTGCCCGGACGGAACCTGTTGCGCATATCCCAGCCATCGCCGCCCAGCATTTTTTCGACATCGGCTTCGCTGACGCGGCTTAAGGTGAAGTCCAGACGGCTGATATTGCGGTAGCTTACGGCGATACTGGTGGCGTTGTAGGCGTTGTAGGTTCCCACCTCGTTGGGCACGTTGAGGTGGGCAAACGGATTGCGTATAGCGGTTTTGAAGTGGATGGTGGCAGGCGAAATGGTGTTGCCAAACACATCGGCAATCTGGCTGGACAATGTGACCGTGTAGGTGGTCTCCGGCTGGCGCGGCCAACTGACCGTCCACCCGCCGTCGTAGCTGTTGAAATAGCTGTAGACCTCGGTGGGTGTGGGCAGGATGGTGATGGAGGCGCCGCCCAGGCTTTCTTCATCTACAATGCCCTGAAAGCTGATATCCAGCCTGTCTTCCACCGGCACGTTCTCGTCTTTGTCGGCAGGATTGGTGCGCAGCAGGGCGATTTGCGGTACTGTGTGAAAGCGCGTGCTGTACACACGCAGCGCGGCATCCCCGGCGGCAGACAGCGCCTTGCTGGAGAGCGACAGCTCGTAGTCGGTATCGTAAGCCAGCGTCGGCCCCGGCTGGAAGCGCACAGTGCGGTCGCCATCCGACCAGGTGAAGCGGCCTGTGGCGCGCGCCTGCGTGTCTTTGCGACGCAGCAGGAATGCTTCCTCGGTAGATGTGCGCTCCATTGGCTGGCTGAAGGTGACGGTGATCGGTTTGGTGGGCCAGATTTGGCTTTCATCCCCTGTCAACGTGCTAACCACCATTGGCACATCGGTGGTAAAGGTAAAGGCATAGGCGGCAGCCAGCAGGTTGCCGCTGACATCGGTCAGGCCCGCGGGCACGGTGACGCGGTAAGCGGTGTCGCCGCTCAGCACGCTGTCGGGCACAAACGAGTAGATGCTGGTGTTCAGCCAATGACCTTTGCCGGGTGTGGCGGGGGTAATTTCCAGCACATCGGGCAGAGCGGTTGCGTCATCCACGCCGGTGAGTGCCACCACGGGGCGATTGAAGATCACTGTGATGGGCGAGGCCACATCTACCTGCTTGCTGTTGGAGATGGGCTGGCTGGCAGCGACTTGTAAAAAGCCCACCGCGCGGAAGGGCAGCTCGAAGGGCGCGTTGAGGGCCAGGCCGTTGACCGCGGTGGCTGTCTCGGCCAGGGTAATGCGGTATTCGGCGGCGCGCGTTAGCGGCTCGGCGGGTGTCCAGGTGAGGGTGTTGCCCATCAGCACAGTTTCGCCCGGTGTGGGCGGATCAACGGCAAAGGCTGCCACGGTGCTGGCTTCGTCCATCGGCTGGTCAAAGGTAAGCACCACAGCGCCATCCAGCGCCAATTCGGCGTTGCGCGGTGGTATGCTGCTTGCCACTACCGGCGGCAGGGATTGCGTGGCAGGCGGCACAGCCTGCGGCGTGGCTGCCGAAGCTGTAGCTGCCGGCGTGGCGGAATCAGGTACAGGTGCGGGTGGACGCGGCTGACAGGCGCCGGCCAGCAAGCTAATTACCAGAAACAACAACAGTATAAAAGTCAGGAAGCGAAAAGGACGGGTGTTCATAAGGCTCATTCAACCTCGATATGCAGCACAACGCTGCTGATTTGCTGCCCGGCGTCGGTGGCAGCAATAGCAATAATTTGATGGGGGCCAGCTTGCAGCGGCCACCAGATTTCATAGGGGGCGCGGGTGACTTGGCCTGCCGGCAAGCCATCCACTTCAAAGGCAACCGTGTGCAGCCCGCTAATGCCTGCGGGCTGCACGGCCAGGCGAATTTGCTGAGAGCCATTGTTCAGGCCTGTGGAGAGGCGATAGCTGCTGTTGGCATCAGGGCTGAGCCAGCGCAGCGCCGGAGCAGCCGCGGCATCGGTTTGTGTGGGCGCGGGAGCAGCGGCGGCCATGTCGGCAGGCTGGGAAATGCCCTGCGCTTCGGCCCAGGCACGCAGTTCCGGCGGGTAGACCCGGCGTATCTCCTGGCGGCGACAGGCTGGGGAGGTGGCTGCTGTGGCCAGCCCGCCGCGGCAGGTATCTACATCAACCGGCTGATAGATGGTGTCGTAGGTTTGCGGCTGTGTGCCGGTGATAAACCACTCACTGCGCTGACGCGTGCACCAGCGCGTGGGCAGCAGGCCAGAATCAATGCAGATGGCGGTGCGTGTTAGCCCTTGTGGTATGGTAAACGCTGGCGCAGGCCGGTTTTTGTGGATGGTTTGCATGACATCACGCCAGATCGGCCCGGCGCCGCTCACACCACTGATGCCCAGCATGGGACTGTTGTCGGCATTGCCCACCCAAACGCCGGTCACCAGATCAGAAGTATAGCCTACGGTCCAGTTGTCGCGCCAATCGGTGGTGGTGCCGGTTTTGACGGCGGCGGGGAAGCTCAGGGCCAGCACGCTGTTGCGGCCAAAGGCAGGCACGCGGGCGTCGTTGTCGCTCAGAATGTCGGTAATGAGGAAGGCTACACGCGCATCAAGCACAGTCTGGGTTGCTGGTGTGGAGGGGGCTTGCCATAGCAGCGTGCCATCTTCGGCCTCGATACGGGCGATGGCATTGGGGGTGACACGTTGCCCCTGGGTGGCGAAGACAGCATAGGCTGCGCTCAGTTCCAGCAGGCTGACTTCGCCACCGCCCAGGGTGAGGGCCAGGCCATAGCGCGGGGTGGGGCCGTCATCCGGCTGAAACGAGGTGATGCCCTGGCGTCGCGCCTGATCAATCAGGGCTGTGATGCCGATGGCTTGCAGGGTTTTTACTGCTGGGGTGTTGTAGGAATTGGCGAGGGCGGTGCGCACGCTCACCGGGCCGTGCCATTGCAGATCGTAGTTCTGCGGCACGTAGGGTTGGCCCTCGGCGGTGATGAAGCCGGTGCGCACATCGGCCAGCACCGTGGCAGCGGTCATGGGGGCACGGCCTGTCGCTGCTGCGCGCGCCGGATCCAGCGCGGCGGCATAGGTGAGCGGTTTGAGCGCGGAGCCGGGCTGGCGCAGGGCGATGGTGGCATTGAGCGCACCATCAATGGCGGCGTTGAAGTAGTCGGGGCTGCCCACCATGACGCGAATGCTGCCATCGTGCGCATCCAGCACCACTACGGCGGCGTTCTCGACGCGGCGATCGGGCGGGGCGTTGCGTTCAGTGGCAAGCTGCTGGAGGCGGAAGGCCATGCTCTGCTGCGCGGCCTGGTTCCAGCTTAGGTCAAGGGTGGTGACGACGCGCAGACCTCCGGCGGCGACGCGCTCTACGCCCAGAATGCGCTCCAGTTGTGTTTCGACATAGCTGACGAAGTGGGGGGCCTCGATGGGCAGAGGGGTGGCGGCAAACTGTAAAGGCTCGGTCAGGGCCAGATCGGCCTCGGATGATGCGAGGTAGCCTGCGGCGGTCATGGCGTGGAGCACGGTGCGCTGGCGTTGCTGCGCCAGGTCGCTGTTGTATAGCGGGTTGTAGACCGCGGGGTTTTGCACCAGGCCGGCCAGCAGGCTGCATTCTGCTACATCCAGCTCAGCCGCCGATTTGCCGAAGTAGCCGTGTGCCGCGGCCTCTAGCCCATAGGCGAAGTTGCCGAAGTAGATTTGGTTTAGATAGAGCGCCAGAATCTCTTGTTTGCTGTAGCGCAGCTCGATCTGCACGGCCAGCCAGGCTTCGCGCAGCTTGCGGCGCAGCGTTTGCTCTACACGTTCTTCGGCGCTCATTAATGTATTACGGGCAACCTGCTGGGTGATGGTGGACGCACCGGAAATGACTGTGCCATAGCGTGTGTTTTGCCACACGGCGCGGGCGAGCGCGGCCACATCAACCCCAGGATGACGGAAAAAGCGTTTGTCCTCTACTGCGACGGTGGCCTGCCAGCAGGCGGGCGGGATTTGCGCAAAGGTCAGTGATTGTTGCTTGCCGCCGTCACCGATGGCCTCGAACAGGCGCTGACCGTTGCGGTCGAAGATCAACGTGCTGGGCCGTGCTGCGCGCAGGTTAGCCGCGGTGGGCGCGGGCAAATCATGCACCAACGCGATAAAGGCGATGAGTGCCGCCAGCGTAAGCGAAGTGGCAATTCGACGAAAGCGTCGGCGATGAAGCATTCTGCGTAACTCAGAACTTAGAACAGGATGGGTTTTGGGTGCAGGGATGTGGAGCAGATAAGGAGTAATTCGTAACTCGTAACTCAGAAAGGAGATTTTTGACTGCAAGAATGTCAACCTCTGGGTTACTCGTTACGTGTTACGCATTACGAAATCTTACACGCTTTTCGCTGCGGCAAGGTTCAGCCGCTTAACCCCAGCTCTTGCAGGCGCGCGGGTGTGGGGAGGCCGGTGACGGGGTCCCAGCCGCGCGCGGCGTAGTATTCGGCCATCATCAGCGGCATGTCAGGCAGCACACCGGCTGCACTGCCTGTTGGGCGTGACTCGGCAGCCAGGCGCACGGGCAGGGCATCATCACGCGCGCTGATGCCATAGCCGGCATTGATCAGGCGCTTGAGGTTGAACAAACGTTCACCGGTTTGCCATAGCTCCTCCAGGCTCCAGTCCCAGCCCAGCGCAGGTTGCACCAGGGCTATCAAATCTTCGGGGCCGAACGGCCCGCGCTCAATGAATTTACATAACCCCAGCGGATTGAATACGCTCTGGAAGTTCTGGTAGTGTGCGGCCATTGCGCCACCCTGGTGGCTTTGGAAGCGAGCCTGGGCTTGATCGGCACCGGGGCGGAAGACGACTCCGGGGATTTCAATACCATTGCCCTCGTAGTAGCTCATGGTTTCCATGTGGCAGGCCCCGCGGTTGGCCGTGGCATAGCCCGCGGCCATGCTGACGTGGGCGCGCGGATCGTGGAAGGGCAGCTCCAGCCCTTTGACGTGTACTGCCGCGCGGCTGGCCGCGGGGCCAAGCTGCTCGGCCATGCGCCGCACCCCTTGACTCAGGAAGGCACCGAAGCCTTCGCACTGTGCAATTTGATGTACACAGGCGACCACGGCTTTGGCGTGCCCCCAACCGAGGTCAATGCCGCCGGTGTCCTGCGGATCCAGCCAGCCTTCTTCCAGGGCTTCAATGGCGAAGGCAATGCTGGCCGCGGTGGAAATGGTGTCCAGACCGTAGTCGTTGCATAGCATGTTGATATGGGCAATGCTGGCGAGATCGGCATTGAGCAGCAGCGCGCCGAAGCCAGCCAGGGTTTCGTATTCTGGCCCATGCCCGCGCGTGTCTGCGTAGAGGCCGTCGGTGATGTGTATGGTTTTGCCGCAGCCAATGGGGCAGGCAAAGCAGAAGGTGTGGCGCTGGAACATGGTTTCGGCAATGCGCTGGCCGCTGATTTGCCTGGCCGCGTCCCAGGAACCCTCCTGCCAGTTGCGCAGCGGCAAGTCGCCGTATGCCTCTGCGTGCGGCACACCACCGGCTGTGCCCAGCAAGCTGAGGCCGTAAGCGCCATCCTTGATGCGCGCATTTTGTGCTTTGACTGTGTCGCGCAGACCCGTGGGATTGGGGTAGGTTGGACGCTGTTGCCCACGCACGGCGATGGCCTTCAGGTTCTTGCTGCCCATCACTGCACCCATGCCGGTGCGTCCGGCGGTGCGCGCGTGGCTCAACCCGCCTTGCATCACGCCCGCGTAGCGCACGCCTCGTTCGCCAGCTACGCCGATGCAGGCGATTTGCGCTTTGGAATCGGTTTCTTCGCGTAGCCGATCAAACACATCGTAGTGGTTTTGGCCCCATAGGTGATTTGCAGGTCGCAGGCTGGCTTGGTCACCGTTGATCCACAGGGTTACCGGCTGCTCGGCTCGTCCGGTAATCATCAGGCCGTCGTAGCCGGCAAAGCGCAGCTCGGCGCCCCAGTGTCCGCCCATGTTGCTTTCCCCCCAAATGCCGGTGAGGGGCGCGCGCGCGCACCAGGAACTGCGGCAGGCTGTGGGCGCGAAAGAGCCGCTCAGCAGGCCATTGAAAATCAACAATGGGCTGGCTGGATCATCCCAGGCGCGGGTGGGGTTGAAATCCTGCCAAAACAGCCATGCGGCGTAGCCGCTGCCGAGCAAAAAGCGTCGCGCCTCTACGGGATCAACCGCGCAGCGCTGCATGTCTCCGCTGGACAGATCAACGTGCAGGTAGAAGCCAGAGATCATAGGTATCCTTGTGTAACACGTAACTCAGAACTTGACATCTTTGCAGTCGCAAATCGCCAATCCGGGTTACGAGTTACGCATTACTCGTTAGAAATCCTGCCAACTCTGCTTTTAGTGCGTGTAACGACGCAAGCTGCACATACATCATGTGGCCGGCTTCGTAGTAGCTCATGCTGATGTTGGCGTGCAGGCTCTTGTCCAGACCGAGGTGATTGAAGGTGTAGCGGGTGGCGAAGTAGGGCGTGGCCAGGTCGTAATAGCCGTTGGCTACATGGACGCGCAGGTGTGGGTTGTTGCTGATAGCGCTGCGCAGCTTTTCGGCCACGTTGACGTATTGGTTCTCGAACTCTTTGTAGCTCCAGTTCTGATACAGCCCCTTGAGGATTTCGTAGGGTAGGTCGCTTTCGTAGCCCAGGTCGCTGCGCACATAATCGTTGAAACAGGCGGTGTACGCGCCCAAAATGGCTGAGTAGCTGGGATCAGACTCGGCGTGTTCGCCCACAGCGTCGCGGTCAATGCCGGTGTAGCGGCTGTCCAGGCGACCTACAGTGCGTTGCTCGCGGCGTAGCAGCTCTTTGGTGAAGCGGAAGATATCAATACGCAGGTCGCTGCGCTCGACATAATCCTGACTAAGGCCGGTGAAACGGGCCAACTGCGCGGCGACTCGGCTACGCTGGGCCGCTGGGAGGGCTGCGCCGTGCAGCAAAGCTGCTGCGTAGTCATTTAAGGTGAATTCTTCGACCTGTTGCAGTAATTCAGTTAAAGGAAGGGCTTGCAGCTCGGCGGGCAGGCGATGGTGGTACCAGGCAGTGGCCGCGTAGGTGGGCAGGAAGAGCAACGGCGGCAGGTCGTTGCCGGGGTTAAAGTCGGCAGTCTGGAAGTTGAGGATGCTGGACACTAGCATGATGCCGTTTAGCCAGAGGCCGTGACGTTCTTGCAGGTACTCGCTGAGGCCGGCAGCGCGTGTAGTGCCGTAGCTTTCGCCGATGAGGTATTTCGGGGATAACCACCGACGATAGCGGGTGGTGTAGAGGCGGATGAAATCGCCTACGGATTCGATGTCTTTTGTGTAGCCGTGATAGTTTTTGGCCTTTTCGCCCACCACGGCGCGGCTGAATCCCGTGCTGATGGGGTCAATGAAAACGAGGTCGCTGGTATCCAGCAGGCTGGCGTCATTGTCTACCAAGCGATAGGGCGGACGCAGGCTAAAGCCTTCGTCATCTAACAGCACGCGTCGCGGGCCGAGCAGCCCCAGGTGCATCCACACGGAGGAGGAGCCGGGGCCGCCGTTGAAGGAAAAGGTGACGGGCCGCGCTGTGGGGTCGGCTACGTCGTCGCGGGTGTAGGCGATGAAGAAGAGCGAGGCTTTGGGCTTTTCGCCCTCAGATGCGCCGTCGTCGTCGCCGCTCTTTTCGGCTTCCTCGCGCAGTACTAGTGTGCCCGCGGTGGCGGTGTAGGTGATGACCTGGCCGTTGAGGGTGATGCTGTGGTGGGTGATGATGAGGTTGTCTTGCGGGATGGAAGGGGTTGTTTCGGTCATTGTTGATGCTCCGGGTTTGGGGAGGCTCTTACCCCCGGCCCCTCCCCCTGGGGGAGAGGGGAGTGTGTGCTTTCCGGTTTTCTCTCCCAGGGGGAGAGGGTTAGGGTGAGGGTCAAATCCAGCAGCATCACCCCCACGGCGATCAGCTTGCGGTTGGCTGCTACCAGTGTCACCGAGGCGATATCATGCTGGCTGGTGAGTAGTTGGCTGCGCTCCAATTCCATGCCGAACAGCACGTCTGCGAGCGCGGCTACGATCACCCCCTGCACGTGCGCCTGCTGCGCGGGGAGATCGCCCAGCGCAGCCAGCCGCGCGGCATTGCGTACTTGAACATCGGCAACGCCAGCCGCATGTACCGCGCCCGCGGGCAGTTCAACCGGCTCCTCGGTGTTCCAGGGCAGACTGTGCCACGGTGACGGCTCAAAGGCCATTGCCGCGACGCTCCTGCAAGCCGGTGATGATACCTTCTTCGTGTAGCCGAGCGATGCCCGCGGCGTCGTAACCCAGTTCGGCGGCGATTTCATCGCTGTGTTCGCCCAGCCGCGGGGGCGCAATGCGGTAACTCATCGGCGTGCCAGAGAAGTGACCCGGAAAGGCCAGCGACTTGAACATGCCCAGCCCGGGATGCTCCATTTCCACGATCATGCGCCGCGCCTGGATGTGCGGATCGTTGAGCGCCTCGTCCACGGCGTAGAGCGGGCCGCCGGGGATTTCCGCTTCGTTGAGCAGCTCAACCCATTCGTGCGCGGGCCGCGCGGCCAGCAATTCATCCAGGATCGGCGTCAACTGGTCACGGTTGACGTTGCGCAGCGCGTTGGTGGCAAAGAGGGGGTGCGTCACCAGCGATGGATCCGCGTGGATCACCTCGCAAAACTTGCGCCAGAGCCGTTCGCTGCCTGCGGCCACCACGATCCACTTGCCATCGCCCGCCTTGAAGGGCTGATAGGGGGTAATGGTCGGGTGCTGGTTGCCGGTTTTGATCGGGGCGTTACCGCTGACCCAATAGTTGCTCGCCAGATAGCTCGTCCAATTGAGCTGCGATTCGACCAGGCTGATGTCGAGTGCCTGGCCGACACCGGTATGCTGGCGGGCCAGCAGCGCGGCCAGCACGCTGATCAGCGCGTAAAGACCCGCGCTGAAGTCGGCCATCGCCATCGGGAAGCGCATCGGGGGATCGCCCTGCTCGCCGGTCAGTTCCATCAAACCGCCCATCGCCTGCGCCACGATGTCGAAGCCGCTGCGGTCGGCATACGGCCCGCTGCGGCCAAAGCCGGTGATGCTGACGTGGATCAACTTGGGGTTGCGCGCCAGACAGGCTTCGGCAGAAAGGCCGTATTTGTCCAGCGAGGCTTGCCGCGGCAGGTTAATCAGGAAGACGTCGGCGTCGTCGAGCAGGCGATGGAAGATTTCCAGCCCCTCCGGCTTGGTGTAGTCCAGCGCCAGGCCGCGCTTGTTGCGGTTGGTGGAGAGGAAATAGCCGCTTTCACCCTCGATAAAGGGGGGGCCCCAGCCGCGACACACATCGCCGATGCCTGGCTGTTCGATCTTGATGACGTCTGCGCCCATGTCGCCGAGGTACATGCTGCATGTCGGCCCGGCCAGCGCCTGAGTAAGATCAACGACTTTGATATTTTGGAGAATGGTGGGGGTCATAATGGTGAATGGTGAGCGGAAGGGAATGGCAGATTGGTATGCCTTCGGCGGGTAGATAGGTAGTTGCTGAATTTACGTCTGGCTGGTGTATAAATTACTGTTTACCGTCTGCCGCGCCGCGCAGCACGGCAATGATCTCGGCCATGATGGCAACGGCGATCTCGGCGGGTGTGTGTGCGGCGATGTCGAGGCCGATGGGCGCGTGGACGCGGGTGAATTTCGTCGCAGGGATGCCCTGCCCGCGGCTGAGCAGATCGAACACGGTGCGTATACGGCGCTTGCTGCCGATCATGCCGATGTAGGCCAGTGGCGTGTCCAGCACTTCCAACAGACATTCGACGTCGTGCTGATGGCCGCGGGTAACGAGTACGAGATAGCTGTCGGTATCCAGGCGGCCCGCAGCCACCCAGTCGCGCATGGTTTCGCGCAGCGGCGTAGCCAGCACGTTGTCAGCCTGCGGGAAACGTTGACGATTGGCGTATTGTGGGCGGTCGTCCAGCACGGTGATGGTGAAATCGCACAGCTTGCCGAGCTGCGCCAGCGGCACGGCGATGTGTCCGGCTCCGACGATGATCAATTCGGGTGGACGATGCTGTACCTCAACGAAAACCTTCACCTGGCCGGTGGGTGTGGGGTAGGTCAGGGTTTTGTGAACCCGGCCAGCCAGCGCGCTCTGGGCATCTGCCAGCACTTGCACTTCCAAGTTGCCGAGGCCAAGCTCGCTGAGCGGCTCGGCATCCAGCCAGACCAGCGCGTGCCGACCCAGCAGAGCCGCTTCGGGCGCGGCGGTAATTGTCGCCAGCGCGACCGGACGATGCGCTTCCAGGGAGGTGATGAGGGAGGAGAGGAGAGGGGGCATCATGGTCAATGGGTGGGGAAATGATCGATTTCCAAGTTTTAATAGCCGACGGTCAATGAAAGGGGAGGGTTTCCTGCTTAAAGCTGGCCTTGCCAGCGCTCCACAAACACGTTGAAGATGCCGCCGCAGACGCCGAGGCTTTGCATGGTGGGGTCTTCGGTGAGGTCTACGCGCACGGTGGCAGGCTGGCCGGTTTGAATGACATCCAGCGCGGCCAGGATCACATCCCCTTCGCCGCAACCGCCGCCCACCGTGCCATAGTGTTGCCCCAGCGGGTGGATGATCATTTTTGCGCCCACCTCGCGCGGCACACTGCCGCGCACCTCGGTGATGGTGGCTACGGCTACGGTTTCGCCGCTGCGCAGGTACTCATGCAGCTTGTGGTAAAAGGTGTCCATTAGCGGCTTACTCCTGACGACTTACTCTGTACTGTTCGCGGGTGTCGAGGTCGGTCAACACGCTGGGAGTGTCTACAGGCAGGTAGGTAATCTCCGCGGCGTGTTGTTGAAGCACGCTGCGCAAGGTGTTATCCCAGGAAAGGGCGAGGATTTCAGGCCACAGCCGCCGTGGCAGGGTGATGGGATGGCCGCGGCGCATGGCATAGCTGGGTACGATCAGCCCGCCACCGTCGCCGACGCGGAAAGCCTCCACTACCTGCCGCGCCACCGGCGCTTCCATTTGGGGCTGATCAGCCAGAGCCAGCAGCGCGCCCGCGCTTTGGCTATCTGCGGCAGCCAGCGCCGTTTGGATCGAGGAGAGCATTTCGCCGCTATGGTAGTGGGGGTTGCGCACGCAGCGCACTGCATATCCCCGCAGTCGCGCTTCGATTTCTTCACCGCGGTGGCCAGTGACGATGATTATTTCGTCTACTGCTGCGGCCAACAGTGTGTTGACTACGGTTTCTATGACAGTGGCAGTGCCCCACGGCAGCAACGGTTTGGGCAGGGGGCCGCCCATACGCGACGACAAGCCCGCTGCTGGCACAATGGCGCTGATTCGGTGCGCATGCGATGTCATGGCGCGATTATAGCATGGGGCGTGTCCTATGAGAATTTTTCGCGTACGGGCAATGGTTGGAAAAATGGACAACCGAGAATTGTCCGGGTGAATTCCATGCACCAATTGCGCTTGCCGTGCAGCGATGTCAGTGTTACAATGCCGGTGATCACTATGCAAGTAGACAAGTAGACAAGTAGACAAGTACACAAGTACACAAGTACACAAGTATGCAAGTAGACAAGCCATACGGGTCACCTTTACTCTTTACCTCTTACTCCCAGCTCATTACTCCTTACTCTCTGCCTGCAACATGTCTGGTTTAATCATCAATGCCGACGATCTGGGCTACTCCACCCAGATTAATAAGGCTATCATGGATCTGTTTGCTGCCGGTTTGGTAACCAGCACCAGCCTGCTTGTTAATCAACCGGCCAGCGAAGCTGGTGCTGAATTGGCGCGGCGACAGCCGCAGCTCTCCGTGGGGGTGCATCTCAACCTCAGCCTGGGCCACCCGGTGCTGGCTGCCAAGTTGGTGCCCAGCCTGGTAGACGAGCAGGGTGTTTTCTGGGATACAGCTAGCTTGTTTCGTCGTGCTTTGCTGGGGCAAGTAAACTGGCATGAGGCTGCGGCCGAGCTGGAAGCGCAGGTGCGTTGGGCACTGGTGCATGGCCTGCATCTGGATAACCTCGACTCGCATGTGCATTTTCATTCGCTCCCTGCGGCGCGGCGTATCACCCAGCAGCTTGCCCGGCAGTATCATGTAGCCGCCTGGCGCACCCCCTATGTCCTCTCCACGGTGATGCCTACCCGGTTGTGGAGCGATGTGCTGGCTACCCCGGTGAAACCGTTGCGTTCCGATGAACTATCCACACCTGATTACTTGATGTTGCTGGATCAATGGGGGGAACGTCTGCTGACCGATGGCCGCATAGCCAAGCTACTTGGCAAGCCCGATGTAGTAGCCGAGCTAGTGTTGCATCCGGGGTATCACAACGACCCGGAACTGCCTGCCGATGAGCAACTTGGCTCGGAGCAACGTCAGGAAGAAGTAAACCTGGTGACCGGAACCCTCTTCCAAACCTGGCTACAGGAAACCGGCGCGCGCCTGGTCAGCTTTGCCAACTTCCAGCGGATGCAGGCATAGGGCCGCTTACCGATCACTTGACCAACCTCGTCAAATCGTGTATCATGCCGCAGGCTGTTTTGGGGGTGGATGTGTCCCGGTGGGCGCCCCGGTCTTCAAAATCGGTGGTGGGTGCCGCACAGGCAGCCACGGTGGGTTCGACTCCCATCCACTCCCGCTCTGCAGCCCCGCTTGCCCTCTGTAATTCCGGCGAAAAGGCTATGTTTGAGCAACCTCTTGAGTTTTTCCACGAAGACCAGCCGCCGCATATGCTGCGTGGTCAGGCCCTGCCCTATCCCGATCTGCAACGCGTGTGGGTGCGCGTGCAACTTGCCCCCTTTGCCGGCCACCCTGAGCTGGAGATGGTCATCCTCGACTCTGCCGCTCAGCCTGTGGCCAGCATGATCATGGTAGACGTGCAGTTTGCCTATGTTTCCCTTACCTTGCACCTGAAACAACCGCAGCCCGCTGCCCCCTACACGCTGCTGTTGCGCCTCACCCGCGATCATACGTTGCTTGATCAGCGTGCCGTTCCCTTTGTCCTTACCTTCGTCGAGCGCGACCAGGCCAAAGCCGAGGCTGAGGGCATGATTTGGCCGGAGCGCGGGGTGCCCATTACCCCCCTCACCCCTGAAGACGATCTCTCTGAGCCGTTGCCCGAGGATATACTCGCACTCTCCTCTCTCAACGGTGCCTCTTGATGCAGGGCCGCTGTCCCTGAACCGCGGACTTCATTCAGTTTTATCCCCTGTTGCTGGCCTTTTCCGGCAGTGCGCCGGTCTATCTTTTATTTCGGCTCGGAGGCGTATGGCAGCGATCAACTCTGCAATCAGCACTTATCTCGATTTAGCAACCCCGCAGGTTTTGGCCGATTCATGGGGGCAGTTGCAAGACGCCATGCGTAGCGACCATTTGCTGTTTGGCGAACGCTTGCTCTGTTCCGCTCTGCGTCCGCAATTTGTCACCGTGGCTGAGTGGAAAACCGCCAGCACCATGAGCACCACCCTGGTTTCCGCTTTTCACAAGGCCTATCAGGCCATGTTGAGCAGTCCGGCTTTGCGCGGGCAGGTGTGGCTCACTCCTGAGGAAGAAACTCTGGTTGCCTGGGAGGCCGAAACGCATCTGCCTGTGCCCATTGGCCGCCTCGATTGCGCCTTGATCCACGATGCCGGTGGCGGTGACCCCGCACTGCGCCTGCTGGAGTATAATGCCGAAAGCCCCGCGGCCATTGCCTATGAAGATGGTCTGGCGCGGGCTTTTTTGCAGACGCCGTTGCTGCGTGCCTTTCAGCAGCATGTCGTCGCGCGTCCGCTTTGGGCCATGCCCGCAGCCCTGCAAACCCTGCTGCACATCTACCGCGCCTGGGGAGGGCGTACCCTGCCCACCATAGCTATCGTAGATTGGCAAGGTTTGCCCACCCAGCACGAGTTTTTGCTCTTCCAGGCCTATTTTGCCCGTCACGGCATTCGCGCTCTTATTGTTGATCCAGATGCGCTCAGCTATCAGGGCGGGGTATTGCGGGCCGCGGGGGAACCGGTGGATTTTGTCTACAAGCGCATTCTTACCCACGAGTTGTTGGCGCGCTATGGCTTGCAGCATCCCCTTATTGATGCCGTGCGCGAGCGTGCGGTGTGCATGATGAATCGCTTTTCCTGCAAGCTGTTGCACAAAAAGGCCAGTCTGGCTTTGCTAAGCGACGAGGACAATGCCGCTCTCTTCAACCCGGCCGAACAAGCAGCCATTGCCCGTCACATTCCTTGGACGCGGCGCATGGAAGAACGCCATACCCAGTTTGCCGGTGAGGAAATTGACCTGTTGCCCTTTGTGTTGGCTAATCGGCAGCGCCTTGTGCTCAAACCCAACGACGAGTACGGCGGCAAGGGCGTGGTGCTGGGCTGGGATGTAGAAGATGCCCAATGGCAGCAGGCTGTGGCCGATGCACTCGCTCAGCCCTCGGTGGTGCAAGAGCGAGTACCGTTGGGTAGCGAGCTGTTCCCCGTAGTCCTGCCAGATGGCAGCTTCGATATTCAGCCCCGCCTGGTAGATTTTGACCCCTTCATCTTTGACAACACCTATGCCGGCGGTTGTCTCACCCGGCTTTCTGCCGGTGGCCTGCTTAACGTGACTGCCGGGGGCGGTACCACCGTGCCCACCATGGTTGTGGCAGCGTAATCGTAAGCCATCACTGTTTTCTTGGAGACTGTTTAAAAAGCCTTAATCAGTGGTTTCGATACGCTGTTTTGACTGAAACACCGCGTCGGTTGCGGGCGTTATACTCAAAAACACGCCGGTTGGACGGGCTAACCCGCTACTCAACCACCTTGTTCACTGTGAAATACCGTTTTAAGCAGCTTCTTACTCCTTACTCTTTTTGATCCCCCAGGAGCCGCCATGTCTACCCCGCCCAGCCTGCGCCTCGGCATCGAGGAAGAATACCAGATTGTTGACCCCGAAACGCGCACCCTGCGCTACATCATCACGCGCACGCCCAGAGACGAGCGACCCGTGTTGCGCGGGACTGAGGGCGATACCCCCCTCGAACCGCCCCTGGCCAAGCTGATGGCTGACCTTGCCAAGCCCGTCTTCAATAGCGCCGCTGAGCTGGGTGAGGCGCTGATCGAACAGCGCCGCGCGGTGTGCCAGATGGCCAGCGACCGTGGCCTGTGGGTTGCCGCCGCCGGTACACATCCCTTTGCCGCCTGGTCGCAAACCAGCACCCCGTTGCATGGTCGCTATGAGGGTCTCACCGAAGAAATGCGTGCCGTAGCCAAGCGCCTGTTGATCTTTGGTGCCCACATCCATGTGGCTATCGAAGACCCCGGCATGGCGATTGATTGCATGAACACCGTGCGCTACATGCTGCCGCACCTGCTTTGCCTCTCCACCAGCTCGCCCTTTTTCGCCGGACATGACACCGGCCTTAAATCATACCGGGCGATTTTGCACGAAAACCTGCCGCGCAGCGGCGTCCCGCACGAATTCGCCTCGCCCGATGAATACAAGCACTACGTAGAGTTGCTCATCAAAACGCACTGTATCCGCGGCGAAAACGATATTTGGTGGGATGTGCGTCCGCATCGTCAGCCTTCGTCGCTGGAGTTTCGTTTGTTTGACATGATGCCCGCAGTAGAGGACACCATCGGTCTGGTGGCCGCCGTGCAGGCGGTGGTAGCCTGGCTTACCGATCTGCGCGGCCACAACATCAGCTTCCGCCTCTACCCGCGCAGCCTGATCGAAGAGAACAAATGGCGCGCCGAACGCTATGGCCTGGACGGCAAGCTGATTGATTTCGGCAAAGAGCAGCAGTTGCCCGCGCGTACCCTGGTGCGTGAGCTGTTGCGCCTGGCCGATCCCTATGTCGAGCGGCTTGGTTCGCGCCGCCAGATAGACCACCTCTACCAGGTGATCGAGCGCGGCACCAGCGCCGACCGCCAACGCCGTGTCTATCAGCAAAATGGTGGTAAGAAAAACCACAACGCTGCATTGATCGCCGTGGTTGATGCACTCGTCGCCGAAACCATGATCTGCCGCTAGCGATGCAGCATGGCGAATTGAAACCCCTGCGAGAACACATCCATGATAACCCGTCCCTCCCTCACTGTTGGCATCGAAGAAGAATATCAGATCATTGAGCCCGGCACGCGCGAGTTAAAATCCTTCATCACCCAGTTTATGGAATCCAAAGAGGGCGCGATGGAGATAAAAAAGGGCGAGTTGAAAGCTGGTGTCAAGCCAGAACTGCACGCCTCGATGGTCGAGCTGGGCACCCCGGTCT
Organism: uncultured Caldilineales bacterium; assembly: GCA_937907455.1. GTDB lineage: Bacteria > Chloroflexota > Anaerolineae > JAAEKA01 > JAAEKA01 > JAAEKA01. The sequence goes on from CALESQ010000120.1 coordinate 45,644, forward strand.
GCGCCAACGTAGCCGAGCTGAAAAGCGCACTCTTCGCCCAGCGCAATTCTATTTTTGAGCTGGCCGCGCAGCGCGGGCTGCAGATCGCCGCCGCCTCTACCCATCCCTTCTCGCATTGGCTGGGACAAGAGATTTCTCCCTATGAGCGCTACGCCAAGACCGTGGAAGATCACCAGATGATCGCCCAGCGCATGTTGATCTTTGGCATGCACGTACACGTCGGTGTGGAAGACCGCGACTTTGCCATTGATTGCATGGATACCGTGCGCTACATGCTGCCGCACATCCTGGCCCTCACCACCAGCTCTCCCTTCTGGGCCGGTCGTCAAACCGGTCTGAAGTCCTATCGCTCCGTGGTGTTCGAGGATTTACCCCGCACCGGCCTGCCGGAAAGTTTTTCTTCATGGGCGCACTTCGATCGTTTTGTGCAGCGCCTGGTTAACACCGGCTGCATCGCTGATGGTTCCAAGATCTGGTGGGATGTGCGCCCCCACTATGCCTTCCCTACACTGGAATTCCGCGTGCCCGACATCTGCACCCGCGCTGAAGAGGCCGTAGCAGTGGCTGCGCTGCTGCAAGCCATCGTCGCCTGGCTGTGGGAGCTGCGTCGCCGCAACATGACCTTCCGCAGTTATCGCCGTGATTTTATTGCCGAAAACAAGCGCCGCGCCCTGCGCAACGGTCTCGATGGCATGATGATTGACTTCGGCAAAGAAATCGAAGTACCCACCCGCCAACTGGTGCGTGAACTGTTGCTGCTGGTAGACGAGCAGATTGACGAGTTGGGCAGCCGTGACGAAGTTGAAGTGATCTACCGCATTTTGGAGGACGGCACCAGCGCCGACCGACAGGTCAAGGTGTACCAGGAGCATGGCGGTGATGCCAATCGCGCCGAAGCTCTGCGCGCCGTGGTAGATCACCTGGTGCAGGAAACCGCTGAAGGGATTTAATGTGCCTGTTTTAGCACTGCGTCGCACTGCTGTTGCGGTGTTGATTTTCTGCCTGGCTGCGCTGGCACTGCTGGGGATGCCGGTGCTGGCGCGTCCGTTGCCCTCAGCACCACCCCTTGCCTTTTGCCCCGACTACGACGGCAACGGTCAGGTAGACGCCGCCGACATTACCCGCATTGCCGCATTGTGGGGTGGTTCCGCGCCCGATCCCCGGTTTGATTTCGATGATGACCCCACGGTGACAGTGAGCGATGTCATGGCGGTGGCGGCGCGCTTCGGCTCTGCCTGCGCCGCCGGCAGCGGCTGTCTGTTCTTTCCACCCGATAACATCTGGAACGCCCGCGTTGATGCGCTCCCTGCCGATGCCAACTCGGCGGCCTACGTGCAGGCCATTGGTACGGCCGCCGGGCTGCATCCTGACTTTGGCGCCGGTTTGTGGGATGGCGGCCCTATTGGCATTCCTTTCGTTGTCGTGCCCACCGTTCAACCGCCTGTGGCTGTGGCCTTCGACTACGCCGACGAGAGCGACCCCGGCCCTTATCCCATTCCCACCGCTGCGCCCATCGAGGGTGGCCCAGACAGCGATGGTGACCGCCATGTGCTGGTGTTGCGCAACGGCGATTGTCGCCTGTTCGAGACCTATTATGCTTGGCCCACACCTGATGGCAGTTGGTACGGCGGTTCGGGTGCAGTGTTTGATCTCAATGCACACGCCCTGCGTCCAGCAGGCTGGACTTCAGCCGATGCCGCCGGTCTGCCCATTCTGTCGGGGCTGGTGCGCTACGACGAGATAGCCAGCGGACGAATTGAGCATGCCCTGCGCTTCACCGCTCCGCGCACCCGTCGGGCCTATGTCTGGCCCGCACGTCATTATGCTTCCAGCCTCACCGACCCCGCCCTGCCGCCCATGGGACAGCGCTTCCGCCTGCGCGCCGACTTCGATGTGTCCGGTTTTTCATCGGTCAACCGCGTGATTTTGACAGCACTCAAAGAATATGGAATGATGCTGGCTGACAATGGCTCCGCCTGGTATCTTTCAGGCGTGCCCGACGAACGCTGGGACAACGCCGATCTGCATCAATTGCAGACCGGCGTCCACGGCTCGGATTTCGAGGCTGTAGATGTTTCCGGCTTGCTGCTGCACCCCGACTCGGGTCAGGTCAGGCCGACCTCTGCGCCATCATCACCCTGATAGCAGGCCGGTCAGGTAATCGTCTGGAGACTGAGTACAGCATAAACAAAGCGCCGTCGCCACCTACTCGATCGGCGGCCCGCTGCTTAAGCTCAGTTACAAAGCACTAAGTTGGCGCTCTGCACTCCAAGCCAGCCCGGTTTTGCCTTACACCCCGGAAAGCATTCATTTCATTCATGTCGCATCTTGCTGACGCCCGCTGGCCGCTGCCACAGGGGGTTGTGGATCTACTCTACGAAGACGCCGCCGACAAGCGCGGCCTGGAAGCCGCCCTGCGCGGTTGTTTTCGCGTTTGGAGCTACGACGAGCTGATTGCACCCACCTTTGAGTATGCCGATACGTTGGCCTCGGAGGCAGGCACGCAGCTTGCCGAAGAGATGTACCGCTTCACCGACCGTGATGGCCGCACCCTGGCCCTGCGCCCTGAACTGACCATCCCCGCCGCGCGCGTGGCGGCCACCCGGCTCTACGACCAAGCCATGCCACTGCGTCTGTGCTACATCGGCCCGGTGTTTCGCTACGAAGCACCTCAGGCCGGGCGTCAGCGTGAGTTCACTCAGGCAGGCGTGGAGCTGATCGGCGCCGCTGGCCCCGCGGCCGATGCCGAGGTGCTGGCGCTCACTGCCGAGGCACTGCGCACCGCCGGGCTTACCCGTTTTCAGCTTGCTCTCGGCCAAATGGCCTTTTTTCATGCCCTGCTGGTTGAGTTGAACCTCACGCCGGTCGCCTTGCATACGCTGCAAAGCGCGTTGGACCGCAAAAACGCCGCTGATATTGCCGCGGCGCTGGCAGCCATCCCCGCCAGCCCTGCCCTGCACCGCACGTTGCTGGCCCTGCCCGCCTTGTCCGGTGGCCCCGTCATTCTCCACACTGCCCGCACCCTTTGCCTGAACCCAGCAATGACCGCGGCACTCGACCATCTGGCTGCGCTGCATGAGTTGCTGCACGGCTATGGTGTGGCCGATCACATCACTTTCGACTTGGGCGAGACCCGTGCCATGCAATATTATACCGGCATCACCTTCAAGGGGTACACGCCCGGCGTCGGTTTTGCCATTTGTTCCGGCGGGCGCTACGATGACCTGCTGGCTCATTTTGGGCGGCCTCAGCCCGCTGTGGGCTGTGCGCTTTGGGTGGATAGAATAGCCCTGGCGCGGCAGCGGCAGGGCTGGCAGCCTTCCCCACTGCGTGCCGATCTGCTGTGGCTGGGGGAACTTTCGCCTGCCTGCCTGGCCGCGCTGATCGAGCTGCGCCGCCGCGGCCTGCGCGTAGAACTACACCTGGGCGATGCCGCTGTTGATGTTCAGTCGGCCCGCGCGCCGCGCCTGGCCCATTGTGTGGATGCAGATACCGTGCGGCTGCGCACCGCCGAGGGCACGCGCACGCTGTCCATCACCGCGCTGATGCACGAGGCTGCCACATGGTAAATCGTCTGGCTGCTGATCGCCTGGTGGTGGCACTACCCAAAGGCCGCTTGCTGGAGGAAGCCCGCACTTGTCTGGAGCAGGCCGGTTATGGCCTGCGTGCTGGTGACAACGACCGCCAATTACTGTTGCCTTCTGCCGCACCGCACCTGAGCTACGTGCTGGCCAAGCCCGGTGATGTGCCGGTGTATGTGGAAAACGGCGCTTGTGATTTGGGCATTGCTGGTCTCGATGTGCTGCGCGAGCATCAACCCGATCTGCTGGAGCCGCTGCTGCTGCCGTTTGGCTACTGCCGCCTGGCCGTAGCTGGGCCTGCAGCACGCGGTGATCATCCGTTGCGGCTGGAGCCGAACCCGCGCGTAGCTACCAAGTTTCCCCGCCTGACCGAGGCTTTCTTTCGCAGCCGAGGGGTCAGCGCCGAGATTATCGAGTTGTCCGGCAGTGTCGAGCTGGCCCCGCTGGTAGATCTGTCTGATCTGATTGTGGATCTGGTGCAGAGCGGTCAGACGCTGCACGACAATGGACTGCGTGAGCTGCGCGTGGTGCTGCACAGCCAGGCCGTGCTGGTAGCCAACCGCGCGGCGTGGCGGCTGAAAACCGCCGTGATCGAGACTTTTGTGGCCGATCTGCGCCGCGCGGTGGAGGAAATGTCCAATGCCTGAATTTACCGTCCGCCCTGCCGCCAGGCAGGAATTCGCCGCGTTTGTCGCCTGGTACATCGAAGAGCGCAGCCGCGATCCGCGCTTTGCTGCCACCGCGGGCAATGCCTGGCAGCGTTTTCTGTTTCGACGCTGGGTGTTGCCGCGCTATCTGCGCACGCGTACCAATCAACTGGTATTGGAACAGGATGGCAGCTTCGCAGGCTTTGCCGTGGTTGAGCAGGCCGGTGACACCGTCACTCTGAGCGAATTCCGTGTAGAGCCGGGCTTTGCAGTGCCTGAACTGCTTAAGGCACTGCTGGCTGCTGTTGAAACACTGGCACGCGACCGCGAATATCGCTATGTGCGTCTGGCTCCGCTTGATAGCAGCGCCGAACACCTGGCGCTCTACCGGGCTGCGGGCTATGAGCTGCTGGACTACTACCTGTGGAGCTACCGCGGTGAGCTGACAGGCGAGGTTGCCCCTGCCGGCCTGACGCTGCGCTCTCTGTTGCCGCGCGATGGCCTCAGCGAGCGCCTGCACTGGCTGGCTATCGAAATGGACGCCTCGGCGGTGGTGGCGCGCGAGCTGATTGACAGCAGCCTGCTGCCGCAGCGCCCTTCACCTTTCCCTTCATATCGCATTGAACAGCACGGCGACGCGGTAGGTTATGTGTCAGTACGCGCGGATGAGCGCAATGATGGGGTGCTGTCGCTGGCGCTTTCGCTTCAACCGGCTCTGTGGGGCAGCGAGATCGAGACGCAGGCCGTGCTGGCTGCCGTGGCTACCCACCGCGCCGCAGCGCCGGTGGCGGTGCGCATCATGCTCAACACCACGGCACATGCCGACCGCGCCGAAGCGGTTTACAGCCGCCTCGGTCTTAGCCGCATGTTGGATGACCGGCCTTTGCTGGTGAGGGATTTGGCTGCGCTGCCGTAGATAGTTCACAGCGCTGCCTGCATAACACTTCCAACGCTTTGACAGCCTGCTGTTTGCGCGTATACTGACTTTCATACCACACTGTATGTTGATCTTTCCTGCCATTGATTTACGTCGCGGGCGTTGCGTGCGTCTACGCCAGGGCGACCCCACCGCTGAAACTGTGTTCGGCGATGATCCCGCGGCTATGGCACGCCATTGGGCTGCCCAGGGAGCCCAATGGCTGCATGTGGTCAATCTGGATGGCGCGTTGGGCGATCAGGCTGCCGATGCCCCGAATCTGCGCTGCCTGGCGGCTATCCGTGCCGTGATTGATCTGCCCATTCAGTTCGGCGGCGGGCTGCGCACGCTGGATGATGTGGCCCTTGCTCTGCGTTTGGGGGCCACGCGTGTGGTGCTGGGCACAGCATTGCTGCAAGATTCTGCATTGGCCGCCACCGCAGTGCGGCGTTTCGGCAGCGAGGCGATTGTGGCCGGTCTGGATGCACGCGGCGGTTATGTAGCTACTCATGGCTGGCAGTCTGCCAGCACTGTAACTGTTTTGGAGTTGGCTCGTCACCTGGCTGCGGCCGGTGTGCTGCGCGCGGTTTACACCGATATTGCCCGTGATGGCATGTTGAGCGGTGTGGATGTCGCGGGCAGTGTGGCATTGGCCGAACACAGTGGCCTGGCTGTGATTGCCAGCGGCGGCGTGCGCGATCTGGATGATATCCGCGCACTGCTGGCAGTGACTGCCCGCGGCGTTGAAGGTGTTATTGCTGGTCAGGCTCTTTACACTGGTTCGCTGGATCTGCGTAGTGCTGTGGCACTGGCAGACGCGCAGACAATGGAATTGTCTGGCTGACAGCACGAAGCGCCTTTGGGCGTTGCGGAAACAGGCCCTGAGGGGCCTTTGTATGATGAGGCGGCGAATTCCATTCGCTGCGTATCGTTCATTATGCTTGCTAAACGCATCATCCCCTGTCTCGATGTCAAAGATGGCCGCGTGGTCAAAGGCGTCAGTTTCGTTGACCTGCGCGATGCCGGCGATCCGGTAGAGCAGGCGCGCATCTATGACGGTGAGGGCGCCGATGAGTTGGTGTTTCTTGACATAACAGCCAGCCACGAACGCCGTGAAATTACGTTGGAGATGGTTGAGGCCGTGGCGCGTACGGTGTTTATTCCTTTCACTGTGGGCGGCGGCATTCGCACCGTGGCTGATATGCGCGGCCTGTTGCTGGCCGGGGCCGACAAGGTAAGTATCAATTCCGCCGCAGTACACAACCCCCGGCTCATTGCCGAGGGTGCGCAGCAGTTCGGCAGCCAGTGCGTGGTGGTCGCCATTGATGCCAAACGTCACGGCGACGGTTGGCAGGTTTATATCAACGGCGGGCGCACTGCCACCGGGCTGGATGCGCTCACCTGGGCCGAGCAAGTGACAACGCTGGGCGCGGGCGAAATCCTGCTTACCAGTATGGATGCCGATGGCACACAGGCCGGGTACGATGTGGCACTCACTCGCGCGGTGGCCGGGCGCGTATCAGTGCCGGTGATTGCCTCTGGCGGAGCGGGATCGCTGGCCCATTTTCATGCTGCCTTTGCCGAGGGTCATGCCGATGCCGCCCTGGCTGCCTCGCTGTTTCACTTTCGCCAGCTCAGCATTGGCGAGGTGAAACGCTATCTGGCCGGTCAGGAAATACCGGTAAGACTTTAGCACAGCCTGCTTATGGATCTCTTGAACGACTTAACCTGGAACGCCGATGACTTGCTGCCTGCTGTCGTGCAGGATGCCCACACTCAGCAGGTGTTGATGCTGGGTTGGATGAACGCCGAAGCGCTGCAAAAAACCTTGCTGGAAGGCTATGTCACCTTCTGGAGCCGCAGCCGCAGCACGTTGTGGCGCAAGGGTGAAAGCTCCGGCAATCTGCTGGTTACCACAGCGGTAGCCTACGATTGTGATGCGGACGCGCTGCTGGTGCAGGCTGCACCGCTTGGCCCTACCTGTCATACCGGCAATGTCTCCTGCTTTTATCGTCAGATATCCTACGATGATGCCCTGCTGCAACAACAGCGCCTTGCTGGCGCGGCTCAGCCCGTGTGGTCTGCCGAAGCCGCCCAGGGTGCTGACACCCCGTAACCATACATAGGACGTGTTTATGAACGACTCAACGCTTGCGCGGCTTTGGGAGGTCATTGAAGCCCGCAAAAGCCAGCAGCCTTCCGGCTCTTACACCGTGCATTTGCTGCAAGCTGGCGAGGACGAAATCCTGAAAAAGATCGGTGAAGAGGCTATCGAGGTGATAGTGGCCGCTAAAGGTCAGGGTGATGAGCGTGTGGTCTGCGAAATCGCGGACCTGTGCTACCATGTGATGATGCTGCTGGCGGTGCGCGGCCAATCGTGGCACGACGTGGCCGCCGAGCTGGAGCGCCGTCTTACCTAGCCATGCGCATCGTTACCGTTGTTCTGCGCTGGAGCCTGTATCTTGCTTTGTTGGTCGGCAGCGTTGCCGCGTGTACCTTCCGCCCTCAGCCGCAGCGGCCACAGAGTGAGGCAGCCACCACAACAGCGCAGCTTGAGCCAACTGTCAGCCCCACACCCACGGCCACTGCCTTGCCACCGGCCGTGCTGCAAGCGGGGGCATTGCCCGCTGGTCAGGTTATCTTTTCCGTGCAGCGTGCAGGTGAGGCAGGCGCGGGGCTTTGGCGTTTGAATGCCGATGGCTTGCAACTGCTGCGCTCCGATGTGGTCGCTTCGGCCTGGGACTGTGCGGACACCGCCATGCCGAGCTGCGTGACGGTTGCCAGTGATGCCGGCCTCTATGCCTTTGATCCCATTAGCCGCAGTGTGCAGTTGTTGGATGTGCTGGATGGCTGGACGTTGCCGCCAGTTGCGGTTGCCGAACCGCCGATGCTCACCGAGCCTGCCGAGAGTCAACCCGCCGAGCCGGTGACGCTTACCATGTCTGCCGAGAGTATGCCTGCCGAGCCGGTGACGCTTACCATGTCTGCCGATAGCCCGTCTTTCGAGCCGCTGACGTTCACCGGGCCTGCCGAGAGTCTGCTCACCGAGCCGCTGACGCTCACCGTGCCCTTTGCCGTGCTGCCGTCGCCCACGCTGGCGCTTTCTGCTGATGGCAAAAGCCTGGCTGTGGCTGCGTTTAGCCAATTGCGCCTGTATGCGTTGGCTGAACCCGCTTTGCTGGCCGCGCTGCCTGCACCCAACCCCACCGAGATGGCTTGGTCGCCCGATGGTCAATGGCTGGCTGTGATAGCTGATGACCGTGGCCGACGCGCCGTGTGGCTGTGGGGTGACGCTGCCGGACAGTTCACCTCGCTGGCGCAGATGGAGGCCGCGGCGCATCTGGCCTGGTCACCGGACAGCAGTCAACTGGCGTTTGACGCGCGTATGACCGCGGCTACTCCCAGCAATCAGGGCGACCAGTCTGATATTTTCTTGTGGCAGCGCGACAGCAACGAGATTCGCAACGTCACCGAGCTGTTTCTCACCAACGGTTGGACGGATCCTGCCTATCAGATCGCGGCCTGGCTGCCGCAGTGGGAGCCAGATGGCATGGCCTTGCGCTATCTGCGCGGGTTGCCAGCCGATCCCACTACCTACGCGTGGGCACGCCAGACGTTGAGCGGCAATCGCTTTATCAGTATTTTGCCGTTGGCTGTAGAGCCGGGTGCGGGCTTTTATCCGCAGCAACCGGTTACCGGCCTATGGCTACGCCGCTTGCCGCGTGATGGTCGCGATTTGCTTCAGCAGAGTTTGGATGGCAATAGCTGGCAGGATGTCGGCGGTACCTTTGCCGAGATACGCAGCGTGGCGTGGCAACCAGCTACGGCCGCGGCGAAGGCTGCCTCACCCCGCCTGCTGATCGCTGATCGGCAAAGCCTGCTGCTGCTTGATCCGGTAAGCAACGCCCTGAGCGGCCTGGCCGTTACCTGTGCAGCCTGCGAGATCAGCCACGCGGTATGGTTGCCTTGATATAGAAGCCAAAAGGAGATAAACGATGCCAGTCACAGCAGTCGTCGGTGCTCAATGGGGCGATGAGGGCAAAGGGCGTGTCATTGATTTTCTGGCCGAAAACGCCGATGTGGTCATCCGCTTTCAGGGAGGCGACAATGCCGGCCATACGGTGGTCAACCACCTGGGCACGTTTCGCCTCCACTTGATTCCCTCCGGTATTTTTTACTCCAACACGCACAACATCATTGGCGCGGGGCCGGTGGTGAATCCCGACAGCCTGTTGCGCGAGATGGCCGAGCTGACAGCCGCGGGTGTGGATTTGAGCAATCTATGGCTTTCAGATCGCGCCCACATTGTCATGCCCTACCATGTGCAGCTAGATGGCTTGCAAGAGGCGGCACGCGGCGGTGCAGCCATCGGCACCACCAAGCGCGGCATTGGTCCGGCCTACAGCGACAAGGCCGCGCGCTGGGGGCTGCGCCTGGGCGACCTGCTTCATCCCGATTGGCTGCAGGCACGACTGGAGCAGATCATCCCGCGCAAAAACGCTGATCTTGAGCGTTTTGGTGCGCCACCGCTGACAACAGAGGCGTTGTACGCGCAGTGCCTGGAGTGGGCAGCGCAGCTTGGTCCGCGCATTATCAACGTGTTGCCGCTGATACGTGCCGCGGTAGAGGCCGATCAGGCCGTGTTGCTGGAGGGCCAACTGGGCGTGATGCGTGACCTGGATTGGGGCATTTACCCCTACGTCACGTCATCCAACCCCACCGCAGCCTTTGCCGCGGCGGGTGCAGGCATCCCTCCCGGCAAGATCAGCCGTGTAGTGGGAGTGGTCAAGGCCTACTCCACCTGTGTGGGTGCCGGGCCTTTTCCGGTGGAATTGCTGGATGAAGAGGGCGGGCGGCTGCGCCGGCTGGGTCACGAATATGGTGCTACTACCGGACGCCCGCGCCGCGTGGGCTGGTTTGACGGTGTGGCTATCAGCTATGCCGTATGGCTTAACGGCATGACCGATCTGGCCGTTACCAAGCTGGATGTGCTTGATACGCTGCCGGAGCTGAAGATTTGCACCGGGTACCTTCTGGGCAAAGAGCGGCTCAGCCACGTTCCTGAGACTGCCGTGCTGGAGCAGGTGACGCCATGCTACGAGACATGGCCCGGCTGGCTGCAACCTACCACGGCTTGCCGCTCATGGGATGATTTGCCTATGGCTGCCCAGCGCTATCTGCGGCGCATTGAAGAACTTGCCGGCGCTCCGCTGACGTGGGTTTCTGTAGGTGCAGAACGTGAGGCGATGTTTCGGGTAATGAATAAGGCGTGATTGGTTTCGGTACGGGCGGCAGACTTGAGTCGTGCAGGTTGTCGCCTCACGCCGTCCTACTCAACCAGCGGAACGCTCATTCCCAATTCTCAACTCTCAATTCTCCCTTCTCAACTCTCAATTCCCAATTCCCAATTTTCAACTCCCATGTTCGCCCACGACACCTATCTTTCCCCCCTCACCTGGCGTTACGGCTCGGAGACGATGCGCGCCCTGTGGTCAGAACAGCACAAACGCCTTCTGTTAAGGCGCTTTTGGGTTGCTTTGGCAACTGCACAGCATGAGGCCGGCCTGGTCAGCGCGGCGCAGCTTGCCGATTTGCAGGCGCACGAGCAAGCAGTAGATTTGGCCCGCGCTGCCGAGATCGAGGCTGAGATCCGCCATGACCTGATGGCTGAAATTCGCACCTACGCCGAGCAATGTACGGTGGGTGGTGGCATCATCCACCTGGGGGCCACCAGCACTGATGCGCTGGACAATGTGGAAGTGCTGCGGGTGGCCGAGGCGTTGGATCTGTTGCTGGCGACGTTGGCGCAGTTTTTGCGCGTAGTCAAAGAGCAGGTTGAGCGGTATGCCCAACTCACCTGCATGGCTTTCACCCATTTGCAGCCCGCCGAGCCGACCACGGTGGGGTATCGTCTGGCCCAGTATGGCTATGACCTGCTCACCGACTGGCAAGAGTTGCAGCGGGTGCGTGCCGGTCTGCGCGCCAAGGGATTGCGCGGGGCAGTGGGGACATCGGCTTCGTATACCCAACTGTTGGAAGACACCGGCTGGAGCGCCGAGCGGCTGGAAGCGCGCCTGCTGGCGCAACTCGGCTTGGCTGCGCACCCGGTGGGCACGCAGGTGTACCCGCGCAAACAAGATTGGTTGGTACTCAACGCGCTGGCCGGAGTCGCCCAATCCGTCTATCGCTTGGCCTATGATGTGCGGCTGTTACAAAGCCCTCCCATCGGTGAATGGAGCGAACCGTTCGGCGCGCAGCAGGTGGGCAGCAGTGCCATGCCTTTCAAGCGTAACCCCGTGGATGCGGAAAACCTCGACAGCCTGGCGCGGCAGCTCGCGGCATTACCCCGTATTACCTGGGACAACGCCGCCCACAGCCACTTGGAGCGCACACTGGACGACTCAGCCAACCGGCGTATGGTGCTGCCTGAGGCATTTTTGTTGGCTGATGAGCTGCTCCACCGCGCCACGCGCCTGATGCAAGGGTTGGTGGTGCGCGAGGATGTAGTGGCCCGCCATGTTGCTCTCTATGGTGTGTTTGCTGCCACGGAACGCCTGCTGATGGAAGCCGTAAAGGCCGGTGGCGACCGGCAAGTGCTGCATGACATTCTGCGCGGCCACAGCCTGGCCGCCTGGGAAGCTGTGCGTCAGGGGTTGCCTAATCCATTGGCAGCAGGTTTGCGAGCCGATCCGCGGCTGACGCAGTGGCTGTTGCCCGGCGAAATCGCTTCGTTGCTGGATGCCGGTGATTATGTAGGCGATGCACCGCAGCGCGCCCGCGCCCTGGCTCAAAACATCGCCGTTACCATCGCATGAATGGATGTCATTAAGGTGAAGGTCCTGGCGCTTTAATTCAGGTATCAAGGAGTTTGAATGTCAACCTATTCTATTCAATCATTGCTTTCTGCCCGTAACTTTCGCCATCCTCAAGTGGTGGGTGACCGACTGTATTTCATCAGTGATCTTTCCGGCTGGCTCAGTTTGTATGTGATGGATGTGGCCGGCAGTGTGCCCCTGCCGCTGTTGCCTCCTGACATTGTGCTGCCTAACCCTGAGCATTTTGATGGCGCAGTGGCCTTCAAGGTGTTGCCGCAGCTTGGCAAAATTTTGCTGATGCTGGACCGCGACGGAGACGAAAACTATCAGCCGATGTGGGTTCCCCTGGAGGGCGGTTTGCCTGAGCTGGTTTTCGGCCAGCGGTTTGCTGGTCAACAGGTCTTTTGTGCCGAGTGCGATGCCGAACGCTTGCTGGCTTTGTTTACCGTAGATGCGCGTACAGCCCCAGTCTACCACACTTGGCGCGTAGACCTGCGCACGCTGGAGATTGTTGATCTGGGCCAAAGCGAGTATGGCAATGTGCCTGTCGGTTATAGTTCCGACATGAACACCGTGATTCTGGCCGATAACTATACCTTCGGCGATATTATCCTGTATCGCTGGCAGGCCGATGCCGGGCCGCGCCGCTTGCTTTACGGCACGCCGCTGGGGCAGCGCACGCCTGGCAAAGTGTATGAGCGCAACGGCATCGGCGAGCTGCACTTCACCGCTCACGGCATTCTGCTCACCACCTGCCTGTTCGACGATCATTACGGCTTGGGCTATCTGCCCGACGCTGAGCCTGCTGTAATTCGTCCGGTCGCTATCGAGGGCTTGGTCCACACCGGCAACGGCGAGTTGGAGGTACTGTATCATCGTCAAGGCGCGCGCTACACCGTGCATTACAACATTGACGGCGCTTCCTGGGTCTACGAAGGGGAGTTTGATGAAGCGGCGTTGTGCTTTAGCGTGCAGCGGGTGCTGGTGGGTGAGGGTCAACTCAGCGGTGGTGTGGTTGAGGCATTGGACTACGAAGAGGCTACAGGTCGCTATGTTCTGGCCTTTTCCACTGCGGTTTCTCCGTCGCAACTGTACCTGCTGGAGCCGGATGGCGCGCTCCGCCAGGTGACACAGGAACGCCTGCTGGGCATTCCCCGCTCAGCAATGGCCGCGGGAGAAGATTATGCCTATACCAGCCACGACGGCCTGCGCATTTCGGCGCGGCTCTACCTGCCTGCTGCCGAGTTGGGCTTCACCGGTCCGCGCCCGGTGGTTTTCTACATTCATGGCGGCCCCCAAAGCCAGGAGCGCCCTGACTTTACTTGGTTCTCTATGCCGTTGATTCAGTTTTTCACCCTGAATGGCTTTGCCGTGTGGGTTCCTAATGCACGCGGTAGCAGCGGCTATGGCATGGACTACATGCAGCGCGTAGATCATGACTGGGGTGGGCTGGATCGCTTAGATCACGTAGCGGCTTTTGAGCTGCTGCGCAGCGATGCCCGTCTGGACATGAACCGTGTCGGCGTGATGGGACGATCCTACGGCGGCTACATGACCCTGACCCTGCTGGGGCGGCATCCTGAGCTGTGGCGTGCCGGCGTAGATATGTTTGGCCCGTACAATCTGTTCACCTTTATAGATCGCCTGCCGGAAACCTGGAAGGTCTACTTCTATCAGGCTTTGGGTCACCCGGAGCAGGATAAAGCATTCCTGGAAGAGCGCTCACCCAGCAGCTATCTGGCGAATCTGGCCTGCCCCTTGCTGGTGATGCAAGGCGCCAACGATCCGCGCGTGGTTGAGCGTGAGTCGCGCGATGTAGTTGAAACCCTGCAAGCACAGGGCAAGGCGGTGGACTATGTTGTCTACGCCGATGAAGGTCACGATGTGTTGAAATTCGTCAACAAGGTGGACTGCTACAGCCGCATCGTGCACTTCTTCGCCCAATACCTCCAGCCGTAGAATGGTTCTCCGAAGAAAAAATGGCTCTTATTCAGGCCCTTCTTAGCGTTTCTGATAAAACCGGCTTAGTGGATTTCGCCCGCGGGCTGCATCAGGCAGGTGTGGCATTGATCGCCAGCGGCGGCACAGCAACAACCCTGCGCGCGGCCGGGCTGCCGGTCGCCGATGTCAGCGAACTGACCGGCTTCCCGGAAATCCTCGGTGGCCGCGTCAAGACGCTGCACCCCGCGGTGCATGGCGGCATTTTGGCGCGCGACACCGCGGAACATCAGGCCGAGCTGGCCGCGCACGGCCTGTCACCGATTGATCTGGTGGTGTGCAATCTCTATCCCTTCACCCAGGTGGCGGCGCGGCCCGACGCCACCCTGCCGGAGCTGGTGGAGCAGATTGACATCGGCGGGGTGACGCTGCTGCGCGCCGCGGCCAAAAACCACGAGCGCGTCGCGGTGGTGTGCGATCCCGCGGACTATGCCGCGGTGCTGGCCGCCGTGCAGGCAGGCGCGGTGGATCAACCGCTGCGCAACCGGCTGGCCTTGCAGGCTTTTCAGCATACCGCGGCCTATGATGCGGCTATCGCGGCCACGCTGGCGCAGCGGTTGGAGCCGCAGCAGCCGTTGCCGGCTACGTTGCCGCTGGCTTACACGCGGGCGGCAACGCTGCGCTACGGCGAAAACCCGCACCAGCCCGCCGCGCTCTATCAGCCCGCGGGCCAGCCTGCGGCGTTTACGCAGTTGGGCGGCAAGGAGATGAGCTACAACAACTGGCTGGACATGGACGCGGCTTGGGTATTGGCGCAGGAATTCAGCCCGCCGACGGTGTGCATCATCAAGCACACCAACCCGTGCGGTGTCGCCAGCGCCGACGACCTGGTGACCGCCTACATGCGCGCCCTGGCCGCCGATCCTGTGTCGGCGTTCGGCGGCATCGTGGCGGTCAATCGCACGGCGGATTTGGCGCTGGCCGGGCAAATGGCCGATCTGTTTGTCGAGGTGGTGATCGCACCGGATTATACGGAGGAGGCGCTGGCGCGCTTCCGGCGCAAGGCGAATCTGCGCATTTTACAGCCAACGGGCGGGGTTGACGCGGCGCTGACGCTGCGCAGCATCCACGGGGGGCTGCTGGTGCAGGGCGCCGACCTGTCGCACGAGCCTGCGGCCAGTTGGCAGGTGGTCACCGCGCGCCAGCCCAGCGCGGCCGAGCTGGCCGATCTCGATTTTGCCTGGCGCGTGGCCAGGCATACCAAGTCCAACGCGATTGTCTTTGCCCAGGACGCGGCGACGGTGGGTGTGGGGGCAGGGCAGATGAACCGCGTCGATTCGGTGCATCTGGCTGCGCGGCGCGCCGGTGAGCGCAGTCACGGCGCGGTGCTGGCTTCTGATGCCTTCTTCCCGTTCGCTGATGGCGTGGAAGCTGCGGCAGCCGCGGGCATCGTCGCGGTGGTGCAGCCGGGTGGCTCCGTGCGCGACGCCGAAGTGATCGCGGCCTGTGACCGGCTGGGGCTGGCGATGTGCTTTACCGGCAGCCGGCATTTCAGGCATTAAGTTGGGTCACGAGCGCTTGCTGCGGTCTACAGCTTTCAGAATGGTCAGGTTCAGAACAATAAAACGCCAAAACTGATAGAGCTTGTTGTTCATCAGGGCGCGTTGGCGGTCGGTAATTTCCATGATGGCCTCCTTTATTCAGGAATAATCGTCCAGCCGGGCCGGCCTTGCAGTTTCCACATGAAGGTTTCGTGGATCATGCGCTTCATCCAGGCGCCCGCCAGACCCATCTCCATGTGGGTGACTTGCAGGTCGCGCCCGGCTTCGTTCGGGAAGCGGCGCTGATCCGGCACGACCGGATAGATGTTGATAACCACGGCTGCGCCATCGCGCAGCGAGTCGCCCATCGAGGCGATGCACGATGCGAACATCTCGGACATGCGCTCGTGGTGGGTCATGCGCCCCTTCTTGATCAGGTCAATCACGTTCAGCGCCACGACACGGCCAATGATGCCCGACACCATGCCGGTGCGCGGCGGCGCGGCAGTGATGGATGTGCCGTTGGGGGTGACATGGGGCATAGAAATGGGGCCAGGCGGGGCAAAGGCAATGCCCGCGGCAAAGATGTTGCGGTAGGTGGGGTTTTGGTACACCGAGGGCCAGGCATCGGGGTTTTCCACCAGCACTTCGTAGGGCAGGCCGTAGATGCCATCCGTCAGGATAAAGCCCGCCTTGTTGGTGAGCTTATCAGAAACATCCTGGCCGTCGCTGCCGATGTAGCGCAGCGGCGCGCCGGTGAATTGCGGGATCAGCATGGCAAAGTCATACGGCGTTTCACCGTAGTTGCCCTCGAAGTCTTCCCAGTGGATGCTGTTCGCCTCGACGCGATGTACCCCTTTTTGAATCTCCCAGGCAATGTCGTAGTCTTTGAAGATCGAGTGGATGAAGTCCTCGCTGTGGTAGACCTTGCCGTGCTGACGCACGCTGACCCCGTGCACGCCGAAATCGCCCAGCGCCTGCTCGTTGGAAAGCCAGGTGAGCTGCACGCGGTCGCGCACCCCCTGCTTCACCAGGTCGCGGTGAATGTTGATCAGATACTCGAAGCCCGCGCCCTGGCAGGTTGCGCCCGGATGGCCGGTGCCGATCACCATGCGGCTGGTCTCGCCCTTTTTCAGACGCTGCACGATCTCCAGATAGCGGTCGCGCGCCTCAATCGCGTGCGGCAGGGTGCAGATCGAATGGCTCAGGCCCGCTTTTGGCCCCAGACCGGGCGTGCCCTCGTAGTTCAGCTTGGGGCCGGTGGCAATGATCAGGTAGTCGTAAGGCTGGCGCAGCAGTGCGCCGTCATCTGCTTCCACCACCACATATTGATCCTGCGGGTCGGGGTGAATTTCCGTGGCCTTGCCAATCACCAGCTTGACGTGCATCCGGTCGTAAACCGGTTTTAGCTTGAAGGTAGTCTTTTGCGGGGCCATGTGGCCGATCCCGACCCAGACCCAGGAGGGCACAAATCCAAAGAAGTCATAGCGATTGATGACTGTAATATCATGCTCTTTGCCGAGCCGATTGCCAAGATACAATGCCGCTGTATGTCCGGCAAAGCCGGCACCGATCACCACAACTTTAGCCATAGAGGGCCTCCTGGAGAGAAACAGAGACAGGGGTGTTTTTGCAAACCACGGAGCCGCAGTAAACCGCATTCACTCAGACGCGGTTTAGCCGGAAAGGTTACTTTTTCAGATGAAATGAAAGTTGACAAACTTTCCTGTCCTGATTATACTGCGCCTACGTTTGAGACAGGCAGTTTTTAGTTTATGTCCTATGGCTACCACCGGTTCTACGCTCTTCAACCTCCTTGTCATCCTCATTAGTGTGCTCCTGGTACTTGCCGGGAGCCAATGGCAGCTGGGAACCGAGCGTTGAACCACTTGTAGCAACATCACAAGCATGTGCGAAACCCCTCCCAGCCGCGGAGGGGTTTTTTATTGAATTGGATAGCAGCCGGTTAGCTAAATCAAGTCGCTTTCCGGAGTATGGCAAGCCGATCCAGGCGATGAAGCCTCTATCTGATCTGCCCAGCAAGGGCGGGCTCAGGTTGAGGCTTTTTGTATCTGGTTGGGCAAACACAGGAAAGGTGTGATTCACATGGAGAAGACAGGCGCTCAAATCGTTTGGGAGACCATTTTGCGCGAAGGCGTGGATACGGTCTTCGGCTATCCCGGCGGTGCGACTTTGCCCATTTATGACGCTATGCCGGCATATCCCATCCGCCATGTTCTGGTGCGCCACGAACAGGCTGCCGTCCACATGGCCGAAGGCTGGGCGCGTGCCACGGGTAAGGTCGGTGTGGCGCTGGCTACCAGCGGCCCCGGGGCTACCAATCTCGTCACTGGTCTGGCAAATGCCATGATGGATTCGATCCCGATTGTGGCAATCACCGGTCAGGTGGCTACTCATCTGCTGGGCGGCGACGCCTTTCAGGAAACCGACGTGACCGGCATCACCTTGCCGATCACCAAGTACAACTATCTCATCACCGACATTGCTGATCTGGGTGAGGCGCTGGTTGAAGCGTTCTATATTGCGCGTAGTGGGCGCCCCGGCCCGGTGCTGGTGGATATTTGCAAAGACGTACAAAACAGCAAAATTGACTGGGAATACTCTGCTGAGTTGACTCGCCCCGGTCTGGTGAAGGTGTTGCGCGAACAGCCCGACGCCGTGGTTGCCGCTGCCACGCTGATCAATCAGGCACAGCGCCCGCTGATTATTGCCGGCCACGGTGTGCAGATGGGCGAGGCTCAGGCTGAATTGATGGAGTTGGCAGAGCGGGCTGAAATTCCCGTGGTCACCACGTTGCTGGGTATTGGTGTCATTACCGAGAACCACCGCCTGGCCCTGGGCATGGGCGGCATGCACGGCGAGGCTGCCACCAATCACGCCGTGCAGGAATGCGATGTGTTGATAGCTGTGGGAATGCGCTTCGATGACCGTATCACCGGACGGTTAGATCAGTTTGCACCCAAAGCTAAAGTGATCCACTTCGAGCTGGATCCCTCCGAGGTGGGCAAGAACGTCAAACCCGCGGTGACTGTGCTGGGCGACTGCAAGCATACCCTGGGGCAACTGCTGCCGAACATCGAACCAAAGCAGCATCAGCAATGGCTGACAACCATTCATGAATGGCAGGACACCACCGGCAAGGTAGACATTGCCAACCAGGAAGTAGATGAGCTGATCCCGCCTTTTGTGATGCGCCAACTGTGGTATGCCACGCAGGGCAATTGCACGGTGGTGACAGACGTAGGCCAGCATCAGATGTGGGAGGCCCAATACTTCACCCATCTGCGCCCGGGCCAGTTGATCACCAGCGGCGGGCTGGGCACGATGGGCTTCGGCGTGCCTGCGGCTGTGGGAGCCAAGATTGGCCGCCCTGACCAATTGGTTTGGGTGATGGTGGGCGATGGTGGCTTCCAGCAAACCATGCAGGAATTGGGCACCATTATTCAGGAAAATGTCGGGGTGAAAATTGGTATCATCAACAACGGCTTTTTAGGCATGGTGCGTCAGTGGCAGCAGTTCTTCTATGAAAAGCGCTATGCCGGCACGCCGATGATCAGTCCAGATTACATGAAGCTGGCTGATGCCTACGGCATTCCTGCATTGCGCGTGACCAAAAACGATGAGGTTTTTTCGGCCATGCAGCAGGCCAACGCTCATGATGGCCCCTTCCTGATCGAATTCCGTGTGATGGAAGAAGTAAACGTGTACCCGATGGTGGCCCCCGGCGCGGCCGTCGGTGATATGATCCGCCGCCCCGGCCCCGCCATTGTCCAGGGCTATTCCGGTGTGCAACCGAGTTGGTAGATTGGTAAGTAGTCAGGAGTAAGTAGTGAGCAGTTGAAGAGTCTGTGTGAAAGCGTTGCAGAGAATTCCGAAGTGGCAATTTTACCCGTTGAGTTGCCGTAAGCTGGTTAACCCTGGCTTTAGGCGATTTGCCACTTCTGAATTCTGAATTTCGATTTCTTTAACGTTTTTCAGAGATTGTTTAACTCCTGACGATTTACTTCTTACTCCTTACTGTCTGCAAAAGGATTGAGACCATGAAACACACAGTCGTCGCATGGATGGAAGACCGCCCCGGTGTTTTGTCCCGCGTATCCAATTTGTTCCGCCGTCGTGGATTTAACATCGAAAGCCTGGCCGTTGGCCCCAGCGAAACTTCGGGCATCAGTCGCATGACCTTTGTGGTGGATGGCGATGAGCGCATGGTGGATCAGGCCGTCAAGCAACTGGAAAAGCAGATTGACGTGACCCGCGTCGAGGATGTCACCGATCAGCCGGTGGTCGTGCGCGAGCTGGCGTTGATCCGGGTGCGCACCGACACACAAACCCGCACCGAGATCATGCAGATCGTGGATGTGTATCGTGCCCAGATTGTGGACATTGCTCTCGATTCGCTGATTATTCAGGTGGTGGGTGCGGAAGAGCGCATTAACAGCCTGATTGATCTGCTGGACCACTATGGCATTCGTGAGATGGTGCGTACCGGACGCGTAGCCATCACCCGCGGGCGCGCTACACTGGAAAGCGCACAGCATAATGGCAACGGCAATGGCCGCAAGATGGGAATTTAGTGCAATAGTACGCAGGTGAGATGGTGAGATAGCGGTTGTTCTATAGTCGCGGCACTGCTTTTGCCAGGCCTCGCTACACATTCACCAACTCACTCACTATCTCACTATCTTACTATCTCACTAACTCACTAATTCACTATCTCACTCCCACACTCCCACACTATCTCTACTTTACCCCGAGGAATTCATGGCAACCTTATTTTACGAAAAAGACGCAGATCTCTCCCGCCTGGCAGGCCGCAAAGTCGCTGTAATCGGTTATGGCAGCCAGGGGCACGCCCACGCGCTCAACCTGAAAGACAGCGGCGTAGACGTGATGGTAGGGCTTTATCCCAATTCGCCAAGCTGGAGCAAGGCTGAGGCCGCCGGTCTCACCGTCAAGACGGTGGAGCAGGCCGCGGACGAAGCTGATATCATCATGGTGGTAATCCCCGACACGGTGCAGGCGCGTGTGTACAAGCAAAGCATCGAACCGGCTCTGCGTCCCGGCAAAACATTGATGTTCGCCCACGGCTTCAACATTCGCTTCGGCCAGATTACGCCACCCGATTTTGTGGATGTGAGCATGATTGCACCCAAGGCCCCCGGCCATCGTGTGCGTGAGGTTTATCAGGACGGTCAGGGTACACCCGCGTTGGTGGCCGTGCATCAGGATGCTTCCGGCCACGCTTTGGCCGATGCCATCGCTTACGGCGCGGGGGTCGGCTGTGCCCGCGCTGGTCTGCTGCTCACTACTTTCACCGAAGAAACCGAAACCGACTTGTTTGGCGAGCAGGCCGTGCTCTGCGGTGGCGTTAGCGAGTTGGTAAAATCCGCCTTTTATACCCTGGTGGATGCCGGTTATCAGCCTGAGGTGGCTTATTTTGAGTGTATGCACGAGCTGAAGCTGATCGTAGACCTGTTCTACCGCGGCGGCCTGAGCTACATGCGCTACTCGGTGAGCGACACCGCCGAACATGGCGATTATCACAGCGGCCCCAAAGTGGTCACCGACGAGACCCGTGCCGCCATGAAGGGCATTTTGGCCGATATTCAGAGCGGCGCTTATGCCGAGGATTGGATTGAAGAAAACGCCAAGGGGCGTCCCTGGTTCGATGATGTGCGCGCCCGTGAGCGCGATCAGCAGATCGAAACCGTAGGCCGTCAACTGCGCAGCATGATGCCCTGGCTGCATCCCGTGGAAGTCGAATAGTTGGTACGAGGAATAAGTACACAAGTAGACAAGGAAGAAGTACACAAGCAGACAAGGAAGAAGTACACAAGTAGACAAGGAAAAAGTACACAGGCAGATGTAGATAAGGAAGAAGTACAGAATACATAAAAATTCCCAGTCACCTGTGTACTTGTTTACCTGTCTACCTGTCTACCTGTATACTTGTTTACCTGTCTACCTGTCTACCTGTGTACTTGTCTACTTTCCCGAAGGAGCCCTCCATGCCCTCACAACCTGATCGCGATGTGATCCTGATTTTCGATACCACCCTGCGTGACGGCGAGCAGTCCCCGGGTGCTACGCTGACCACGCAGGAGAAACTGGAAATAGCCCGGCAGCTTGCCCGCCTCGGCGTGGATATCATCGAAGCCGGTTTCCCGGCGGCCTCGCCTGGCGATCTTGAGGCTGTGCACCAGATCGCCGCGACCATCGGCTGTGAGCAACGCCTGGACAAGTTCGGCAATCCCGCTGCGCCGCCGGTGATTGCTGGTCTGGCCCGCGCTAACCATAACGACATCAACGCGGCCTGGCAGGCAGTGCAGGCCGCGCAGCGCCCGCGCATTCATACCTTCCTCGCCACATCGCCCATTCACATGGAGCACAAGCTGAAGATGACACCGGAACAGGTGGTGGAGCGCGTGCGTGAGATGGTGGGTTATGCCCGCAGCCTGTGCCCCGACGTGGAGTTTAGCCCGGAGGATGCCGGGCGCAGCGACCCTCGCTTCCTGTATCAAGTGCTGGCCGTAGCCATTGAGGCCGGTGCTACCACGCTTAACATCCCCGACACAGTGGGCTACACTGTGCCCGCAGAGTATGGCAAGCTGATCCGCGATATCCGCGAAAACACTCCGGGAGCCCAAAACGTTGTCATCTCCTGCCACTGT
Organism: uncultured Caldilineales bacterium; assembly: GCA_937907455.1. Classification (GTDB taxonomy): domain Bacteria; phylum Chloroflexota; class Anaerolineae; order JAAEKA01; family JAAEKA01; genus JAAEKA01. The sequence continues at coordinate 67,774 of CALESQ010000120.1, forward strand.
CACAACGACCTGGGACTGGCGACAGCCAACACCCTGGCCGGCATCGAAAACGGCGCCCGCCAGGTAGAGGTGACGGTGAACGGCATCGGTGAGCGTGCCGGCAACACCAGCTTGGAAGAGATCACCATGGCGCTTTACACCCGCCATCAGGTCTACGAAACCGACACCAACATTGTCACCCATGAGATTCATCGCAGCAGCGACATGGTCAGCCGCTACACCGGCATGGTGGTACAGCCCAACAAGGCCATTGTCGGCGCCAATGCCTTCGCGCACGAGGCCGGCATCCATCAGGACGGCATGTTGAAGCACAAGCGCACCTACGAGATCATGGACGCGGGCACTATCGGCCTGAACCAAAGCAAACTGGTGTTGGGCAAGCATTCCGGTCGCCACGCCTTCCGTCTGCAACTGGAGCAGATGGGCTATAAGTTGGATGACAAAGACCTGGATGAGGTGTTTCGCCGCTTCAAGGAGCTGGCCGACAAGAAAAAAGTAGTTACCGACGGCGATCTGCAAGCCCTGGTAGGTGATGAACTCTACAAGCCGCCGGAGACCTGGCAGGTAGAGGACGTGCAAGTGAGCTGCGGCACCACGGTGATCCCCACAGCCGTGGTACGCCTGCGCTACGTTGCCACCGGCGAAATCGTCACCGACGCCGGTTTCGGCACCGGCCCGGTAGATGCGGTGTATCAGGGTATCAACCGGCTGGTAGGTGTTCCCAACCGCCTGGTCGAGTTCGTGATCCAGGCCATTGATCAGGGCATGGACGCCGTGGGTGATGTGACCATTCGCATCGAAGCTAATGAGCTGATCGGCACGGTGGAGCGTGCGCAGGGCGGCCGCGGCCAGCGCATCTTCTCCGGACGTGGCATTGATACCGACATCGTGGTAGCCAGCGCCAAAGCCTACATGCAGGCGTTGAACAAGATGCTGGCTGCCAAAGAAGAGCGCGAGTCGGTGCTGGCTTTGGGCGTATAGCGAAGCGGCAAGCGGTAATCGGAGCAGAACATGCCGATATTCCATCCTGCTGCCCCTTCCTGCCATCTGCCCCTCCATCATTAACCACCCGTCCATTCTCGTTCTCACCTCTCAATTCTCACCTCTCCCCAAGGAGCCTCTCATGTCCCACCCATCTCCCGCCTCGAACGCCAAACCGGCCAATCCCGTGCTGGTCGAATGGCTGGTAAAGCAGTACGATCAGCCTCAGCAGGTCCATTGTGGTCCCGAAGCCCTGGCCTGGGACATGCAGGGCCTGCAACAGGCCACAACCCTCCGCCCCAGTCTGAAATAGCCGCCATGCTGTGGCGATTTTTGGCTGAACTTCATCCCATGATGGGGCGACCGAGCAAAGACGCTCCTGTTGTGTCATCACATCCTGTGTCCACCGGCGAGGTCATACCGCCCTCAATTTACTGTGGGCTGCAAGGCCCGCCCGGCTGCGCCGCGCACATCATTGGTGGCCGCATTGAATCGGGAGCATCGCATGAAACCAAGCCTTAGCGGGCCAGGCCTTGCAGCGCCTGGCCCACTCTACGACCCCTCTTTTGAGCATGATGCCTGTGGCACCGGCTTTGTGGCTCAGCGCAGCGGTGCGCGCAGCCATCGTGTGCTGCAATTGGCCCTGGAGGCGCTGTGTAACCACGCCCACCGCGGCGCTGTGGCGGCTGATGGCCGCTCCGGTGATGGCGCTGGCATCCTCACCCAACTGCCGCACAAGCTGATCGCGCGCGATCTGGCCCGGCTTGGCGTGCGTACCCCCGCCCCGGGCGATGTCGCCGTAGCGATGGTGTTCATGCCTCTGCGCAATCTGGTACACCGCGCTCGCAGCGAGACGCTGCTGCAGCAGGCCATTGGTGAATTCGGCTTGGAATTCCTGGGCTGGCGTGAAGTCCCCGTCAACCTTGAGGCGCTGGGCGAATGGGCGATCAGCCTGCGACCCTACATCGTTCAGGCCTTTGTCGGGCGTCCCCCAGCGCTGGCTCGCGGCGACAGCTTCGAGCGTGCCCTTTACCTGGTGCGCAAACGCGCTACCCAGCTTTGCTGGGCCGAGGGCATCAGCAATTTCTATATTGCCTCCTTTTCGGCTAAAACCATCGTCTACAAGGGGCTGTTCATGGCCCCGCAACTGGCTAATTTCTATCTGGACATGGCCGATGCCGATTTCGAGACCGCGCTGGCGGTTTTTCACCAGCGCTACAGCACCAACACCTTTCCCACCTGGGAGCGCGCCCAGCCTTTCCGTTTGCTCTGCCATAACGGCGAGATCAACACCCTGCGCGGCAACATCAATTGGATGCGTGCCCGTGAAGCGGATCTCGTGCGTTCGGCTCGGCCTTATTTCGGCGAAGCAGTCAGTTATTTGGCGCCGGTGATCAGCGAGCGCGGCAGCGATTCCGCCATGCTCGACAACGCCCTCGATCTGTTGGTGCAGTCGGGCCGTGACATTCGCCACGCCATGCTGATGCTGGTGCCGCGCGCCTGGGAGCACGATCCCGAACTGTCTCCCGAGGCCCGCGCCTTCTATCACTATCATGCCTGCCTGCAGGAACCCTGGGATGGCCCCGCGGCGCTGGCCTTCACCGATGGCACGGTAGTGGGTAGCACACTTGACCGTAACGGCCTGCGTCCGGCGCGCTATCTGACCACCGCCGACGGGCTGGTGATTATGGCCTCGGAAGCTGGTTCCGTACACATTGATGAGCGCGACGTTACCGCCAAAGGCCGCCTTGGCCCGGGCGAAATGTTGGCCGTAGATACCGCGGGCGGCGAAATGCTGGCTACCGGCGCAATCATCGAGCGCCTGGCCGCGGCCTATCCCTATCAACGCTGGCTGGACGAAAATCTGGTGCGGCTGGAAGATTTGGTGACGCCGGAGGAAAGCAGCTACGTGCCGCCGGTGACCGTCAGCACCCGCATGTTGCCTTCGCGTCGCCGCAATCTTGCCGCCGCTTCAGAGATCGCCCCTGCCGCCTCTGCTGCTGACAGCTCGCTTACCGCGCTGCAAGCAGCCTTTGGCTATAATCGTGAAGAATTGGTAGTGCTGTTTCGCCCGATGTGGCAGCAAGGCGCAGAGGCTATCGGCTCGATGGGCGATGACACGCCTTCGGCTGCGCTCAGCAGGCTTCCCCGTCCCCTGTTCCATTACTTCTATCAACGGTTTGCCGAAGTCACCAACCCCCCGATTGATCCGCTGCGCGAGGCTCAGGTAATGTCGCTGGCGCAACGCGTCGGACGACGCAGCAGCCTGCTTGGCCGCGGGCCTGAGGCTGCGCGCCTGGTGGAGCTGGCCGGTCCGGTACTCAGCAACCAGCACATTCAGGCGTTGCGCGAGCTAAAGCAATACCTCGGCCCGGAGCGCGCCGAAGAGTTTCAGACCGCCACGCTCGATACCACCTGGCCGGTGGTGGATGGCGTAGATGGGCTGGAGGCGGCGGTGAAGCGGCTGTGCAATCAGGCAGTGGCCTCGGTGAAATCAGGCGTTAGCTTGCTGATCCTCAGCGACCGCGCCCTGCAAGCCCGACGCACGCTGATTCCTGCGCTGCTGGCTACCTCAGCCGTACATCAGCGTTTGATTCAGGCAGGTGTGCGCAACCAAGTGAGCCTGGTGATTGAAACCGGCGAAGCGCGCGATGTGCATCACCTGGCTGCATTGGTGGGCTTTGGGGCCAGCGCTGTGAACCCCTGGCTGGCGCTGCGTACCGTGGAAGACGAGGTGCGTAGCGCGGGTCGCCATGCCGAAGGTATCAGCGTGGCCGAGGGGGTTGAGAACTATCGCAAAGCGTTGGAAAAGGGCCTGCTCAAAATCATGTCCAAGATGGGCATTACCACCGTAGACAGCTACTGCGGCGCGCAGATTTTTGATGTATTGGGTCTGGCGCAGGATGTGGTGGATCGTTACTTCCCCGGCACACCGGCGCGCCTGGGTGGTCGTGGCCTGGCCGACATCGCAGCCGACGTGCTGGCTTGGCACGCCGCGGCTTATCCTGCCGGTGATGCATCCGCCGCTTTGGCCAGCTATGGCTTGTTCAAGTTCAAGCGTGACGGCGAATATCACAGCTATAATCCCGACGTAGTGCGCGCCCTGCACGAGACAACAGGCCTCTCCCTCCCCTCTTCCACCACCAAAGCAGCCCGGGGTGAGGGTGATTCTTCCTCTGCGTCAGGGGCCGGGGATGAGGGTGACTCTCCCTCTGCGTCAGAGGCCGGGGGTGAGGGCCTCTCCCCTGCTTACCGTCGCTACACCGAGCTGGTACAGGGGCGGCCTCTCACCACGCTGCGCGACCTGCTGGACTTTGCTCCGCGCCGCGACCCTGTTGCATTGGACGAGGTAGAAGCACCGGAGGCTATTTTGCGCCGCTTCTCCACCGCGGCCATGTCGCACGGGGCGCTCAGCGGCATCACTCACGAAACGTTGGCCGTCGCTATGAATCGCCTGGGCGGAGCCTCCAACAGCGGCGAGGGCGGTGAGGACGAAGCCCGCTTTGCTGATGAACGCAACAGCAAGATCAAACAAGTAGCCTCTGGGCGCTTCGGTGTTACACCGGCCTATCTGATGTCTGCTCAAGAGCTGCAAATCAAGATGGCGCAAGGTTCCAAGCCGGGCGAAGGCGGCCAGTTGCCGGGCCATAAGGTCACGGACGAGATTGCCCGACTGCGCCACAGCACCCCCGGCGTGGCGTTGATCTCCCCGCCGCCCCATCACGATATCTACAGCATCGAGGACCTGGCGCAACTGATTTTCGATCTGAAGCAGGTAAACCCTGATGCCGCGGTGTCAGTCAAGCTGGTGAGTGAAGCAGGTGTCGGCACGGTAGCTGCCGGAGTCGCCAAAGGCCACGCCGATCTAATCCACCTCAGCGGTGCCGATGGTGGTACAGGGGCATCGCCTCTTAGCAGCATCAAACATGCTGGTGGGTCGTGGGAATTGGGTCTGGCCGAGACGCAGCATACCCTGCTCACCAACGGTTTGCGCAGCCGCGTGCGTGTGCGCGTGGATGGCGGCTTTCAGTCGGGCCGTGATGTGCTGATCGCGGCCTTGCTGGGTGCGGATGAATTCAGCTTCGGCACCGCCGCTCTGATCGCCGTGGGCTGTAAAATGGCTCGCGCTTGCCACACCAACACCTGTCCCGTGGGCGTGGCTACGCAGCGCGCCGATCTGATTGCCAAATTCCCCGGCCAACCGGAGCATCTGATGGTATTTCTGCATCAGGTAGCTGAGGAGGTGCGGCAATTGTTGGCGCGGCTGGGTTATCGCACGTTACAAGAGGTAATCGGCCACGCCGAGCTGCTCACCCAGGCAGTGAGCGGTGAAGCCGCCAGTTGGCTGGATTTGGAGCCGCTGCTGTGGACGCCAGACACCGGTCGCCCGCGTCGTGCCGTGGACGAGCGCAACGCGTTGCTGGCAGGTTCGGCTCTGGGCGACCGTCTGGCGGAGGACGCGCTGGACGATCTGGCTGATTTCAGCGCTCCGGTGCGACTGCGCTATGCCATCAGCAACACTGATCGCACAGTTGGGGCGCGGCTGGCCGGGCAAATCGCGCGGCAGCATGGTAATGTTGGCTTGCCTGCGGGCAGCATCACCGCCGAGTTCGAGGGTACAGCGGGCCAAAGTTTCGGTGCGTTTCTGTGCCACGGCATTCACCTGCATCTTACCGGTCAGGCCAACGACTACATCGGCAAGGGTATGGGCGGCGGCGAAATTGTAGTTCGTCCGCGTGTTGATGCCGCCTATGTGTGGCATGAAAACGTTGTCATCGGCAACACGGCTCTGTATGGCGCTACTGATGGCGCGCTCTATGCCGCAGGCCGCGCCGGTGAGCGTTTTGCCGTGCGCAACAGCGGTGCGCAGGCAGTCGTGGAAGGCGTAGGCGACCACGGCTGCGAATATATGACCGGCGGTGTAGCGGTGATCCTGGGTGACACCGGACGCAACTTCGGCGCGGGCATGACCGGCGGCCTGGCCTATGTCTACGATCCTGCAGATGCCTTGCCCGGTCGCTACAATGCTCAGTTGATCACTCTGCGCCGTGTGCAGCGCGTCGCACACGAAAAACAACTTCGTGCGCTCATCCGTCATCATGCACAAACCACCGGCAGCCCGCGTGCCCGCGCCATCCTTAGCGACTGGGACACCGAGCTGGGCAACTTCTGGTTGGTGATCCCCAGAGACGCCGTCGCCGCCATTGAAGCCGTCAACGAAGGCGCAGAGAATGAAGCGCGCGAGGGGATAACAGGATGACAAGGTGACAGGGTGACTATTTACTCCCTCCCCTTGTCACCCCCTCACCCCCATCCCCTCTTTACCCACCTGTCTACCTGTCTACTTATCTACTTATCTACTAGTCTACATGTCTACCTCTCTTCTCTCCCAATCCCCGCCCATGACCACTCCTCAAACCCTTTTTGAAAAGATCTGGAACAATCACGTCGTGTCGCAGGATGCCGGTGCGCCCGCGGTACTGTACATTGATGCGCACCTTGTCCACGAAGTCACCTCGCCGCAGGCTTTTGCCATGTTGCGTGAGCGCGGTTTGGCGGTACGTCGTCCTGAGCGTACCTTCGCCACCATGGACCATGCCATTCCAACGCGTGCTATTGACATAACTCTGTGGCCGAGTGATGCCGCCACACAGGTGCGCACCTTACGCGATAACTGCCGCGATTTTGGCGTCACTCTGTTTGATATGGATGGCCCGGTGCAGGGCATTGTTCACGTCGTCGGCCCGGAGATGGGCATCACCCAGCCGGGCATGACCATCGTCTGCGGTGACAGCCATACCAGCACCCACGGTGCGTTTGGTGCGTTGGCTTTCGGCATCGGCACCAGCGAGGTGGGCCATGTGCTGGCTACGCAATGCTTGCTGCAAAGCAAGCCCAAAACCTTCGCCATCACCGTGGATGGAGAGTTGGGCGTGGGCGTCACTGCCAAGGATATCATCCTGGCAATCATCGCTAAAAACGGCGCAGATGGTGGTGCGGGTCATGTGTTTGAATACCGCGGCAGCGCCATCCGCAACCTCAGCATGGCCAACCGCATGACCATCTGCAACATGAGCATCGAGGGTGGTGCGCGTGCTGGATTGATCGCACCCGATGACACCACCTTCGCCTATCTCAAGGGTCGCCCCTACGCGCCGCAGGGCGCGGCGTGGGATGCGGCCGTGGCCCACTGGCGCAGTTTAAGCAGCGACCAGGGGGCGGTTTTTGACCGTGAATTGACGCTCGACGCCGCGCAGCTTCAGCCGATGGTTACTTATGGCACGAATCCCGGCCAGGGCGTAGCCGTCACCGGTTGCATCCCTACGGTGGATGAGCTGGCAGATCCGGCGGCGCGGCGTAGTCTGCTCAGCGCGCTGGAATACATGGGCCTGCGTCAGGGTCAGCCGGTGGTTGGTCAGCCGATTGATATCGTTTTCATCGGCTCATGCACCAACAGTCGCATTGAGGATTTGCGTGCAGCCGCTCAGATTGTGCAAGGCAAGCGTGTGGCTGGTGACGTGTGGGCTATCGTAGTGCCCGGCTCCAAAGCCATCAAGGCTCAGGCTGAGGCCGAAGGGCTGGACCGCATCTTTAGCGCCGCAGGTTTTGAGTGGCGCGGTGCGGGGTGCAGCATGTGTCTGGCAATGAACGACGACAAGGCCGGCGCGGGCAAGTACGTGGCCAGCACCAGCAACCGCAATTTTCAGGGCAGGCAAGGCCCTGGCGCGCGCTCCCTGTTGATGAGCCCCATCATGGCTGCCGCGGCTGCGGTCAACGGTCGCATTGTAGATGTGCGAGAGATGCTGTAACAGCAACGCCAAACGATGAAATGGCGACAGGAGTTTTTATGGACGCATTGAAAACATTAACTGCAAGTGCTGCGCCTCTGCGCGCCGAGAATGTAGACACCGATCAAATCATCCCGGCGCGTTATCTCACCGCCGTGACCAAGGCAGGCATGGGCGATGGCTTGTTCGCTGCCTGGCGCTATGCCGCTGATGGTACACTCAATCCCGATTTTGTGTTGAACAACCCGGCATACCGCAGTGCTGCCGTACTGGTGGCCGGACGTAACTTCGGCAGTGGTTCGAGTCGTGAACACGCCGTTTGGGCGCTCACCGAGTATGGCTTTCGCGCGGTGATCGCTCCCGCCTTTGCCGATATTTTCTACAACAACTCACTGAAAAACGGTCTGCTCCCCATTCCGCTTGCCGAGGAACAGATAGCCATGTTGTGGGATTTGATCGAGGAAGAGCCTGACACGCAACTTGCCATTGATTTAGCTGCGCAAACCGTGACCCTGCCCGACGGCCAGCAAGCTGAGTTTGCCATTGATCCCTATTGCAAGCATTGCCTTCTCAACGGTCTGGACGATTTGGGCTACCTGCTCTCGAAGGATGCTCAGATTGCCCGCTACGAGGAAAGTCGCCACTTCTAAACCGCTCACTTCTCACTTTACTGGATGCTGGTTACTACTTACATCTTACTTCTTACTACTCCCTCCTCCCCAAGGATCTCCCTATGTCCCGCAAAGCTACGCAAAAAACACCCCCTGATCACGACGATCTGCATCCTTTCTGGATTGATCCCGATGTTGAGGTGGCAATCACCGCTCAGATCAACGAGCATTTCCCGCCGGAAGGCGCACAACTCGATCTGGCTGAGTTGAAAACGCCGCCCGCGCTGATGGGACGCTACAACCGCGGCGAGGCGCGCGAAGTAGATGTGGCGCGCTCGTTTGGAGAAGACGAGGCAGCGGCATGAAGGTGACCATTGCGGTATTACCGGGCGATGGCATTGGCCCGGAAGTGACTGCCGAGACGGTGAAGCTGCTCCAGACAGTGGCGACGCGCTTCGGTCATACCTTTGAATTTGAGACCGCGCTGTTAGGTGGCTGCGCTATTGACGCCACCGGCACGGCCCTGCCTGAGGCCACCGTAACCGTGTGCCGTGCTGCCGATGCCGTGCTGCTGGGCGCGGTGGGCGGCCCCAAGTGGGATAATCCCGCGGCCGCGGTGCGTCCCGAACAGGGCCTGCTGGGCATCCGCAAGGCGCTGGGCCTGTATGCCAATCTGCGTCCGGTGAAGCTGGTCCCCGCGCTGCTGCATGCCTCAACCATCAAGCCGGAAACGCTGGCCGGTGTGGATTTGCTGGTGGTGCGCGAGCTGACCGGCGGCATCTACTTCGGCGCCCGTCAGGAAGCCACTGTCGAGCAGCCCGTGGCCTTTGATACCATGATCTATCAGCGTGATGAGATCGAGCGCGTCGCTCGGCTGGCGGCCGAGGCGGCACGCGGTCGCCGCGGCAAACTCGCCTCGGTAGACAAGGCCAATGTACTGGCAAGTTCCCGCCTCTGGCGACGTGTGGTGAGCGAGGTGCTAGCCGCAGAGTTCCCCGATGTGGCCCTGGAGCATGTGCTGGTGGATGCGATGGCCATGCATCTGATCCGTCGCCCTGCGGCCTACGATGTCATCGTCGCTGAAAACCTGTTTGGCGACATCCTCACCGATGAAGCCAGCATGTTAGCCGGCAGCATGGGCCTGTTGCCCAGCGCCAGCCTGGGCGAGTCGCTCAATCGTCACGGCCTGCCGCGCGGTCTCTACGAGCCGATTCACGGCTCTGCGCCCGATATCGCCGGGCAGGGCGTGGCTAATCCGCTGGCAACCATGCTTAGCGCGGCGCTGCTGCTGCGCCACTCCCTCGGTTTGGAGGCGGAAGCACAAGCCATCGAGACCGCAGTAGAGGCGGTGTTGGCTGCCGGGCTGCGCACTGCTGATATCGCCTATGGTGCAGCCGGGGCACTGGGCACTGCCGCCATGGGCGCTGCGGTGATCAGCAGGCTTTAGACAACGATTTTTTAACACTTGCAACCCAAACAGGATTTTCTCATGTCTATAGGTTCCGTGCAATCCCCCCCGATCTGGCTTTATGACACCACTCTGCGCGATGGCACGCAAGGTGAGGGCGTTAACTTTTCCTGCGAAGACAAGCTGCGCATCAGCCGCAAGCTGGACGACCTCGGCATTCACTACATCGAGGGCGGTTGGCCTGGCTCCAATCCCAAAGACATCGAATACTTCGAGCGCGCCCGTCACGAACTCAAATTGCGCACTGCGCGCGTGGTGGCTTTTGGCAGCACTGTGAAGGCGCACACCGACCCGGCTGACGATTCTCAAATGCGTCTGCTGGTAGATGCGGCCACGCCTGTCATCTGCATTTTTGGCAAAACGTGGGATTTGCATGTGCATGAGGTGCTGCGCACTACCCTGGACGAGAATTTGCGCATGATCGGCGCCAGCGCGGCCTATCTCAAAGCGCACACCGGTGAATTTATCTACGACGCCGAGCATTTCTTCGATGGCTACAAAGCCAATCCCGATTATGCCCTGGAGACGCTGAAGGCCGCCGCCGACAACGGCGCCGATGCGTTGGTGCTGTGTGATACCAATGGCGGCAGCTTGTATTGGGAAGTGGGTGAGATCGTCACAGCCGTGCGCGCTTCGCTGGAGCGCATGGGCTATCGCGGGGTATTGGGGATTCACACCCATAACGATGGCGATGTCGGCGTGGCGAACGCGTTGGAGGCGATCCGCCGCGGAGCCACCCACGTTCAGGGTACTATCAACGGCTACGGCGAACGCTGCGGCAACAGCAACTTAAACAGCATCATCGCCAATCTTAAATTGAAGATGGGGCTGGATGCTATCAGCGAGCAGCAATTGGCGCACCTGCACGAGACCGCCCATTTTGTGGCTGAGTTGGCTAACCTGCAACTACCCTCGCACATGGCTTTTGTAGGACGTTCTGCTTTCGCTCATAAGGGCGGCACGCACGTCAATGCTGTGGTAAAGTTGGAGCGCAGCTATCAGCACATCACTCCGCAGCTTGTGGGCAACCAAAAGCGTATTGTGGTCAGTGAGCTGAGCGGCAAGGATAATATTGCGGTCAAGCGCGAAGAATTTGGCCTGCATGATCTGAGCAAGGAGCAAGAGCGCGGCGTGCTGGCGCGCATCAAGGAGCTGGAGAACCACGGTTTCGCCTTTGAGGGTGCCGAAGGCTCGGTGGCCCTGCTGCTGCGCCGCTTGCAGCCCGGCTATCAGCCCCCGTTTGAGCTGTTGCGCTACAAAGTGGTCGTGGAGCACATGAACGGCAAGGCGCACAATGGCTTGGTGGGCGATCATACCAGCGCAATGCCGACTGACATGGCCTATGATCCCTCAGCCTGGTTTGTAGAGGCCACGGTGAAGGTGAAGGTGGGCGGCCAGATCTTTCACACCGCAGCCGAGGGCAACGGTCCTGTGAACGCATTGGACCTGGCGCTACGCAAGGCCATTTTGCAGTTCTATCCCCAATTGGTGGATGTAAATCTGGTGGACTACAAGGTGCGCATTCTGGATAGCCACGCAGCCACTGGTGCTATTGTGCGCGTGCTGATCGAATCAACCAACGGTCACGCCCGCTGGAGTACCGTGGGTGCCAGCAGCAACATCATCGAAGCCAGTTGGCAAGCTCTGGCCGATAGCGTGGAATACGCGCTGCTGGGTATGGCCGGGGAGCAGGCGGGGAGTGACAGGTAACGAGCGAGAAGCGCAAAGGAAAAGTTCTCACCGCTGTCACTGCGAACGCAGTGAGGAGTCCCCTGCGCGCTGATGCAGTGGTTCTTTTGTCTTTAGTTTGCCCTCACCCCCGGCCCCTCTCCCAGGGGGAGAGGGGAGTGTCTGCTTTCCGGTTCTCTCCGCTTTCCGGTTCCCTCTTTTTCTGGTTCCCTCTCCCTTTGGGAGAGGGTTAGGGTGAGGGCTGCTTCCTTCACTTCCTCGTCCCCATCACCGTTTCACCACCGCGCACGCGGTCGCCTGGAGCCACCGCCAGGCGCATGCCCGCTGGTAGATACAACCGCACCACGCCGCCCAATGCCAGATGGGCCGTCACCTGTCCCCTGCCGACAGCATCTTCCAGATCAACCAGTGCTGTAATTGGCTGCGCCATCCACGTTGGCAGCAACTGCCATTCCGCGCGCGCAGTGAGCTGCATCAGCACACGTGTGCCTTGCGGCTGGCGAATGCCTAACCACAGGCTTTCCCCCACCGTTGTTGGCTGTTCCGGGGAGACAAGCTCCAGACACCGGTACTGCACGGCCCCCTGACCGGGCGCGCGCACCAGCGGCACATCACCCAGGTTGATGCGAATGGTCACCTGTTGAGCAGGCGCGTGCAAAAAGCGTTCTTCCTGCTGAATTGAAATTGTTTGTACCGTGCCATCGCAAGGGGCCAGAATGGCATCTTCTACCGCTGGAATGCGCCGCGGTGGGTTGCGGAATACCCAGAAAACACCGGCTAATCCGGTCAAGCTGGCTGCTGCTGCCAAGAAGCGCCCTGCAGATTTGCGGCGCAGCCAGCGCAGCAGCGTTGCGGCGCTGGCACTGCCTAGCAGTGCTACCAGGCCACCGGCGCGCTCCAGCGCGCTGATACGTTCTTCGGGCAGGGGAACCGGGACAAATGATTGCTTCATCGTGATGACATAGAAAAAATAGACAAAAAACGCCGAAAGCATTACACTGGTTTTTCGTGCTGAACTACAGGCAGATTATGGCACAGCCCCGCGGGGCTGTCAATCTGTTCGCTGCCACAGAAAGACCAATCTTGCTATGACGATTTCCAGCCAGACGGCAGATGTTGCCGCATTTTTTGATATGGATAAAACCTTGCTTAGCGACAGCTCGGTGCTGTTGCTGGCGCGCTACATGCGCAGCCGTGGCGAGCTGTCATGGAGCGAAGTTCGCATCATTTTGAAAGATGTATTGCGCTACAAGCTGGGTCAACTGGACTTGCCCGAAGCTACCCGGCGCTACGTGGAAAAAATTGCTGGTCATCTCGAAGCTGACCGCATCGCTCATTCACACCAATGGTTTCAGGATCACCTTATCCATTACGTGGCTGCAGAAGGGCGTCGCTGGATCGAGGAGCATCGCCGCAACGGCCATCGCGTAGCCCTGATCACCGCATCGCCCACCTATACCGCCGATCAACTCGCTCGACACCTCAGCATCGAGCCGGAAGATGTGATGGCGACGCGTTTTGAGGTTGAGGATGGGCGCTTCACTGGCCGCGTGCTGGAGCCGATGGTCTACGGCCAGGGTAAGTTGCAGGCTGCCCGCGCCTATGCGGCCCGTTTCGGGGTAGACCTGGCGCGCAGTTACTTCTACACCGACAGCATCGAAGATTTGCCTTTGCTGGAGCGCATCGGCAACCCGGTGGCAGTGAATCCTGACCGTCCATTGCGCAAGCTGGCTAAAGCGCGCGGCTGGGCGATCCAACGCTTTTATTGATAGCGAAGTGCTGAGCGGGGTATCAAGGCATGCTGGCGGCCATCAGCGGCAGGTATACCCGTCCGCAGGCATTCGTCCAGCCTGGGGTAGGCACGAACAAATAGCCCCAGGGGTCGCTGTTCAGCGGGCAACGGCCATAGGCCACATCCCCGGTCTGCGCCGGAAACACCACACTATCCAACATCGTTACACTGTCCGGGTGAAAAAGCCCAACGGCTTCACCGGCCTTGTCCAGCTTGAAATTGGTATGGGTTGGCCCCTGGGTGGTCTCATCATCAGCCCAGAACAGCAGTGACTGGCCGGGGTTCAGCAGGATATCCGCCATGATTCTGAACTTGGTGGGGCGTTGCAGATTGTCGGTCAGCGAATAGTTGCGCAGGTTAACCGTGGCCGTGCTGACATTCGTCACCTCGATCCAGTCGGGGAATTCGCCCGGATCGTCAGGGTCTTCAATGGTGTTTTCGTTGTCTGCCATGAACTCGGTGATCAGCACCGGTGAAGTTTGGAACCCTACGCGATACCTGTGCAGCAGTACCGGCGCGGCAAAGGGATCATACCCGGCGCGGCCATAATCATCCAGCACATGTAGATAATACGACACCACCGTGCCATTGCTTGCCGCGGGGATTTGTCCGCCATACAGCCCATCATTCGCCGCACCATCGCCGTGCAGTCCATCATCGTACAGCGTTGCCGATGTGGTGGGACGGCCCTGCGTGCCATAGAGGATGCTGGCTTGGCTGATCAGCCCGTCATCGGCCAGTCGCGCCGTGACCGTCACTACATCACCCGCCTGCGGCAGTGCCGGCGTCTGCTGTACCTGGCTGATGACAGGCGACAGCAGGCGGTTGGACTGTTCAGGGGTTGGTTGGTTGAAACGGAACCATTGACCGCTGTAATCAGGAAAGCGCGCCCAGGCCACATCCGCGCTTAATGCCGGATACGTGATGCTATCCAGCAGGGTGCTGCCATCGCGGTCAAACCAGTACAGCGTGCCGCCGTTTGCTGACAGCACGAAGTTCGTATGCTGGTTGCCTTGCTGCGGCTGGCCGTCGCCCCAAAACAGCAGCGTGCCCAGCGGAGCCATCTGCGTGCCTGTGGCGATCTGAAAGCGCGTTGGCTCGGAGCGGTTGTCGCTGAGGTAAGTTCCGCCGATGTCCACAGCACGCAGACCCGCATTCACCAGCTCGAACCAGGGGTCATAGCGGCGATCTGCCGGATCGGGCAAGGTGCGGCTGTTGTAGGGCATCAGCTCATTTAGGCTGAGAAAGCGGCTTTGCGTTGGCATATAGGCGGGCAATGCAGCCTGCACAAAGTGGTTGCGTTGTTCTGCAAACGTGCGCATCGCCATCATGCTGGCGTTCATCACAGCATAGTTCTCGCGGGTTGGCTTCCAGATATCGCGCACCGCATCAAACCAGATCTGCTGGCGGGCGGTCTCTACGCGCGCGGCCACTGCCTGCGGCGTCATCAGGGTAGCCATCAGCTCTTGCAGACGTTCACCGTAGTAGCGGCGATATTGCGGCACGGCTAGCAGGCGCGTTTGCAGCACATTGATCTCGGCATTGGCGCTGGGATGGGCGGCTGTACCGTAGTCCAGCGCTTGCACTGAATTGCCGAAAGACAGGTTGTTGTCCCACGGTAACATCTGCCAGCGTTTGCTGGCGGCGTTGTGGTAAAGCAGATATTGGTGAACGAAGTCCTGGTCAGCGATCAACGTTTTCAGCGCCAGATAGTCGAGAAAACTACGCACATCAAACACATCGCTGATGGTTGCAGCAAATTCATGCTCGGCGGTACGATTCACCACCGCAGCAAAGTCGTATAGCGCCTGCTGATTGCGTCCCTTCACGACCTGGTTGACGCAGTTGGGGTCACTGTCCAGACCGTCGTCGCATTTGAACACGTCGTCGTTGAGGGGGTCGCGCCCGGTGCGCTGCAAAAACGCGCTGTCGGGGTTCTCCACTGCAGTCAGCACGCCCAGGAATTGCCCGTTTAGCGCCAAATGCACAAATTGAGCTTGTTGCGGTTGCAAGCCCAGCGCCTCGAAAAGGTCGTAAACAATCTTGTCGCGCAGCAGCGTGGGATCGTAGCCTTCACCGTTGATCAACAACACGTTGCTGCCCCACATAGGCAGCGCTACGTTAGCTTCAAAACGCCATCCTTTTTTGTTGCTGGCGCGCGTGCTGCGTCCGCGGTATTGTGCGGTGGCGTCGTAGGTTACGCCCTGCCAGGTCAGATCGGCGGCCACTTTGTTGTCGGTGAAGGGGTCGCTGTATAGTCGAAACCAGTTGCTTAACGACAAGCTCAATTGCAGCACCGGCAGCGTGCTG
Source organism: uncultured Caldilineales bacterium (assembly GCA_937907455.1). Taxonomy (GTDB): domain Bacteria; phylum Chloroflexota; class Anaerolineae; order JAAEKA01; family JAAEKA01; genus JAAEKA01. Next base: position 83,413 of record CALESQ010000120.1, read on the forward strand.
ACGCTGTGATCCACGGGTGTAGCGCAGGCAGGCGTGCTGCGTGGGCTGCTGTTGCCGTCTACATCTATTGCCATCACTGCGTAGCACACCGGCTGACCTACAGTGACAGCGCTGTCGAAATAGCGCGTCAGCGGGGTGAGGCTATCACTCACCGGCAGGAATGGCCCGGCGCTGCTGTTGGCGCGGTACACGCGATAGCCGGCCACATCTGCCGCAGTGGCGGCATCCCAGCTCACCAGTGCCATGGCATAGCCTCCCAGCACCTCAAGCCCTTGTGGCTGCGCAGGAGCCTGCTGATCAGCACGGTGCGCCTCGATCCAGATTGCTGAAACCAGCGGTTGGGTGGCCGGTGCTGAAAAGGTGATGTCTAGTTGACCATCGGCTACCTGCGCGGCAAAGCGATAGCGCACCACATAATCGTGCTGGGCCAGGGCGTACAGGTCCAGGTTTTGGATCACCGGTTGCCCCTCGATCGCTACGCTGAAACTGGCTTGATTGGGGCCGTGGAAGCGCACCTCGGCCATGTGCAGCTCCACCAGGTACAGGCCGTTGGGCACGGTGAAGCGATAAGCGGCCATGCCGGCGCGCGCGCTGCGGTACACGTCATCGTCTTCGGTGTTTTCCAGCGGCTCAAAGGAATAGTAGGTGCTTACGATTTCGCCGCCTTCGTAACCGCCTCCATCCAGGCCGTTGCGGGCATGGTCGGCATGCAGCCAGCGGCCATCGCCCAACGTCACGGCCTCGCCGCCACTGTTCAGGCCATAAGGCAGGCTGACGGGCGTATAGCTGGGGCGGCTGATTAGCGGCAGATAGACGCGGCAAGGCGATGTGCCGCCGCCGGTGCAGGTCGCACCTTGTGCAGCTATCGCTAGCGCGCCTGTCAGCCAGGCAGAAAGTGCCAGCAGTAGGCTGATCAAGCTGTAAAGCCCCCCGCGCACGATGCGATCAATTTGCGCGTTCATTGTCCACCGCTTTTTTCCTGAAAAAAGCCCCTCGACGGCTTGAGCGACCGGAGGGGCAGAAAGCTAGTTGCTTTTCCAGATGCGGAACGTGTAGCTAAACACGTTGGGATTGGCTGGCGGTGGCTCTACCGGCCGCGGGGCTCTTCCCAGTTTCAGATACGGTGACAGGTTGTCGTCCGGTGGCGGGGTGACGCTACGCGGATGGCGGCCAACTGTTTTGGTGGGTGTTGCCGCATGGTCTGTTTTGGCGGGTGCGTTCTTGCGGCGTTTGCGCCGTGGTACTCGCACCGGTGCTTTGGCGGGTGCTGCTGCTTCGTCAGCAGGTTTGTCGTTGGGTTTACGTCTTGGCAAGGCAACCTCTACAGATAATCACGTAACTGGCGGCTGCGGCTGGGATGGCGTAGTCGCGCCAACGCTTCCTGTTCGATCTGGCGAATGCGCTCGCGCGTCAGGCCGAACATCTCGCCAACTTCCTGCAAGGTATAGGTGTGTCCATCCAGCAGGCCATAGCGCAGGCGTAGAATGCGCTCTTCACGCGGTTGCAACGTATCCAGCAGGTCATCCAGCTTTTCGCGCAGCAGCGATTGTTCGGCACGTTCGGAAGGTTCGGGGCTGTCGTCATCTTCAATAAATTGCCCCAGCGTACTTTCTTCCTCTTCACCTACCGGCTGCTCCAGCGAGAGCGGGCGCACTGCAGTGCGCAGGTAGCGATGCACGCGCTCGGCGGGCAGATCCAGCGCCTCGGCCAGCTCTTCGGGGGTAGGCTCGCGGCCCAGGGTTTGTTCCATTTCCTGGCTGGTGCGGCGCAGTTTGAGCAGCTTTTCGCTCATGTGTACCGGCAGGCGGATGGTGCGGCCCTGGTCGGACACGGCACGGCTGACCGCCTGGCGAATCCACCAAGTGGCGTAGGTGCTGAATTTGTAGCCGCGGTCAGGATCAAACTTGTCTACAGCACGCATCAAGCCCAGGTTGCCTTCCTGGATCAGGTCAAGGAAGGGCACACCGTGGCCGATGTAACGCTTGGCAACGCTGATCACCAGGCGGCTGTTCGATTCGATCATGCGGCGGCGGGCGCGTTGGCCCTGCTGAACAACGGTGTTGAGTTCGTTTTGGTCGTACGTTGCCACGTCGGTGGCGCGTGCCAAGCGGCGTGAGGCTTGCTTGCCGGCTACCACGCGACCGGCCAGAATTTTTTCTTCTTCGGCTGTCAGCAGCGGGTGCGCGCCCATTTGCCGGAAGTACAGATCTACGGCATCGCGCGCTAAAGCCAAATCATCCTCGTCTTTGGCAGAAATCACACGGCTGGGCGGCAGCTCAATCTCTTCTTCTGCTTCCTCTGCCTGATCCTGCACGGGAATATCCATTTCTCTCAGGCGGGCAAACAGATCTTCCAGCACATCGAGGCGTTCTTCAACCTCGGGCAGGGTTTCGAGGATTTCATCGTAGGTGATGTAGCCCTGCGCAGCCGCGCGTGCCATCAACTCGGCTAAGGTGTTGGCTTGTTCGTTGCTGTTTTCTGTGGGAGTCGCTTGGTCCATAAGTCCTTAGCAGACCGATCATCTGGTTTTACAGCCGCTGCCGGTAGGAGGAGTGCCGGAAAAACAACCGGGAACAGGCTAAAAGTGATTACGCAGCCATCCTGAAGCCAGGAGAGGCTGCGTGAGCTTGTACTGATGTGGAATGATCGTTCAGGTTTTGATTTTCGGGCGGCGGTGCCGCCCGGCAGGAGTTGCTTTGACTGCTCCCTTACATTGAATCGGTCGTCAATGTAATCCTGTTCAGTATAACATGGAAAAAATGCTGTGTCAACACATTTTTTGCGGATTGTGTAGCGCCTCTCATTTCCTTTGAAGCTGCAATCTTCAAGCGCGCTGTGCCTGTCTTTGACAGCTTTAACAATGATGCGGTATAATTTCTGTCTGGCAGCAATTTTATTCTTTTTGAGATTCATGGTCACTTCTCATGCCGCAACGGTACCCGCCCTGCGGCTTCACTATTCATGGCTGTGAATTTCCCTGCAGGAGGAAGCGCAAGTGACGTCAGTAGATAACAGCCCCGCCCTCGAACCGCAAGACCTGGAGTCTGCGGCTGTCGAGACTGCACCCTCGCCCGCACCGGCGACGAAAGAAAAAGGCCGGCACAAGGTTCAAACCTTGCCGCGCAAGAAAATCGTCAAGGTGCTCAGTGTCGGTATGGAAGTTACCGGCAAGGTCAAGCGAGTCTCTGAATACGGTGCGTTCGTAGACATTGGCGTGGGCCGCGATGGTTTACTTCATATCTCGGAACTCTCCACCAGCCGTGTGCGCAAAGTAGATGACATGGTCAAGGAAGGCGACGAGATCACCGCGTGGATCAAAGAGCTGGATCGCGACAAGAATCGCATCAGCTTGACGATGATCGCACCGGGCACAAAAACCATCCGTGATTTGCAGGTTGGCGAATTGGTCACCGGCACCGTCCAACGGCTGACCAACTACGGTGCGTTCGTAAACATCGGTTTGGAGCGCGACGCCATGTTGCACGTCAAGGAAATGGGTGATGGCTATGTGGCCAAGCCGGAAGACGTGGTCAAGGTCGGTGAAGAGATCGAAGCGCGCATCAGCGGTGTAGATGCCCGCCGCGGTCGCATTGACCTCAGCCTGAAGGGTCTGCGCGCCGCCGCTCCCGCGGTAGAGTCGTCTACAGCCGAGCGCGAAGAAGCCTACGCGCCTGGTGACGACGAAGAAGAGACCCTGCCCACGCTGATGGAGATGGCTTTTCGCCAGGCGTTGGACGGCGACGATGGTGGCTTCCACGATGCCCCCGCCCGCGGCCGCAAGCAGAAGCGCCGCAGCAAGGGCCGCGACCGCTACGAGCAAGACGACATCATCAATCGCACCCTGCGCTACCGAGGCTAGTTCTGCCTCCTTGCTGCCATGCTCGTGTCAACAGCAAAAAGCTCCGGCCTTCGCGCCGGAGCTTTTTTATAGCGGCTTGTGCATGTACAGGCTTTGCAAGGCAAAGCCACGCTGCTGATAGTAGCGCCGTGTGCCCAGCGCCGCAATCACCGCAAGACGCTGCCACCCTGCTTCGCTGGCAATACGTTCTGCCTCGGCCAGCAGCAACCCTCCCAGTCCGCGGTGTTGCGCCGTGTCGCCTGCATCCGCGCCGATTTCCAGCGCCAGACCGTATACGTGCAGCTCACGGATCACCGCACAGCCGTGCAACTCGGCCGGCTGATCAGCCTGCACCGTCCCGGCTGGTAGCAGCAGCCGCAAAAAGCCTGCCAATCGCCCTTCGGCCGTGTCTACGCTGATGAAATGTTCTTCTCCTGCGCCGGTGGCATACACCAGGTCGTGCAGGCGGATTTCATTCAACCGCAACGGTTGATCGCCCAGCTCACGGCAGCGGATGCAGCGGCATTGCCGCGCCGTAGCCGCTAGATGTGTTTGCACGGCCTCGCGCAGGTTGCTGCTGCGACTGCCAGCCACAATGTAATCTGCCGGAATGTCGCGGATCACCCGGGTCAGGCGGCAATAGGGCGGTGTGGCGGCTTTGCAGTCAGCCAGCAGCTCGATCAATGCCGACTCGTCGTAGGGCTGATAGTGCCCCTGTTGCCACAGGCGATACAGGCCGGTGTCGGGCAGCAACGCCGTGGGATAGATCTTCAGGTCGTCGGGGCGCAGGTCTGGGTCATCCCACAGCCGGGCATAGTCGGCGCGGTCGCTGGCGGGTGTGGCTCCGTACAGGTTGGGCATCCAGTGCAGATGGAGTTTGAAGCCCGCGGCGCGCAGCCGCCGACAGGCACGGCGGGTGACGGCCAGATCGTGCCCACGAGCGTTGAGCGCCAGCACCGCGTCATCCAGGCTTTGCACTCCCAGTTGCACCCGGGTGACGCCCAAACCGCGCAGGCGAATCAGCTCTTGCGGGGTGATCCAGTCGGGCCGCGTTTCAATGGTCAGTCCTACGCAGCGATTGGGCGCGGTTTCATTGTGCATCTGCGCTTCGGCTAGTGAAGCCGAGGGCTGTTCGTTGAGCGCATCCAGGCAGCGTTGCACGAACCAGTTGCCATAGTCGTGCGGATAGGCGCTCCAGGTGCCGCCTAAAATCAGCAATTCCACCTTGTCGGTGGCGTGCCCCACGTTGTGCAACGCATTCAGCCGGTTGCGCGTTTGGCGATAGGGATCGAATTGATGCTGCAAGGCGCGCTGTGCCCCCGGTTCGCGTGCCAGGTAGCTCTTGGGCATCAGCGGATCGTCCGGGCAGAAAATGCAATGAGCCGGGCAGCCTGCGGGTTCGGTGAGTACGGCAATCACTGCCACGCCGGAGCGGGTGCGCACGGGCTTCATCTGCACCCGTCGTGCGGTTTCCTGTTCAAAGGGCAGCTCACCCGTTTCGACCAACTGGCGATAACCGGCTACTAATTGGCTTTTGCTGAAAAAACCGCTGCCGTCGCGCGGGTGGCGGCGCAAAATCTGGCGCAAAATCTGCGCGTTGAACTCTGGCGCGGCGCGCAGCTCGCCAAAAATCGCCAGCAGCGCCGCGCGGTGGCGTATCAGGTCTACCGGCGGGTAGCGGCTGGCCGGTACATTTTCGCTGAAAGATTCGGTCATGGCAGGTTTACAGGCAACAACACCGGCTACAGCTCCGGCGCAGGCTATGCAGCCCGCAGTGGTTGATCGGCTGTGGCAACTTAACCGCGATTTTTACACCGCACTGGCCGAGCCGTTTGCGGCCAGTCGCGCTGCGCCACAGGCCGGATGGCAGCGGCTGGCGCCATTTTTGCCTCAGCACGGCATGTTGCTGGATGCGGGATGCGGCAATGGGCGGTTGGCACATTTTCTGCACACGGCTCAACCTGCGTTGGGCTATGTGGGGGTGGATGGCAGCGCGGCCCTGCTGAGCGCAGCCCGGCGCAGTGCCGCCGCGGCCGGGCTTGCTGCATCCTTTATACAAGCTGATCTGGCTGCGGCAGATTGGCCGGCGCAACTGCCGCAGCAGGGCTTCGCGGCGGTTGCGCTGTTGGCGGTGCTGCATCATGTGCCGGGTTGGGCGGCGCGTGTGGCCTTGTTGCACCGCAGTGCCGCGGTGCTGGCGGCCAACGGGGTGATTCTGCTTTCGGTGTGGCAGTTTTTGAATGAAGACCGGCTGCGCCGCAGGCTAATGCCGTGGAACGCAGCCGGATTGCAGGCTGATGAGGTTGAACCTGAAGATTATCTGCTGGATTGGCAACGCGGCGGCACGGGGCTGCGCTATTGCCATTGGGTGAGCGAGGCCGAGCTGGCCGGGCTGGCCGCCGCGGCTGGGCTGGCTGTGCGCACGCTGTTTTACGCCGATGGTCGCAGCGGACGCTTGAACCTGTTTGCTGTGTTGCAGCCTATGGCGCATTACGCCGCAGCAGCGGCAGATAGATGGGGCGGGTAACTGTGGGGGCAATCACGGTGACGCTGCCGGCCACTGCGGTTGAGGCCAGCACGCTGCCGCTGCGGTCTGTGATTTTCAGCTCAGTCAGACGCAGGGTGCTGGTGCCGGGGGCGTTGGCGGTCATGGTGACAGTAGCCAGCACGCCATTGCCTGCGGCGCCTGCGGCTTCGCCGTAGCTGTAGGCCCCGAACAGCGGCACGCCGGGTTGGCCGGGAGCCGAGGCCAGGCGCAACACGCCGGTGGTGCGGCCGGTGCTGCCCAGCAGCGCACCCAACTCAATGGCGTTGACGGTTGTGGTGGCGATGTCGGCATTGAACCGATATTCAAATTCAAATGCGCCCAGATCGGTTACTTCATCGGCTATGATGGTGACGACGAAGGGTTGGCCTGTGACTATCGGTGAGGCGGGGCCTATCACGCGCACAGCGGCTGCGAGGGGAGCGGCAGCCGCGTGGTAGTTGCCACCGACCGTTGCCAGCAGACTCAACAGGGCAAACAGGAATAGCAGATGCTTGAAACGGGAAAAACGCGGGTTCATGCAGTCAAATCCTCAATATATGTGCAGAGCAGGGGCAATTTAACGGAGATTGTCTTACCCGATTATCGTGGGCAAAGTATACTGCACGTTGGGGCAAATTTCCAAATGCCCATGCCAGCACCTGGTTGAGGGGGGGACAGACAGCCCTTTCGCTGTTTCAAGATGGGCTAACTTGCATCTGGAAGCGCTGTGGTGCGGAAACTGGTGCGTGTGTATGGGGCCTGGCGTGCTGCCTAAGCCTGTTGAAGGCGTGCTAGCCCATCATCGCGTCCGCTTCGATCTCGACCAGCATCGCAGGATCAATCAGCGCGCTGACCTCGATCATGGTGGCGGCAGGGCGAATGTCGCGAAACACTTCGCCGTGTGCGCGCCCCACTGGCTCCCAGTTGGCCGCGATGTTCACTACGTACAGCCGCGTGCGCACCACATCCTGTACGCTGGCGCCGGCGCGCTCCAGCGCCCGCGCCAGGTTGTGTAATGCCTGCACTGTCTGCGCATACGCATCTCCCGCACCGACGATGCTGCCATCTGCTGCGGTGGCGGTGGTACCCGACACCCACACATGATTGCCCATGCGCACCGCGCGCGAGTAGCCGACAAGCGGCTCCCACGGCGTGCCACTGGCGAAATTTTCCCGTTGCAATGGTCTCTCCTTGTCGCTGTTACAAAAAGAGCGTCTTGCCATCGCAAGACGCTCTTTGCTAAAAATCGTTACTGCCTACGCTTCGCTGTCATCCGTGCGCTCCAGGCTGCGCAGGTGCGGGAACAGCAGCACATCGCGGATGCTGGAATTGTCGGTGAACAGCATCGCCAGCCGGTCAATGCCGGTGCCGAAGCCGCCGTTGGGCGGCATGCCGTAGCTCATCGCCAACAGGTAATCTTCGTCCACAGGATGACGTTCTTCGTCATCTGCACCGTAGAGCTGCTGCATCCACTCCATGCGGGCGCGCTGGTCGAGGGGATCGTTCAGTTCCGTGAACGCGTTACCCATTTCCATGCCCGCGATGAAGTACTCGAAGCGTTCCACTGTGGTGGGATCGCCCTCTTTTTTCTTCGCCAACGGGCTGATTTCGATCGGGTATTCGGTAATGAAGGTCGGCTGGATGAGGTTCGGCTCGACATAAGTGCTGAGCAGCGAATCGATCAACTTGCCGCGATTGCTGGTGTTTTCCGGGCGATGGCCGCGTAGGCGCATGGCTTCAGCCAGCTCGGCAGCCGTGGGGTACTGCGTGTAATCAACCCCGGAATAATGCAGGATGGCATCACGCAGGGTCAGGCGCTGCCACGGCGGGGCCAGGTTGATTTCGTGGCCCTGATAGGTGATGGTTGTGCCACCGGTCAGCCGCTGCGCCACATGGGCCAGCATCGCTTCAACGCGTTCCATCACCACGTTGTAATCTGCGTAGGCCTCGTACCATTCAAGCTGGGTAAACTCCGGGTTGTGCTTGAAGCTCACGCCCTCGTTGCGGAAGTCGCGCCCGATTTCGTAGACCCGTTCCAGACCGCCCACCAGCAGACGTTTCAGGTACAGTTCAAAGCTGATGCGCAGATAGAGGTCTTGCTTGAGCTGGTTATGGTAGGTGGTAAAGGGCCGCGCGGCCGCGCCGCCGTAGATCGGCTGCAACACCGGCGTCTCCACTTCGATGAAGCCTTCGCCGTCCAGGTATTGACGGATCGCTTGCATCATGCGGGCGCGGGTGATGAACACCTCACGCACCTCAGGGTTTGCCAGCAAGTCTACATAACGACGACGATAGCGTGTCTCCGTGTCTTTCAGGCCGTGCCATTTGTCGGGCATTGGCTCCAGACTTTTAGCCAGCAGTTGCAGTTGTTGTGCCTGGCACGAGATTTCGCCGGTTTTGGTACGCACCAGCGTGCCGGTAGCCAACACAAAGTCACCCAGGTCTAGCAGGCGCTTGAAGAGCTGGTCATAGACCTCTTCACCTATCTCGTCTTTGCGCACGAAGATCTGAATGCGTCCGCTGCCGTCTTCAAGGTGCGCAAAACCTACCTTGCCCATGAGGCGGCGGCTGAGCATCCGCCCTGCCAGGGTGACGGTCAGCTTTGGCGCGTTATCCTGTGCTTCAGCCTGCTCAAAGGCAGCAATCGCCTCGGCTGCGGTGTGGCTGCGCGGGACATCCAGGCGCGCGGGGTACGGCTCAATGCCCAGGCTGCGCAGTTCTTCCAGCTTGGCCAGACGGATTTGATCGCGTTCGTTGCTGCTGTCAGTCATAACAGTCCTTACTCGACAGAAACTATTTCAAATTCGAGTTCACCGCTGGGGGTGGCTACCAGCACATGGTCGCCGATGCGCTTGCCCATCAACGCACGCCCCATGGGCGATTCGTTGGAGATACGGCCATTACTGGGGTTGGCCTCGGCCGAACCGACGATAAAGTAGGTTTCCTTGTCGTCGTAGCCCAGCTCGCGGATGGTCACCGAGCGACCCAGGTCTACCCGGTCAGCCGGGCTGGCGTGGTTTTGGATCATTACCGCGCGTTTCAGCCGCTGCTCCAGTTCCAGAATTCGCCCTTCCAGAAAAGCCTGTTGGTTTTTGGCTTCGTCGTAGCCGGCGTTTTCTGAGATGTCGCCGTCGGCTTTGGCTTCGCCGATGCGTTGCGCTACCTGTTCGCGGCCTTCGGTGCGCAGATAATCAAGCTCTTCGCGCAAGGCGCGCAAGCCTTCTTCAGTAATATAAATCGGTGGTTGTTTCCCGTTGCCCATGACGCTGCTTAACGGCCTCTTTAAAACAAACTACAAACCAAGAAACGGCTAGCAGGTGCTAGCCGAATAAAGCCCGGCTCTTGTGGAGCCGGGTGAGTAAACACATATTCAACTCAGGGGCCTATTATATGCGCGCTAAAACTCAAATGCAAACTAGACAGACGCGGAAGCAGGGAACAGTAAAAAGTAAAAAGTTAGCAGTAACCAGTTCAGAATCGGCCACTTCCAACCGGCGGAAGGAGGAGTTTCGATCCTGTCACTGTCTCACCCCGTCACCGCGCCACGGTTAATTCGCTGGGGTCACCGCTGCCGCATTGTCGGGAGTAAGCCCAAACCGCTGCGGCTACGCGCTTATCTACTGTTTCCTCGCCGGGGAACAGCACCGCCAATTGGCTGCGATAGGCCAAGATCGCCTCGATCTTGCGCGTCACCTGCGCGGCACTTAGCGGAATAGCTTCGATCTGCCATTGCACATCGTTTGGCAGCTGTACCAGCGTCTGGGCTAACGCGTCAGGCTGGCGCACAGCATAAGGGTAATCTACGTAGAAACGCACGCAGGCCCCGCGCTGATGCAGCCGCAGCGCGGCGCGCCGCGCCAGTTGATGATCCACATGATTGCCTACTGCCAGCGGCGCAATGATTTCGCAGCCGCGTGATGCCGTGGCTTGCGCCGTTACCCAGGCCACAATCGCTTCAACGAGCGGCGCATCTTCGGCATCTGGCGGGCCAAACAGCGCGGCTTCGTCGGTCACCAGCCAGCGGCTGCCCGCAGCGTCGCGGCGATAGATGCAGTCCAGCCACGGCCCCAGCACACTGCGTGCCTGCAAAATCGCCAGTGCTTCCGCTTCCTCAGCACGGCGTTGGCTGATGAGATCCTCATCGGCCAGCGGGCGGCCATGGATCTGCTGCGCAAAGGGTGACAGGTCGGTGTAATCAGGACGCGCGGCAAACAGGGTAAGCACCGCCGCGGCCCGGCCTTCATCAGCCAGCCGCGCCAACAGACCGCCGCACGACAGGGCCGCATCATCGTAATGAGGAGAGAGGATCAGCGTTTCAGCCATAGTCGGGCCATTATCGGAGATGGGGCGGCAATTGTCAACCTGGCAGAGACTTGACCAACGCGGGTAGGTGACGATAATCAGAAGATATGAACGATGAATTGGCTCTAGCTGCGGCGGTACGCGACTTTCGTGAGGCGCGCCGTCGTGCGGCACTCGACGACCTGAAGGCGCGGCTCACCGGCAAATCGGATGATTTGCTGTCCTACGAGGCTGTGCGCGATCTGCTGCAAGCAGAAGGCAGCATCAGCCGCGGGCTGCGTGAAATTCCCCTCCATGCTGTGGTAGGCAGTGTAGGGCGCTATCACGATTTTACCCGCTCGTTCTTGCCGCGCCGTGACAGTGACGTGGAGCGTTGGACTAAAGTCAAGTTGAAAGCGCTTTACCACGGCGGCATGGCCCCGATTGAAGTTTATCAGCTTGGCGATGTCTATTTTGTGCTGGATGGCAACCATCGCGTATCGGTGGCCCGACAACTGGGCGCACAGACCATTCAGGCTTACGTGACCGAAATTCCCGTGCGTGTGCCCATCACGCCTGACATCAGTGCCGATGATCTGATCATCAAAGCGCGCTATGCCCGCTTTTTGATCCACACCGCGTTGGACGAAACCCGTCCGCAGGCTGATTTGTTGGTGACCGCGCCGGGCCAATATCGCAAGCTGGAGGAGCAGATTGAAGCCTATCGCCGGGTATGCAACGAGCGGCAGGCAGCCGAGGTGAGCACGCACCAGGCAGCCACTGCCTGGTACGATGCTGTCTACGCGCCGGTGGCTGTGCTGATCCGGGAAAGCAACCTGCTTCAGGCTTTTTCCGGTCGCACCGAGGCCGACCTGTTTCTTTGGATCACCGACCGGCAGCAAGAGCTGCATCGGCAGCTAGGCTGGCAGGTCAACCCGCAGCGCGTGGTCAAAGAGCTGGCTCAGCGCCGCACGCCGGAAAGTGTCCCTGCCTCGCTCCCTGTTGCCGCACCGTTGCCGGTGCAAGAAGCGCTTTTTCCGGAAATTCTAGTGCCCATCAGCGGCACTGGACACGGCTGGGCCGCCCTGGATCAGGCACTTCTTGTGGCCCAGCGCGAAGGCTCAGTGCTGCGTGGCTATCATGTAGTGCGTTCCTTCTCGCGTGAGGCTGCCACGCGCAGCGACACCGTGCGACGCACCTTCGACGAGCGTTGCCGCGCCGCGGGTGTATCCGGTCACCTGGTGATTGAACCGGGCGCGGTGACGCAATCCATCTGCCGCCGTGCCAGTTGGACCGATCTGGTGATCGCCAACCTGGCCTATCCACCGCAGTTGAGCTTTCAGGGGCGGCTGCGCTCTGGTTTCCGCACCCTGGTGCAGCGTTGCGACCGCCCCCTGCTGGCTGTGCCTGCTGTTTCTTCCCTCCGCCGTGCCCTGGTGGCCTTTGATGGCAGTCTGCGTGCCTGGGAGGCGCTGACGCTGGCGGCTTGTCTGGCTATGCGCTGGCAAATACCGCTGGCCGTGGTCACCGTGCTGGAGGAAACGCGCACCACCGCCGACACGCTGCCTCAGGCCGAAGACTACTTGAGCCGGTTCCCGCTGCAAGTCGCCTTTTGGCAACGCGCCGGTGCCGTTGCTGAGGTTATCTTGCAGGTAGCTGCCGAGGACGATGCCGACCTGTTGATAATGGGTGGCTACGGCTATACGCCGATGTGGGAAGCCATGCTGGGCAGTACAGTGGATCGGCTGTTGCGCCAGTGTCGGCGTCCCATGCTGATCTGTCAGTAACGAAGCGCGTCTGTTGTGACTTGCCAGGTCATCGGCTCCCGCTTCTGCTGCAATCTCTTCCTTGTTTGTGTTAAATTACCCCTGCCCGGATGTCTGTTCAAAGGAGCTGCACGATGAAATATTTCTTCCGCTGCCTTGTTCTGGTGGCTCTGTTGCTTTCGTCTGCCCTGTCTGCATTGCCGGCAGGAGCAGCCGATGAACCCCCCCAGCCTGCGGCGCCGCAGGCAACCATTTCGCTGCAACTGGTTGCCTCAGGTTTGGCGCGTCCGGTAGCGGTGACTGCGCCAACTGGTGACCGCACCCGCTTGTTTATCACAGAAAAAACCGGTTATCTGCGCATTGTCACCATCTCTGGTGGGGTGTATACCCTGTTGCCAACTCCTTTTCTGGACATTGATGCGCTGGTAGGCAGTAGTGGCAACGAGCAAGGATTGCTCAGCGTAGCGTTTCATCCCAACTATGTCGCCAACGGCTATTTCTACGTGAATTATACCAACAACACAGGGGCCACCGTGCTGGCGCGCTACCAGGTGAGCGCAGCCAATGCTAACCTGGCTGATCCTGCCAGCGCGCAGGTGCTGTTGACCATTGCCCAACCCTTTTCCAACCACAACGGCGGGCAATTGCAGTTTGGGCCGGACGGCTATTTGTACATTGGTATGGGAGATGGCGGCAGCAGCGGAGATCCGAGCGACCGTGCCCAGAACACGGGTGAACTGCTGGGCAAAATGCTGCGTCTTGATGTGGACAGCGGCTCACCCTACGGCATTCCTGCCAGCAACCCCTTTGTTGGGCCTGGCAACCCGCTGGATGAAATTTGGGCGCTGGGGGTGCGCAACCCGTGGCGTTTCAGCTTCGACCGCCTCACTGGTGATCTATGGATTGGTGATGTGGGACAGGGCAATTGGGAAGAAATTGATTTGGAGCCTGCCGGCAGCGCCGGAGGGCGCAACTGGGGTTGGCGCTGCCTGGAGGGCACGCATGTCTACGATACTTCCGGTAACTGCCCGGCCAACCTGGGCACGCTTGATGCTCCCATCTACGAATATTCTCATACCGAGGGCTGTTCCATCACCGGCGGCTATGTTTACCGCGGCTCAGTGAACAGCGCTTATTTTGGCGACTATCTGTTTGCCGATTATTGTGCCTCCAGCAATCTGCGCACCCTGCGCTACAATGGGACGGCCTGGGTGCGCGCCGATCATGTTCTTAGTGCGCCGGGGGGACTGGCTATGAGCCGCCCTACCGCCTTTGGTGAAGATGCTCTGGGCAATATCTACATGGTAGATGACAACAACATCGGCATCGGCAACAGCGGCGAGGTGTACCTGCTGCAACTGCGGCCTGCCGCCTGCATGGCCGGCAATTACGATCTGAACGGCGATGGCGCGCACAATATCCACGATATTCAACTGGTGGCTGGTGACTGGCAGCGCGCCGACTTTGCGCCTGACTTTGATGTGAACTGCGATGGCCGCGTGGATATCCTGGATGTGCAGCTTGTGGCCACAGCTTGGGGCCTTACTTTGTAATAGCTTTCACAGCGTGGTATAATTCTGCTCCGGCAGACAATGCAACGGGGCATTGCCTGTTGTATTTTGCAGCTTTCCCGTCCTCAAGTGAGAGACCAAGCCACAGGAGGGCACTTTGAATCTCCACGAATATCAATCCAAGCGTGTCTTCGCTCAGTACGGCATTCCGATTCCGCGCGGCGAAGTAGCCAACAGCCCGGCAGAAGCGCGCGAGATCGCGGCGAAGCTGGGCGGCAAGGTGGTTGTCAAGTCGCAGGTGCTGGTCGGCGGCCGCGGTAAAGCCGGCGGCATCAAGCTGGCTGTTGATAAAGATGACGCCGAAGAAAAGGCCAAGGCCATCCTCGGCATGACCATCAAAGGGCTGACTGTGACCAAAGTTTTGGTTGATGAAGCCGCGGATATCAAGGACGAAATCTACCTTGGCCTGGTGATTGACCGCGCCCAGCGCCGTGTGATCATGATGGGCTCCAGCGAAGGCGGCGTAGATATCGAAGAAGTTGCCGCCAACACCCCAGAAAAGATCATCAAAGTCGCTATTGACCCCTGCATCGGTTTTCGTTCTTATCAGGCCACTGATCTGGCTACGGCACTGGGCATTCCCAAGGACCTGTCGCGCAGCTTTGCGCAGATCGCTTCCGGTCTCTACAACGCCTTTGTCGGCAGCGACGCTTCGCTGGCTGAGATCAACCCGCTGGTGGTAACCGGCGACGGCAAGCTGCTGGCTGTGGATGGCAAAATGTCGGTGGATGACAATGCCCTGTACCGCCAAAAGGGGCTGTCCGATCTGCGCGATCCCTCTGAAGAAGACCCCTACGAGGTTGAGGCACGGCGCTTTGGCCTGAGCTACGTCAAGCTCGACGGCACTATCGGTTGCATGGTTAACGGCGCAGGCTTGTCTATGGCTACCATGGACATGATCAAGCTCTACGGCGGCGAACCGGCCAACTTCCTGGATATTGGTGGCGGTGCCACAGCCGAGCGCGTGGCCGCGGCTTTGCGCATCATTTTGTCTGACACCAACGTTACCGGCGTGTTGATCAACATCTTCGGCGGCATTACCCGCTGTGATGAAGTGGCGCGCGGCGTGGTGCAGGCTCTTGATGAGGTGGGCGTCACCGTGCCGATGGTGGTGCGCCTGGTGGGCACCAACGAGGAAGAAGGCCGTGCCATTTTGGCTGATGCCAAGATGGAAACCGCCTCAACCCTGGCTGAAGCAGCCTCGAAGGCTGTCGCTGTGTCGCGGTAGGAAGGCAACCATGAGCATTTTGGTCAACAAAAACACGCGTTTGATCGTGCAGGGCATCACCGGCCGTGAGGGTATGTTCCACGCCGAGCAGATGATCGCCTATGGCACCAATGTAGTTGGCGGTGTCACCCCAGGCAAGGGCGGACAGTGGGCAGCCGGCGTGCCGGTTTTTGACAGCGTGCGTGACGCTGTTAGAGCTACCGAAGCCAATACATCTATTATCTACGTCCCCGCGGCTTTTTCTGCCGACGCCATTCTGGAAGCCGTGGATGCCGGTATTAAACTGGTGATCTGCATCACCGAGGGTGTGCCCACGCTGGACATGGTGAAGGTTCGCGCCTACGTGGATCAAACCGACGCCCGGCTGATTGGCCCTAACTGCCCCGGCCTGATTACTCCCGGCGAAGCCAAAGTGGGCATCATGCCCGGCCACATCCACATCCCCGGCAATGTCGGCGTGGTGAGCCGCAGCGGTACGCTCACCTACGAGGTAGTAGCTGCGCTCAGCGCGCGTGGCATCGGCCAGTCTACCGCAGTGGGCATTGGCGGCGACCCCATCATCGGATCCACCTTCGTGGATATTCTGGGCCTGTTCCAGGATGACCCTGAAACCGAGCAGGTGGTGATGATTGGTGAAATCGGCGGCACCGACGAGGAAGATGCCGCGCGCTTCATCCGCGACTACATGAGCAAGCCCGTCACTGGCTTCATTGCCGGGCAGACCGCACCGCCTGGGCGGCGCATGGGCCATGCTGGGGCTATCATCTCCGGCGGCAAGGGCACTGCGGCCGAGAAGGTGGCTGCGTTGGAGGCTGTGGGCGTGCGCATGGCTAAGCAGCCTACCGACATCGCCGAGCTGGTTGCTGCCAACATTGGTCGCTAGGCTGACGTTTTGCGGTCAGTGAGGCTTCAGCCCGTTCCAAACGTAAATTTTCGATTTGACAATTACCTGCAAAAAGCGTATGCTCCATACGCTTTTTGTTTTGTAAAAGGGTTTACGCAGCCAAACCAGGTGCTTGCGGACTCGGTCTGGAGACCGGCCGCAGCAGCACCGAGCCAGGTGCTTACGGACTCGGTCAGGAGACCGGCCGCAGCAGGTGCTTGCGGACTCGGTCTGGAGGCCGGCCGCAGCAGGTGCTTGCGGACTCGGTCTGGAGACCGGCCGCAGCAGGTGCTTGCGGACTCGGTCAGGAGACCGGCCGCAGCAGGTGCTTGCGGACTCGGTCAGGAGACCGGCCGCAGCAGGTGCTTGCGGACTCGGTCAGGAGACCGGCCGCAGCAGGTGCTTGCGGACTCGGTCTGGAGGCCGGCCGCAGCAGGTGCTTGCGGACTCGGTCAGGAGACCGGCCGCAGCAGATGTGAAAACCGGCCCAGCAGCACCGAACCAGGTGTTTACCATCTATCAATCCCCATGTCCTTGCCCGATTTAGCACCCTATGCTGGCTGCTGGGTAGCCCTCGTGGCCGGTCAGGTAGCAGGAGTAGGCCAAAGCGCCGAAGCTGCCCGTCTGGCTGCTCATCACAGCCGCCCACGCGAGCGCATCGAAGCCATTTTTCTGGTTACAATACAAACCCATGACTCTTCCGGTTACATTGAATCTGGCTCTGCTGAAAGATGATTTTGCGCGCGAGGTGCTGCAACGCCTTCAGACCTTGGTTAAGCCGCTGGTGCTGGTAGGTGGCTCGGTACGCGATCTGTTGCTGGGACGCCCGCTGCACGACCTGGATTTCGTGGTGGCTGATCACGGTCTGGATAGCGCTCGGCGCATTGCTGATGCCTTTGGCGGTGCCTTCCTGGCCTTGGATGCCCAGCGGGACACCGGGCGCGCGCTGCTGGATCGCCCCGACGGCAGCACTCTGATTGTGGATGTGGCGGTCTGGCGTGGGGCTGGTCTGGCTGACGATCTGGCCGCGCGCGACTTCACCATTAACGCACTGGCCGCAGTGATTGAGGGCGACGAGGCCCGGTTGGTGGATGTCACCGGCGGGGTAGCCGACCTGTACGCGCGGCAGTTGCGCGCAACCAGTCGCCGCGCCTTTGCCGAGGATCCCGTGCGCTGTCTGCGTGGGGTGCGCTTGGTGGCGGAACTGTCAGCGTGGAATTTTCGTCTGGAGTCGGAGACCGCTGGGTGGCTGGCTGACCATGCCACCAGCCTCGCCCGCGTGTCACACGAACGGGTGCGCGACGAGCTGCATCGCACGCTCAATGCCTCTCAGCCGCGCTTGTCGTTGCAGCGTTGGGCCGATTTGGGTCTGCTGGCCGTTACTTTGCCTGAGGCCGTAGCCCTGCAGGGCGTAACGCAGTCACCGCCGCACTGCTACGATGTTTTCGAGCATACCGGCTATGTGTTGCAGCATCTTGCCTGGCTGTCTGATTGGATTTTTGGCCTGGCTGAGCCATCTGATGCCTTTGATGCTGCGGCTGTCGCTATGCTGGCTGCGCATCGCAGCCAGCTGGCCGAGCATCTGAGTCAAAGTCTGACCCAAACCGACGACCGCCGCGGCATGTTGCCTTGGCTGGCTTTGTGTCATGACTGGGGCAAACCGGCCACCCGCACCGTGGAGCAGGATGGCGACGGCGGCCCGGCCCGCATTCGCTTTTTCGACCATGACAGGGTGGGCCGTACCCTGGCTGCCGCGGCAATGCGCCGCCTGCGCTTCTCTGAGGCGCAGGCTGTACTGGTGAGTACGGTGGTAGGCGGCCACATGCGACCTCATTTGCTGGCGGCCACCGGCGACTTGCCCAGCCGCCGCGCGGTTTTTCGCTTTTACCGCGACCTGGGCGATACCGGCGTGGAGACGCTGCTGCTTAGCCTGGCCGACCTGCGTGCCACGGCTGGCCTTACGCTGGAGATGGCCGATTGGCAACATCAACTGGATGTGGTGGCTGCCTTGCTGCAAACTTATTTCCACCATGCCGCTGAGGTGGTGCATCCCAAACCGCTGTTAAGCGGTTACGAGGTGATGGCTGCCACTGGCTTGCCGCCTGGCCCACAGATTGGCAAGCTGAACGCCCTGCTGGCCGAAGCACAGGCCGTAGGTGATGTGCAGACCTCGTCTGAGGCATTGGTTTTTATCAAACAAAGTATGAACCTGCTGCAAGACCCGAACACATAAGGATTGACGATGGATAATGATGTCTGCCCGTTGCTCGGTTTGGTAGATGAGCAAGGGGCTTATCTAACCTACCCCAGCTATGAAAATCGCTGCTATGCTTCGCGTTCACCGCAAAGCATCCCGCTCAACGAGCAGACCTTTTTCTGCCTGGGTGGGCATCAGGCGCGTTGTCCGCGCTTTCAGTCGCGTCAGGCACTAATGCAAACGCCCAGCGGGCAGCCGGCAGACTTCAGCGCGCCCGATGCTGCCGGGGCTGGGGCGATTAGCAGCGATGATGAGCTGCTTTGGCAGGAAGACCCTGACCTGGCCGCGACGCCGGAGGCTGACGACGAGGCGACAGATTGGCAGGACAACAGCGCTGTTGGCGGCTGGATCACTCCCGCCGCCGCACCTGAGGTGCCGGCCACCGTGGCTGAAAGCCGCCCTCGCCGCCCTGTGTGGCCCTTGTTGCTGGCCGCGGGCACGCTGGTGATCGCCCTGATGGCCTGCGGAGTGCTGTCGGCCGGGTTGCTTGGCTGGCGTGCTCTTTCCAGCCAATTGGCGTTGCAGCCCAGTGTAACACCGGCAGGGCAAATGGTGGTGACGGCAACCCCGCTTGTGCCGGGCGCAGCACTCACCCCAGGTGCAAATACCGCCGTGTTTACCACCACAGCCACTTTACAGGCTTTCGAGGTGGTAGCTACCGCGCAGGCTGCTGCTGCCACCGCCACCGAAATCGCTCTGGAGCAACTGCTGGTTACCGCCACCTTCACGCCGGAGCCGGGCAGCATCACCGAAACGCCATTTTTTGATCAATCTACCATGACGCCCACCTGGACGCCTTTCCCCGAAGATACGCCTACGCCTTTCGAGACGCCCACGCCGCGCGATACAGCCACCCCGTACCCTACCAACACGCCTTACACGCAATCGGCTACTGACACGCCGCAACCTGTGGCAGCTACCCCTACCACGGCCTCAGCCATTGAACCCTTTTCGGCTACCTTCACGGTCAGCCCAACCAGCATCGAGTACGGCGCTTCGGCTACGCTGAACTGGGCCGTGCGCGGGGTGAAGGCGATGTACATCAACGGCGAGGCTATTTCTGGCCCCACCGGCACGAAATTGGTTAGCCCTAAGAGCACTACCAGCTACGTGCTGCGCATGTTAATGCCTGATAACAGTGTGCGCGAGGAAAGCGTCACGGTGACGGTATCGGTTCCTACCGCAACCAGCACCCCCACCGTTACGCCTACGCCCACGGCCACGCCCTACATCAACATGACCTTTGCCCACGACCTGAGCCTAACCACTGTCAGCGGGCAAGACTCGGCCTGTCGGCTGAACAACGGCTGCACGCTCTTTCAGGTACAGGTGCGCAACGTAGGCAATCGTCCGGCAGACTATACCTTGAGCAAAACCCAGATCGTGCCCAGCGGATGGGGGGTCTTCTTCTGCTGGGGTACTGATTGCGAGTTCGGTGATACACCGCCTGCCAAGACTTTGGCCGCAGGCGCTCGCGATACCATTTCCATTAACTATCGCCTGCCTTCGGTGCTGAACAACGGTGAAGTCGCTATAGTCACGGTGTCTGGTTCCTGTGCGACCTGTGCCAGCCCACCCTTCCAGCGATACAGCAACACCTTCCAGGTCACCGTGGTGCTGCCCACCAGTACACCGGCTCCTACCGCCACGCCTACCCCCACCAGGACCAACTGACGGAGGTGTCTGTGACTGTGATTCAGTCTGGTTTGCAGATCGAAATCGCCGTGTCCAAGGTGGGAAAATATGCCAGCAGCGAAAGCGGCGACACCGTGGAGGTGGTAGAGCGTCCCCACGGCGGCATTTCGGCGGTAATTGTAGATGGGCAGCGCAGCGGCAAGGGCGCCAAATCCATCAGCAATATTGTGGTGCGCAAGGCTGTAGCTTTGCTGGCTGATGGCGTGCGTGATGGGGCTGCTGCCCGCGCCGCGCATGACTATCTGCGCACCATGCGCGGTGGGCAGGTATCCGCTACGCTCAACCTGGTTTCGGTGGATATGGACAGCCGCACGCTGGTGCTGGCGCGCAACAGCCATTGCCCGGTGTTGCTTTACAATGCAGCCTGGGCGGGGCAGGTGTCCCCCGACGGCTGGCAGGTGTTCAACGAGCCAAGCGAGGCTATTGGCATTCATGCCCGCACCAAACCGGTGATGAACGAGCTGCCCTTGCAGGCTGGAACCGTTGCCCTGGTGTTTACCGATGGCGTGTGGACTGCGGGCGAGCGCTACGGCCAGCGTCTTAGCCTGGCGGCTCACACCACGGCATGGCTGGCGCAGGGGATGCAGGGCGCGCAGCTCCTGGCTGACCACTTGCTGAACGAGGCATTGGCCCTGGACCGAGGTCGCCCCGACGATGACATGACCCTGGTGGTGGTGATGATCGGCGAGGATCGCAGCCAGGATCGCATCCGCCGCATGGGTATAAGCTTCCCGATATAGATACTTGCCCGCCCTCAGGCCGGCTGAAGCGGGCCTACGGGTTTTCTTCATTGCTTGCCATGAACGACGACGCCCCCGATGCTGCTGCCAGAACCGTTCCGCTCGTCAAGGTGGTTGGCCCGTGCAAATCAGGCAAATCTACCCTGGTAGCCGGGCTGCGTGCGGCTGGGTTCAACGCCCGCAGTTGCGGCCAGGAACATTCCGGCGCGCCGGCCATGTGGCAGCGCATCCATCCGCCAGACTATTTGGTGTTTCTCGATGTGTCGCTGGAGACTATGCGCCGCCGCGTAGATCGTTCTGATTGGAGCGACGACCTGCTGGCGGTGCAGCAGCAGCGGCTGGCCCATGCCCGCAGCCACGCCGATGTGGTTATCGCCACCGATGAGGCAGCCTCAACCGCCGTGTTACAGCAGGTGATAGACTTTCTTCGCGCCGCGGGTGTTTGACAGCGCACTGCGCCTGCGCTATAATGGCACAGCTAGCCGGTTCAGGGTTATCCTGCCGGTTTTCTTCATGGCCTGTCCAGGCCGCCAGATTTTCATTGCCGGGCCGAGTTTTTGAACGCGCATCAGCTTGTGGGTGTAGCAACAACCAGCCGTGTGGGCTGGTTCTCTTTTTGCACCCGATCTGAACAACGAAGACGGTCTGGCCGCAGGAGTTTGGGATGCAACGAAGCCATCTTGGGTCATTGATTACAGTGATCATTGTTGGGATCCTGGCGCTGCTCATCGCCTTGCCCATTGATCACCCGTCGTGGTTCGACGCGATTGCCTTTTGGCAACCGAAAGAATTTCGCGATTTGCAGTTGAAGCAGGGTTTGGACTTGCAGGGTGGCTTGCAGGTGCTGCTGGAAGCTGATGCAGCTGCTCTGGCGGCACAAACCACCGCTGACCGCGATCCGATGGATGCTGCCAAGACCATTGTCGAGAACCGTGTCAATGGTTTGGGTGTTAGCGAGCCGCTGGTGCAGCGCCAGGGTGATAACCGTATCATCGTGGAGCTGCCCGGTATCAACGATCCCGACCAGGCCATTGGCACCTTGAAGGGCACCGGCTTGTTGGAATTCGTTGAGATGGGCACAAACGCCATTCCCGCCGGCACGCTGATTGCCACCAACTACGGCAATGTTACTGCACCCATCTCCGGTACGCAGGTAATCAGCGGCAGTCAGGGCGTGGTTGATCCCACCACCGGCCAGCCTTTTGTCACCCTGATAACCGGTGCTGATCTCAAATCGGCGCAGGTCAGCATTGACGAGTTGACCAGGACCCCGGTGATCGAATTCGCACTCAACGACTCGGGGCGCGATATCTTCCGCACCTACACCAGCCAACATATCGGCGAAATCCTGGGCATTGTCATGGACAAGGTGGTGCTGTCAGCGCCGCGCATCAACGCTGCGATTGACGGCCAGGGCATCATCGAAGGCAGCTTCACCACCGAATCCGCCAACAGCCTGGCGGTGCAAATGCAGTACGGTGCGCTGCCCGTGCCGTTGAACGTGGTGGATACGCGCGCAGTGGGGGCAACCCTTGGGGCTGATTCGGTGAGCAAAAGCGTGACCGCCGGTGTGATCGGTGTGCTGGTAGTGCTGCTCTTCATGCTTATCTACTACCGCGTGCCGGGTTTGCTGGCTGACTTCTCGTTGATCCTCTTCGTGCTGATCAATCTGGCTATCTTCAAGCTGCTGCCGGTGACATTAACCTTGCCCGGTATTGCCGGCTTTTTGCTGGCTACCGGCACGGCGGTGGATGCCAACGTGCTGATCTTCGAGCGCATGAAAGAAGAGCTGCGCGATGGCAAGTCGCTGCGCTCTGCTGTGGATGCCGGTTTTGACCGCGCCTGGCGTTCTATTTTCGACTCGAACCTGTCTACCTTGATCACCGCGGCCATTCTGCTTTACTTCGGCAGCACCTTTGGCGCAAGCAGCGTGCGTGGCTTTGCCATCACGCTGGCGATTGGTGTGCTGGTGAGCATGTTTACCGCCGTGTTCGCCACCCGTGTGATGATGCGCCTGGTTTACCAGCGCCGCGGCGTTGACGAATCAGCCCTGGCCAAACCGGCACTTCTGGGAGTGTAGCGCCATGTATAATATTGTTCAACGCCGCAAGATCTACTATATCCTTTCGACTATCCTGCTCACTGCCAGCCTGCTGATGATGGGCTATTCCATGCTCACCATCGGCACGCCCTTCCGCCTGAGCATTGACTTCACCGGTGGCGCTTATTGGGAATTCACCCTGGCCCAACCGGCTCAACCTGCTGACGTGCGTGCTGTTTTCCTGAACCAGGGGCTGAACGACACCTCGGTGACCACCGTAGGCGACAGCGGTAACCGTTTCCAGGCCCGTATGAAAGCGGTAGACCCGGAAGTGAAAGCAGTTATCGAACAGCAATTGGGCACCCAGTTTGGCGGCATTGACACCCTGGAATACCGCAATGTTGGCCCCTCCATTGGCCGCGAAGTAACCCGCGCCGCCGCTATTGCCGTGCTGTTTGCCTCGCTGGCTATTGTTGGCTGGATCGTTTTTGCTTTTCGCAATGTACCGCACCCGCTGCGCTATGGCGTCAGTGCTATCGTCGCCATGGTACACGACGTAGTGATTGCCTCTGGCTTTGCCGCGTTGATGGGCTTGCTCATCGGCTACGAGGTGGACGCTCTGTTCCTCACCGCGCTGCTCACCGTGTTGGGCTATAGCGTGCAGGATACGATTGTGGTTTTTGACCGCATTCGTGAAAACAGCAAGCGTCACATGGGCGAAGACTTCGAAACCATTGCCAACCGCAGCCTGCTGGAGACGATGGGGCGCTCGCTCACCACGCAGCTCAACGCCTTCTTCATCATGGTAGCCATCCTGCTCTTCGGTGGCAGCACTATCAAATCCTTCATTGCCGTGATGCTGGTTGGCATGATCAGCGGAACCTATTCCTCGATCTTCAACGCCACGCCGCTGCTGGTGACGTGGGAGAAATGGGCGGCAAACCGGGCGCGTCAACACGCCAAAGCCGCTTAATACGGTGTAACCGAAACGAAGGTCTCGGCGACGCAAGCTGCTGAGACCTTTTTTCTTATCAGGAGGCTTCCGGTGCACAGCAAACAACAGGTCATTGACTGGATCGAGGACAATCGCACGCCCTTTATTGAAATGGCACAGGCGATCTGGCAGCGTCCTGAGCTTGCCTTTTACGAGTTTTTTGCCGCGCAGCTACAGGCTGATTTCCTGGAAGAGCATGGCTTTCGTGTGGTGCGTGATGTCGCCGGTTTGAATACCGCCTTCATCGCTGAATGGGGTGAAGGTGGCCCCATTCTCGGCTTTGCCGGTGAGTATGATGCCTTGCCCGGCCTTTCGCAGAAGTGTCAGACCTCGCCGGAGCCGGTGGAAGCGGGTGGCGCAGGGCACGGCTGTGGTCACAACCTGCTGGGCACTGCCCATGTAGCCGCTGCTGTCGCTGTCAAAAAATGGCTGGAAGCCAACCGAGTCAGCGGTACAGTGCGCTATTACGGCTGCCCAGCCGAGGAAGTAGGCGCGGCTAAAACCTTTATGGCGCGCGCCGGGCTGTATGACGACCTTGACGCCGCTTTCAACTTTCATCCCATGTATGCCAACATGGCGATGAAGGGCAGCTTGGTGGGCGTTTACAGCTTCCGTTTGCGTTTCCACGGCACTGCCGCCCATGCCGGAGCTGCGCCGCACCTGGGTCGTTCGGCACTGGATGCCGTGGAGTTGACCCATGTGGGCATCAATTATCTGCGCGAACACGTGCCGGGTGATGTGCGTATGCACTACATCATCACCCACGGCGGTGATGCCGCCAACGTGGTGCCGGCTCAAGCCGAGGCGCTCTACATGATTCGTGCCCATCAACCTGACACCCTGCGTGCCGTGGTGGCGCGCGTGCGTGATATCGCGCAGGGTGCAGCGTTGATGACCGGCACTCGTGTGGAAGAAATCTTTGTGGCGGCTCTCTCCAACGTGCTCAACAACCATGCTTTGGCCGATTTACAGTACGCCAACATGGAGGTGATCGGTCCACTGGCCTGGAGCCCGGAGGAGCTGGATTTCGCCGCTCAAATCAACGCGCATTACCCCGCAGGCACAGCTCAGGGCAATGGAGCGGCTTTCGGCCTGCCCACTTCGCTGTTTACAGCGCCCTTGCTGGGCGAAAACTACCCGTCACTCGATGCCGATAAGCTCGTCACCGGGTCTACTGATGTGGGTGACCTGAGTTGGTGTGCGCCGTTGAGCATGTTGACCACGGCCTGCTGGACCACGGCTTCCGTCGCCCATAGCTGGGGAGTGGTAGCCACTGGCGGCATGTCCATCGGTCACAAGGGCATGTTGCACGCGGCCAAGATCATGGCGCTGACTGCACTTGATCTCTACCGCGAGCCGGCGCATTTGCAGCAAATCCGCGCCGAGTTTGATGAACAGCGCCGCACCCGCCCCTACATCAATCCGCTGCCGCCTCAGGCGCAGCCACCGCGTTTCAGTCCTGCCTGACATGCGCACCCCGCTCCGCACCGCCTGGCAACGCTTGATTGTTCTGGTCTGCCTGATCCTGGGTGGCCTGTTGACAATGGGCGCGGGCGGTCCGGTGTTGCAAGGGGGGCAACCGGGTGATTTGCCGCTTTATCCTGAGCAGATCAGCGCGTATCGCAGTGCGGCGCAGTTGCCGCCGCTGTCTGCGCCTGCCTCTCTCTTGGGCGATAGTGCCACCGGGCAGGTGTTGGCGCAGCATGAGGCCTCAGCCCCGCGGCTGATGGCCAGCACCACCAAGATTATGACTGCGCTGCTGGTGCTGGAGCGCACCCATCCGGCGGATGTCGTGGTTGTTTCGCCCGCCGCGCTGATTGGTGGTTCAACCATGAACCTGGCCGCCGGTGAAACGCTCACGG
Source organism: uncultured Caldilineales bacterium (assembly GCA_937907455.1). Classification (GTDB taxonomy): domain Bacteria; phylum Chloroflexota; class Anaerolineae; order JAAEKA01; family JAAEKA01; genus JAAEKA01. Next base: position 109,096 of record CALESQ010000120.1, read on the forward strand.
TGCAGGATTTGCTTTGGGGCCTGCTGCTCAACTCAGGCAATGACGCGGCGCTGGCCCTGGCCGAGCATGTAGCCGGTAGTGAAGCTGCCTTTGTAGCGTTGATGAATGAACGCGCGGCGCAACTTGGTATGCTCAACACCCATTTTGCCAACCCGCACGGCCTTGATGCGCCCGATCACTATACGTCGGCCTACGATCTGTGGCTGGCTACGCAAGCGGCCATGCAGTACCCGGTGTTTCATGAGATGGTTGCCACGCCCGCGCACACAGCCGCGGGCCATTCATTGCGCAGTACCAACGAGTTGCTGACGCTTGATCCCAGCGCCAACGGCGTCAAGACCGGCACCACCGACGGCGCGGGCCAGTGCCTGGTAGCTTCGGTGAATCGTCGCTCGCACCGCGTGATCGGCGTGGTGCTGGGCAGTGCTGATCGCTACGCCGATGCCCAGGCCTTGTTTGCCCACTTCGATGCGCATTGGCAATGGGCTGCGGCTCCTCAGCCTGCCGGTCCTGCGGCCTGGCTACGTTTGCCTAACGGCGAGCCGGTTCGTGTAGCCACAGCGATCCCGCCCGATCTTTTTTTGCCCCTATGGCAATGGCCCTTGCTGCGCGTGCAGCCGGTGCTACAGACCGCCGACCTTGCTCAGCCTGCCGGAGTGATACGCTGGTATCTCGGCAACCAACTGCTTGCCGAAGCTCCCGCCTCATTCCTGGCAGTTGGAGAATAGGGTTAGTAGGCGGGTAGATTGGTATCTGCCGGCACGCCGGTTAGTAGACAATCAGCCCAGTTTGACATTCCTACAGCCAAAGATGTCAACTCAGGGTTACGCATTACGAGTTACGCATGACGAGTTACACACCCATGTCACAAGAACGTTTACATAAAGTTATGGCTAACGCCGGCATTGCCTCCCGCCGCGTTTGCGAAGAGATGATCCTGGCCGGACGGGTTACCGTGAATGGTCAGGTAGTGCGCGAGCTGGGCAGCAAGGTTGACCCTGGCCTTGACCAAATCCGCGTGGACGGCGAGGTGTTGAAACCGCGGCAAGCTGCGGCACGGCGCACCTATCTGATGCTGTACAAGCCAGCGGGTGTGTTATCGGTTTTTGATGACCCGCGTGGTCGCCCCGGCCTGGAAACGTTGGTTCACGGCCCAGTGCGCCTTTATCCGGTGGGGCGGTTGGATATGGACAGCGAGGGTCTGCTGTTGTTGACCGACGATGGCGATCTGACTCTGAAGCTCAGCCATCCGCGCTACGAGCATCCCAAAACCTATCTGGTGTTGGTAGATCGTGCCCCCGGCAGCGATACACTGGCGCACTTCCGTCGCGGCATTTTGCTGGATGATGGCTTGACTGCACCGTCGCAGTGGCGGGTGCTGGAGCATCCCGCGGTGGTTCCCGCGGCAGCCGGAGCCGCCACCGAGGGCGTATGGCTGCATGTGATGTTGCGTGAGGGCCGCAAGCGCCAGGTACGGCGCATGGCCGCAGCCGAGAACATGCAGGTGCGGCGTTTGGTGCGCATCACCGTTGGCTCGTTGCGTCTTGATCGCAAGCTCAAGCCTGGGGAAAGCCGACCCCTTAGCAATCCTGAAATGAAGGCGTTGCTGGAAGAGGCGCGCGGTGATGGCATGGTGATGGCAGCTTCTCCGCGGCGGCGCCTCGGCGACCGTCCCCCGCGCCGCGAGGAAGGCGAGCGTCCCCGCCGCGAGCGCAGCTTTGGGGATCGGCCTGAGCGCAGCGGTTTTGGCGACCGTCCCCCGCGCCGCGAGGAGGGCGAGCGTCCCCGCCGCGAGCGCAGCTTTGGGGATCGGCCTGAGCGCAGTGGTTTTGGCGACCGTCCCCCGCGCCGCGAGGAAGGCGAGCGTCCCCGCCGCGAGCGCAGCTTTGGGGATCGGCCTGAGCGCAGTGGTTTTGGCGACCGTCCCCCGCGCCGCGAGGAAGGCGAGCGTCCCCGCCGCGAGCGCAGCTTTGGGGATCGGCCTGAGCGCAGTGGTTTTGGCGACCGTCCCCCGCGCCGCGAGGAAGGCGAGCGCCCCCGCCGCGAGCGCAGCTTTGGGGATCGGCCTGAGCGCAGTGGTTTTGGCGACCGTCCCCCGCGCCGCGAGGAAGGCGAGCGCCCCCGCCGCGAGCGCAGCTTTGGGGATCGGCCTGAGCGCAGTGGTTTTGGCGACCGTCCCCCGCGCCGCGAGGAAGGCGAGCGCCCCCGCCGCGAGCGCAGCTTTGGGG
>CALESQ010000121.1 GCA_937907455.1 uncultured Caldilineales bacterium
TCATCCTTTTCCCTCCTGTTCTGTCAGCCAGCGCCCCAAACTTGGGATACACCCAATTTATCCTGCAAGGGTTTGACGACTTACCTGCTTTGCCTTTTCATGCGCCCGATGCTACAATCTTTTCTATGCATGTGCGCTTGGCAACATCTCACGATATTTTAGATTGTCTGCGTCTCGACGCCAGTTCAGATACGCGCCGGGTCTGGCAGTTGGATTTGCGCGAAAGCCGCGAGCAAATCTCGGCCTCGTTGCGTGTCACGGCCTTGCCGCGCGATCTTCGGCTGGATTATCCCGCCCCCGGCAATGCCCTGGTGATGCACTGGCAGCGCGGTTATTGCCTGCTGGTAGCCGAGGATTTGACCGACGGTGGCAACCTTGTTGGCTATGCCGATGTCGGCCCGGAACCCGACATGCAAACCGCCTGGCTTTGGCATCTGGTGGTTGACCGCAGCCGCCGCCGCCGCGGCGTGGGCAGTGCGCTGCTGCGCGCGGCTATGCAGTGGAGCAGCGAACACCAGCTCCAACGGCTGATGGCACCTTTGCAGACCCAAAACGATCCTGGGGTACGTTTCTTGCAACGTCATGGCTTTGCTTTTTGCGGTTTCAATGACCGCTATTTCGATAACGGCAGCGTGGCCCTCTTCTTTGGGCGAGAACTGCGTTAGCATGGTGACAGAGTTGACCAGGTGACAGGGTGAGCCAAGTCTGCCGCGTGGCGCCAGTGCCCCGGCATCGAAGCCTTCCTGGATCATCGGTCAACTCGTAATTTCACCTGTTACATCGCCATAGCCACCCTGTTACCTTGTTGTCATGTTTGGCTTCACCTTCCCTTCGTGGTCCTCCATCCTCGACCTGGCCAATCTTCTGGTTTCCAGCACGGTTGCCATTTTGGCGTTTTCGTTGTTGGCCTATGTGTTGGCCTACAACGTGCGCAACCGCGTGGGGCGTGCCTTTGCCACCCTGCTGGCCTGTGTGATGATCGTTTACACCGGCGATGTCTTGTTGTATCTGGTGGCGCCTGAAGGCAGCGATTTCTGGCTGCGCCTGCAATGGCTGGGCATTCCCTTCGTTCCCGCCGCCTATTTCGACCTGTCGGACGCGCTGCTGCGTACCACCAATGCCATCTCGCAACGCCGCACGCGGCTGGTGATCGTCAGCTATAGCATCAGCTTGATGATCGCCGTCCTGGCGTTGGCGAGTAACTTGATCGTGCAGGCTGCCGGTGGCGATACCAACCTGGCCTATCTCGACCCGGGGGCGCTTTTTCCTGTCTTTGTTGGCTATTTTCTGCTGGTATCGGGCTATGGCCTGTACAATACCTACCGCGTCCGTCAACGCTGCCTGACCCCGGCCTCGCGCCGGCGCATGACTTATTTGTTTGTCTCCTTCATCGCCCCTGGCCTGGGCGTTTTCCCCTATCTGATCTTGGCTGGTTTTGCGGTGGATCCTGGGCGGGCTTTTGTTTCGATCCTCACCCTCGTTGGTAATCTGGGTGTAGCGATTATGCTGGTGGCGATGGCCTACAGCGTGGCCTATTATGGCGTACTCAGCCCTGATCGTGTGGTGAAGCGCGGCTTGATCGTCTTTTTGATCCGCGGCCCGCTGCTGGGCATTCTGGTGGTGGGAGCCATTCTCACCGTGCCCAAGGTGGAAAGTATCCTGGGCTTGCCGCGCGAGTCGGTGGTGTTGCTGACCGTGGTGGCATTGATTGTGCTGCTGCAACTGCTGATCGAGCTGATCAAACCCACGGTGGAGCGCCTGATTTACAGCCACGACCAACAGGAATTGATGGCGATCCGTGAGCTGGATCGCCGTTTGCTCACCTCCAGCGACCTGCGTCAGTTTTTGGAAAACGCCCTGGTATCCATGTGCGAATACCTGCGCGTCAGCGGCGGTTTTGTGGCAGTGCAGGCCGGTGAGGAATTGATTGTGGAAGCAACCTGTGGCCCCAGCGATGTGGTGCAGCAATTTCATCACCACTCTGATTGGCCAACGATCTGGCAGCAGGTAGCTGCACGTCACAGCGACCGGCTTGAGCACGATAACGTGCAGGTCAATGGCTATTGGGTGTGGCCCTTGCGCACCAGCACGCAGGAAAATGCTCTTGGCCTGCTGGGAGTGATGGCGCGTCGCGGCGAACAAGGCCCTTCACCAGCCGAGCAGCATGTGGTGGAAGAGCTGGTGCAGCGCGCCGAAACTGCGCTGGAAGATCGCCTGCTGCAACAAGGCGTTTTTATGGCTGTCATGGAGATCATGCCACAGATCGAACGCGTGCAGCGCTGGCGCAGTGTCACCCCCTACCCCGGCACACCGCCGCTGCATCAGCCTGCTGAAAGCGATAGCATCATCTACCAACTGGAGTTTACCAAATGGGTCAAGGATGCACTGTCGCATTATTGGGGTGGCCCCAAACTAACTGACAGCCCGCTATTGAACCTGAAAGTGGTAGGCCGCGCTGCTGAAGAAGAAGGTAGCTCCACCAAAGGCCTGCGTGCGGTGTTGGCGCGTGCCATCGAGGGCCTGCGTCCCGAAGGTCAGCGCCAGATGACCGCATCAGAGTGGCTGCTGTACAACATTCTTGACCTGAAATTTATTCAGGGCAAGCGCGTGCGTGAAATAGCCGACCGGCTGGCTATGAGCGAGTCGGATCTGTATCGCAAGCAGCGCGTAGCCATCGAACAGGTGGCTCAGAAAATCATCGAGCTGGAAGCTGGCAACGGCGAAGGTCAGGCATCATCGCCGTAAGCAATCGTTCAGGCGCGCAGCGCAAGACGATTTTTCAAATCTTCCTGCTTTGGCCGGTTCTGCGAGAAGGCCCCCAATCTCCGACCGCGCCATTTCAGGAAATCTTCAAGATTGCCTGGTGCATTCTAATTCAGATGTTTCGGAGGATTACATGACAACAAAAGCTGATTTCACCCCGCAGGAATGGGAAGCGTTGCTGGAAGCGCCGGTGCTGACGGGCTTGTACATCTCTCTCGCCAGTCCCAGCCTTGCTGGCTCCATCGGAGAGTCGATGGCAGTCGCCAAGACCATTGTGGCTACGGCCAAAGAAGGAACCGGCGATGCCCTGCTCGGCGCGCTGCTGGCTGATCTGCAAAACCGCGACGCCGCCAAGGTGGCGCGCCCCGATCTGAGCACGCGCAAACCCGACGAGTTGAAGCAAGAAGTGCTGAGCGGATTGCGCAAGGCGATGGTTCTGGCAGAACAAAAGGCTAGCGCTGACGAGAAGCAGGGCTTTGGCCAATGGCTGTACAGCGTGGCTGTCAACGTCGCTGAAGCCAGCAAGGAAGGCGGCTTTTTGGGTATGGGCGGTGTGCGCGTGAGCGACGAAGAAAAGGCCGCGCTGATTGAGTTGGCCGGTATCTTCGGCGTAAACGCCTGATACCTGCCTGATCTTGTTGGCTGTTGCAGCCAAATCAAAAAACGCCTGGAGGCAAACACTTCCAGGCGTTTTTTAAATTTCATCCAACCGCAAGGCTAGGGCTTCAGGCGCGCAGCCTCACGATCCAGCAACTGAACTTCTGCCGGGTCAAGGCGCCAGCCCAGCGCACCTGCATTGTCCGCGGCCTGACGCGCGTTTTTGGCGCCGGGAATGGGTACAGTGCCCTTGCAGATGGCCCAGTTCAGGGCTACCTGAGCCGCGGTTTTGTCACCGTGCGCCATACCGATTTCGGCCAGCAGGCGGGTAAGCGGCTGGATTTTACCCAGCGCCCGCGCATAGCGCTTGCCGCGCACGCCGGGCGGCGGCGCATCTGGCGTGTACTTGCCTGTTAGCAAGCCCTGCGCCAGGGGGCTGTAGGCGATTACCGTCACATCCAATTGGCGGCACACCTCCAGCAGGCCGCTGCTTTCCGGCTTACGCTGCCACAGGCTGTATTCAATTTGATTGGAAGCCAGCGGAACGCCGCGGCGCGCTAATGCAGTATGGGCACGCTGTGTCTGGGCTACACTATAATTGGAAACCCCCACAGCCTTGATCAAGCCCGCTTCCACTGCATCGGCCATGGCGTCCATCCAGGTTTCAACCGCCACCAGCGGCGAAGGCCAATGGATCTGGTATAGATCAAGGCTGTTCAGGCCGAGACGCTGCAAGCTGGCTTGCAGGGCAGCCATAAACTGTCGCTTGCCTTGACGCCAGGGCCAGGGAAAGAATTTGCTGGCGATCAACACCGGCCAGCCAGTTCGACGTGCCGCCTGCCCCAGCAACTGCTCGGAACGACCACGCCCGTAGATTTCGGCAGTGTCGAACAGGTTGATGCCATGTGCCAGCGCGCTCTGAAAGGCGGCTTCGATATCACCGTCGGAAAAGCCCCCTTTGCCGTATTGCCAAAACAGGGTGTCGCCCCAGGCCCAGGTGCCAATGCCCAGCGGGCTGATGCTGAGGCCTGTGGAGCCGAGAGGCACGCGTTCAAAATCGGATAACGTTGACATAAAGATGATCAGTTAAGAAGGTGGCAGGATGGTGCTGACCAGCGGCAGCGGGCTGCTTGCCGGTACGTCCGCTGGTCGCCAGTCCTCGGCGCGCCAGGGGCCTTTGCTTTTCAGCGGGATGCCGCCGTTGTCGCGGTAGGCCCAGGCTGGATCGCACGAGCCACAGGTGAGGCAGCCGCTGGAGGTGGGTGGGCAGCTCAGGCCGGTTTGCGCGCGAGAGGCGCGACGCTGCTCGTAGAGGTAATAGCTGGCGCTGACGCCGCTTTCCACGATGTCCCACGGCTGCGGCGTGCCCGGCGCGCGCTCGCTGAGAAAATCAGCCTGACTGAGGCCATGCTCGGCCAAAGCACGGTTGAAACCGGCAATCGAGAGTGCAGGCATAGCGAGTAACACCGGCGCCAGACGGCGGTCGCCGCGTGCCAACACTGCCTGCACCGCAGCCCATTGCGGCGAGTCGGCGCGTACTGCCACCCCGTGCCGCGCCAGCCCGCGTTGGATCAGCTTTTGTCGGCGTTCAAAGGTAGGCACGTCGGTCATAGCCATCCATTGGAAGGGCGTATGCGCCTTGGGCACGTAGGGCGTGGCATTGATCACCACGCGACGCCGAAAGCGTCCCGCTGCGGCCAGCGTCAGGTCTATCAGGCCCTGAATGTCGTCGTCGTTTTCGCCGGGATGACCGATCATGAAATACAGCTTGAGCTGCGGAAAGTTCAGTGCTTCGGCCAGGTCTACCGCCTGTAAAATCTGCGCCTCGGTTTGCGTCTTGTTGATTATATCGCGCAGGCGTTGGCTGCCCGCCTCTGGTGCGATGGTCAGCGTTTGTGCGCCGCTCTCGCGCAGGCCGCGCACCAGCGGCTCGGAAATCGGGTCCACCCGCATCGAGCTGACGCTGAAACGTGCCCCCATTGCGCGCAGGCCAAGGGCCAGCTCATCAATCCGGCTGTGATCCGACACCGCTGCTGAGATCAGGCCGATGCGTTCGCGGTGCTGCAAGCCCTGCCGTGCCCATTCCAGCAGCAGTTCCAGCGGCTGTTCGCGCGGGGGGCGATACACATAGCCGGCCAGACAGAAGCGGCAGCCACGGCCACAGCCGCGGGCGATCTCCATCAGGTGCAGGCCGCCGAACTCGGTGTCAGGCGTGTAGAGCGAGCTGACCGGCGGGTAACGTTCCAGGTTGCGCACCCACAGCCGCTTGATCTGCCGACTGCTGCCCGCGGGCACCAGCTCAGGCACATAGACCCCGGCGATGCCATCCAGCGCGGCCAGCAGTGCGGCGCGGTCGTGATCCCCCACGTCCAGGATCGTGTCCAGGATCAGCGGGGTCACTTCTTCGCCTTCACCGATCAGGATAGCATCGAAGAAGGGTGCCATTGGCTCTGGGTTCATGGTGATGCCAGGCCCGCCGGCCAGCAGCAGGGGCCAGCGTTCGTCGCGGTCTGCGGCCAGTGGGGGCACACCGGCTTGGCGCAGCATCTCTACCACGTTGAAATAGTCCATCTCATAGGAGATGGTGAAGGCCCACACCGCGAACTCATCCACCCGCTGCTGGGTTTCCAGCGAGAGCAGAGGCCGGCGCGCGGCCGCTCCGCCCTTATCCCAGAACACGCGCTCGCACACCACCTCAGGGTGTTCGTTGAAGGTGCGGTAAAGGATTTGCAGCGCCAGGCTGGACATCCCCACGTAATAGGTGTTGGGGTAGGCCAGGGCTACCGGCAGCTTGCCGCCCCAGTCCTTGATCACCGTGCCAATTTCCTTGGCCAGAATTTGTTTCGCTTCGACAGTCTTGTTCCAGGTCATACGAGGTATCAGAATTCGTGATCAGCAGAGAATAGCTGCTAGCTGCGGCCGGTCTCAGACCGAGCCGCTGTGGCCGGTCCCTGCGGGATGGTTCCCAATCTTCAAATCAGCCACAGACCACGGGCACGGTCTGGAGACCGGCCCGAGCGGAAACATAGCTGTGGCCGGTCCCTGCGGGATGGTTCCCAATCTTCAAATCAGCCACAGACCACGGGCACGGTCTGGAGACCGGCCCGAGCGGAAACATAGCTGCGGCTGGTCCCTGCGGGATGGTTCCCAATCTCCAGACCGAGCCGCTGCGGCTGCCTGCTCAATTGCCATAGACAGTGTCGCTGAGCCAGGCCAGCAGCCGATCCATCAGCGGCCAGTCTTCGATTATAGTCAGCACCACACCACCGGCTTCACGCAGCGAATACCACAGGCGCAGTGGCAGTGCGATGCGACTCAGCTCAGTGTTGGTGGGGCTGGTGAACACCACAACACCCTGTCGGCGAAACAGCCACGCTGCACGGTAGAGGTGCAGCGGATGGCTTACCAGGATCGCACTATGCCAGCCGCGTTCGGTCATCAGCGGGGTGACGCTGGCCGCCTCACCGGCGGTGGTCCAGGCGTTGCCCTGCTGTGCGGTGATGGCGTGAGCAGCCGGCAGGCCGAGTTGTTCTACGGCAAAGCGGCAGGCCACTGCACCCGCGGCCAGCGCATCACCGCCTGCGCCACCGGCACAGATCACCGCGGGCGCATAGCCGGCATTGTACAGGTCCATGGCATGATAGGTGCGGCTGAGCAGATCGGAGCTGGGGCTGCCATCCGCCTCGACGCGTGCGCCCAGGATCACAATGACATCGGCAGGTTGGGCGCGTTCCTGGCTGCCTACACGGTTTACCTGCCACGCCAAAAAGCTGATGATCAGCGTGATCATCAGCAGGATGGCGACAAGCAGGCGGAACGCACCGTGCAGCAGACGTTTCACGGCGGCTATTATAGCATTGATGGCAGGGATTGGGTAGATTGACAGGGTGCGGAGGCGGGCTGGGTCGCGCCCGACGAAGGCAACGGCGACAGCCAGCCGCTATTGCTTTCAATTGACATTCCGCTTAATCCACCATACAATAAAACCAATTACCTACTACTAGATCAGGACGCTGTAAAGTAATCGAGCCGATTGCCTTATTGCCCCCAACTCAGAGGAGCGTGTGATGACCGACCCCAACGATGTGGCCCGTATCCAACAAGAGTTTAACCGCTGGCAAAGCGGCACACTCAAAAAGACGCTCGACCGTTTCCCTGAGCGCCAGCCCGCGTTCCTCACCACCTCCTCCGCGCCGGTGGAGCGACTCTACACCCCGGCAGATATTGCCGACACCGATTATCTGCGCGACATCGGCTTCCCCGGCGAATACCCCTACACGCGCGGCGTGCATGCGACTCTGCACCGCGGCAAGCTGTGGACCATGCGCATGTTTGCCGGTTTCGGTTCAGCGGAAGAAACCAACGCCCGCTTTCGCTATCTGCTGCAACAGGGGCAAACTGGCCTTAGCGTAGCTTTCGACATGCCCACGCTGTATGGCTACGACAGCGATGCACCGGAAGCTCTGGGCGAGTTCGGTAAGTGCGGCGTGGCGGTCAGTTCGCTGGCCGATATGGAGCTGCTGTTCGATCAAATCCCCATGGGCGAGGTCACCACTTCGATGACTATCAATTCGCCCGCGGCCATTATCTGGGCCATGTACATTGCCGCAGCCGAGAAGCAAGGCTACCGGCGGCAGCAGTTGCGCGGCACGCTGCAAAACGATATTCTGAAGGAATACATCGCGCAGAAAGAGTTCCTGTTTCCGCCAGAACCTTCCATGCGCCTGGTGACTGACACGGTGGAGTTTGGCACGGCTGAGCTGCCCGAATGGAACACTATCAGCATCAGCGGCTATCACATCCGCGAGGCGGGCAGCACCGCGGCGCAGGAGCTGGCCTTTACCCTGGCCGATGGTTTTGCCTATGTGGAGGCGGCCATCGCCCGCGGGCTGAATGTGGATGATTTTGCCCCGCGCCTGAGCTTTTTCTTCAACGCGCACAACGACTTTTTCGAGGAGATCGGCAAATACCGCGCTGCGCGGCGCATCTGGGCACGCACCATGCGCGAAAAATATGGGGCCAGGCAGCCGCGCAGTTGGCTGATGCGCTTCCACACGCAAACTGCGGGCGTCAGCCTGACCGCACAACAGCCGGAGAACAATATCGTGCGTGTGGCCTTGCAGGCTATGGCCGCGGTGCTGGGCGGCACGCAGTCGCTGCATACCAACTCTATGGACGAGGCCCTGGCTCTGCCCTCGGAAAAAGCGGTCACTGTAGCCCTGCGCACCCAGCAAATCATCGGCCATGAGAGCGGCGCGGCCAATACCATTGACCCACTGGCGGGTTCGTACTTCGTGGAGGCTATGACTAATCACCTGGAAGCGGAAGCTAACGCCTATTTTCGGGCTATTGAACGTTTCGGCGGTGTGGTGCCCGCCATTGAAGCGGGCTTTTTCCAACGCGAAATTGCCGATGCCGCTTATGTCTATCAGCGTGAGATTGATGAGGGCAGCCGCATTATTGTGGGTGTTAACGACTATCTGTCTGACGAAGCGCAGGCAATCCCCATCCTGGCGATGGATCCGCAGGGCTATCAGCGGCAGGTGGCGCGGCTGCGCCGTGTACGCGCCGAGCGCGATCAGGCCGTGGCACAGCGTAGTTTGCAGCGTCTGGCCGATGCCGCGCGCGATCCGCACCTTAATCTGATGCCGCCGATCCTGGAATGCGTGGAAGCCTACGCCACGTTGGGGGAAATCACGGATGTGTTTCGTGAGGTGTTCGGTGTTTACCACGAGCCGGCTTATTTTTAGTAACTTGTAATGAGTAATTCGTAACCCAGAAGCTGCGGCCAGTCCCTCTCGCTGCGGCCGGTCTCCAGACCGAGTCCGCAGGTGTGGTCTGGCTCGGTCTGGAGACCGGCCAGAGCAGTGGCTTTCATGCTGCGGCCGGTCCCTGCGGGATGGTTCGCTGCGGCCAGTCCCTCTCGCTGCGGCCGGTCCCTGCGGGATGGTTCCCAATCTCCTGACCGAGTCCGCAGGTGTGGTCTGGCTCGGTCTGGAGACCGGCCAGAGCAGTGGC
>CALESQ010000122.1 GCA_937907455.1 uncultured Caldilineales bacterium
TCCCGCCGGTCTTCCCCGGGCAGCGTGGCGATCTCGCTCAGCAGGTTGGCCCGGTGGCCAGAGGCGCGCGCCAGCGTGGCCGGCCCGGCCCGGCCGGACTGCGCTGCGGTCAACAGCCGCTCCGACCAGTCGCCGGCCTCGCGTACCAGGCCAAATTGCTTCTGCACGTTGGCGCAGTTGGCGGCGAGGCTCAACGCCAGCTCCAGGTCATTGGCCAGCGCCCATTCAAAGGCATGGCGCAGTTGCGGCATAGCCGGCAGCATCTGGTGATAGCGCTGCTCGTCGTCGGCGCGCTGCATGGCCTGGTCAGCGGCGCGGGCATGGGCCGCCGCCGCCTGGTCGCGCTCGCCCGCGTCGCGCAACAGCGCGGCGCCAAAGGCGCGCAGCAGGCTGTGTTGCTGCCATGCGCCCCTACCCAGCCGATTCAGCAGCGCAGCGTTGGTAAAGCCGGTCAGCGTCTCGAAGGCGCTCTCCTCGTCGCAGCCCCAGACCGCGGCGGCGAGGGTGGTGGTGAACTCGGTTTCGAGGGCAAAAGCCGCCAGAGTGCGGAAGCGGCGGCGGGTCTCGTCGTCGGGCAGCGCCTGATAGCTGAAACGAATGACCGCCTTGACGTTGTGGCCCGGGTCATCATCGCCCAGGCTAAGGCGCTCCACCTCGCCGCTGCGCACCGCCGCGATCAGGCGCTGGGCAGTCTTCTGCCAATCGGCTGCGCTGTCGCCGTAGCGACGCAACACGCCCAGCGCCACGTCCAGCCCCAGAGCGTGAAATCCAACTGTTTGCATCAAATCGCCGGCCCAGCCATCGCCTGAACCTGCGTCGTTTTGACTTTGTGCGGCTGGCCGCCACTGAAGGCGCAGCTCAAACAGGGCGGTGGCCTCAGCGGGAGTCAACATACCTACTTCCACCAGCCCACCGCCGATGTCTTGAGCCAGATCGCGCCGGCGGGTGGTGATCAGAAGATGCGCGCCCACCGGCAGCGCCGCGCGCAGCGGCTTGATCGCCGCCAGCGACCAGACGTTGTCCAGCACCACCAGCAGCCGGGGATGTTCAGCCAGCAGGCTGCGTACCGCCTCCGGCTCGAAGATGAAGCGCTTGTTCAGGTTGTCGGGCAGGCCGAAAAAGCCGGTGGCATAGCCGGCCCACACGCGCAGCACGGCCTGAGCCTGGTCGGGGCTTTGGAAATCCGGCCCCAGCTCCAGCCAGATCACGCCGTCGCGGTAGCGCTCGTCCTCCACCAGTTGCAGCGCCAACAGGTGCGCCAGGGTGGTCTTGCCGACGCCGGGCGCACCTTGCACGGCCAGCGCCTGGGCTTTGGCGGCCTGCCCGGTGATGGCCACGCTCTGCCGCTCGGCCAGGACGTCCAACACCGCCTGCATCTCGTCCGTGCGGGGTATTGCGTCACGCTCCAGACGCGGCGGCACCGGCTTGAGCCAGCGCCGCTCCAGGTTGTGAAGGAACAGGTTGTTGACGACAGAAGCCGTCCCGCCGCTCTCGGCGTGGGCCGAGAATAGGTATTGGTCCCGACCAGCCTGGGAAAGGTTGCCGCCGATCTCAGTTTGTGCAGGCAGTGGGGGGCTGGGGGTTTCGAGCGCGGGCACAGCAGGCGCAGCGCCGCGCAGGCGACGCAGCAGGGCGTTGCGGGCTGCCAGGCGTTCGCGCACCTCTGCCGGACTATCCAGCAGCGCCTGTTCCACCAGAGCATCCATGACCTGCTGCGCCTCATAAGGCTGAAGCAGAGTCTTCTCCTGGGCAAAGAAGGCCTGGGCTGCGTCGTCGTCGGCAGCCTGGATAAAGCCCATCACGGCGCGCAGCACCGGTGGCTGTTCGGCCTGCACCTGCACCGCCTCATGAATCTGGCGAAAGCCCGCCAACCGGGGACGCAGATGCTCCGCGGTAGCTGTGTCGCCGGCCTGCTCGGCCTCGGCAATAATCGTCGCCACGGCCTCCATCAGCGGCTCCTCCAGCTCGGCCGGCACGCCGCGCCAAAAGGCTATCATCTGTTCGTCGTCCTCCACCGCGGCAAAGGCCTGGATCAAAACAGTCATAACGCCGCCAGCCAGAGCCTCGGCGTTAGTCTCAACAAAGGCCTGCAAATCGGCCATCAAAGAGGGATCGGTTTGCAACGCGGCCGCCAGGCTGACATCGTCGTTGATGCCGGCAGCGGCCAGCCGCGCCCCCAGATCATCGGGCAAAGACAGTTGAGTTGGGATGTCGGTTGTCATCAACCTTGCTCCTGTGTGAAGGGTCTGTGCGAGGTTACGTTGAAAGGCTCACCACCCGCATCACCTCATTCCCTCGCTGATCAATTACCTTGCCGGTGATGCGTCACTGCTTGCCGGGCTGGAAACGCGGCCGGCGGAGGGGGGACAGATCGTTTGTTGGGCGTATTTTTCAGGTTGCGGGCCAACTTCCCCATCTGGATTTGACAGGTGCGGCCCATTGCTGATGCAACCCTGTTGGCAACCTGATTGTAGCCAACAGGGAGCTGTTTGCCAAACAGGTATGAAACGTTGATAACTTCCCGCTTTGACTGCTGCTTTCGGTATACTTGCCAAACTTCCACCGCAGCATTGCGCGGGTATTCCTCCACACAGACCAAGCCAGGCGCAACAGGCCTTACCACGACTTCGCCTTTTCCGCCCATTGACAACTGTCGCCCGCGCGTGGTATATTCTCCCCACACTCTCACCCTATGGAGCGCTCATGACTACTGCCGACCCGCTCGACGACCTGCGTCACGACTTGGATTATGACAAGCTGATCCGTCAGGCTTCCCCGGCCCTGCAACGCTATCTGCACGTGCTGGAAACGGAAAACGCCCGCCTGCGCCAGGAGCTGCTGGAGCTGCGCCAGACTGCCGCGCGCCGCCAGCGCGTCGAAACCACCCGCGAGCGCATCCCCGAAGCCGCTGCTGCACAACTTGCCACCCCACACCATCCCGCCGACGTACTGGTGATCACCCTCACCAGCCGCGGCCTGGCTAAATGCACCCCACTCAACGACTACAGCACCCAACGCCGCGGCGGCATCGGCGTGTTCGACATTCAAACCGCCCGCGAAGACGCGGTGACGCACCTGCTGGTGGCGCGCAGCCGCGCCAGCCTGCTGCTGCTCAGCAATCGTGGCCGGGCCTTCCATCTGCCCGTAGAGGCCTTGCCCCTCACCGAGGTGCGCGGACGCGGGGCCTCGTTGCCGGAACGCCTGCTGTTCAGCGAGGGCGAACAGATTACCGCGGTGCTGGCGCTGGATGAAGCAGACCCCCGCACCACCGTGCTGATCGCCTCAGAAAGCGGCTGGCTGCGTGCCATCCATCGCCACTATGTCGGCCCGCGACTGCAACCCGGCACCCTGCTCAGCGACCCGCGGCGCGGCGGCGCGCCCGCAGCCCTGACCCTCTCACATGGCACAGATGATGTGCTGCTGGTGTTGCGCAGCGGCCTGGGCTACCGCTTCCCGGCCAGACTGGCCGGGCACGAAGGGGTGCGCGGCATCCAGACCCGTCCCGATGACCGCGTGGCCGCGGTGGTAAGCGTGGCATCTGACGACGACGAAGTGCTGCTGGTAACTGCCGACGGTCAGGGCACGCGCCGCCAAATGAGTGGCTTTGCGGCCAACAAAAGCGCCGGCGGCCAGGGCAAGGTGATCATCAAATCAGAGGCTGTGGCGGCCGCGGTAACCGTAGCTGCCGCGGCCGAAGCGCTTTGCATCAGCGGCCTGGCTAAAATCATCCGCTTTGCCGTGGAGGAAGTACCCGCCAAGAGCGGCAACGTGCAGGGCGTGGCCGTGCTGGACACGCGCGGCGACGCAGTGACAGCAGCGGCGGCCATCTCCGCTCCACCCGCTAAGGCCGAGTCATGACCCCCGCGCAGGTCTTCATTCGCCCGCCTGACGCCGCCATGCAGGCTGCACTCGGCCAGCAGCCCCATGCCGCAGCGATTGACGTGGCTCTGGCCCAGGCGCAGCATCATCTGCTGGCCGATGCGCTGGCTGCGGCCGGCTGCACGGTAAACGAACTGCCCGCAGCCGCAGGCCATCCTGATGCCTGCTTTGTGCAGGATGTAGCGCTGCTGCTGCCCGATCTGGCGATTCTGGCGTGGCCTGCCGAACCTTCACGCCAGGCCGAGGTGGCGCTGTTTCGCCCACATCTCCCCGCGCATTTGCCTGTGGCCGCCATCCAAGCGCCGGGCACGCTGGAATGGGGCGACGTGTTGCGCCTGGACGATACCTTCTATGTGGGATTATCGGCGCGCAGCAATGCCGCAGGTGCAGCGCAACTGGCAGCGTTGCTGCAACCATTGGGGCTGCGCGTGGCAACTCTGCCTGTGCTGCGCGGCCTGCATCTGCTGACCGGTGTCAACAGCCTGGGACGCGGCCCGCAAGGCAACGACGAACGCACGGTGGTGCTGGCGTGGCCAGACTATGCCGATCTGCCAGAGCTGGCCGGCTGCGATCTGATCCTTGTGCCGCCAGAGGAAGCGCCCGCGGCCAATTGTCTGGCGCTGGGCGACACCGTGCTGGTGCCCGCCGGTTACCCGCGCACCGCCGCGCAGATCTGGCAGCGTGGCTACCGCGTGCTGGCGGTGCCGCTCAGCGAATTCGCCAAAGCCGATGGCGGCGTGACCTGTTTGTGCGTAATGATGGCATGAAAGCAGGCAAACCATGACAGTTCTGGCAATCTTCAGCAACAAGGGCGGCGTGGGCAAAACGGCCACCAGCGTGAACCTGGCTTATCTGGCCGGCGCGGCGGGCGTGCATACCCTGCTATGCGATCTGGACTCGCAAAGCTCGGCCACCTTCTATTTCGGCGTAACAGCAGCCCTGCAAGGCAGTGCTAAAGGCTTTGCCAAAGGCGGCAAAACCGTACTGCGCAGCATCCAGCCCACCGGCTACCCCAATCTTGACATCCTGCCGGCGGATATCAGCCACCGCAATCTGGCGCTGGCTTTCGAGGACCTGGATCATTCGCGGCAGCGCCTGGCCTCAATCATGCAGCCGTTGCAGGAACGCTACGCACTGGTGGTGTTGGATTGCCCCCCCACCATGGGGCTGGTGGCAGAAAATATCTTTAATGTAGCCGACCGGCTGCTGGTGCCTTTGATCCCCACGCCTCTCTGCTTTGAGGCGCATCGCCAGTTGTTGGTTTTTATGCAGCAGGAAAAGCACAAGCCGCGCCGCGTGCTCAGCTTTCTTTCCATGATGGATCGGCGCAAGAAGCTGCATCGCGAGCTGGCAGCCGCGGCCGCGGCTGAGTTCAACGGCCTGCTGCAAACCGCCATTCCCGCCACTGCCGAGGTGGAACGTATGGGCGTGCAACGTCGCCCGGTGCCTGTGTTTGCCCCGCGTACCGCGGTCAGCGCGGCTTATCAGGTGTTATGGAAAGAGGTGGCGGCGCGCCTGTGGCAGGGTGGTGGGTAGCAGGTAACGGGGCGTGGGCGGAGGGCGGTCTCCAGACCCCGCTGCGGACGGTCTCCAAACCGAGTCCGCCGGCTTCCCCGCTGCGGACGGTCTCCAGACCGAGTCCGCTGGCTGGAGATTGAAACATGCAGGAGAAATCAGCCAGCATAAACCCGCCCCACTGCGGCGGAGCGTGAGCGAACTCAGTTTGGAGATTGGGAATCATCCCGGAGAGACCGGCCGCAGGAAGCAAGGGCGATGTGTGCGCTATTTATGGCTTGATCGCGTTTAGTCGAATTCGATCTTGCGGTTGCGCATAGCTACGCTTTCAGCCAGGCCAATGCCGATCATCAAAGTAAGCAGCGAACTGCCCCCATAGCTGATAAACGGCAAGGTGATGCCTGTGACCGGCAACACACCCAGATTCATGCCGATGCTGACCACCATCTGAAACATCACCAGCGCAATCACTCCGGCCACCAGCAGACGGCCAAACAGATCGCGCGCCTGATCGGCAATGGTGATCAAACGCCACAGCACCACCAATAAGAGCACAATCAATACCACTGCGCCCAGAAAACCCAGCTCTTCAGCAATCACACTGAAGATGAAGTCGGCATAGCGCACACGCAGGAAGTGAAGCTGGCTTTGGCTACCCTGGGTGAAACCCTGTCCCAGCAAACCGCCGTTGCCGATGCTGATCAACGCTTGAGCGATGTTGAAGCTGGCATCTGGATCACTGGCCGGATTGAGGAAGATATCAATGCGCTGCTTCATGTAGCCTTGCAGGTTGGCATAGATCAGCGGCAGTGCCAACGCGCTGGCCAGCACCGCGCCAACAATATAGCCCCAGGGCAGATCAGCCACAAACAGCATCACCGCGCCGATCACCAGCAGCACAATGGCGTTGCCCAGGTCAGGCTGCATGTACACCAGCCCCACCGGCAGCAAAATCAGCCCCAGCGCGCCCAGCACCCATTGCGGCTTGTTCAGCTCATCATGACGGCTGGCCAGATATTGGGCAAAAACAACGGCAAAAAGAATCTTGCTCAGCTCGGCAGGCTGAATAAAGACGATACCAGCATCAAACCAGCCGGCAGCGCCACCACGCACCTGGCCGATCACCGTTACCGCGCCCAGGGCGGCTACAATCACTGCGTAGAATATCCACTGAAAGCTGGTAAGCAGGCGATAGTCAAACGCGGCGATTAGCAACATCAACCCCAGGCCAATCAGCGCATAGATCACCTGACGCGCGGCATATTCTTCGTAGCCGGAAACGCCCAGGGTAGCGCTGTAGACCATCGCCACGCCGTAGACCATCAACATCAGCGTAGCGACCAGCAGCACAAAGTCAAAACGACGAAAATTCAGGCGCATCAGTTGCCTCCGCCAGAGGTGTCGCTCAACGGCACAGTAGTGGTGATTAACGCTTCCAGGCCGGGCAGGGTATTGGTTGAGGTGATAGCCAGGGTTGAGGTAACGGCAGCAGCCGGTGCAAGGGGTGCGTTACGAGCGTTTTTCAGATCGAAGTAGCCGCGCAGAATATCCTGTGCTACCGGCAGTGCAGTAGCAGAGCCTTCACCACCGTTGAAAACAAACACCACCAGCGCAATTTCCGGGTCGTCGTAGGGTGCGAAGGCCGTAAACCAAGCGTGAGTGGGCAGGCGATTGTTCTTCAGCAAAGGAATCTCGGGATCATAGAATTCAGCCGTGCCGGTTTTGCCAGCCACCACCACGCCCGGCACTGTCAGGTTTTTAGCCGTGCCGTTGGCTGAGTTCACCGCGCTCCACATGCCTTCACGCACCACCGAGACGTAGGCTGAGTCCACCGGCAGGGGACGAATAGCCTCCGGGCTGAACTCCTCAACCACGTCACCGGCGGTATCTACCACCTGGCGTACCAGTTGTGGCCGGTACAGCGTGCCGCCGTTGGCAATGGCTACCGTGGCATTCAGCACCTGCATCGGCGTGGTCAACAGCGCGCCCTGGCCGATAGACATGTTGTAGGTGTCACCTGCTGACCAGGTTTCGGCGTAGATCAGACGTTTCCAGCGCGGCGAAGGCACCAGTCCGGGGTTTTCACCGGGCAGGTCAATGCCAGTAGGCTCACCAAAGCCAAAGATGCGCGTGTATTCAATCAGCTTGTCAATGCCCAGCCCTTCGAAAGTTTTGCGATAGCCACCGGCGATCTGATAGAAGAACACGTCACAGGAAACCGCCAGCGCCTCGCGCACGTTGATGCGGTAGTGCCCCGTGCCGTAGGTATGGATCCAGCAGTAAAAGGGTTGGGCATAACGCGCATCATCGGGGAAAAAGCGGTTATCCACGTAGACAATGCCATCCACGCGGCCATCAAAGCTGTCCCCCAACCGCGTGTTTTCATCAATGATGCCTTCCTGCAAGGCACCACTGGCCGCCACAATCTTGAACACCGAACCGGGTGGATACAGCGCGCTGATGGCATGGTTCAACAGAGGCAGGCGCTTGTCATCAATCAGGGCTTGATATTCGTCGGCGGTGATGCCGCGGGCAAACAGGTTGTTGTTGTAGGTGGGCAAGCTGACCAACCCCAACACCTCGCCGGTTTTGGGGTTCATGGCGATAGCGACGCCGATCTCGGTTTTGGCGGCGTCCAGCCCCTTTTTCAGCGCGTCTTCCATCAATGCCTGCAAGCGGGCATCAATGGTGAGTACCAGATTGTTGCCCGGTGCGCTGGGGAAAATATCGCCCACAGTGCGCACCTCGCGGCCGTTCACATCCACCTCGATGTTACGCCGGCCATCCACACCGCGCAATGCCTTTTCGAAGGTTAGTTCCAGCCCGGCCAGCCCTACCTGGTCTTCAGCACGGTAGCCCTCGGCCACATAATCATCTTTATAGATTTCAGGGATAGGTCCCATAAAACCAAGTAGCTGCGAGGTGAGCGCACCGGTGAGATATTCGCGCACCGGGGTGATGCTTAACTCGACGCCGGGCAGAAGGTAGCTTTTTTCGGCCACGGCAAAGGCAGTTTCCGAAGTGACACGTCCCGCGAAAACAATAGGGCGATAGGCTCCACCCTTCAGTGCGTTGTTGACCTTGATAATCGCCTCGTCTACGCTCAGGCGTTCACGAAACTGGGGACGCCCCTGCTGACCTACCCCTGCGCCCGCGGCCACGGTCGCAGTGACCGGCTGCGTGTCCTCCAGGTGGAGCGGCAGATTGCTCTCTGAAGCAACGATGATCTTGTCCAGTTCCTGCAGAATGGCGTAGGCTTCGTCCTCGTCGTCCGGCAGGTTGGAGGGGATTACCACGATGTCGAAGCTGGGGCGGTTGCGCATCAACAATTCGCCGTTGCGGTCGTACATCACCCCGCGCTGGCCGCGCACCTCAACCAGGCGAAAACGGTTTTCATCGGCGCGGGCCTGAAGCCCCTGCCCTTGTACAAACTGAATATGCCACAGCCGCGCTACAAACGTCACAGCTATCAGCAGCATCAAGCCACGCAGAATTGCCAGCCGCAACGAAGGCGGCAGCGGCCTTGCTAACATACGGGTTACTCCAAGGGCAAACGCTCGTGCCCGGTTTTTCGTTCAATCCAGGTCAACACGGGGTAAGCAAGCAACATCACCAGACCATTATAGAGGATTTCGCGGGGGGTCAGACGCAAAAAGGCTTGGTTAAGCAGCGGACTGGCCCCGTTCAGCCAGAGCAGCGCAACCTGAATGCCGTTTTGCAGGGTGGTGGCAATCGCCAACATAGCCCAGGCCAGCAGCAAGGTGGGACGATAAACGGTGCGCCTGCCCAATCCGGCCAGCGCGGCCACGGCCATCAGCCCCAGCGTGTAAACGCCGAACCAACCCCCGCTGAGCAAATCAAGCCACGCACCGGCGATCACAGCCCAGATGAGGGCAGAACGTACTCCGCGCAGCAGCGCCCAGGCAACTACCATCACCAACACCAGGTTGGGATACACGCCGCCGATGCGCAGGGCAGGAAACAAGGCGATTTGCAGCAACGAAGCCAGCCCCAACGCCAGAAAAAGCAAATAGGGCATCATGGCGCAGGCGTGGGCAGCGGGGTGGGCACATCAAGCGTTTCGGCAGGGGCAACAAAGTTGGTCACCACTAACACGGTTTCCAGGGTGTCGAAGTTCACTGTGGTGCGCACCACGGCACGTTGGAACATCTCCACGTCGTTTTGCTCCACCTCGATGATCTGGCCCACGGGAATGCCTACCGGGAAATTGCCCCCTTCGCCAGAGGTCAGCACAATGTCGCCTACCAGAATGGGTTGATCCTGCGGCAGATAATCCATGATAGGACGCTGCCCGGTGCGCCCGCGCACCATGCCGCGCAACCGGCTGTTTTGCAGCATGGTGTTGACACTGCTGGCGCTGTCGGTGATCAGCAGCACGCGGGCGGCGTTGCTATACACGGCGGTGACACGACCTACCAGCCCCAACTCGGTAACCACTGGCATGCCCGGTTCGATGCCGTTTTTTGCGCCGATGTCTATCAGAATGGACTGCACCAGGTTGGTTGGTTCGCTGGCTACCACGCGACCGACAATTTGCCCGCCCTTGTAGGTGAAGTTGGGATTGGTGTCGCGAAATTGCAACAGGTTGCGCAAACGCACATTCTCAGCTTCGGTTTCTTTCAGACGCAGGTTTTCCACGGTGAGCTGAGCAAGCTGCTTTTCCAACTCGGCATTGCGCTCGACCAGCGAAGTAGCGTCGCCTACCACATCGGTGGCTCCGCGCACCTGATTACCCAATTGACGCAGCAGACGTTGCACCGGCACCGTGAGGCGCGCGGTGAGGTCGCGCGGCGCGTCAATAGGCTGTAGGTTCAACAGAACTACAGCCACAATCAACGCGGCAATAATGACCGGCCACCAGCGAATACGCCGCCGGTTTCGAGGCCTTTGTAACATGGCAAGGGAAGCAAACGGGGGCTAGTGGATGGTGCTACCGCGCTGCATGGAAGCAAGCACCTTGCGCAGAACGGGCAATTCTTCCAGAATAGCCTCGGCGCCGCGCGCCACACAGGTGAGCGGATCTTCAGCCACGCGCACCTTCATCTTGGTTTCGGCAGAAAGACGGGTATCCAGACCACGCAACAGAGCGCCGCCTCCGGCCAGCACCACGCCATGCTGCATCAAGTCGGCGATCAGCTCCGGCGGGGTTTCATCCACCGCGTCGCGCACCGATTCGATAATCATGCTCACCGAGGGAGAAAGCGCCTCACGCAGCTCCACGCTGGAGACATCAATCGCTTCCGGCAGGCCGGTGATCAGGTTGCGACCGCGCAGGGTGACGGTCATCTCCTGCTCCAGTGGATAGGCCGATCCGGCATTGATTTTGGCTTCTTCTGCCATACGCTCACCGATCAGCAGGTTATACTTCTGACGAGCATACTGCACGATATCCGCGTCCATCTCGTCACCGGCGACACGGATCGAGCGTGCCACCACAATGCCACCCAGAGCGATCACGGCTACTTCGGTGGTGCCGCCGCCGATGTCTACAATCATGCAGCCTTTGGCATCGGTGACTTTGAGGCCAGCGCCGATGGCTGCGGCCATAGGCTCTTCCACCAGGAAGGCCTCGCGCGCGCCCGCGCTGACAGCCGCATCGTTCACAGCACGCTTCTCTACTTCGGTGACGCCGCTGGGAATGCCCACCACCACGCGCGGGCGGGGCACGCGCAATACCATGCGGTCGTGCACCTTGCGGATGAAGTAATGGAGCATTTGCTCTGTGATGTCAAAATCAGAGATAACTCCATCGCGCAGCGGACGAATGGCGACGATATTAGCCGGGGTGCGGCCTACCATCTCCTTGGCTTCCGCGCCGATAGCGAGTACCTTCTTGGTGTTTTTATCAATCGCGACCACAGAGGGTTCATCAATAACGATGCCCTTGCCGCGCACATTTACGAGGGTGTTCGCTGTACCCAGATCAATGCCGATGTCCAGCGAAAAAAGGCCCAACAGCCAGTCAAGCGGTCGAAACACGCTGTTTATGTCCTACCTTTGCTGAAATTAAACAAAATCAGGCCAAGCCTGACCTGTTGAGCGTGCGCCATGCACACGTAACGGTGATTATACCACGACTCTATGAATTGGCGAAAGCCGACGGCAGTATGAAATCAGGGGGGAGCATTGCCGCAGGTTTACATGCGGCAAGCTTTGATATCCAGTTGGTGAATGATAGGTTCCAGCTCCAAAATCGTGGCGATATGGTAATCGGCCGGTGCGGCGGGGTCACCATCCACCAGCACGGTGGTCATGCCCAGCGCGGTGGCCGGTGGGATGTTGCGCGCGGTATCCTCGATCAGGAGACAGTCGGAGCCAGTTACTTGCAGCAAATCCAGGCAGGTTTGATAGGCTTGCGGGTGGGGCTTGCTGGCATACTGAAAGGCAACCACATCAATAATGCGCTCGAAATGGCGACGAATGCCCAGCCGCGCCAACACGCGTTCGGCATGCCAGGCGCTGGCGTTGGTGAAGATCACCTTGCAGCCCGGCAGCCGCGCCAACATAGCATCCAGCGCGGGGTCAGGCTGCATGTGGTCCAAGGGAAATTGGTGAACGAACTCCAAAAAATGTTGGGTATCTACCCCGTAATGCAGGTACAACCCGCGCATCGAGGTGCCATAGTCGCGGTAGTACCGCTGTGCTAACGCGTCCGCTTCTTCCATGCTCAGACCATATACCTCGCTGATGTAGCGCCGGATACGCTGACCAACCAACGGCATCACTCCAGCACTACGCGGGTAAAGGGTTTCATCCAGGTCGAAAAGCAGGGTATGAATGGGCATAGTAATGAGCAGCAAAGGATCAAAGCAATAAGCATCGAAGGTACAGCGCTCTGCACCTCCGCAACTGGTTTCAGCAGGGTTGTCGCGTGCGACTCTGCATTCGTTCGGCAACGGGGAGCAGCGCCGCAACAGATCATAGCACAAAACTAACTGCAACCACAAACGGCTTGCCTCCGCTGAACCACTCGGGGCAAGCCGTTGAGAAGCTGGTGCAAAAGTTCTGGGCGGTCAGGCAGACAATGGGAATTTGTCTGCCTGACAACACGAAGCGCCCTCAGGCACCAGGGAAACAAGCCCTGAGGGCGCTTCGTGCGTTGAGGCGCGATTTTTATTCGCTGCGGGCAGCTCTAAGCAGCCAATGCTTCGATCAGCGCGGGAATGATCTCTTCTACCTCACCGACAATCCCATAGTCGGCCTGCTTGAAGATAGGTGCGTCAGGATTGTGGTTGATCGCCACCAGGCAACGCGCCTTCTCCGTCGCGCCGAAATGCTGAAACGTGCCGCGGATGCCGCAGGCAATGTACAGCGCCGGGGCAACGCTTTGCCCGGTCATGTCAATCATGTGTTTGCGGTCAATCCAACCTTCGTCCAGCGCGCCGCGCGAGCCAGCCACTGCAATAGCTTTATGCGGCAAACGTTGCGCCATGGCCGCGGCCAGTTCTTCCACCATCTGCCAGCCGGCAGCTTTCATTCCGCGGCCACCGGCAATGATAATGTCAGCGCGTTCCAAGGGAATGTAGTATTCCGGTGCGGGTACCTGAGTCAGCGGCGGCTGAGGCTTCCACACCAGCTCCACCTCTTCAATGTCGCCGCTGCGCCAACTGTCGTATTCAGGGGTGGGGAACACGCCCGCCTGTACCGTAGCGATCTGCGGATTGGTCTTGCATTCCACCACGCGGTAAGCTGCACCCTGATAGATCGGTACGGCTACCACCAGGCTGCGCTCTTCAGCATTGATAGACAGATCAATAGCATGGGTGACCAACGCCGTCTTCAGGCGTTGTGCCAGGCGCGGCGCCATCTTGCGCCCACCAGCGGCATCGGCAAAGAGCAAGATTTCCGGTTTGCGCTCGTTGAAGAAGTCGCGCAGGCTAAGGCCGGTGGGATAGCCCTGGCCCCAGCTCACGGCATCAGCCCCGTAGGCGATCAACTCCTGGGCCAATTCCTGGCTGGCCGCTTCACCGATCAGCAGCACGTTGACGTAGGCACCGAGGCTATCGGCCAGATCGCGCGCCTTGCCAATGACCTGCAAATCACACGGGCGCAACTGCGCTTCCCAGGCAATGGCTACCACCCAGATATTGCGGTAGCCCTCTTCCTCCTCGGTAGACGCGCCGAGCAGTTGTTCGAGAAATGACAGATCCATAGAGTGTCTCCTGTCGGCTAGATAACGCGCCGCTCTTTGAGCATAGCGACCAACGCCTGCGTGGCTTCCTGCGGCGTGCCTTCAAGCATAAAGCCCATCTGACGAGCCGGAGGCAGGCGCAGTTGCCGTCCTGTGGTTGGTGCCGGCAAGGCCGAGGGATCAATGCCCAACGCCAGACTGCTCCAGATCTCGACGTTGCGAGTGCGGTAAGCGTTGATGATTTCGGCTCCGTGCGCATAGCGCGGGTGGGTTGGGGTTTGCACAATCGTAGCTACAGCCGGCAGAGGATAGCTGCTTTCGTAGTACTTCTCATCAGCGTGTTGCAGCCCGGTGATGTGGTTGCCCTCCAGGCTTAGCTTGTCAGCGTTGAGCAGCACTTGCCAGTCACCCAGCTCGATGGCTACACGCGGCCCCAGCGTACCACTGCCGGTATCCATAGCCATGTGGCCGGTCATCACCAACTGCACATTGCGCAGGCGCTTGATGGCAGCAGCGACGATCTGAGCCAAACCGGCGGCGCGCGCTTTCACCACATAAGCATCACTGATAAGAATGGCGCGGTCGCAGCCCAATGCCAGCGCTTCGCGCAGCACGTCTTCTACCTGGGGTTCACCCACCGATATGGCGATCACCTCAATCGAGGGATCAGCTTCTTTAAAACGCAGAGCGGCATCCAGCGCCCAGCGATCCGGCGGGTTCATAATCTTCCTGGCACCGCGGTCGTCAATGGCCTGCTGGCTGCGGCTGATCTTGATCGTATCCGGATCCAGGATTTGTTTAATGCAAACAACGATTCTCATGCACGCCTCCTTCGCGCTACGGCTCGATGTGGACGCCGACTTCCTTCAGCAGGTCGCGGGCGATGATAATGCGCTGGATTTCGTTGGTGCCTTCGAAGATCTCGGCAATGCGGGCATCGCGGAAGGCGCGTTCCAGCGGATAATCGCGGCTCAGGCCCAGCGCGCCGTGGATCTCCATGGCATAGCTGACCGCCTTGCTGGCGATTTCGCTGCCCATCAGCTTACAGACATAGGCTTCACGGGCAAAGGGCAGATGGTTGTCTACCATCCACGCCGTGCGGTACACCTGGCCGCGCAGCATGTCAATCCACGAATAGAGATCGGCGATCATAAACTGCACCTGCTGCTGATGTGCCAGGTTCATGCCATATCTGTCAGCCAGCCGTGCGTAGTCAATGATCATTTCCAGCGCTTTTTGCGCGCCACCCAGCGAGGCAGCACCCACCGTCACACGTCCCAGGTCGAGGGTTTTCATGAAGGTGACAAAACCCAGCCCTTCCTGGCCGATGACGTTAGCAGCAGGCACTTCCACCTCGTCGAAGATCACTTCTGAGGTGGCTGAAGCGCGAATGCCCAATTTCTTTTCAACCACGCCGATCTTGGTGCCCATCTCCTTCTCGACCACGAAGGCGGTCACACCACCGCGCGCGCCCAGCGCCGGATCGGTGACAGCCAGCACCGAGAAGAGATCGGCAAAGGGGCCGTTGCTGATGTAGATCTTGGTGCCGTTGATCACCCATTTGCCGTTGGTGCGCACGGCGCGCGTCTTGATGGCAGCCGCATCCGAGCCGGCGCCCGGCTCGGTGAGGCAGAAAGCGCCGATTTTCGTACCCTGCGCCAATGGGGTGAGATACTTTTCCTTCAGCGCGTGGGAACCGTCCACATACAGCGCCATGGCGGCGATGCCGATATGCGCCCCCACCACGGTAGCCATGGCACTATCCACACGGCTGATCTCTTCCATCAGAATCACATAGCCTGTTTCGCCCGCGCCGCTTCCGCCGTATTCCTGGGGGAACGGAATGCCGAACAAACCGGCTTTGGCAGCGACATTGATCGCATCAAAAGGCACTTCAGCCTTTTCATCCGCTTCTTCCGCCACCGGTCCGAATTCGTTCTCCATCACGTCGCGAATCATCCGACGCAACAGGTCGTATTCTTTGGGTAATGTCATGTCCATAAGGATTACCTTTTTTGCGGGTTGTTGCTAGGGTCTGCGCCGAAAGTAACACGTAACAAGTGCTGCATACCCAGAAACCGGGTTTGCACTATCAGAGTTACGTAGACGCACTACGTATTATCTTTACGCCGCAAATCCATAAGTTGCCAGGACGCTCTTGGCGATGGCGGTTTGCTGCGACCGATTAGAACCTTCAATACCTTCAATGGTGCGGCAGTCGCGGAACACGCGGCCAATGGCATAGTCAAGAATATACCCATAGCCACCGTGAGTCTGAATCATGCGGTTGCCCACCTGATAGGCCACGCGGTTGGCCCAGAGCTTGGCAATGGAGGCGGCCTCACGGTCCAGCTTGCCTTGTTCGGCCAGCGAAGCGCAGCGATAGATTTGGCTGCGCAGCGTCTCTACTTCCATCACCGAGTCGGCAATAAAGCCCTGGATCGCGCCTTTTTTGGCGATTTCCGAACCGAATTGCTTGCGGTCAATGGCGAACTTCACGCCCAGTTCCAACGCATGGTGTGAACCGCCCAGGGCAATCGCGGCCATTGCCAGGCGCGAGAAGTCGTTGACGTTTTCCAGGATAACACTGGCCTGGCCGGGCTGCCCCAACACCGCGTCTGCGCTCACAACCACATCGTTGAAATAAACCGGATGGATCTGAACACCGCGCATGCCCAGCGTTTTATCGCGGTTGCCCAGCTTCACACCTTCGGCATCAGCAGGCACCAGAAAGGCGGTAGGCCCTTCCGGCGCTACGGCGAACACCACATACAGGCCGGCAATGCCCGCATTCGAGACCCAGGCTTTAGCGCCGTGCAGCGTGTAGCCGCCATCACCGGCGCGCGCCGCGGTCTGCAACGAGGCCAGCGACAGGGCATCAGGCTCGGCAAAGGCCCAGGCGCCGATCACGCCGCCCTCGGCCAGGGCAGGCAGCCACTCTTCGCGCTGCGCATCGCTGCCACAGCAGCGGATTGCCTGACTGACCAGACTGTTGTGGACGTGCAACACCATGGCGGTGCTCATATCCGATTTGGCTACTTCTTCCAACAGCAAAATATAGCTCACCGGGTCGAGCGCTGCGCCGCCGAAATCCTCCGGCAGCAACGCGCCCAGAAAGCCCTGCATGGCTGCCTTTTTCAGCAGGGCTTTGGGGACGTTTTCGTCCTCGGCCATGTGTTCTGCCAGCGGCTCCACTTCCTTGGCCGCGAAGCCGGCAAACATCTCACGGAACATGGCCTGCTCTTCGGTGAAGGCATAGTTCATGGGTGCCTCCTTGTGGGAGTAAACAAGGTGACAAGCAGACAAGTAAACAAGTGATTTAGATCAAGAAATGTTGCTTTCCTTGTCACCTTGTCTGCTTCTCTGCTAGTTATCCGTAAAATTAGCGCGGCGCTTTTCGATGAAGGCCAGAATGCCTTCGCGCGCGTCGTTGGTCATCGCTAAACCGGTGATGCCGTCCAGCTCCACGGCCAGACCTTCGGCAATAGGCAGGTCAGCACCGGCGTTGATCGCTTCCAGCGCCTTGGCGATGGCAACGCCACCCTTTTCGGTGATCTTCTTAGCCAGGCCCATAGCTTCTTTCACCACCGCGGTGGCGGGCACAACCTTGTTTACCAGGTTGATGCGATAGGCTTCCTGGGCGTTGAGGATGTCGCCGGTGAGGATCATTTCGGTGGCCTTGCTGCGGCCTACCACGCGCTGAAGGCGCTGCGTGCCACCCCAGCCGGGCATAATGCCGAGGTTGATTTCGGGCAGGCCAAAGCGGGCTTTGTCACCGGCGATGCGCATGTGGCACGCCAGCGCCAGCTCGAGGCCGCCACCCAGCGCCACGGCGTTGATGGCCGCGATCACCGGCTTGGGGCTGGCTTCGATCTTGCTGAAAAGCGCCTGGCCCTTCTGCATGTAGCCGCGGATGGCCTCTTTGTCGCCTTCCATGCCCTTGATTTCCTTGATGTCGGCCCCGGCAACGAAAGCGAACTGGCCCGCGCCTGTCAGTACAATGGCCTTGACCTCGGCATTGCCGATGGCATCGTCCATGGCGGCTTCCAGCTCGTCCAGCGTGCGGCGGTCGAAAGCGTTTGCAGGGGGATGATCAATAGCAATAACGGCGATGCGATCCTGAACACCGGCTTTGATATTTTGATATTCTGCCATTGGGAAAGTCTCCTGTATGAGTAAGGGAGTGAGATAGTGAGATAGTGAGATAGTAAGATAGTAAGGGAGTGAGATAGCAGGATGAGAGAAAGGGATACTACCTCACTCCGACACTACCATGTCATATATTCGTGGAAGCCGCGGCCGCTCTCTTTGCCCAAATGTCCGGCGCGGACTTTGGTTTTCAGCAGCAGCGATGGGCGGAAACGCTCGCCGCCCCACGGTTCCTGCAACATCTGCTCCAAGCCGGCCAGCACTTTATCCAGCCCGATCTGATCAGCAATAGCCAGTGGGCCGACTCGCTCGCCCTGGTAAGACATGCCCGTGCCGGCGATCATGGCCATGTCAATGTCGGGAATGCTGGCGATGTTTTCCTGCGCGATCATGGCGGCTTCGTTGATCATGGGATAGACGAGCCGCTCGACGGAGAAGGGGCCACAGGCAATACCGCCAGCCTGAATATCAGCGATCATTTCCTTCACCGGAACATCGGTCTGCTCGCCGTAGCCGTAGAAGCCGCCGCCGCTCTTTTCGCCGTAGCGCTTGGCTGCCACCAACCGCTTGAGGATCTCCGGTGATTCGAAACGCGGGCCGTATTCGGCAGCCATATAGGTGCCGGCGTGTGCGCTCACGTCAATGCCCATGAAGTCGAGCAGGGTGAACGGCCCCATCGGCATACCAAATTCTACCATGGCCTCGTCAATTTCAGCGGCGGTTGCGCCGCCTTCCTGCAATGTCATCATCGCCTCGCCCAGGTAAGGGGCGAGCAGACGGTTGACCAGGAAGCCGGGGCATTCTTTGACCACCACGGCGATTTTACGCAGACTCTCGGTGAACTGCACGGTGTCATCCACCACTTCCTGCGAGGTGTCGAGACCGGGGATGATTTCCACCAGCTTCATGACGTGTGCCGGGCTGAAGAAGTGCATCCCGACGGTGCGCTCCGGTCGCCCGCCCTTGTGCCCCATCTCCGAAATGCTCAATGCGGAGGTATTGGAGGCGAAAATGGCGGTTTCTGGTGCAACCTTGGCTAAGTCCTGAAAGACCTTGACCTTCAAATCCATGCGTTCCGGCACGGCTTCGATGATAAAGTCGGCATCCTCGAAGGAATCGTAGTCGAGGGTAAACTCAATCAGGTCCATCTTGTCGCGCAGCTCGCCCTGGGTCATCTTGCCTTTGTCCACGCGGCCCTGGTAAATCTCGCGAATGTGGTCTTCGGCTTTCTTCAACATGCCGGGATCTACGTCTTTGACCACCACCGGCAGCCCGCTGAAGCTGATCACCTGAGCGATCTCTGCACCCATGAACCCGGCGCCGACAACGCCTGCCTTGAATATGTACATAGTTTGACCTCGTTTTGTGCTAGATGTAATGAGTAACACGTAATACGTATTGCGTAAATCGGAATTGACATTGATAGCTGCAAGGATGTCAGTTCTGAATTACTCGTTACTCGTTACGCGTTATAAACTAAGGTTTTCCAGGATCATTGCGCCGCCCTGGCCGCCGCCGACGCACATGGTGACCATGCCGTACTTGTGGCCTTCGCGCTCCATCTCGCCCATCATAGTGATAGCGAGCTTGATCACGGTGGCGCCGATGGGGTGACCCAGGGCAATGCCGCCGCCCAGCGGGTTAACCTTCTTCCAGTCCCAGTTGTGGCCCTGGCGTTCCATCTCTTTGCCACAAGCCAACACCTGCGCAGCAAAGGCCTCGTTCAGCTCTACCACGCCGATATCGTCCATGGTCAGGCCGGCCTTCTTCAAAGCCTTAGGCATGGCATAGGCCGGACCAATGCCCATGTACGCAGGGTCCACCCCCACGAACGAGTAGCTGACGATGCGCGCCCGCGCTTTCAGACCCAGCTCAGCCGCGCGCTCGCCGGTGGTGACGATCAACGCCGCCGCGGCATCATTCAACGGGCAGGCATTGGCGGGCGTCACTGTACCGTTCTTCTTGAACACGGTAGGATATAGTCCGGCCTTGCTGACGGTCAGCGTGGGGTTGACGCCCTCGTCCTGGGCCACCACCTCACGGGCCACTTCCTGACCGGCTATGCGCTTGATGATCTCCACCG
Organism: uncultured Caldilineales bacterium; assembly: GCA_937907455.1. Lineage (GTDB taxonomy): Bacteria > Chloroflexota > Anaerolineae > JAAEKA01 > JAAEKA01 > JAAEKA01. Next base: position 19,779 of record CALESQ010000122.1, read on the forward strand.
GCACGATTTCGTCCTTGAACTTGTCCATACGCTGCGCTTTGAAGGCCTTTTTGTGGCTTTCGACGGCGTACTTGTCCTGCTCTTCGCGGCTGATTTCGTAGCGTTCGGCGAGGTTTTCGGCGGTGACGCCCATGATCAACCCACACACCGGGTCGGTGAGGGCCTCCCAGATGCCGTCGGTCAGCTCGCCGTGGCGCAGTTTCAGCCCCCAGCGTGCGCCCTTGACCAGGTAAGGAGCGTTGCTCATGCTTTCGGTGCCGCCGATCAGGTACAGATCGCCTTCACCGGAAGCCACGGCACGATAGCCACTGATGATAGCCTCCAGACCGCTGGCGCAGTTACGGTGCACGGTATAGCCGGGCACATGCTGCGGCACACCGGCCATCAAACCCAACACATGGCCGATGTTAGCCGCCTCGGAGGGCTGGCCTGCGCAACCAACAATGACTTCCTCAAACAGCGCTGGATCAACGCCGGTGCGCTCGATGAGAGTTTTCAAGGCCAGGACACCCAAATCTACTGCGGTTTGGCTGCGCAAGGCACCGCCGTGGTTGCCGGTAGGGGTGCGGACGCCACCAACGATTACGATATCTTTCATGAGATGATGCTCCTTTATCTGCGAGATGGACGCAGCGCAACGGCTACGGAGATAGCGTAAATCAAACGGCCTGCAGAGGCGCGACACGATGTGTCGGCCCGGCAGGCCGGCGAAAATGGCTGGAATAGCTTGAAGGGGTCAGATCTGCGGTGATCATGTTGTATGTCATCAAAATGTACACAACCCTTACGTGAACAACTGTCTGAAAATAGCTGTCGTTCGCACCGGTCTCCTGAACGTGCCCACCAATGGGTGCAATCAGGTTTATGCCGCACTGCGTCACGAGGATTGTACCCGCGTTCAGCGCATTTGGCAAAACTGGCTTTCCCGCTGTGACGCAGTGCGTGATAAGTCTTGTCGCCGTTGGGCTGCGATGCATCGGCAGTGTAGAGAGTGAAGAAACTTTGCTGCCGCGCGAGTTATCCCCTCTCCCTGTTCAGGTTAAAATGGGGGCTATTCAGCTACATGGTCAGTCAGCTATCTGAGACCAACACAAGAGTGGACATACTACAGACCAGATAATCGGATGGGTACAGAGTTGACGCTCGCTATAAAATTACGTAATTTTACAGATGACAAACTGATTACACAGGAAATTAAGTATTTGACATATCTTCTTTTGTGAGGGATACTCACAGAA
>CALESQ010000123.1 GCA_937907455.1 uncultured Caldilineales bacterium
CCGCACTGGCTCGGTCTGGAGACCGGCCAGCGCAATTACCAGCGTGGCTGCGGCCGGTCCCCAGACCGCTGCGGCCGGTCCCTCCGGGATGGTTCCCAATCTCCAGACCGAGTCCGCATTCCCGCACTGGCTCGGTCTGGAGACCGGCCAGCGCAATTACCAGCGTGGCTGCGGCCAGAGCAGTTACTAGCTTAGGTCTGCACCCGCGCTAGCTACTGCTCCCACCCATGATCAGCCTCATAAGCGTGATAGGCGGCCATCAGCCGGGCGGTGATGGGGCCGGGGCTGGCTGGCAGGGCAATGTCATCCACATGGTGAATGGGCACAATGCGCCGGTGGGTACTGGTGATGAACGCCTCGTCCCAGGTGGACACCTCGTGCAGCGGCAACGCGGTGAAACGCACAGCAATGCCCAAATCGGCGGCCAGATGCAAGGTGATGGCCTCGGTGATGCCCTCCAACGCGCTGCCGGCTATCGGGCGCAGCAGCTCACCACCGCGCACGGCCAACACATTGCTGGTGCTGCCTTCGGTGATATGGCCGTTGCGATTTACAATCAATCCTTCGTGCGCGCCCACGGCGTTGGCGCGAAAGCGTGCCATAGCCTGGGCCAGGCAGTTGGTGGATTTAGCCAGCGGGTGAAAGCGTTCGCCCTCGCTGGTGATCACGGCCACACCGACTTCGTGAAACTCTGGGCCGTGGGCGGGGCATGGCTTGAGGTAAAGACCACACACCGGGCCATGCACGCCATCGCTGCCGTAGGCTACGATACGCAGCAGACCGCACGGGCTTTGCAGTGTAGCCGCCAGCCGCCGCGCCCAATCACCGATTTCGGCTACGGGTGCTGGCAAATCCAACTCCAACAGCCGCGCCGACTGTTCCAACCGTTCGAGGTGTTGTTGCAGGTGAAAGAAACGCCCGCGCTCGATCAAGATCGTTTCGTAGATACCAAACGCATCCACCAGCGATTGGTCGGCCACGGGGAAACCGCGCTGCCCTGCCGGCAGCAGCTCACCATTCAAAACAATGTAGTCAGAAAAAGGGGTTTGCATGGGGATTACATCGCTTGCAGCTTGTCGCCAAGCAGGCTGGCAAGAAAAGTGCGTGGTTCACTGCCATCGAACAGAACACTGATCTGCCTGTCGTCGCCGTCAGGAACCACCGCGGTGATCACGCCGGGGCCAAAGCGGCTGTGGCGCACGCGCCGGCCCTCGGCCAGTTGCAACAGATGGGTTGCGGTGGGTGCGGGTGTCGAAGCAGCCGCGGGAATGTTCAGCGCCTCGCGGTCGCGCCACAATTCAGCAAAGCCAGCCAGATCGTCCGGTTCTTTCACGCGGCGCACAATGCCATCCAGCCGGTCGCGCGCTGCGCCGATCTGCGCGGTCAGGGTTTGCTTTTCACCGCGGGGGCGACGGCTTTGCTCCACCGCGGCAGCGATACGCATCAGCAGCAGGCGCAACTTTTGCAGTTGCTCGTTGGGATGCGGATGGTCTATTTCCAGCAGAAACAGCTCGACATCATGCTCGCGGCAGAGCGCCTCGCGCGTTTGATCGCGCTGAGCCTCTTCCATCACCTCCCAGTCGCTTTGTTTTGGCTGGCCTTTGGCGGTAAGGCCCACCAGACGCACGGCCAGCCCCAGCTCCGGGTAAAAATAGTCCAGTTTCAGGCGGCGTTTGGTGGCCGGATTGATCAGCCACACCGGGCTGATCTCGCGTTCCACCTCGAAGCCCTGCAAGGTGCGAGCCAGAATCTCGCCCCAGGCCATGGTGTTGACAACACTGCCCACGGAATTCCTCCGATCGTGACGAGCCTAGAAGATGCCCAGCTCTTCCCTGGCCCACTCGCTCATCATCTCCGGCGACCAAAAGGGCTGCCAAACGATGTTGATGCTAACCGGATCGGCTTCGGGGAAGGCGCTTTTCACCGACTGTTTCACGTCGTAGATGATCTGTGGACCGGCGGGACAGCCGGGGCTGGTAAGCGTCATGTCAATATCAATGCCGCCCTCGTCGGTGCGCACGGCGTAGATCAGGCCAAGGTCTACGATGTTGAGGCCGATTTCGGGGTCTATCACGGTGGTGCGGATACGCTCACGCACGCTGTCTTCAGTCATTGTTGTCATGGTAGGTCTCCTGTTTGTTCAATCCATATCCAAATACAGGTCGTCGCCGCGCACAATCACAGGGTAAGCGGTGATCGGCTCGAACGCAGGCATGGTCAGGGCACGGCCACTGCGCAGGTCAAAGCGCGCGCCGTGGCGTGGACACTCCACCTGCACGCCGTCCAGCAGCGCGCCTTCGCTCAGCGGGCCGCCGTCGTGGCTGCAAATATCTTCCACGGCGTAGAATTGTTCGTTGTCTACATTAAATACGGCAATTTCGATATCATCTACAGCAACCACAATCCGCCCGCCCGTGGGGATGTCGGCGGCTTGGGCGACTTTGATAAGATGAGGCATGGGGGAGCTATCCTTTCGGTGAATGGAGGGTTACGTCAGGAGTAACGAGTAACTCGTAACCCAGAATGGACAGATGCGGTTGCAAGAATAACAGGCTCTGCGTTACGCACATCTTCTTACTCGTTACTCCTCATCCACGCCCCACACACCGGCCTTGAGTGCCTTAAGCGGCAACAAGGCGCACTTCAGGCGTACCGGGCCGATTTCAATGCCGAGCAGCGCCAGCAGGTCATCCTTGCCCCACTGCTTCAGCTCATCCAGCGACTTGCCAATGATTTCATCGGTCATCATGGAGGCTGACGCCTGGCTGATGGCGCAGCCGCGGCCATCGAAGGCCGCATCGGTGACTACACCATCTTCCACCTTCAACTCCAGCGTGATTTCATCACCGCAGAAGGGATTGTGATCGGAATGGCTGATATCGGGTGCGGCCAGGTGTCCACGGTGACGCGGATGGCGGTAATGGTCGAGAATCTCTTCGCGGTACAGGGAATCCATGGGGAGGGTTAATATTTACGAATTACAGATTAAGGATTAAGGACGGGATAAGATGACCCTGCCACTCTGTCATCTTCTATCCCAGCAAAGTTTGTACTTTTGTCAGCGCGACGGCAAGCCGGTCTATCTCTTCCAGCGTGTTGTAAAAGTAGAAGCTGGCTCGGGCACTGGCAGGAATGCCGTAGAAATCGTGGATGGGCTGGGCACAGTGATGACCAGCCCGAATGGCAATGCCTTCGGCATCGAGAATGGCGGCAATGTCGTGGGGATGCACATCGCCCAGCGTGAAGGCAACTGCGCCACCGCGCTGCTCTGGGCCTGGGCCGAGAATATGCAGCCCCTCCACCTGGCTGAGTTGCTGCATGGCATAGCGCACCAACTCGTGCTCGCGCTGCCGAACCCACTCCATACCCAACGCGCTGAGGTAGTCTACCGCCGCGCCCAGGCCAATCACCTCGGCAATGGCGGGGGTGCCGGCCTCAAACTTCCAGGGCAGGCTGTTCCAGCGCGAGCCGCTCAAGCGCACTTCGCGGATCATATCGCCACCACCCATAAATGGCGGCATGGTCTCCAGCAGCTCACGACGACCATACAGCACACCGCTGCCAGTAGGGCCGCACATCTTATGGCCGGAAAACACCAGAAAATCGCAGTCCAACGCCTGCACATCTACCGGCAGATGAGGGACGCTCTGTGCGCCATCCACCAGAGCCAGGGCACCGACGGCGTGAGCGCGCTGCACCAACTCGGCCACCGGGTTGATCGTCCCCAGCACGTTGGACATGGCGGTGAAAGCGAACAGCCGCGTGCGCTCTGTCAGCAGGGTATCCAGCAAGTCCAGCCGCAGCGTGCCTTCGGGGGCCAGCGGCACGTAACGCAGGGTAGCGCCGGTGCGTTCGGTGATGATCTGCCACGGCACAATGTCGGCGTGGTGTTCCATCTCGGTGATCAGCACTTCGTCACCTGCCCGCAGGGTACTCAGCCCCCAGCTATAGGCCACCAGGTTCACCGCTTCGGTGGCGTTGCGGGTGAAGATCACCTGCTTGCTGCTGGGGGCATGGATGAAGCGGGCAATGCGGCCACGCGCGCCTTCATACAGCGCGGTGGCCTCTTCGCTGAGGGTATGTACGCCGCGATGCACGTTGGCGTTGTGCAGACGATAATAGTCATCCATAGCCTGCAACACGGCCAGCGGCTTTTGCGAGGTGGCAGCGTTATCCAGATAGGCCAGCGGCCGGCTGTTGACCTGACGCTGCAATGCGGGAAACTCGGTGCGGAGGGTTTCGATAGCGATCACAATACCTGCCCGGTTCTAAGGCGGCCGGCAAGCTCAACACCGGCGTGTTTGACTGCATCGAAGGCCAGGGTAACGCAGCGTCGGCGCGCGCCGGCAATATCCGGGCCGATCAGCGCCAGCAGCGGCTCCACCGAAGCAGCTTCGATTTCGTCCAGGGTTTTGCCTTGCATCAGCTCCATCACCATAGAAGCCGCGGCCTGACTGACGGTGCAGCCCTGGCCCTCGAAGGTCAGAGTCACCGGAGCGGTGACGTTTTCGCTGCACAGATAAACGGTGACCACATCGCCGCAACCCGGGTTGTTGCTGGTGAAGGCCACAGTTGCCTGAGCAGGCGCACCGTGATGACGCGGGTGCTGATAGTGATGGAGGATCAAATCAATGTGTTGCTGACGGTTCATGAGGCTGTGCAAAGATAACCCGCAACCGTGCATCCGTAAAACAGCGGCCACGATTGCGGGTATGAGACGCAGGCGTCACTCCAAGTTTACCAATAGCGAGTGCGGCTTTCTTGAAGGGATTCGAGACTATCAGCCTGAGTGATCGGGAGGTTAGTACTTCGAATGTCAAAGCGAGATACCTTAGGCAAGCGTTCTGGGCGGCTTGCAAAGGCCCGCCGGTCTCTGCTGCTTAATTTGACCTGATCTTGGGTCAAAGCGTGTCCCAGGAAAGCAGAGAAGCGCTCTCGGACTTCGACATAGGAGAATACCATCCAACTCTACTCCACAACAGAGTCAATGCAGCTTTCACAAGCCACAGGCTTTTTGCGTCTTTAGTTTGATGTTATGGCCACAAGCAGCAATTATTATCGCGCCAGATCGTTCGAGCGACAAATGGTGCTACTTCTCGATCGGGACACCAACCAGGTTGCCCCATTCGGTCCAACTACCATCGTAGTTGCGCACGCTGTTGTAGCCAAGCAGGTAGGTAAGCACAAACCAAGTATGGCTGGAACGCTCACCAATGCGGCAATAGGCCACTACGGTATCATCAGGCCGCAAGCCTTGCTCTTCTTCGTAGATGGCTCGCAGTTCGTCCGCACTCTTGAAGGTGCCATCGGCATTGGCAGCCCGCGCCCAGGGTACGTTCCTGGCGCCGGGGATATGGCCGCCGCGCAGCGCGCCTTCCTGTGGGTAGTTAGCCATGTGCAGCAGCTCGCCGCTATACTCGCCGGGTGAGCGCACATCTACCAACGGCAGGCCAGCTTCTACGTGCGCCAATACCTGATCGCGCAGGGCGCGAATCTTGTAATCAGCGCGCGCCTGAGCATGGTAGGCGGTGGACGGATAGCTGGGCACATCTCTGACCCAGCCACGGGCCTCGGCTTCCCATTTAGCGCGACCGCCATCCATCACTTTGGCGTTGGTGTGACCGAACAACTGGAACACCCAAAAAGCGTAGGTAGCCCACCAGTTGTTTTTGTCGCCGTAGAACACTACAGTGGTATCGTTGCTGATGCCATTGGCGGCCATCAACGCTTCAAAATCGGCACGGCCGAGATAGTCGCGGCGCACCGCGTCGTTCAGGTCTTTTTGCCAGTCAATCTGCACCGCGCCAGGAATGTGACCGAGGTCATACAGCAAAATATCTTCGTTAGACTCGACAATGCGCACAGTGGGATCATTGAGATGGTCAGCCACCCAGGTGGTAGAAACCAGCACTTCCGGGTGGATGTAGCCTTTGTGGGTCATGGGGGCTCCTGTGGAGAGAGGAAAGGAGACAAGTAGACAGGTACACAGGTATACAGGTATACAAGTAGACAAGTACACAGGTAGAGAAGTACACAGGTATACAAGTAGACAAGTACACAGGTATACAGGTATACAGGTATACAAGTAGACAAGTACACAGGTATACAGGGAGAGAGGGAGACAAGTAGACATGGTCTTGGAGAACAACTTGTCTACTTGTGTACTTATCCCTTGTCTACTTGTCTACTTATCCCTTGTCTACTTATCCCTTGTCTACTTGTATACTTGTCCCTTGCTACCAATCTGCCAGCACTTTGCGGGCGATGATGCGTTCCAGTTTGCGGCGCACGGCCTCTACGGGCACGCGGTTCAGCACTTCCTGGAAAAAGCCGGTGACGATCATCTGCTCGGCCTGATACTGCGTCAGGCCACGCGCCATTAGATAGAACAGATACTCCGGTTCGATTTTGCTGACGGTGGCGCCGTGGGTGCAGCGCACGTCGTCGGCTTCGATCTCCAAACCGGGGATGCTATCGGCGCGAGCGCGTTTATCCAGCACCAGGTTTTCGTTTTTCTGATAGGCGTCGGTCTTTTGGGCGTGTGGCCACACCTTGATGCTGCCAGAATAGACCGAACGCGAGCGGCCGCGCAGCGCGCCCTTGAACAGCAGGTCGCTGGTGCAGTGGTCGGCAAAGTGGTTCTGCATGGTGTGGTGATCGAGATGTTGCTTGCCGCTGGGGAAGTAAAGGCCCAGCAACTCGCCATGACCACCGCGCTCCAACAACTGCATTTCCAGGTTGATCTTGCTCAGGCGGCTGCCCCACGAGCTGATGATCCAGTTGCACTGGGCATCGCGGCGCATTTGGGCCTGCTGCGTGCTGAAGTGCCAGGTATTGATGTTCCAGTCCTGGCCGTGCATGTAACGCACCACCGCGCCAGACTGAGCAAAGATTTCCACCACGCCGCTGTGGAAAGAGGCACCCTCATCGGCGCTCACCATTTCATCAATGTAGGAAACCTGGGCGTTTTCCTCGGCGATGATCAGCGTATGGGCAAAGTCGGCCACGCCCGCGCCAGCGCCGGTGAGGCCGTACAAGGGCAGTTCGATCTGCACATTGCGCGGCACATAAAGCACCGCGCCACCCGTCACCAGCGCGGCATGAAGCGCAGTGAACTTGTTGGCGTCCACGGCCACATTGTTGCCCATGAAGTAGCGCTGGATCAGCTCAGGGTGTTCGTGCAGCGCGTGGTGCAGGTCGGTGAAGATCACCCCCTGGGCAGCCAGCTCAGGGCTAAGGGTGTGATGACGTACCGTGCCGTTTTCCGTTACCAGCGTGCCAGCGGCCTCGATGGCTTCCATCTCTTGCTGCAAATAAGCCGGCAGCTCGGCTCGATCTACCAGCGGGGCTGAACTGGGCGGGGCCAGGTGAAAATCGCCGATATTGAAGCCGGTGAGCCGTGTGCGCCGCCATTCTTCGTCGTCGGCGCGGGGCCAGGCAATCTCCTCGAAGAAGCGCCAGGCGCGGCGACGCAAATCCAGGAACCACGATGGTTCGTTGTGTTGCGCCGAAAGCGCCTCTACACCGGTCTGGTCGAGTTGCAGGGTAGGTAGGGCCAGGGTTTGTGGAGTCATAGTGTTGTTTGGGATAGTGTAGACAGGTAGACAAGGAGCAGGTACACAAGGAAACTCTTCTGACTGGTCTTCTTGTGTACTTGTGTACTTGTTTCCTTCCTTACCCAATACTCCCTTCCATCTGCAACTGGATCAGCCGATTCATTTCCACGGCGTATTCCATGGGGAGTTCTTTGACCATCGGTTCGATGAAGCCGCTGACGATCATACCTGCGGCTTCTTCTTCGCTCAGGCCGCGGCTCATCAAGTAGAAGATCTGCTCTTCGTTGACCTTGCTGACGCTGGCCTCGTGACCTACCTGCACATCCTGTTCGTCAATCTCGATGTAAGGGTAGGTGTCAGAGCGGCTTCCGTCGTCCAGCAGCAGGGCATCACACACCACGGTGGACTTGGAGCCGGTGGCGCCTTTGGCTACTTTGAGCAGGCCGCGGTAAGAGGCGCGTCCGCCGTTCTTGCTGATGGACTTGGACAGAATCTTGGACGAGGTGTTAGGCGCGCCGTGTACCACCTTGCCGCCAGCGTCCAGGGTTTGGCCGCGGCCGGCAAAGGCAATGGAGAGGATTTCGCCGTGGGCCTTGGGGCCAAGCATGTACACCGCCGGGTATTTCATCGTGACCTTGGAACCGAGATTGGCATCAATCCATTCCATGGTGGCACCGGCCTCGGTGGTAGCGCGCTTGGTAACCAGGTTGTAGACGTTGTTCGACCAATTCTGAATCGTGCTGTAGCGGCAGCGACCATCCTTCTTAACGATGATCTCGACCACCGCGCTGTGCAGCGAGTCAGATGCGTAGATGGGTGCGGTACACCCTTCCACGTAGTGCATACTGGCGCCCTCTTCCACAATGATGAGGGTACGCTCGAACTGTCCCATGTTCTGGGCATTGATGCGAAAATAGGCTTGCAACGGAATGTCCACATGCACGCCCTTCGGCACGTAGACGTAGCTGCCACCTGACCACACCGCCGAGTTGAGCGCGGCAAATTTGTTGTCTGCCGGTGGGATCACCGAACCAAAGTATTCCTTGAACACGTCTTCATGCTCGCGCAGCGCCGTGTCGGTGTCCAGAAACACCACGCCCAGCTTGGTCCACTGCTCTTGCAGCGAGTGATAGACCACCTCAGACTCGTACTGCGCCCCCACGCCGGCCAGGAAATTGCGTTCAGCTTCAGGGATGCCCAGGCGATCAAAGGTATCCTTGATGCTGTCGGGGATGTCATCCCAGCTTTTGCCCTGCTTTTCCACCGGTTTGATGTAATAGTAGATGTCGTCGAAATCAATCTCGCTCAAATCGGCGCCCCAGGTGGGCATGGGCTTAGCCAGGAAAATATCCAACGACCGGTGGCGAAACTCGCGCATCCAGTCGGGTTCGTTCTTCATATCGCTGATTTGGTCTATGACTTCGTGATTCAGCCCTTTACGCGCCTTAAACACGTATTCTTCGGGCATGCTAAAGCCATATTGATATTCTTCTTTAACGCCAGACAGCGCTTCGCGATCACTTGCGGTTGCCATACGATACTCCTCGTTAAGCGTAAGTAGTAAAGAGTAAGGAGTTAGAGAGCTGTTTCGTCTTACTGCTAACTTCTCACTACTGACTACTGACTGATTACTGCTCTCCGTTCGCGCCGAACTGATCCTTCACCCACTGGTAGCCTTTCTGCTCCAGCTCGTGTGCCAGCTCAGGGCCGCCGCTCATTACCACGCGTCCGTTGTAGAAGACGTGGACAAAGTCGGGGCGAACGTAGTTCAAAATACGCTGGTAGTGCGTGATCAGCATGATGCCGAGGCCTGGGCCGGCCAGCTTGTTAACGCCGTCTGATACCACGCGCAGCGCGTCGATATCCAAGCCGCTGTCGGTTTCGTCCATGATGGCGATTTTGGGTTGCAGCATAGCCATCTGCAAAATTTCCACGCGCTTCTTTTCGCCACCGCTGAAACCTTCATTCAGGTAGCGCTTGGCGAAATCGCGGTCTACGTGGAATTCATCCATCTTGTCCAGCATTTCCTTGCGGAACTCGCGCATCGGCATCAGGTTCGAGCCAACCACGCCGGAGCGGCCTTCTGCCGCCGGTGCGGGTTGATCGGTGTAGCCGCGAATGTTGCTAACCGCCGTGCGCAGGAAATTGGCCATGCTAACGCCGGGCACGGCTACCGGGTATTGAAATGCCAGGAACAGGCCGCGGCGGGCACGCTCGTTCGGCTCCAGCTCCAGAATGCTTTCGCCGTCCAGCAATATATCGCCGCTGGTAATAGTATAGTGAGGGTGCCCCATGATGGCGTAGGACAGCGTGCTTTTGCCGGAGCCATTCGGCCCCATCAACGCATGCACTTCGCCCTGGCGAATGGTCATGTTTACGCCCTTCAACACTGCTTTTTCGCCGTCGTTGACCGCCACATGCAGGTCACGGATAACTAACTCACTGGTCATAACGTAACGTTGAACTCCTTATCGTTTTGGTGTTTATTGCACTTGAGTCAGAGGAATAAATGTCTGATTGCTTACCACAAACTGGCAGCTATGGTGGCCGTCCTGAATGCAATCGGTCAGGGCCACGTCTGCATTGAGTGCCTGCGAGAAAACTTCGCGCTCCATCTCGCATACATCACGATGCACCGATGCCAGGTCGTGATAAGGGCAGTTGTATTCGCGCAGAATCACCACGCCGTCGCCCTGTTCCAGGTTGACGCGAATGCCGCGGCGATCCAACAGATGCGACAGCTCGCGCACGCGGTCACCCATGGCCTCGCCGCGAATTTGGCGACGATATTGCCCGGCCAGTTTGCTGCCCACGCGGCCCAACAGGTAACGCAATTTGTCGGTACCTTCGGTTTCCAGCAATTCTTGAATCAGGTCCAATGCCAACTCGTCGCTGTAATAGGCAAACATGCTGTGCGAACGCTCGGTGAGCTGATACAAGTTGCGCGGCCTGCCCACACCCTGCCGTTCGCGGGTCATGGTAATCAGACCTTCCGAGGTCAGACTCGCCAGTTGCTGACGCACCGCAGTGGCCGTCACACCGGCAGCCAGCTCCAGGTCCTTGATGCTAGCCGGGCCATTACGCAGTAAAAACTCTAGTATTTGGCCGGCGGGCGAAGATGTATTTTGGGTGGTAAGAGTCGTCATAAGGCACCTTTTATCGTCCGATCAGTCTTTCGCAGAGGGAAGTATAGCCCGTAGCTCCTATTTTGTCAAATAATCTTGCGAAAATTAGCAAAATACAAAGCACTCTGGTGATGGCCTTGCCCTTCCTGTCACGTTGGCATACAATGGGCATCACCCTGCATTAGAAGGAACGATAGTCATGCAAGAGCGCATTGGTTTTATCGGGCTTGGCATTATGGGTCGCAGCATGGCGCTGAATATCCTGCGCGCCGGCTTCCCCCTCACTGTGTGGAATCGTACCCCTGCGCGCGCCGCCGAGTTGCTGGCCGCAGGGGCAACCTGGGCCGACAGCCCCGCCATGCTGGCCGCAGCCAGCGATCTGGTCATCACCTGTGTGAGCGATACCCCAGACGTACAAGCCGTGGTGCTGGGCGAGACCGGCGCGCTTCGCGGCCTGCGCGCTGGCAGCCTGTTGATAGATATGAGCACCATCAGCCCCGCAGTCACGCGCGAGCTGGCCGCGGCACTGGCCGAGCGCGGCGTAACCATGCTTGATGCGCCAGTGAGCGGCGGCAGTGAAGGCGCAGCCCAGGGTACACTCAGCATCATGGTGGGCGGCGATGCGGCCGATTTTGCCCGTGCCCTGCCCGTGCTGCAAGCCATGGGCCAGCGCATCACCCATGTGGGCGGCCACGGCGCCGGGCAAACTGTAAAATTGGTAAACCAGGTGCTGGTAGTGGGTAACTGTCTGGCGATGTGCGAAGCATTGATGCTGGCCCAGGCCGGCGGTGTAGATTTGCCCAAAACGCTGGAGGCCATCAGCGGCGGCGCAGCGGGTAGCTGGATGCTCAGCAAGCGCGGGCCGCAGATTCTGGCGCGCGACTGGCGGCCCGGCTTCAGCATAGCTTTGCAGCAAAAAGACCTGCGGTTGGTGCTGGAAGCTGCCGACCAGCAGGGTGTTCCTTTGCCCGGCAGTGCGCTGATCTTTCAACTCTATCGCACGCTGGAGGCCCGCGGCCTGGGTGGTGACGGCAACCATGCCCTGGTCAAGGCGCTGGAGGCGTTGGCCGGGTTTGAAATCACACAAACAAGGACCCCTGATGCCTAACTTAGCCACAGAATTTTACCCTGCGGGTGGCCCTGCACCCGCCTACACACTGACCGCGGTCAAATCAGGCCGCACGGTGGGCAACCTCGCCAGCAAAGGCCAGGTTGTAGTGCTGATCTTCCACGGGCGCGAGACCGTGCAGGCCGCCATCGAGGTGAACACCGCGGTACGCCCGGATTTCCCCGACCCCAAGGACGTGTTGCTGGCCAGTGTGCTAGACCTGAGCATTGTGCCGCGGCTGTTGCAAGGCGCAGTAAAGCCCATGCTGGAACAGGCCTATGCGCAAGCTGCCCAGCAAATCCCGCCAGGCTACGCCGCGGCGGACTTTGTTTTCCTGCTGGCTGACTGGAAAGGTGAAGTCACCAAAGCCTTCAAAATAAAGGACACCGGCAAGCAAGCCGGTGTCGTGGTCATTGATGCTGCGGGCCGCGTGACCGGCAGCTATCAAGGCCCCAACCTGGGTGCAGCCACGCTGGCCCTGGTGCGGGCAGCAGCAGGCAGGTAAGGCGTGAGAAGTAAAAAGTAAGAAGCAAGAAAAAGGCGAGGATGAAGGGGGTATCATCCTGCTATCTCCTCACTTCTTACTTTTTACGTATGCGTTTTACACTCGGCGCTTCCGCCCAAACAGCCACACCCCGCCCGCAGCCGCGCCGCCCAGCAACCACGGCAAAGCGGATGGCCCAGCCAGAGCAGCGCTGCTCGCCGCGCGCAGGCGCACCGCAGTAGGCATTTGATAGACCAAACTCACCGGGCCGTGTTGCGCGGTTGCCCCGCTGCTGCTGACATCCTCCAGCCAGTAATAGTAGGTGTCGCCATAAACCAGGTCAGCCTGGTCGTGCCATGAATAGGCAAAACCGCTGCTGCTGCCCTGCGCCTGTGAAGGGATCAGCGTGGCGTTCAACTGACGATCCCAGCCAGACGCAGTGCTGCCGCGATACAGGTTGAAGCCGCGATTGTTCAGCTCGCTGGTGGTTTCCCAGGTCACAAGCACAGGCATGCCAGTTTGCGTAGCCTCGAAAGCAGCCAATGCCACAGCCGTAGGCCCAGGATTGTAGCTAACGGTCATACAAAAGCCATTGGGGGGCAATGTGCCGCCTTCGTCATCCGCGCGGTCTTGCAGGGTGAGTGTCCACGCGCCGTTGGGATCGCTGCCGTTGAAACTCGCCAGGGTGCCAGGGCCGAAAGGCTTGTAAGGGCCGTTAGCAGCATCTACGCCGCCAGTACCCAGCACGCAACGATCCGCATTGCCGGTGGCACTATCTGAAAACGTGCCTACCACGTTGTCGTAAGGACAGCCACAATTGCAGTTAAAGGCAGTATTGGTGGTGCCGGGGCGGTTCACCAGGGTAACACTGGTGCTGCCGTGGCCGAGTGTAGCCACCACATCACCGCTCCAGCTATGCAGGATGTTGAGGTCCACCGTGATATTGCTCACCGTGGAGCCAGCGGGAATGCCGGTAAGGTTGAGAGTCTGCACCAGCGGCGCTGTATCTTCGCTGAAAGTCTGACCGCTGCCGTTACACACCGTAACCGTGTCCTCAGTGGGTGAAGTCGCTGAATACGAATGTGAATAGCTGTTAGGGAACACGGCCAGCACCGGCAGTTGTGCCAGCAGCAGCACCGCCACGCCGCTGACAAGCAAGCGCGGCAAAAGCCTGAAAAAGAAAGGTTTCATGGCATCATCTCCTTGTCAACGCTTGGCGGCGGTGTTCATGGCGCTGTTGCGCGTGGCGTAATGGTATTGGGCTATGTAGGGCGCGCCGGTGACATGGCACTGCTCATCGGTATAGCCCATGTTGTTGGCCCCGCTGAGCTGGGCATAGTTGTTTTCGGTCACACCATCGTTGGGATCATCCAACAAAAAATCCGCTCCGGTGCAAGAGTTCCACGCCCAGATCGAATCTTCGCCGGTGGTGTAGTAGTACACCTTGCTGCGTGCCCAGGTAGGGATGGTCGAAAGCCAGGTAGCTGCGCCATCATAGGTGAGATTATCGTTGCTGCCGCAGCCAGTGCCGAAAATATTACCCAACCAGGCCAGACTACCCGCCAACGCTGTACCCTGATAAGGCGTGCCCAACGACTGGATCAAACGCGTACCATCTACCACGTCGAAATCCACCCAGTCCAGACCGCTCCAGTAGGTGGCGTAGAGATGCAGCGAGGCTGCACCACCCTGGCTATGAGCCACAATGCCATAGCTTTTAAGCTGCGCCAGGCCGAAGCTCTGAATCAGCAGAGCAAACTGATCGTGTGTGCGGTTCTGGTTAAGGTCCAGGAATTTCTGCGCATTGGTGAAGTTGCCGTTGCTCAGGCCGGTGGCCCATACGTCGCTGGAGCAATAGCCATGTACCAGCATCAGGGCATGGTTGTTGCCGTTGATCGTGTCGCCATCGGCGGGGGCAGCAACCGCGGGGGTCAGCCAGCCAGGCCGTGCGCCCTGCAGCATTTCCCCCGTGGGCTGATCTACCAACTGGTGCACAGAGGCAGGCAAGGCGCGCACAGCCAGGGGCATCGTTGCCACCACTGCCAGGGGGGTGAAGTTATCGCGGTCTTGCAGGCGCACATGGCGCAGCTCGAATGGCGCCCGCGCGCCGGCCAGGGCGATCCAATGGCCGTCCAGCGTCAAAGCCACACTCAAGCCATCAGCCATTTGGCCGGAGCCAATGGTGACCAGGCTGCTCACCCAGGCCACAGGCACAGTCTTGCCCTCTGCGCCTATGCCCCACACCTCGGCAGCGACACGCACCACACGTCCGGCGGCGCTGTCTGTGCCAGTCACCGGCAGCTCGATGCGCAGACGCACATCATCC
The DNA here is from genome assembly GCA_937907455.1 of uncultured Caldilineales bacterium. GTDB lineage: Bacteria > Chloroflexota > Anaerolineae > JAAEKA01 > JAAEKA01 > JAAEKA01. The sequence goes on from CALESQ010000123.1 coordinate 14,600, forward strand.
TGCGGGGCTGCCTGAGCTTGTGTGCCCAACCCGACGCCGCCAGCAGTGACCATAACCAGATGCTCGGTGGTGCGCACGAAGGCCGCACCTGCTGGGGTCTGCCCCGTCATACTGATTTGCAGCGTATAACTGCCTGCGGGCAAGGGTGGGATCACCGCCTGGTACACGCCATCGCTCTCCGCCGCGCTGAAAGCAAGGCTTGTGCTGCTGATGCTTGCTGTACCTGCTGCGGACAGCAGCTCGCCCGTCACGCGGGCTTGCGCTACAGCCACAGCAGCCGGTGCAGCGTGCGTGCCTGCTTTCTCATCGGTGAGCCAGGCGCGCACATGGCCCGGCTCGCCCGCAATCATCCCCAGTTGCGCCAAATGGCTGTAAAGGCGATACCGTCCGGCGTTGGCGACCACCAGAAAACCCTGCGTGCCGACGCGCGTCGGTTGTGCGCTGCGAATTTCGGCACGCCACAAGCCAGGCGAAGCCGTGTCAAAGCTGATCACCTGCGCGGGGTAATTGTTGTTGCCCATCCCGAACGTGGATGCGGAGCGCCGTACCCCCGACGGCAGCGAATCGCCCAATACGGCCATCGCCTCGCCCTGCGGCGGCTTCAGGCTGAGTTGCCAATCACTGCCGGGCGGTGCCAGCAGCATCCATTGCAGGCCCGCAGCATCATCCACGGGGATATCTGCGGCCCAAAGGTTGCCCGCCGTCCCTGGGCGCAGCGTCACCGGCAGCAAGGCATAAGCCGAGCGCAGCCCCAGGGTAGCCGGATCGGGCAGCCGCAACATGCCGCTGAGAAAATCAGCAGGCGGCGCAGCAATTTGCTTGAACCCCTCCGGGTTCGTATCAGCCTGTACGCGCGTAGCAGGTACAGGCGCGGCGCGGGATACGATCATGCGGCTGCCGCCTAATGCAGCCAACGCAGCGATCATACCCACAAGAATCAGCCATTGATACCTTTTCATGGGTCTCCTCCTATTCAGTTAAAAAAGCGGTTTAGTACTTTGTAAATTAAGTTTCTGAGAACTTTTGGTTCTCAGGTAGTATCT
>CALESQ010000124.1 GCA_937907455.1 uncultured Caldilineales bacterium
GGTGCGGGCGTTGGCACCGTGGCGGGCTGCGGCAGATGCGGTGCAGGCGCTCAATTCTGTGCTGGGGGCGCGGGTGCTGACGCACGAGGATCCGGCGATGCGGCTGATGTGGCTGGTGAGCCGCCTGGTGGACTGGGTGCATTGGACGGTCAATTCGTTGCCGGTGGGCGAGCTGGAGGAGGCTGCGGCGCGGGCTGATGACCTGGTGCGGGCGTTGGCACCGTGGCGGGCTGCGGCAGATGCGGTGCAGGCGCTCAATCGCACGGCGGGTGCGGCAGGGGCTGACAGCCGCGGGGCACAGTTGATGCAGCAGATCGGCGCGTTGATCAGTGTGCTGGTAACGACGGCCCGGCAGATCGGATTGACTGATTTGGAGTTCGCGGCGCGCGTGGGCGGGATGATTGACGATGCGCTGGAGCCGTGGGACAAAGCGATCCACATTGCGGACGAGCTGCGTATGTGGCGGATACTGCCTGACCTGCAGGCACGCATGGTGCAGTTTGCGCTGATGTGGGTGGCGATTGTGGGTGAGATCGGCGAGGCAGCGCAGATGCTGAGCCAGCAGGGCATGGCGGCGACAGGGGATTTCGGCAGCGCGCTGGAGGAGCTGATGGGCGGCCTCGAAGCGGCACTGGGGATCGTGGATGATTTTGCCTTTGCTCCGCCGGACCCGGCGCAGTGGCAGGGGTTCTTCGACTGGGTGACCAGCAGCTTTACGACGTTTTATGATTGGGTGAACCAGACGGTGAGCAGTGAGCCGGGGATCACTGTACCGCGGTTTGGCGATGCGGGTCTGGCGGCAATGAACGCGTGGGCAGGTGCGCTGGGTACGTTGATGGAGGCGTTGCAAGGGGCGCTGAGTGTGGCGAGGGATTTTGAGTTCAGTGAGCCGGACCCGGCGCAGTGGCAGGGGTTCTTCGACTGGGTGACCAGCAGCTTTACGACGTTTTATGATTGGGTGAACCAGACGGTGAGCAGTGAGCCGGGGATCACTGTACCGCGGTTTGGCGATGCGGGTCTGGCGGCAATGAACGCGTGGGCAGGTGCGCTGGGTACGTTGATGGAGGCGTTGCAAGGGGCGCTGAGTGTGGCGAGGGATTTTGAGTTCAGTGAGCCGGACCCGGCGCAGTGGCAGGGGTTCTTCGACTGGGTGACGAGTGCGTTTGAACAGTTTGCCAATGAGATTGGCACGCATTACGAAACGGAAGAGGATTTGCCCCCGATGAACGCGTGGGCGGGTGCGCTGGGTGCATTGATGGATGCACTGCAAGGGGCACTGAGCGTGGCGAGAGGTTTTGAGTTCAGTGAGCCGGATCCAGCGGAGTGGGAGAATTTCTTTGATTGGACCACGACTGTGTTCGAGGCGTTCCGCGCTGAGATTGAGCGACGTTATCCGGAGGATGACCCTGAACAGTTTGCGCCGGTGATTGCGTGGAGCGGTGCATTTAGCAGCCTGATGCAGGGGCTGCAAAGCGCGATTAGTCTGGCGAGCGATTTTGACTTTACGCCGCCCGATCCCGCCGACTGGGATGAGTTTTTTGTCTGGACGCTGGCGGTGCTGGAGTCGTTTAGAGACGCGATAATAAACCGTTATCCTGACAGTACGGCGGCGACGTGGGAACCAGTGACGGCGTGGGCGGGCGCGCTGGGGGCGCTGATGCAGGCGCTGGAGACGGCGGCGACGCTGGCTGATGGCTTTGTGTTCATTGCGCCCAGCGCGGTGGGATGGGATAGTTTCTTTGCGTGGAGCTGGGCGGTGTTTACTGAGTTCCAGACGCGCATCGAAGATGAGTTTCCCGGATCGCCGGAAGAGGCTGCGGCTACATTCGAGCCGGTGACGGCGTTCAGCAATGCATTGAGCGCCATTTTTGGCGCATTGCAAAACTCGCTGAGCTTTTTCATGCAGCTCGACGGAGCGGGCGCTGAGTTTTGGCAGTTCCTGGGTGGGGCTACGGGCGATCCGGATACATCGCCGTTTGCGCAGCGAATGGGCAGCATCATCGGAGCGATTACGGGCACGATGAGGGCTTTCGATGCGTGGGTGGTGCGGGACGCTCCGCAGTGGGACGCGCACGCGCTGACGCTGTTGACGCGCGTGCAGGGTGTGATTGATGTTTTGCAGGACGCGCTGGATTTGTTCGATGTGGCGCAGGGGGTGACGTTCCCGGCCACGGGGGAAATCCAGCAGTTTGTGCAGGCTGTGTTGCAGCTTTTTGTTTCGTTCAGCAACGGACTGGCTGGGCTGATGACGGGGCCAAGTGGGCTGGCGAGCAGCGTGGGCGGCATTGGCGCGCTGGCAACGGGATTTGTGACGACGATGCAGCCAGTGATCCCGACTTGGTATAGCACAGGCGAAGGGCTGACAGGGGCACTGGCAAGTGGGCTTTCCGCGGGCATGGGGATGCCGACAACGCCAAACACAGTGCGCGGCATCATCCAGGAGGTGCAGAACAGCGTGGTGAGCTTTGCGACATGGTGGGTGCCGAACGTGGGTGAGGGGTTCTGGTACGACGCGGGTGATGACCTGGTGGATGCGTTTATTGCCGGCATGCAAAGCAACGTGCAGTCTGTCTACAACGCGGCGTTTGCGGTGGGCGAGGCCGCGGGCGACGGGTTAAACGCGGGTGCCGGATTGACCAGCGGCGCGAGCGGGAATGCGCCGGAGGGGATGGGGCGCATGTACGCTGCGCAGTTCGGCGGACTGGCTGGCGGAAGTGCGAGCGCAACGCGGCGAATTGAGGTGACGGTGACGATCACTGGTGACGGAGCGGCACGCATGGACCGGCGGGCGCTGGAGCAGCTGAAGGCAGATTTGGTTTATGAAATCGGACGAGGTGCATAACAATGCGTATTCTGGATATTGCCCACACGTTCAAATTCACGTTGGCCAATGCGGATGTGACATTTTATGTGGATGCGGACAGCGTGCAGAAGACTGATGCGGAAGGAGCGGAGGTAGAGACGCTGTATTTCGAGATGACGACACCCGCCACGCTGTGGGTGGAGCCGTTGAGTGAGGTGCAGTGGATTTTGGACGCGGGGCAGGCGTATGAGTTGGTGTATTTCGGCGGTTTGGTGATTCATCCGGAGCGTAGCTTGCTGCCGGACGGCAGTTTGCTGTGGCGCGTGAAGTGCGAAGGGTATAGCACGCTGCTGGCACGCGGTGAAGCGCCGGCGCATGTGTATGTGCGACAGTATCCGGGCGACATTGCGCGCGACCTGATGCACCGGGCGGGCTTGACGAGCCAGGACAACGAGCAAGGAACTGTGTCGGTGCTGATTAAATCCGGCTTGTTTTTTCTGCGCGATAGCGGTCAGACGTGGGGCGACTGGCAAACGACGAGCGGCGAGGCGCAGTATGCTGTGGTGTTGACCCACGGCGACGGACACGTGAGTTGGGGCTGGCTGGGTGAAGGATCGAGCATAGATATTGCTGTATACCAGGACCGCGCTCTGACGACGACGGGTTGGTTGGGGGTGGACCCGGCAGCGCACACGCCGATCGGTTACCATGTGCGACGGGCGGAGCGATTGAGCATAAGCCGACCGGTGGATGTCGTTAGCTATGTGACGACGGGCACGACGATGTTGACGGCGTTTGCCGTCTCCGAAGAGGAGACGCTGGCGGTGGCACTGACGCGGCTGGCGGATGATCTGGGCTGGGTATGGCGAGTGGACGCGGAGGCGCGATTATATTTCGGGCCTCCGGGTACAGACATGGCTCCATTCTCGGTGTGCGACGGGGCGACGGCGGATTATGCTGCGAACCTTCCGGCGCGCGGGGGGACGTTGATCGTGTCTGCGAACGTGACGGATTTTTTCAACAGGGTGGTGATTCACGGGGGAGCGAAGGATAGCCCGGTGGTCACGGAAACGTTTTGGGGTATTCCTGGCAACAATGGCGTGTTTCGGCTGAGCCATCGCAACCTGATTGACATCACGGTGCTGGTGAACGGGGTGGTGGTGGCAGATGGTACGGCGTGGTGGAACACGTTCGGCGATCGCGTGGTGCTGGTTAACTATGCAGAGGGGTGGATTTGGTTCGACAACCCGATGTTGTGGGCAGATGTGGTGTGCCATTATCGCTACTGGGAGCCGCTGGTGTATGAGTTGCGAGACGAGGCGAGCATTGCGGCGTCGGGGCAAACGCTGACCAGGTCGGTGTACGATAGCCGCATCTACGATGTGGAGACGGCGAGTGTGCGCGCGGCGGCGTTGTTAGCAACGGCGGCGCAGACGACGGTGGCGGGATCGTTCGAGGTGTGGCGGCTGGGTCTGTGCGCCGGGCAGACTATGTCATTGGAGTTCCCAGCGGCCGGGTTGTCGGGCGACTATGTGGTGCGCAAGGTGGACGTGCGTATTGACGCGGCGGGCGACGGGCTGGTGTGTTTTGTGCAGTTTGGCGGGCGGCAAACAAGCTTGAGCCAGGTGACGGCGGCCTGGCGCTGGCAAAATACGGACGTGCGGCTGGGGCTGATGGGACGGGTGGTGAACCGAACGGCGGCGCGCCTGGCGAAGCCGGTCAGTAGCTCGTTTACGCTGCGGCGGCAGGATAGGGTGACGCTGGTGGACGCGAGTAACCAGGCTGTGGATGTGCAGTTGCCTCCTGCGGCGGCGGCGATGGGTGATGACTATGTCGTGATGCGCGTGGATGACAGTGGCGAGGCGGTGACGGTTTTGCCGGCCGCTGGCGAGCAGATCAACGGTGCGGGTAATCTCAATCTGAAGCAGTGGCAGAGCGCGAGACTTTATTCTGATGGGACGATGTGGGTGCTGATATGAATGTTTTGGCTGTTGTGGCGAGCGGAAAGGACTTTCCGCCGCTGGCGAGCAACGAGGAACTGGCGCGGATTGGTGATGTGCCGGGGATTTCGTTGCGCACGGTGACGGATGTGACGGCGCAACGGGTAGTGCACCGGCTAAGCCTGGAGCAGTTTGATGTGTTGCTGTGGATTGGACATGGACACGAGGGACTGTTGCTGACGCAGGATGGCACGATTGATGCGACGTGGATGGCGGCTCAGTTGAGCAGCCGCAGGGTGGCGCTGGCTGTGATTGCGGCGTGCGAGACGAATAGCCGGCCGCCGACGACGGGGGTGCAAGCGTCGCAGTCGTTTGCGGACGCACTGCCGGCGGTGGGCATTGATACGATCACGATGCGCACCTCGGTGAAGGACAGTGCGGCGCTGGAGTATGACATTGAGCTGCTGCGACAGCTGAGCAGTGGCACGACGTTGCGCATGGCGCATCAGGTTGCGCTGAACAGGGCGGCACAGTACGGGGAGCTGCAGGCTCCACAATTGACCCCGCGCGACCATCAACAGGGCGAGAAATCTATTGCTGATGCGCGCTTCTACACAACGGATACGTTGCTGCAGGGCCTGGACGCGAAAATGGATCGGCTGGACACACGGTATGAGGATTTGGAGAGGCGCATGGGCACGGTGGAGGATGATTTGAAATTGTTGCGGTCAACGCCATACCGTCTTTACCTGCTGGGTGGGGCGGTGGTGATGGGGTTAATGTTGCTGTTGCTGATTTTTATTGCGTGGCGACTGATGTGATCTGTTGCGATAATGAATGGTTAGCGAAAGGAGGCAGGTGGTATGGGACTGTTTAAGGCTCATCCGTGCAATACGGTGAGCAAGACTTATCGGGTGACACAGGTGTTTGGCGCGCGGCCGGAGTATTACAAGATGTTCACCTGTCATGGCGTGCCGTTCCGCGGTCATGAGGGCGTGGATTTCGGGACGCCGGAGGGGACGCGCATTGTGGCGGTGGCGGACGGTGTGGTGCTGGAGGCGGATAACGCGGCAAGCAGCAACTATGGCAAGTATGTGAAGCTGCGTCACAGTGCGTCGGGCGGATTTGAGACGATCTATGCACATCTGTCGGTGCTTTCGGTGGCGGTGGGGCAGACGGTGGCGGCAGGGACGCAGATCGGCAAGAGTGGCAATACAGGCAACAGCGACGGTCCGCACCTGCACTTTAGTTTGCGGCTGGAGCCGAATGACCGGATGGATGGCTGGTGCGGCTGTTCGGACCCGGCGTACCACCTGGACGCGGTGGGTAAGCGGGAGCTGGCTTATCACGGGGTGCAGTTTCAACGCAGCGGTTTGCCGCGGCATGTGATTGATCTGCTGGCGCAGTGGCAGCCAGCGGTGGTGTTGTTTATTGATCCTGACATCAATGATGTGCGACGCGTGCGCGAGGTGTGTCCGGCTACTACGGTGGTGGGGCGCGTGTATAGCTCTGATGGCGAGGTGAGCCAACGAATTCTGTCCGATCCGGTGGCAGCGGGACGATGGATGCATGAGCTGTCCATGCGCAACGGGGCGGTGGCGGCAGGATTGATTGACTATGTGCAGGTGACTAACGAGGTTTGTCAATTCTGGGATCAACTGCCGAAGCTGAATGATGCTGAAATTGAGGCGATGCGGTTGATGGATAGCGCGGGTGTGGCGAAACGGCTGGTGCTGAACAAGAGCGTGGGGAACCTGCATATGCCGGAGGAGGATCGGTTGGCGTATTATCGCCAGGTGTACACGATGCTGGCGTATGCGGAGCAATATGGCCACGCGGCGGGTGCGCACCAGTATGGTGCGCGCGATCTGTGGGGTCCGAAGGAGCGCTTTGGGCCGGATGCGGACAAGTGGCTGATCAACCGCTTGCAGGCGCAGGTGCTGTGGCGGCTGCCGTTCCGACGGCTGAAGTGGATTATCAACGAGACGGGGATTGATGGTTTGCTGTTGCCAGAGGATCAGCGCGGGGCGGTGGTGAATGAGACGGCGATGAAGAGTTTGATCGGGTTCAACCGCGAGGCGGCGATGGCACAGCGCCAGGCACAGACGGTAACGCGAGGCTATGCGGGACCGGCTGGATGGCAGCGCTACACGACGGCGGAGGACTATGTACGGCAGTTGATCCAGCTGGGCGAGGAGCAGATGCCGTGGCGCACGCAGGTGCTGGGCACGGCGATTTTTGGTTGGTGGATGAGCGATCCGTGGCCGAGTTATGATATTGACGGCGGGACGGCGGAGGGGCTGGCACGGCATTATGCGGGGGGGGCGTTGCCACCTGCGCCCGTACCTGCACCTGTGCCAGAACCGACACCGATACCGATACCGGAACCACCTAATGCAGGAGTAGAAGGAGCTAAGACGATGGAAATCTACGATATGCACGGCGAACGCCGTGACATGGATTGGTTGCAGCGCACGTATGGCGGAAAGATCACGTTCTTGAATGCGGGTCCGGGGCGTAAATTCCGCCTGGTGCGGATTGATGAAACTGAGGGACCGGCGACGTTGAAGGTGCGCGTGCTGAACGAGCAGGGCGAGCCGCATGTGGGACAGCCGGTGGCGAATTTCTGGCCGGACCTGAGCCAGATGACCGATCTGCGCAATAAGGGTTTAGCGACGCTGTGGCAGAATTTCGCAATACATCAGAGCACTGGCGGTGACGGTTTCACGGGCTTTGGACTGGGCCGGGGGGATTATATTGGTGACCTGGCCAAGGGGGGTGAACATACGGTCTGGGTGTTGTCGCCGTCGCTCGCCAGCGACGGCATTACCAACTTGGGGATGCTGGGCGGCACAGAGCACCGCGGCCCGCTGTTTTTGACGTTCCAGATTGGTGTGGGGGCTGAGACGCTGGAGCAGGCGCTGATCTGGCACGCGGATGAGGCGCAGGCGATTGAGTTCAACCAGGATGCAGCGTTGCAGAAGCAGATCGCGAGAGACGGATTTGTGCCGAACTCGAATGAGGTTTGGGTCGAATGGGACGGGCAGCAGTACGCTGTGCAGCGGGCTGAGCACTTGCAAAGCGGTGCGGTGCGCGTGTATTTCTGTCCGATTGGACGATGGGATCAGGTTCGGTTTGTGGTGCGACGGTAGTGACCTGCAGTTCCCCCCGCGCAGCGCGGGGGGAACTGCAAACGGTTGAGGTGTAAAATGAAACGTTGGATGATGTTTGGAGTGTTGGCGGTTTTGATGCTGGTGCTGGTGGCGTGCGGGGCTGGGCAGGATGTTTTGCACGCAAAAGTTTCCAGTGCATTGACGGAGGAGGTGTGTAACTACCCTCGACTGCACGCGCTGGCGACGAGCAATGATCCGTCGGTGGCAACGAACCAGGTGCGGCTGGATGCGATTGGAAGACAGTTCGATAGTGCGACGCTGGGTATGAGTGTGAACCGCTGGCCGGTGGGTAATACAGGTCTGACGGTGACGCAGTATTTGGAGAAGGTTGCGCCGAATATGCTGCGCTGGGTGTATTTGCCGGGCGGTTTCTGGTGGCCGGCAGGAACGTTCGATTGCAAGAATCACGCACAGATGTGCGCTGTGCAGGCGGTGATCAAGGATGATGACTGGATGCGCAAGGCGGACGGGAGCTATGTGACGATCAGCGGGGCGGCGCAGCGGTTTCTGAACCCGACGACGGGGGTGCAGGGACGGATCGGCGCGGTGCTGGAGGGGTGGTTGCCAACGAGCGGCTACGACGCGGTGCATTGGGACCTGATGACGCCGACGCTGGACCGCGACGGGGGGAATGTGGACCTGGACGGGAACGGGATTAGCGATCGTGTTGAGCGCGGCTTGCTGTGGCTGGATGCGGTCTGGCAGGCGGGGCACGGTGAGCGACTGGGCGCGATGGGGCCGACGTTGGATGTGGGCAACGGGGCATGGCAGCCGGGCGGGTCTGTGTATCGGACCTGGCTGGATGGGGCATTTATCGAGCTGGGACATGCGTGGCGGACCCCGACGACAGGGTTATGGGGGCCGGGGCGCGGGGAGATGCTGCTGTGGCAGCTGGAGCAGGCGCAGGGGTGGCTTAAGGCGCAACCGACGGGTCGATTGCAATGGGTGGTTTCGACGACGCTGCCTCAGGATGCGTATTGGTCACGGTATTGGAATGATTATGCGGATGCGCAGCGCGTGGGGTTTGCAATGGCTGCGCTGACGGATGGTGAGTTGGTGGTGCAAAGCCCGGTGATGCCGGGGTGGTGTGATGAGTGCGGCGTGGTCGTGGCTTCGGCAAGCTCAGCTACCGCGGGGGCGGGGGATTGGCTGGGGTGTGCGCGTGGGCCAGCGACGTGCAAGGGGGATCTGTGCAGCCGCGAGTTTGATGGGGGCATGGTGTTTGTGAACCTGGGTGCGTCGGCGGTGACGGTGGCTGCACCGTCCGGTTTCCGTACCATCAAGGGCTGGTATGATCCGGATTATAACAACGGGCTGGCGTGGGATGGGACGCTGGGTGGGCACATGGCGCGGGTGCTGGTGCGCACGGCGGTGACGCCGACGCCGACGCAGGCTTCGAAGCCGACGCCGACGCCGACGGCGGGGCCGGTGATTGGGCCGCCAAGGCGGACGCCGACGGCGACGCCAACGACCAGCATCGAGGAGCGGCTGAGAAAGCTGGAGGGCAGGGTGGATGCGCTGGAGACGCGTGTGCCATGAGCAAGGAGATGGCGGCGCTGATGCTGGCGCTGGCTATGGCGCGGGTGCTGGCAGGCGAGACGCCTGGCTGTGAGATTGAGGCAAAAATCGGGGTGATGAACGTGATGCAGAACCGGACGGCGGCGGGGATCGAGGGGGGCTGGTTTGGGGATGCTGCGCCGACTGGGGCTGATGTGGCGGTGGCGTGGCTGGGGGTGCAGGGCCTGCTGCCGCGGCTGGCTGCGAGTGAGATTTATGCGATCGGGCCAGGGGATAAGGCGAAGATGGCGTGGCTATGGGGACGTAGTCCGACGATGCGGTGGGTGTGCAGGGGGACGTTTATTGAAATCTACGATGGACCGTGAAGAGACCGCCATGCCCTGGAGCATGGCGGTCTCTTCGTTCTGGAGAACCCTCGCGATAATCGTTTATTATCGCGAGGGTTGAGGGGGATGGGGGCAAAGCTGAACAAAAGGTGGGCGGAGGAGTGCCTTGTTTTAGCGGAACAGGCTGAAACCAAGGATGCTGAGGGCCATAAGCAGCCCGGTGTAGATGATGGCGATGAGAATGGCGGCGGGAATGCTGGCGAGGGCGATTTTGACGAGGAGGCCAACCAGGTGGAAAAATGGAATATCAATGTGGTTGATCTCGACGCGTACGGGCTGGTTGGCGGACAGAGGAGTGGGTGCAGGTTGGGTGGGGTCAGAGGGGCGGAGTTGGATTGACATGATGACCTTTCATATATCGTGCTGATTTTTTTGTGACTAGGTGATTGTGACTAGTCGTCAGATCCAATGATTCGGGGCTTACCTGGTGCAACCATCTGGTCTGCGACTTGTCGCATGATGGATCGTTGATCGGGTGAGAGTCGCTGGATGCTGACGATAGTCTGTCTGACATCGTCCTCTGCTCCTGCTATGTCGTAGATGATGTGACTCTCGGCCACAGATAGGCCTGCTGTCGTTGTGGATGGTCGCGGATCGTCGGTGAGATCAAGCAGAAAATCGGTGGAGGTTTCGAGGGCTCGAGCCAGCGCAACCAGGTGCCGTGCGCGAATATCGTTCCAATCGCCTCGCCGGAGGCGATAAATAAAGTGATAGTTGACACCACACGATTCAGCTAGTTCGCTGGTAGTCCAACCACCAGCGTCTATTAGCGACTCAACCCTATCCAAACGTAACATAGTCATAGTGTAATCTCGAAATTACCTACAGGTAAATTTAAGGTAAATAGATATTGACGTATACGTAAAACTCGTTTATAATCTTTGCGTGGAGGTAAAGCATGAGTGAGTTGAAGAATTTTTTACACGCACAGGACTTATCAGTGACCTTGTTGGCAAAACGGGTAAAGATGTCCGTACCACATGTTTGGCGAATGGTTAATGACCAGTCGGCTGTGAGTGACGCGTTTCGATGGCGCTTTCAGCAGGCGTTTGGAGCGGAAGCTTCGGAACGCGTTTTCGGCACTGCAACAAAGGAACAGCATGTTCTATCTTAACACAACTGTCGAGTTGAGAATTGTTGAATTTGCGCTGGTGGCGTGCCTGGTGGCGGTGGGCATGGGAATGGCTCATGCAGGGCTGCGGCCAGGGAGCGACTGGCTGCCGCGCTGGGCGGCGTATGTGATCGGCGTTGGCATCATCTTTGTGGGATGGATGGTGTGGCGCGGGTTAATCTGCGGCGATTGGCGAGCGGTGGCTGAGCTGGCTGGGCTGATCGTGGCAGGTGCGGTGGCGCCGACTGCTGGGCGGGCGATGCGGAATTATCGCCACGTTCAGCAGTGGCAGGCGGAGCGCCGCGCTGCGGCAGAGGTGCGGCAGGCGCGGAGCGAGGCGATGGACGAATGACGCAGTTGCGTTTCCAGGACGCAGCGGATGCAGCGCTGGACCACCAACTGGCGCTGCTGCGGTTGCGTGAGGAGGTTGACACGGCGGTTGGATTGCTGGAGGGTATGCGTACGCCGGTGCGGTTGCTGCAAATTGCGGCTGCACGGCTGGCACCAGCGATCGGGCCGGTGTGGTCGGCTGAGCTGCTTATGGAAATTGAGCAGTTGCAACGGCGGATCGTTGCTGCGCTTGTTGGAGCAAGCGCAGCTAGTGCCTCGGTTTGGCAGGCGTTGCAGCACGGTGAGCGACTGCTGCGAGAGCAGAAAAGGATGGAGCAGGTGGTGCGTGACCTGCAACGGAGACAGTGACGATGTATGTATTATCATCTCAAAAGACGCCACCGGTGGTAGCGGAGCTGCACCGGGAGGAGTATCAAATCCGCATTGCGCTGCGCACACGGCGCGCGTTTCGGCGGTTGTCGGCTGTGCGGAAGGCGGAATTTTTGCGGGCATCGGCTGATCAATTGGATGTGTGGTCGGCACAGATGCGCGATGAAGCGTCGGAACTGGCGCAGCGAGAGGCTGCGCAGAACGGCTAACCATTTTTTTGACGGGGTCAGGGAGATGAGATTGTGCAGGTGGGCGTCCTCCTCCTTCCTGCGTGCATGATCTCATCTCCCTGCCTCAAGGAGGATATGATGAGTGATTTGGTTCCGGTTCAACCCCGCAGCACAACAGAAGACACCATCAGGGCTGCGTTTGCTGCAGCTTGGGATGGTGGATTGAACGATGCGCAGGAGAGTTTACTGCGGGCCTGGGCGGCGGCCAGGCCCGCATGGATGCGCAAGAGCAGCAGGAGCAAGAGTCCGCATACGATCCGCGCGTACAGCAGATTACTGGACGCATGGTGGGCGTTTCTGGGTGCTGATCCATGGCTGGTGAGCGAAGAGCGCAGGGAGGCATATGAGCATCATTTGCGCGGGCAAGGGATTGGCGCAGGGATGTATACGGCGCCGTGGGCGGTGACGGATGATGATGTGCAGCGGTATCAGGCTCTGCTGGATGCGGAGCATCCGCGCTGGCCGTGGGAAGCGGGCTATCCGGGGATGGCCCGCGGCCTGGCCGCGGCGAGCATTGGTCAGGCGCTGGCTGCGCCCAGCTCATTCTATTCGTACATTTGTTCAGTAACGCGTCTGGCGGGCGGGATCGAGGTGCCGCTGTTTGCGGACGCCACCGGAGCGCGGCGGCTTAACCCGTTCAAGGGGGCGAATGTGGAGCGGCCAGCGGTGACGCCGTATGAAAAGAGCCGTCCGCTGGCGGCGGAGCAGTTGGGTGCGATGTGGCTGGCGATTGGGGGGGCGGTGGAGGGCACGGCGCAGTATCGCGCGGGGCTGATGCAGACTGTACGCGGGCGGGCGCTTGTCAATGCGCGGGATCGCGCGATTTTCAAGATGTTTGTGTACACGGGGCGGCGGGTGGCGGAGATCGCACGGCTGCGCTGGGGGGACATCGAGGAGTATGGCGGTGAGTACTCGCTGAAGTGGCGGGGGAAGGGGGGTAAAACGGGTACGCAGGCGTTGCCTGCGGATACGTTTTGGGAGCTGGTGTGCTGGCTGCGGGCTGCGGGCCGGTGGCCGGTGCAGACGGATGACTATGTGTTTTTGCCGGTCTACGCGGACAATGTGGCCAATCTGGGGGTGACGGTGGACCCGGAGCGGCCGATCAGTCCGGCGCAGATCAACAACATTTTTAAAAAGCTGGCCCGCCGGGCCGGGCTGGATGAGCGGCAGGTGCATCCGCACACGCTGCGGCATTCATTTGCCAACCTGTTCGATGAAACGGGTGGCAACTTGAACCAGTTGCGGCAGACGCTGGGGCACAGCAGCCTTGCAACGACAACGATTTATCTCAACAGTCCGGCGATGCGTCGGCCGGTGGACAATTATTCTCAGCTGTTCCAGCGTAAGCTGGAGTTTTAGCAAACGATTGGATGGGTACTCCATGAAAACGACGGAAATGCCGACTATGTGTTTCGACGAGTCGGGTTGGGAAGTGCAGGCGACGCTGTGCAACGGTTTGCGGGTGACGCTGTGCGAACGCGGGCTGTTTGTGCAGCGGGACGTGGCGCATGAATGGTGGCCGGCGGAGGCTCTGGCTCCGGCTCTGGTTGTTGATTTGCTTCAGCGTTGCTGTTCGCAAACCGATAGGGGAGATGAGCGAACGTTTGTACTGATTGACCAGAGACCGTTTGCACGGATGATCGGAGGTGGACGATGACACGTAAGGCGACGCCTGACATGCTAGCGAATGCATTGCCAGGCGACGGCGACGGCGATGCATTCGCCGTGGTGTTTGGCCTGCACACCGGCACGGTGCTGGCCGGTGTGCAGGCCGTGCCGCTGGAGCAGATTGACGACAATCCGTTTCAGCCGCGGCAAAGCTACGACCCGGCCACGCTGGCCGATCTGGCTGACAGCATTGAGCGCGAAGGTCTGCAACAACCACCGGCTGTGCGGCGCACACCGGACGGACGCTGGCAGTTGGTGTTCGGTCACCGCCGCAAGCGCGCTTGTGAGCTTTTGCGCGCGAAAGACCCAAAGCGCTTCACCACGATGACCGTCATCGTGGTGGAGGCGACGGACGGTGATATGGCGGTGCGGGCGATGATTGAAAACCGCGACCGCGAGGGGTTAACCGCTGTCGATGAGGCACATGGCATCCGCGCTCTGATAGAATTCGGCATGAACCAGGCGGAAGTGGCGCGGCGACTGGGTCTCAGCCCGGCGACGGTGTCGAGCAAGCTGCGATTGTTACGATCCCCAACTGAGGTGCAGCAAATGGTGGCGCTCGGTACGCTGAGCGAACGCCAAGCGGGAGCTCTGGCTCCCGCCTGGGATCTACCGGAGCCGGTGTTGCGGGCTGCGCGCGAGCAAACAGGCTGGGGCAGCCTGGAGTACGTGATGCGACGAGCAGCGAATGGTGCATCGAGCGATGAGCTGCGCGATAGCGTTAAGGGTATGACGAGGCGTTTTACAGAATCGTTGCAGAATGATGAGTGGGTGGATGTTGACTTGGGGCTAGGCGACCAGGTGTTGGCCGCGGTGTGCGAGGGTTGTGCGCTGCGCATGGTGATAGCAGACGAGCCGCGCTGTGGCGACGAAGCGTGCTACAAGCTGAAGGCGAGGGCGTGGGCGATGCGAGAGCGACAGGCGTTGCAGATGGCTACAGGGGTGACGGCGTTGGACATCGGAGGCGAGTACAGCGGCTTTTGGGGGTCAAATCGTGTGCTGGCGATTGAGCACGAGATTAACAAGTCGCCGCTCTGTGCAAATTTGCGCGTTAAGCCCAGCAATAATGTGGATGCCTTTCGTTGTGACGGTGTGGATGTGGCACATGAGTTAGTGTGCGCTGAGAGGAATTGCAGTTGTCTGGTTGCTATTAGGAATGTGATAAAGCAAGACGGTGAGGCGGCATGGCATCTGCTGCGCAAGCAAACTCTTGCAGTAGTTAAGCAGGCACTGCAGGAGCCAACGCCGGATTTGTTGCGGTTGTGGGCACAACATCTCGCGGGGCGGGAGGATCGGCAGGATGCGCAAAATTGGGATATAGAGAAGGTGATAACTTTTCTGGCGCGAAAAATTACCGAGGATGCGGCACCCTATAAGCCGGAGGAAAACATCGTCCGGGCGCGGCAGACGATGGAAAAGCTGTTGGCTACGGCACGGCTGGCTGTGCCATGGTCGGACGACGATCAAAGGGTGCCGGAGCAGGAGCCGTCCAGCGCCGACGCTGTCCGGGCCGCCCTGGCCAGCGTCGGGGTGTTTGTCAATCATTACGCGACGGGTGCTCGACTACCGACGACGGAGAGCGTGGCGGAGATGTTCGACCTGCTGGATGACGCACGAATTAAAATCCCGTCTCTGTCGGGTGATGCGGAGCGCATCGACCTGAGCGCCTCGCACGCAGGCATTTACGAGCGATTGGCAGGCCTCAGCGACCGGGTGCAGGCGCAGACGGACGGTGCTAAATGATCACATGGCTAATTTGCGGCAGTTGTGCGGCTGGCGTTGTGCTGATCGCACTGGCGGCGCTGGGTGCGGCGAGGATCAGCGGAGACTGGTCGGCGGCGGAATGCGCGGCCAGTGCGCAGCTGACAGATGGAAATGAGGCATTATCATGCTAACGGACCGGATGCAGCGCGTGTATGTACAGCGATTGCTGCGGCTGAGCGAGGTGGAACGATATCCGCTGGAGTGGCTAGATGAGCCGTGGCGGCGTGTGGTGAGCGCGCTGGAGCGCACGATTGAGCAGTGGGACGCAGACGAGCTGGCGATTGTCAGCGCATCGGCGACGTATGCGGATGATCACGCGTGGACGCGCGACGAGCTGGCTGTGCTGAACGCGTGGCAGCAAGATGTGTCCTGGTGCCTGGGGCTGGCGGCGGGCGATAAGGGTCTGGTGGAGACGGTAGCGGATGTACAGCAACTGTTGAGCAACACGCCTGGCGCGCCGCGGTTCCGTAGTCTGGCGGAGTTGGAGCATTTGCTGCCGGAGCCGGTGTGGCTGTGGGCGAACTGGATACCGCGCGGAATGCTCACGGTGCTTGGTGGTTTCCAGGGTACGGGTAAGAGCATGTTTACGATGGAGCTGGCCCGGACGGTGATTGGTGGGGGGGTCTGGCCGGATGGCTCGCCGGTGGAGCGCAGGGGCAATGTGGTGTATATTGATGCGGAGGGGATACCGCAGGAGAACGCAAAACGGGCGCGGGCGCTGGGAGTGGATCGCTCGCAGCTATATCTGCTGTATGCGTCGGAGGGCCAAATGCTGGACCTGACTGACCGATCTTGGCGCGATCAGGTGATTGAGCTGGTGGCGGCGCAGCGTCCGGAGTTGGTGATCGTGGACAGTTTGAGCAGTGCGGCAAGTTCAGGACAAGATCGGCCTGAGCAGGTGAACCCGTTGTTGATGTTCCTGGCCGGGATGGCGCGGCGGCATGATTGCGGCGTGGTGTTGTTGCACCATCTGCGTAAGCCGCAGGGACAGCAGATGGCGTTTCCGTTGGTGACGATCCACGATTTTGCGGGCAGTCGGCACATTACGGCGATGGCGCGCAGTGTGCTGGGTTTGAGTGTGATGCAGGGCGGTAGCAAGGGTTTTACGCTGAACGGGCCGCGGCGGCTCGATCTGTGCAAGACGAATGTGGCGGATGAGTATCCGCAGCCAATTGGCCTGGCGTTGGTGACGGTGAGCGACGGCGGCAAGCGGTTTCAGTTCGGTGAGGCGCCTAGTGCGGAGGGTACGCCAGCACGTGATGAGTGCGCGGATTGGTTGCGTGATTTGCTGGCGGATGGACCAATGCGGCTGCGCGACATCCTCAATGTGGCGACGGACGCGGGCTACACTAAAAGCATGGTGTGGCGTGCCCGCAACACTATGGGTGACGTGGTGGACACTAAGGGCAAGCAGCATCCTAAGAACCAATGGGCGCTGGCGGCGTGGAAGGAGTTGGCTGATGAGGATGCGGACAATGAGGACTGAACTGTCGCGACTGTTTCAACTGTCGCGAGGGTTGCAGGGGGTGCGGCTGCCGCGACAGTCGCGACAGTTGCGACAGTTGAAACAGTTAAGGATTGGTTACGATTCGAAAACAGGAGAGATTGATTCGTATGAAGTTTCTGGCAATCTTACTGATTTTCCTCGCGGTGTTTTTCTTGCTTACGGTGATTACATCACCGCTGGCCTGAAAAGCAAACAAGATGCTGAAAAATGGGCGAGTGAATGGAGCGCGTGTCCTAAATGCAAATCGTCTCGGCACGGCAAACATGGTGATCCGTGCCATTTTTGCAAAACTCCACTCATCAATGCCGCCCAACAAAACGCGCAGATAACTGATTATTAGCGAAAGGCTATGAGTGACGAACGACTGCTGCATTTGCTGGCCGCAATCATCCAGCGTTGGATACTGGATGCGATGGATGATGAGGGCGTAGCAGCATTCTTGGAGATCGATATCACGACGGTCGCAACCATCCGGTCGCGGCTGCAGACGCAGCGTCGAGACAATAGGAGCTGGTTATGGTCGTAGTTTTTGCGGTCGGTGTGGCGGTTGGTGTGGTAGGGTTAATCGGTATGGTGTACGCGCTGGCTGAAATGCAGCGGCGCGGCTGGATGAAATGAGACGAGCATGTTACTGTCGGATGCAATTAACGAGCTGGTGATCGCAAGCGAGGCGGCGGGGCTGAGCCCGCGCACCGTTAAGCAATATCAGATGCACTTGCAGCCGCTGGTTGCTCACTTGGGTGACTGTCAGGTCGGCGACATCACTACTAGCGACTTGCGGCGCTTTATCAATCACTTGCGCAGTCGGACTGGACGACACGGTGCGGCGGTGTCACCCGCGACGTTAGGCGGTTACGCGCGGACGATTCGGCGGTTATTCAATTTTTTGGTGGCCGAGGAGGTGTTGATAAAGTCGCCAGCAAGTGGCTTGGCAATCCCGAAACTCCCGAAGGGCCAACCTCCGAAGGCGGTTGCGCTTGACGATTTTCTGCGGATGATGCGAGCGATTGCGGGCGACGATCCGGAAATGGTGCGCGCACGGGCAGTGATGACATTTCTGGCGGAGACAGGATGCCGCGCAGGCGGGCTGGTCGGACTGCGCATGCAGGATCTGGATATTGACAGCCTGACGGCACAGGTAATCGAGAAAGGTAACAAATATCGCGAGGTGTATTTTACGGAGTTCACGAGCGCAGAGTTGCGCTCGTGGCTGGCGGTGCGTCCGGACGGCAGTGACTGGGTATTTGTCTCGCTGACGGACAAGGGGCAACTGAATGTTCCGGCTGTGACACGGATGTTAAAGCGGGTTGCACGTATGGCGGGCGTTACCGGTCCAGCGAATGCTCACGCGTTCCGGCACATGTATGCACGTACCTGGTTGATGAGCGGCGGCGACTTGGCGACGCTCAGCCAGACAATGGGACATTCCGACATCACAGTGACTGCTCAGGCGTATTCAGTATTTCTGCCGAGCGAGTTACAGCAGAAACATCGGCGGCATAGTGTGGCCGCTGCTATCAAGCAACAAGGAGACCAACAATGACGATTTTTAATAGCGCGTCAGACTTAGGATCTGGTGACCGCAAGGTCGTGGGAGTTCAAATCTCCCCGTCGGCACTTAGCCAAATACATAGGCCTGCGATTTTTTGACTAATTTCACAGCCTGCATATAATGCCCTGATGTCAGGCCGTTGTGCATTAAAAAATTAATCAAGTGAGAGCTTTGCGGGCCCGTGGCCTAGCGGGAAGGCGCCTCCTTTGCACGGAGGAGATCGTCGGTTCGAATCCGACCGGGTCCACCTCCGCAGCTCTGTGCGAGCTTCTGAGGCCACCTTGAAGCTCAACCTTACCAACACCACGCGGGCGTAGTTCAGCGGTAGAACGTCTCCTTGCCAAGGAGAAGGTCGTGAGTTC
>CALESQ010000125.1 GCA_937907455.1 uncultured Caldilineales bacterium
CAGGTTCATGTCCAGCTTAGGCGTATCAACGTCTACTTTCGGCAGATCGAAGTCTACGTCGGGCATGTCTACGTCTAGCTTGGGCAAATCCATGTCCAGCTTAGGCATATCAACGTCTACTTTCGGCAGATCGAAGTCTGCGTCGGGCATGTCTACGTCTAGCTTGGGCAGGTTTATGTCTACCTTGGGTAAGCCCATGTCCACCTTAGGCAGGTCTACGTCGGGCAGGTCTACATCCACCTTAGGCAGAGCTATATCCGACATATCAGCGGAAAAGTTAAGTGACGCGGTACGTGAGGTTTCGAGTTCAGCCTCAAGAGCGGCGACGCGCTCGCGGCAGCCTGCATCTGCGGTAGCGTATTGATCACGCCAATCCTGGGCTTCGCGGCGGGCGCCGGTCAGTTGCAGATTCAACTTGTCCAGAGCGCTTTGCCTGTCGGCGCGTTCATTGACCAGGGTAGCATCAAAGCCTTTGAGTTTGCTTTGTGCTTCTGATAACTCGCGGCGAATAGCCGCTTCGGACTGGCTGAGTGCAGACAACCGCTGACGGTTGAGATACCAGAGAATCAACGCAATCAGCAGGCCGACCAGAAGACCGATCAGAAAACTGGTGGTGTCCATCAACTAACTCCTTTGAAAGCTAAGGGCAATTGCCCGAAAAGCTGCCAGCGCGTGAAACGACCTCAGCGCTGTAACGTATTTTTATTATACGCCTATCTACCAGCATGTAAAGGCAATGTATCCTTACAATCTCTTTATAGATAGAAATTACGCAGTTGGTGTTGTTTCGAGGAACGTAACTCGTTACACGGTAAATCCAGTTTTTAGTGCTTTGTAAATGAGGGTTTGCTCAGGGCAGTTGCTGCTATGGCTGTCATTCCGAAGCCCGCCAGGGCCGGGGAATCCCTTCATCAGCGCACGGGGAACTCCTCACTGTGTTCGGAGTGACACGGATGAGAGCGCCCGGTGTGTTGAACTTGGCGCAGTCGCTTTGTTTGTGATGTACCCATGGCGGGAAATCTCTGTTTTCGCAGATAACGGATGCGATTTCTCGTTCTTTCGTCGCTCGAAACGGCAACTTTATTGTCAACGGCGTAAATCCTACCCTAATAGAATGGCTGCCTGGTTGAACAAAACCGACAAGCTGAACGTTTAAAGAACACAGGCAACAATGTTGCTTGGATTGACCGAACGTGTGAATGCTGGTCGAATAGTTTCAAGAACTCTCGATCCGGTTTCATACATGCCAGATGTATTTCAGTAACAAGGAGTGTAGGTTATGAGTATTTCGCGTAAATTTTTTACAGCGGTAACTGCTATGGTTGTTCTATCTGTTGTCGCCACCAGCGCCATGCTAAACGGCTCTGCGCGTGCGGTATCTGCTCAGCAACCTGCCACAAGCGCGTTGCCTCGCACCATCACCGTGGTGGGTGAAGGCACGGTTACTATTCAGCCAGACATTGCCCAGCTACAGGTAGGGGTAGATGTGACCGGCGATAGTGCGTCTGAAGCTAGCACCGAAGCGGGTGAGACGATGGATGCCATTTTGGCAGCGTTGACTACTCTGAAGGTGCCGCGCAAGGATCTGCAAACTTCCGGCTTTAGCATTTATGTGGAGCGTCCCGCTGCACCTGATGGTACTCCCGGCGACCGTGTGATTTACCATGTCAACAATATGGTTACCGTCACTCTGCGCGACCTGGATCAGGTAGGCGCGGCGCTGGAAGCGGTGATTGATGCCGGTGCTAACAATGTTTACGGCGTGAATTTCAGCTTGGATGATCCTGGCGAGGTGATGAAGCAGGCTCGGCGCAAGGCTGCCGAGGATGCGCGTGCCCGCGCCGAGGAATTGGCCGCGCTGCATGGCGTCACCGTGGGCGAAGTGGTGAGCATCAGCGAGGTGGTGGGCGGCTATGCCGTGCCGCTGGGTGGTGTCAACATCCGCGTTGATGCGGCGGCTGGTGGCGGCCCTATCTCGCCCGGCGAGATGCAGATGACCGCACAGTTGCAGGTGGTGTATGCCATCGGCGATGATGCGCCGCTGGCTGCTGCCGCAGCGCTTTCCGACACGACCACGACGACAGCCACGCTGTCCAGCCCGGCAGCCGCTGCTCTCATCAGCGAAACCGAAACGTTGAGCGAGACTGTAGCGGTTAGCTCCACGGTAGCGCCGATTGCCGGTGCTTTGCAACCGACTACAGCCAGCGGCTTGCCGCGCAGCCTCACCGTAGTGGGGCAAGGCAGCGTGTCACTGACGCCGGATGTGGCTCAGATTCAGTTGGGTGTTGAGGTGTCCGGCGCCAGCGCCAAGCAGGCCAGTGCAGATGCGACCAAGGCGATGGATGCTATTTTGGCTGCGCTGGCTAAACAGGGCATTGCCAAAAAGGATATTCAGACCTCGAACTACAGCATTTTCGTGGATCGCTCCGGTTTCAGCTCGAAAGACCAGCCTGCCGTGGAAGTAACCTATCGTGTCAACAACATGGTTACTGCCACCATCCGCAAGCTGGACCGGGTGAGCGCGGTGCTGGAAGCGGTGATTGATGCCGGGGCCAACAACGTCTACGGTGTGAGCTTTAGCGTAGACAATCCCGATGCGGCGATGGGCGAAGCGCGCCAGAAAGCCGCCACTGATGCCCGTGCCCGTGCGGAAGAGCTGGCCGCGCTGCACGGCGTGACACTGGGTGAAGTGATTAGTGTGAGCGAGGTGCTGGACGGTGGCTATATGCCCGTTAGCGCCAAGGCGAGCGCGCTGAATGCCGACCTGGGTAACAGTGCGGTACTTCCCGGTGAACTACAGATGAGTGCACAGTTGCAGGTGATCTATGCGATCGCCGGCCCCGCTGATAAGTAACTCTACGGCTCTGTGCTGAAGGCAAGCGGCGTTGATAGGAATATCAACGCCGCTTGCGCGTTATATGCTGGTATGTTCGGCCATAGATTATTGGCAAAGATGTTTTCGATGCCCGCGAAATCTCCCCCTCTGGGTGGTGTTAGGGGATGCCTCGGCCTTGCGGTTGGCGTGGTAGCGCCGCGGGTGGGATGTGACTCTCTTGTTCTCAGCTTGCACGCAGGGGCATTTCGGGGTATTCTATAGCTCATAATCTGCAGCACCGGATGCCGAGGTTGTTTGGGGCATCCGGTTTCCTCCTTCACACCCGCGAGGCCATCCTATGCAAAACGATACGCTGACTTTTCTTGATAATCGCACCGGAAAATCATACGATTTGCCGCTGACCGACGGCACGATCCGCGGCATGGACCTGCAACAGATCAAAACTTCTACCGATGATTCAGGGTTGAAATCTTACGACCCTGCTTTTCTCAACACAGCATCGTGCCGCAGCAAAATTACGTTTATTGACGGCGACAAAGGGATTCTGCGCTACGGCGGTTATCCCATCGAGCAACTCGCTGAACAATCCACCTATCTGGAAACCGCGTACCTGTTGCTGAACAACGAGCTGCCTACGCAGGCGCAACTCAGCCGTTGGGAAGAGGAAGTGAAGGACGAAACGATGCTGCACGAAAACATCCGCCATTTTCTGGATGCTTTTCGTTACGATGCGCACCCGATGGGAACGCTGGTCGGCACGATTGCGGCTTTGTCTACCTTCTACCCCGATGCCCATAGCGTGGAAGATCCTGCAGTGGTGAACCGCCACACTACCCGCCTGGTGGCCATGATGCCGACTCTGGCGGCCTTTGCCTATCGCCATTCGATGGGCTTTCGTTATATCTATCCTGATAGCGATCTAAGCTATACCGGCAATTTCCTCAGCATGATGTTCAAGATGCAGCAGCAGGAGTATCTCCCCAACCCGGTGTTGGAGCGCGCTTTGGACATTTTGTTCATTCTTCATGCAGACCACGAGCAGAACTGTTCAACCAGCACGATGCGCGTGGTGGGCAGCACCCATGCCGATCCCTATGTCGCGGTGGCGGCGGCGGCTTCGGCGTTGTTTGGCCCCCTGCATGGCGGCGCCAACGAAGCGGTATTACGCATGTTGGGTGAAATCGGCGATGCGTCCAATGTGCCGGAGTTTATGCAAAGTGTCAAGCGCGGCGAACGCCGGCTGATGGGTTTCGGCCATCGTGTGTACAAGAACTACGACCCGCGTGCCAGCATCATTAAGCAGGCTGCCTACGAAGTGTTCGAGGTGACGGGGCGCAACCCCATGTTGGACATTGCTACCGAGTTGGAGACTATTGCGCTCAACGACGAGTACTTTGTCGAACGCAAGTTGTATCCCAATGTAGACTTCTACAGCGGCATCATCTACCAGGCGCTGGGGTTGCCTACCAGCATGTTTACTGTGATGTTTGCCATTCCGCGTACGGTGGGTTGGCTGACGCAATGGCGCGAGGGCCTGAATGACCCTGAGCAGCGCATTTCGCGGCCGCGCGAGTATTATGTTGGCCCAGCCAAACGCGATTATGTACCGATGGCGCAACGGTCAGCAGCCGCACCGACCCTGGTGGATTCGGGCAAGCAGGAAGGCACGCTCACTGTCACCGACAATCGTACTGGCAAGACTTACGAACTGCCTATTACCGACGGGAGCATCAAGGCGCCTGATCTGCGCAAGATCAAGACTGGCGCCGACGATTTCGGCGTGATGAGCTATGATCCGGCCTTCTTCAATACAGCCTCGTGCCGTAGCAGCGTCACCGAGATTGACGGCGAAAAGGGCATTTTGCGCTACCGCGGCTATCCCATCGAACAACTGGCTGAAAAATCCAGTTTCCTGGAAACTGCCTATCTGATCTTGTACGGTGAGCTGCCCACGCAGACAGAGATGGATGCCTGGGTATACGACATCAAGCATCACACGTTGGTGCATGAAAATATCCTGCAATTCCTGGATGGCTTCCGCTACGATGCCGATCCCATCGGCATTATGATCGGTGTGATCTCGGCGCTGTCTACCTTTTACAAGGACGCCCGCGATCTGGGTGATCCGGCCTCGGTGGAGCTGCAAACCCGCCGCCTGATCGCTAAAATGCCCACTATTGCGGCTTTTGCTTATCGTCATTCCACAGGCCGCCCCTACGTTTATCCGGCGGACGAGACCAGCTATGCGGGTGACTTCCTGCGTATGATGTTTAAGCGCATGGAGAAGAGCTACACGCCTGACCCGCTGCTGGAGCGCGCTTTGGACATTCTGTTCACCCTGCACGCCGATCATGGTCAATCTACCTCGGCTACCACAATTCGCATGGTGGGCAGTTCGCGTGCTGATCCATTTGTGGCTACGGCCGCGGCCATTGCTGCGCTGCGCGGTCCGAAGCACGGTGGTGCTACCAGCCGCGTGCTTTCTATGCTGGATGAAGTGGGCGATCCCAGCCGGGTGAGCGCTTTTCTGGAGCATGTCAAGGTGGCTAAACATCGCGTGATGGGCTTTGGGCATCGTGTATACAAGACGCACGACCCGCGTTCGGCATTGGTGCGCAGGCTGACCCATGAGGTGGTGAACGCCACCGGCAGCAGTCAACGTCTGGATGTGGCGTTGGAAATGGAACGCCAAGCCTTGCAGGATGATTATTTCATCGAGCACAAACTGTATCCCAATGTGGACTTCTACACGGGTGTGATTTACAGCGCCATTGGTTTGCCCGACAGCATGTTCACCGTGATGTTTGCTATTCCGCGTACGGTGGGTTGGTTGGCGCAGTGGCGCGAGTTGATCGTTGATTCGGAGCAGAAGATCGCCCGTCCGCGGCAGATCTACGATGGCATCATGCTGCGCGACTATGTGCCGGTGGCTCAGCGCGGCTGAAATGCATCCGCCGCGTAGGGTTTGATACATACAACAGCGCCTTGGGCAATCTACCCAAGGCGCTGTTTTTGTGTGCTGCTGTTGTTTGCGTCAGGCGCGGGTGCAATCACCCGACGGCCCAGCGGAGAGCATGGTTTAATCGTTTGCGGTGGCGGTTAGCACATCAGCCAGAAATTCTGACATATCCCACGCCCCGTTGCGGCTGACGCTAAGCCGCACCACCACCATGTTTTGTGATGGGAACACCAGCACATCTTGACCGTCGTGGCCCGAGGCGTAATAGATGTCGTCAGGTGCATCGGGCCATTCTCTGGTCTGTGAGTTGGCCGGTTCATCTGCGTTCAGCCACCACAAACCGCCATATTCGCCCAGCGAAGGAGGTGTAGGGGTGCGGCTGTAGGCTACCCAGCCTTCAGGCAGGATGCGTTCGCCGTTCCACACACCATCCTGCAGAAACAGCAGGCCAAAGCGCGCCCAATCGCGCGCGGTGGCGTACATGTACGAAGAGCCAACCAGCGTGCCAGAGGCATCTGGTTCGATGATGACGCTTTGCACGCCGATGCGGTGGAAGAGCGCCTCTTGCGGGAAGGCCCAGTAAGCTATCACATCGTCGCCGGTGATTTCGCGCATAAGGCGCATCAGAATGTTGGGGGTGCCGCTGGCGTAGTTCCAAACGTTGTCCGGCTCGGCCACCAGCGGTTTGGCTGCGCTGTAGGCGGCCATGTCACTGGTGTTGTAGAGCATCTGCACCACATCTGAGCCGAGATCGCCGTAGTCTTCGGAGAATTCCAGACCGCTGCTCATGCGCATAAGCTGATCCACGGTGATGGCGCGGCGGGGGTCGTCGGCTGTTTGCCATTCGGCCACCGGTGCAGGAGCATAGATATCGAGTTTGCCCTGCTGTACCAGCACGCCCAGCAAGGCGTTGGTGACGCTCTTGGTCATTGACCAGCCCTGAAAGCGGGTGTCTTTGGAAAAGCCTGCGCCGTAGCGCTCGGCAACGATCTGACCATTCTTGACGATCACCACGGCACGGGTGCGCCGCGGGTTGCTGGGATCGGGATCCTGGAACCATTTGTCCAGCACGGCCTCTAACGCAGGCTGAGGTGCGGCGCTCACTGCCTCGCCCAGCGGCCACGGTTGAGCAGGATTGGCTGGCGCTGGTGCGGGCATCACCGCCGAGCGGGTTTCAAAAGGCCCTTTTCCAGCCAGCAGCGTGCATCCCAGACCTGAGCGCAGGATGGCTTTTTGCCGTGCGGCCCATCCCCACAGTGTCACAGTCACTTCGCCTTGTGCTTCATCAATGCGCGGGCGCAGGAAAGGGATCAGTGGATTGCTCGGCAGTTCAGCCATGATGGTATCCTGATCCTGGCCGGTGATGAAATGATAAGAGCAAACTGCTTTGGCGGTGTAGCCGGTCGCTACCTTGAATGTAGGCAGCATGTATATATATCCCGCGGCAAGCGCAAGGATGAGCAGAATCACAAGGCCGGACAAAATCCTTTTCATGGATACTCTTTTGGTGCCTTTCGCTCTGTATTCACGCCGGTGTTATCGCCGGTGGTTGCGGGATGGTTCTCAATCTCCAGACCGAGCCGCCCACGGGCACGGTCTGGAGACCGGCCCGAGCGAGAGTGGCCCGAGCGAGAGTGGCCCGAGCGGAAACTCGTCGTTATCGCCGGTGGTTGCGGGATGGCTCCCAATCTCCAGACCGAGTCGATAACTATCATGCTTAGGCCGGTCCCTGCGGGATGGTTCTCAATCTCCAGACCGAGCCACAGACCACGGGCACGGTCTGGAGACCGGCCCGAGCGAGAGTGGCCCGAGCGAGAGTGGC
>CALESQ010000126.1 GCA_937907455.1 uncultured Caldilineales bacterium
GGCCGCAGCGCTGGGCGCGGCAGATCGGCGGCGAGCGGCGGGTAGGGGATGGAGTCGCCGTGGGTCTCCAGGATCGGGGGGAACTGGTAGGGACGGGTGTCGTCGAGGGCGGCGCCCCAGTCGGCGGCGGTGTAGTTTTTCATTGGTCGATTCTCCGAAAGAACTCCTGGCCGCAGGCGTGGACCAGCGGCATCAGGAGCAGGGTGACGGTGAGGATCAGGGGCCAGGGGGACCCGACCGCGGCGGACGCGCCGGCGAGCAGGATGCACGCCAGGGCGGCGAGGATCACCCACCGGGCCGGGAGGGTCCGGCGGAAGGGGACGATCTCAGCCGTGAGGGGCTGGGGGGAGAGGGGGACGATCTCAGCCGGGAGGGGCTGGGAGACGGGGACGATCTCAGCCGGGATGGTTTGGGGGAGTTGGGACATAGGTCAACCTCGCGGGACAAAAAAGGCGGCTCCACCTGGGTTGAGCAGGGGAGCCGCCTGGTTTGGTATTGCACGGCCACGCCAGTACAATACCAGGGCTTCTCCGCGCTGCTCAGAACAGCGTGGGGATCTGGCCCGCCAGGACGAGAGCAGTCCTGGCGGGCCTCTCTTTTGGGTCAGCGCGGCCGCTCCTTGCGGCGGCGGCGGCGCGGCTGGGCGTCGATGGGGGAGTGGATGACGTAGGGCCGCACGACGGCGGCGATGAGGCATTTGCGGAGGTATCGTCGTTCGAGGGGGTCGGTCTCGTCGCGTATCTGCTGGACGAGACGGATGACGGTGGTGCGCTGTTGGTCGTTCATGGGTTGGTTATTCTGGTGGGGGGGGGGGTGTGCTGGATTCAGCACACCCGGTGTGCTGAATCCAGCACGAATCTAGACTCTACCTTATTTAGCCTTACTAAAGCTCCTAGACCTACTAAAGGGGCGTTTCTCGCCCCGGAACCCGGAGTCGTCATTGCAGTCCGAGTCTCCGAAAATCGTCAGGGCCGATTGCGGTCAGACCGTTGGCGGCCATCAGCCGCTTGAGCCAGTCCTGCCAGCGGGCGGAGATGCGGCCGGGGTAGTCGGGAAACTGGCATTGCCCGGTGGCGGGATCGATGCGGATGGAGAGGTCGAATTTGCAACAGAACTCCGGCAGCTCTGCCGGGTCGTTGATGCTGTAGATCCGGCTGTTGACCGGATCGCTGAGGAAGCGGCCGAGGACGGCCGCGGGGACGCCGGCGTTCTCGCGGTCGGGGATGCCGGCGGCGCGCTGCTGGGTCCAGAGGGCGGCGAGATCCTGTGCTGATTTCCAGTCCAAGAGCTTCGCGCCTTTCAGGGCAGCCAGGGCGCGCTCGACGGCGATCCGGCCGTCCTGGTAGTGGCTTTGGATGGCCCGGAGGCCGATCCAGGCGTAGCCGGCCAGGGGATGGCCGGGGCGCTCCTGGATGGCGGCGCGGAACTCGGCCCAGAGGCCGACGCCGGCGAGGCCGATGCGGGGGCCGTAGAGGGTGCGGAGGTCGTGCCAGAGCTGGACGTAGCCGGCCGGGCGGAGGTCGCCCGGCCGGACGTAGAACGAGCTGCTGCCGTCGCCGTTTTCGCCGCGGTCGGTGGGCTGGCCGTCGGAGACGAGGGGGAGCTGGCCGGCAGGGGCCAGCAGGTAGCGGGTTGTGATGGTGCGCCCGGCGATGGCGGAGCAGGTGCGGCTGACGACGCGGTCGAGCCGCTGCTCCAGCCAGTCGCGGGTGAATGTGTTCGGACAGGCCAGCGAGATCTCGCCGGCCTCGTTCATGTCCACCAGCCTCAGCGGGTGGATGTACATCTCATAGATGTTTGGTGTGAATTGGAGCCGCAGCTCAGTTTGCGCTGTCGTCCAGAGTTGTGCTGCTCCGTTGTTGTCGCTCATCACATCCCCCGACTCTGCGTGAGTTGGCAGGCGATCATGGGCCAGGCGCGCCAGCGGCCATTCTCGCGGCACATGCAGGTGGGCCGGGCGTGGCCGAAGCGGCGGATCTGGCAGGTTAATACGCCCTGGGTGGCAGGGGCTGTTGCCAGCAGGAGAGAGAGCAACAAGATCAGGGGGGCTATGTGTCGAAGTGCTGCCTTCATTGCGCCACCGCCTCCACCTGGCCTGCCTGGGCGATTAACGCGCGCACGTTTGTCTCTAGCTTGGTCAATCGTTTGTCACGGATGAGGAGCCTGCGAGTCAGTTCGGCATCGTAGTAGCTCTCCATGCTCTCCGCGCGCGCCAGCCGGCTCCGCAAGTCGCCGATCTCAGTCGCCTGCGCCCGCAGCGCACCCGTCAGCGTATGCAGCCGTTCCTCCAGCGCGATCATCCCCGATGTCAGCTCATCGATCCGTTGCCAGTGCTCCGTGAGTTGATAGGACGGGGTGTCGGAGGGGTGGATATGGTGGACTTCGGTGGCCGGGACGGGGAAAGAGTCCGTGGGGATGGCGGGCTGGGCGCGGAGGAGGCCGTTGACGGCGTTGATGTCATCACGGTCGAGGATGATCAGGTGGTGGGGCCTGCTCAGGGGACGGATGACGATCTCAAAATCGCCATCCTCCCAGTGCCGGGCGGTGATCAGCGCGGGGCGGAGGTTGCCGTCGCGGCTGTAGGCGTGGGAGATAAATCCGTGTTGATGGTCGGTGGTTGTGGTCATGGTTGTTTCTCCTAGCGAACAATTACAGGGTCGCGGCCGGCTGCGCAGGCGCGGTGGCCGACGATGTTGGTGGGGATGCCGCTGCGCAGGTCGAGTCCGCAGACGCGCCTGGGTTCGGCTGGCTGGACTGGCTGATTGCAGTGGGGGCAGATGGTGGTAGTCATGGCAGGGTGACGGTGGCATCGGGGCCATATTGGAGGAGGGTGGCGAGCTCGGCGTAGGGGATGAAATCCCACACGCCGGAGTCGGCCTCCAGGTAGAGGCCCTGGTCGGTGAGGGTGAGCCGGCGCAGGCCGGCGGGGGCGATGACGGCGGGCGGGAGGATGATCTCCCAGCCGGCGGCGGGCAGCTGGACGGTGGGGGAGGCGACGCGCGCCGGGTGTTGCGTGATTGGGGTGACGGTGAGGGTGGGGAGGGTGATGGTGGGGATCATGGGGTTGTCTCCTGGGAGTAGGCCGATTCGTTGGGGAGCAGGTAGTCGTCGAAGAGGGCGGTGGCCAGGACGGCGCCTTCGGTGGGGGTTTTGCCGCTGGCTGGGCAGATGGTGAATCCGAGGTGTTCGCGGTGGGGGGTGATGTGCTGCCCTTCGACGAGGGTTGAGGCGCTGCAAAACGGGCACATCACTGGTGTGCGGTTTGCGTTGCATCCGGCGACGGTGGGGGAGCCGTAGGCCCTGGTTGCGCGTTGTGGCAGCATCAGGTTTCGTCGTCCATTTCGTTCTGCTGGCGGTCGGCGGCGGAGATGGCGCTGGAGAGCATTGCGGCGCTGATTGTGACGGCGCTGAGGATCAGGAGGATGAGGATCGTTAGGAGGATGATCAGGGATAGCATGGGTCCGTCCTAGAGTGCGGGAATGTCGTAGGGAGCGTCGACCGGCTGGATCTGGGCGGCGATGGTCCAGGGGCTGGCGGCGCCGGCGAGGGAGAGCAGTTTCTCCATTTTGGCCTGGTACGTGTTGGGTCGTTCGTGGGGGTAGAAGGGTGTGTGGTGCTTGATGAGACCGTCGAGGATGAGCGTGATGCACTGTTCGGCGTCCCAGGTGTGGATCTGGGGCCGGTTGTTGTAGTCGCCCAGGGTCCAGGCCATGAGACGCAGGGCATGGATGGGGAGATGGGCGAGTTGGGGGGTGAGGGCGTCGATGGTCTGGGTACGGAGGCGGCTGACGATGGCTTTGCCGTCGCGCTTGGCTGTGGCTTTCTGCCGGCTGAGGCAGGCGCATTTATCTTTGCCGGGATGGTAGCAGATGTATTCGGCGCTGCCACCGCGCCCGCGCAACCGGAGGTTAGGGCAGGGATTGTCAGGTCGGGCGGGCGGTGGTAGCAGGCCGAGGATATCGAGTTGAGAGCGGTAGAGCACGTCGTAGTCGCTCCATTCCATCGGCTCCGGGGCCATGAGGATGCCGGTTGCTTCGATCAGTTCGGCGTTCTGGCGAGCCTGCCATGCGCTGGATTTGGCCTCGAAGCAAGGCCGATGTGTACAGCGTTGACTGTTGTCGCGCATGACGAGACGAGGGCAGCCGGTGCAGAGGGGCTGTAGGATGCCCGGCTGTCCCGTGAAGGGTGTGGTGTGGGGCCAGGTGTCGAGCGGGAGGGGACGCGTGACGAGGTCGATGGCACGGACGACGGTGTCGCGTATGCGGTCGCTGCTGTCGCCGCGCAGGGCCTGCTCGCGAATGGCCTTGGTGGTGACCCAGGCGGGCATGCCGTCGGTGTTGAGGTCGATGCCGGTGAGGGGGAGCATCGCATCAGCCTGGCGGGTGGTGATGCGGCCGGCACGCACGTCGTCCTGGATCTCGCTCGGCAGTCGCAGCAGGCGGAGGGCGTTGCTTACCGCCGGCCGGGAAATGGCAAAACGGTCGGCGATGGCCTGCTGGCTGAGGCCACGGCTGGCGAGGATTTGCATCAGTTCGGCGCGGTCGATGGGGTTGATGTCGGCGCGGTGGTAGTTTTCGGCGAACACAACATCGAGCATCTGGTCATCGGTGAGGGTTCGGACGACGCAGGGGACGTGCTCCAGGCCGGCCAGGCGTGCCGCCAGGCGGCGACGATGGCCGGCGGCGATTTGGTAGCGGCCGCGGCTGTTGGGGTGGGGGCGCACGACGAGATGCTGGATGATGCCCTGCTGGGCGATGTCGGTGGACAGGTTCAGCAGGTCGGGGTCGTCGTCGGCTACGCTGGCGCTGCGCCGCTGGTAGGGGTTGTCGTCTAGCGCGTCGATGGGCAACTGCTGGATGCGTTCGTCGGCGCGCATCAGATCATCCAGGATGCTGGGGGTAGTCTGACGTGTCATGTACAGTGTCCTGTGGTACAATGAGGGGGTGAGAGCGGCCTCGGCTGGCGAGCGTCCGGCCGCCCTCACGAGGAACCCAACCACCAGCGGGCGGCTAGGCACGACATTTTGTCGGCCTGGCCGTTTTGTTTTGGCGCGGCCAGGCCCGTGCTGGCCCTGCCAGCGAGAGGAGGTTGCTATGGAGTTGCAAACGGTGGTACAGGAGTTCCTACTGGCCGGCCAGGCGAACGGCTGGAGTCCGGCGACGCGTCGTCAGTACGAGCGTCACCTGGCGTGGCTGCTCGCCTGGCTGGCGGAGCATGGTGCGGTGGCGCTGTCGGAGGTGACGCGCTCGCTGCTGCGCGAGTGGCTGGCCGCGCAGCGAGAACGCTGGGCGCCGGCGACGTGCCGCGTGGCGGTGATCGCCCTGCGGTCGCTGCTGGCGTTCGCCGAGGCTGAGGAGTACGGTGGCGGGCACCTCGTCTCCGCGGTCAGGGTGCCCTCGGTCCCCGAACGGGTTCAGCGGGCGGTGGATCGCCATGAGGTGGAGGCGCTGCTGCGCGCCTGCGAGGAGCCGTGCCATGCCGGGCTGACGGCTGGGCAGGCGGAGGCGGCGCGGCTGCGCAATGCGGCTATCGTGGCCGTGCTGTTCGACAGCATCCTGCGCGCGTCCGAGCTATGTGGCCTGGACGTGGCGGATGTCTATCTGCCCCGGTTGCGATTGGCTGTGCGGCGGAAGGGAGGGAGGGAGCAGTTGGTGCAGTTCAGCGAGCGAACGGCGGAGTATCTGCGCGCGTGGCTCGCTGTGCGCGATGGCTGTGCAGCGACGGGCGAGACGGCTCTGTTCGTGGCGATCACAGGGAACAGGCCGGGCGAGCGGCTGACAACCAACGGGCTACGGATCGTGGTGCGGCGCCTGGGAGAGCGGGCGGGGGTGCCTGATCTGTCGCCGCACGCGTTTCGGAGGGGAGGGACGGTGCAGGCGATTGAGCTGGGGGCGCCGGATCGGATGGTGCAGCTCCACGGGGGATGGAGCAAGGTCACGATGGTGACGACCTACAGCCGGACGCTGGTAGCGGACGAGCGGTTCGCCAACTACCAGCCGATGCGAGCTGTAAACGGCACGAAATCCTAGCTCGCGCGGTAAACTGTTAGTTCTACGCGCGAGTCTCGTGGGGGGAACGGTTGGTTCCTAGTTCGAGTCTAGGCGCAGGAGCCTGCGCCCTTCTGGATCTATTTGGTTGTTAAGGATCGGTGGCAGGAGGGTGTCTACCGGCCGCGGTGTTCTGGCACCGCGGCCGACCCTTTTCAGAGTGGCTTGCTCAGGTACTCGACGATCAGGTCTCGAACGAGGTCGCCCATCGGGCGCCGTTCGAGATGGGCGCGATCGTCGAGGTCGCGCTTCTGCTGCTCGGTGAGCAGCACCACCAGGCGGGCGTTGAATTTTTGGTCAGTAGGATTGTTTGTCATGGTGTGACAACATTACCACACATTGCGCAGTTTGTCAACTTAAATTAGCTCGACAGAGACGCGGGGTTGCGTTGTTTTCACTGCCAATGTAAAATAGGGCTTGACTCGTATCCATCGGTGGTGTAAAATGGAGCAGCAGGACACATTGCCGTTATCGCCGGAGATGATCCAACGCATCCAGGACGCAGTGATGGCAATAGCCACGGCGGGCTGGGGAGAGGTGCGGATCATCGTCGAGCGAGGCCAGCCGAAACGTCTGCTGGAGATACGCAGCGAGCGGCTGGCAAAATGATAGCGGGGACAGTCTGCTAGAGGTGCGAGATCCCAGGACTGAGCAGGATGCTCAGTCCTTTTTGTTTGCCCCCCACGGAGGAGAGATGATAGCCCCGAATGTTTTGAGCATCGCGATCATTGTAGCAGTCATGGCCCTGGCCGACGGGTTTGCTGAGCAGATCCCGACTCTCGGTCAGCCGTGGGTGCCGTTTGCCGTGGTCGCCCTGGGCGCGCTGGTCAAGGGACTGCAGATCATCCTGGCGGACCTGCGGGCGCGTGAGATGGGCATGACGGCTGTGCAGTCCAGGCTGTGGCGTTTGCTGGCAGGATAGCACCATGCCACGGCGAGCAGCTACTCCCTGCAAGATCCCCGGATGTCCCGGCCTGGTCAGGCCGGGCGATGCCGCGTGCAGCGCTGGGCACGGGCTGGCCAGCCAGCGTGTCGATGTGCAGCGACAGTCTGCCCACGCGCGCGGTTACGGTGCGCGCTGGCGGAGGCGACGGTTACGCTATCTACGTGCAAATCCATTATGCGTCGACCCGTTCGGCACCCACCGCGGCGCACCGGTGCCAGCTACCGATGTCGATCACATCGTAGACCGTCGTCGCGGAGGGAGCGACGATGCGAGCAATCTCCAGGCGTTGTGCCACTCGTGCCATAGTCGCAAGACGGCAGGGGGAGGGGGGAGTAAATCTCTGGAAGCTGGCCGTCGAGAGACCGTCGGGGGAGCCAGCGCACACGACCGCGAAATTCGATGGGGGGGGGGAGTAGGGGATGGCGACTAGAGGGCGGCCGCCGTTGCCGACGGCGATCAAGCAGCTGCGGGGGAATCCGGGGAAGCGCGCGCTGAACCAGGACGAGCCGCAGTTTGTGGCGCGGGTGCCGGCGTGCCCGCGGTGGCTGACGGGCGGGGCGCGGGAGGAGTGGCGACGGGTGGCGCGGACGCTGGCGGATGCTGGGGTGCTGACGGAGGTGGACCGGGCGGCGCTGCTGGCGTATTGCGTGTCGTATCAGCGGTGGGTGGATGCGGAGCGGCAGGTGGCGGAGAAGGGGGTGGTCTTGAAAACGGTGAACGGGAACATCATCGAGAACCCTTACCTGTCGGTGGCGAAGCGGGCGATGCGGGACATGCTGGCGGCGATGCAGCAGTTCGGGATGACACCGGCGTCGCGGAGTCGGGTGCAGGCGGCGACGGGTGGGGAGGCTGAGATGAGCCTGGCGGAGCTACTGTTTGCGGGGGTGAGCGATGACGCAACGGTCTGACGCGCCGGGGGTTGAGCTGGGGTATATTGCGGAGGGGTTGCGGGGGCTGGCGGTGCCGGTGGGGGAGCTGCACGAGGACCCGGCGAATGTGCGGAGGGGGCACGCGGTGGATCGGATCGCGGCGAGTCTGACGGCGTATGGGCAGCGGAAGCCGGTGGTGGCGAACCGCGCCCAGGGCGGGAAAATCGAGGCGGGGAACGGGACCTACCGGGCGGCCAAGGGGCTGGGGTGGTCGCATATTGCGGTGGTGTGGGTGGAGGACGACCCGGCGACGGCGGCGGGGTACGGGATTGCTGACAACCGGCTGGGGGATCTGAGCGAGTGGGACCTGGAGGGGCTGGCGGAGACGGTGCAATCGCTGGAGGATGTGTTTACGGGGTTCACGGCGTTGGAGCTGGACGAGCTGCTGCCGTCGCAGGCCGGGAAGGGGGAGGATCCCGGGCCGCAGGTGGACCGGGCGGAGGAGCTGCGGGCGAAGTGGGGAGTGGAGGCCGGGCAGGTTTGGCAACTGGGCGACCACCGGCTGATCTGCGGGGACTGCACGGACCCGGAGACGGTGCGGCGGGGAATGGATGGTGAGCAGGCGGACTATATCCTCACTGATCCGCCCTATTGCTCCGGCGGGTTCCAGGAGAGTGGCCGGAGCCGCGGATCGGTGGGCACTACGGCGGTACACAAGCAGATTGCGGCGGACACGCTGTCCACGCGGGGCTATATGGCGCTGATCAAGGCGATGCTGTCAGCGGCGGACACCTCGGCGGCGTATGTGTTCACCGATTGGCGGATGTGGGTTAATCTCTTTGATGCTGTCGAGTCGTCTGGGTTTGGGGTGCGGCAGATGATTGTGTGGGACAAAGAGACGCCGGGTATGGGCCACGGCTGGCGTGCGCAGCATGAACTGATTTTGTTCGCGCTGAAGGGGACGATCTCATTCGACAAATTCAGCCACGCTCAGGGGAACGTCATTCAGGCGAAACGGACTGGGAACCGGGAGCATACGACGGAGAAGCCGCTGGAGGTGCTGGAAACGATCATCGGCGTTATGCAGGACATGCGGGTGGTGTATGATCCGTTTGCGGGGAGCGGTACGACCCTCATTGCGTGCGAGCGGCTGGGGAGGCGGTGCCGGGCGGTGGAGATTGACCCCGGCTACGTGGCGGTGGCGTTGGAGCGGTGGGGGGTGATGACGGGGGGGACGCCGGTGCTGGCGGAGCGGTCGGGGGAGCGGCCGGGGGACGGGCCGGGGCTGGCGGAGCGGTCGGGGGACGGGCCGGAGCGGTTGGAGCGGGAGGTGGTGGCATGAGTGGGGTGGTGGTGTCGCCGCGGCCGGCGGGGGGGAGGTTCGATAAGCGCGCGGCGGATGTGGCGGTGCTGTTTTTCGAGCGGATCCTGCACCATGTGAAGGGGGAGTGGAGCGGGCAGGCGTTTGCGTTGCAGCGGTGGCAGGCGGATATTGTGCGGGCGCTGTTTGGCTGGAAACGGCCGGACGGGGCGCGCTGCTACCGGCGGGCGTATATCGAGATCCCGCGGAAGAACGGGAAGTCAACGCTCGCTGCTGGGATCGGGCTGCTGCTGCTGTTTGCGGACGACGAGCCGGGGGCGGAGATCTACAGCGCGGCGGCGGATCGGGATCAGGCGGCGATTGTGTTCGACGTGGCGCGGCAGATGGTGGAGACCTCGCCGCAGTTGCAGCGGCTGGCGGAGGTGTTCAAACGGGCGATCACGGCGCCCAGCACGCGGTCGTCGTACAAGGTGCTGTCGGCGGATGCGTTCACGAAACACGGCCTGAACGCGCATGGGGTGATTTTCGACGAGCTGCACGCACAGCCGACGCGGGAGCTGTGGGACGTGTTGACCACCTCGACGGGCGCGCGGCGGCAGCCGATGGTGGTGGCGATCACGACGGCGGGATTTGACCGGGAGAGCATCTGCTGGGAGCAGCATGAGTATGCGCGGCAGGTGGCGCAGGGGCTGATCGAGGACGCGGCCTTCTTCGCTTTCATCGCGGCGGCGGACGAGGAGGACGACTGGACGGACCCGGCGGTGTGGGCGGCGGCGAACCCTGGGCTGGGGGTGTCGGTCAAACTGGAGTATCTGGAGCAGGAGTGCCTGCGAGCGAAGAATTCGCCGGCGTACCAAAACACGTTCCGCCGGCTGCACCTGAACCAGTGGACGCAGCAGGAAACCAGGTGGCTGGACCTGGCGATGTGGGAGCGGTGCGGGTTTGAGGTGCGGGAGGAGGAACTGGCGGGCCGGCGCTGCTATGCGGGGCTTGACCTGGCCTCGACGACGGATATTGCGGCGCTGGCGCTGGTGTTTCCGCCGGCGGAGAGCGGGGAGCCGTACCAGGTGGTGATGCGGTTCTGGGTGCCGGGGGAGGGGCTGGCGGAGCGCGGGCGGCGGGATCGGGTGAACTATGAGGCGTGGGCGCGGGATGGCTTCTTGACGGCGACGCCGGGGAACGCGATCGACTACGAGCGGATCCGGACGGATATCGAGGCGCTGGGGGAGCGGTACGACATCGGCGACGTGGCGTTTGACCGGTGGGGCGCGGTGCAGATGAGCCAGCAGCTGGAGGGGGCCGGGTTCACGATGGCGGCGATGGGGCAGGGGTTCCAGTCGATGTCGCCGCCCACCAAGGAATTGCTGAGGCTGGTGGTGACGGAGCAGATCGCGCATGGCCGGCATCCGGTGCTGCGGTGGATGGCGGATAATCTGGTGGTGCAGACGGACCCGGCGGGCAACATCAAGCCGAACAAGGCCAAATCGACGGCCAGGATCGACGGGATGGTGGCGCTGATCATGGGGCTGGATCGGGCGACGCGGCACGGTGGGGGCGAGAAATCGGTCTATGAGACACGGGGGTTGCGGACACTATGACGGATCGCGGGATACTGGTGATTGCGCCGCAGAGCGACGTGCAGGGGATCGGGGACCTGCGCGCGGCGGCGAACGGGTTTCGGTTGCAGGTGCTGGACGGGATGGTGACGGCGCGGGAGGTGCTGGCGCAGATCAGCTCCGGGCGCTATGCGGTGGTGCATTTCGCGGGGCATGGGCTGCGGGCGGGGTTGCAGGCGAGCGATGGGGTGATCGAGGAGCGGTATCTGGAGCTGGCGATGCAGGAGGGGGGGCCGGAGCTGGTGGTGCTGAACTCGTGCGGCTCGATCCACATGGCGGCGCAGCTGTACCGGGCGGGAGCGGCGCCGCGGGTGATCGGCTGGCGGCAGGAGGTGGAGGACGGGACGGCCATCGAGTGGGCGACGGCGTTTTATCGGTCGCTGGCGATGGGGACGGACTACTGGGAGGCATTTGCGGCGAGTGTGGAGCTGCTGAGCGACCGGCGGCCGGGCTTCGAGGCGCCGATTCTGCTGAACGGGCGGATCACGAGCCTGGAGCAGCGAGTGGAGGCGATCCAGGAGCGGCTGGACGGGCGGGCGATTGTGCCGCATTGGCTGTTGGGGCTGGCTGTGCTGGCGGGCGTGGCGTTCGTGCTGATTGACAGGTCGGAGCGTGGCAAATGAGCGTGGCGATACGGACGGCCACAAGAATACAAGACCAGGACGACGCCCCCAGCCTTGGCGCGGGCCAGGACGGCTACGCGTTGACGTGGGACAACGCCAGCGGTGCGTTCGTGGCGACGGCGCTGACTGGTTCTGGATTGGCGGCTGACGGTAGTGTGACGGGGGCAACCAGCCAGGCGCAGGCGTTCACAAACGGCATCATCGGGCCGACCTGGAAGCCGGTCACGGACAGCACGGCGGCACTGCAACTACAAAACGCGGCGGGGACGGCGATCCTGACGGTGGACACGATCAACAGTAGAATAGGAATCGGAAACGCAAGTCCTTCTTATGCACTGGATGTGGCTACAAGCATTCGGGTTCCGCAAGATACTGGAATGTACATCACAGGTGACACTAAAGCAACTAGCACTTACGACGCTAGTTGGGGTCACTTATATGCAAATATAACATTTCAGCCAGTTGCTACTAATAAGGATTTAGTTTTCAAATTCAAACCATCTGGCACCGCGGATAGTGGGGTTATGGAGTTTTTCAATGATAAAAACGATCTTACCAATTACAGCAGAGTGATCTTCAAGTCGTTTTCAGACAGATTTTGGATCAGAGGACAAAAGGGCGGAACCGGCGCGTACATGCCGATTTACATCGGTGCTAACAGCACCGAGACGCAATTAGCTTTACCTATAGACGGCAGGGTAGGCGTTGGCTTGATTGCACCCGACAGTCAGCTTCACGTCCAGCTTGACGACGCAGCCACAAACGCTGTCTCGCAACTGCTGACGCTCAGTCACAACACCAGCGGCACGGCTGCGGCGGGGTTTGGCAGCGGCGTGTTGTGGGAGCTTAAGAGCAGCACGACGGCTGACCAGAGTGCTGCGCGTGTCCAGGCGCTGTGGTACGAGGCGACGCACGCCACGCGCAAGGCCGATCTTGTGCTGACAGCCTACGACACGGCAGAGCGCGAAGGGCTGCGCATTCGTGGCGACGGCAGCGAACCGGCGATTGGCTTCTACGGTGTGACACCGATTGCACGGGCAACACTGGCAACGGGCGCGGGCGCATCGGTGGACGATGTGATTACGGCGCTGCAAAACTTGGGTCTAGTTAAACAATCATAACGGAGGCACGACAGCATGGCACGCGAGCAGGACTATTACACACTGGCACGGCAGGCAAACACGGCGATCTGGGACGCGCTGAATGATCTGGTGGCGTTGCAGCGAGAGTGGGACGCGATGGATTTTGGAAACACGCTCGAGCCGGGCGCAGGCGCAAACGACGGCCTGACCAAGACTGAGATTGGCGCGGTGGTGTTCGACACGACCAATGCGATGCTGGCTGTGCTGGCGGCGGGCCATGCAACGAACATGGCAAAACTGCTATGAGCGAGATGACACCGACTGAGGCGGCGGCGCTGGTGGAAGCGGACAAGCAACGGCGCAGCAAGGCGGCTGCTGAGGCTGTGGCCGCGGCGCTGCATGAGTATGAGTGCGACCTGGTAGCACTGCCGCAGATCGCAGCGGATGGCCGCGTGGTGGCCGTGGTGCAGATCGCGGCGAGGTGAGACGATGACCCAGACAACCCCAGCGACGTGCGTTCTTGGCCCAGGCAAAACTGGCCTGACGATTGGCCTCCGCGTGCTGAACCTGGACGGCACAGAGTACGCTGCATATAGCGCGACAGGCGTAACCGAAACGTCAATCGCTGGCACGTATCGCAAGGCTGGCGGAGTGGTCGCGCCGTTGGCTGGTGGGTACATCGTTTGGGGTACGGCGCTGGTGGACTATGCCGAGGCGACGGTGGAGAGTGCTGATGTTAATGTGACAATGCACGCGGGAGTGGCCGTGGCTGCGGCGGACGCGAATGGCAACGTGTCGGCAAACATCAGAGCAGTAAATAGCAGTCTAGCGGCGGCAGACGGTCTGTCTGCGTTGAGTGTATGGTATGATGCTGAAACTTACGTGGCCGTTTCGCGCCAGGAAGTCCGCGACGCGATGATGCTGGCACCGACTGCGGGTGTGCCGGCGGCGGATGGGAGTGTGGACGCGCTGCTGGGGGATGGGCTGGAGGCGCTAAAGGCGTCGTTGCTGGCGGGGCTGAGCGGGGCGTCGGTGACGGTGGTGTCGGCGGTGAGCGGCGGGACGGTGACGGTACACGCCGCGGATACATGGCGGTTTACGGTGGCGTCGGAGGCGTTGGAGGCGCTGGGGCTGGCGGACTATGAAGTGCTGGGGCTGGTGGTGAAACGGGACGCGCGGCAGACGGACAACCAGGCGCTGCTGTATGTGCGGTCGGATACGGGGCTGGTGCGGATGGACGGTGCGGCGCCGGTGAGTGCGGGGAATGGGACGCTGACGAAGGCGGCCACGTCGTTTACGGCGGTTGTCCACGTGGCTGAGACGCAGGGCCTAGTGCCGGGCGTGTACACGTGGTGGCTGAAGGGGCTGGACACGACGCCGGCGCCGGATGAGGCTGTGACGCTGGCGACGGGTGAGTTTGTGGTTTTGGCGGCGGGGTTGCAGGCGGTTGTGTAGCAGAGAGTTGGACGGATTGGACGGGATCGGACGAATTGGACGGTGAGAGTAGGAGGTTTGCGTGCGAACGTTGGATTTGGCGGATTGGATGGTGATTGTGGGCCTGGCGCTGCTGGGCGCTGGGCTGGGCGGGTATGACTGGCGGCTGGCGTTGGTGGTGCTGGGCGGGCTGGTGTTGGTGTTTGGGCTGGTGGTGGGATGGCGACGGAGAGGGGAGTGACTGGTTAATTGGTGAATTGGTGAATTGGTGAATGGTTAATTGGGAAATTAGGAGTGGTCATGGGATTTGTGACGCGGTTGCTGCATGGCAGGTCTGATAATCAGCGCGGCGCGGGGCTGGGCGAGGCGGCGGCGTGGCTGCACGAGGCGATGCTGGGGCCGGAGAGCGCGACGGGGGTGCATGTGTCGCCGGAGAGCGCGCTGCGCTATACGGCGGTGCTGACGTGCGTGCGGGTGCTGGCGGAGGGGGTGGCGAGTTTGCCCTGCCTGCTGTATGAGCGGTTCGAGGAGCATGGCCGGGAGGGCAAACGGCGCGCGCCGCAGCATGCGGTGTATCGGCTGCTGCACGATGCACCGAACCCGCACATGACGGCGCTGGAGCTGTTCGAGGTGGGGATGGCGCACTGTCTGCTGTGGGGCAACGCGTATTTCGAGATCGAGTGGAGCCAGGGCGGGCAGGCGCTGGCGCTGTGGCCGCTGGCGCCGTGGCGGGTGACGGCGGGGATGACGCGGCGGGCGAAAACGTATCGGCTGGAGCTGGACGGCGAGGCCGGGCGGGTGCTGAGCGACTATCAGGTGCTGCATGTGCCGGGGTTTGGCTATGACGGCGTGCGGGGCCGGAGCATGATCAGCCTGGCGCGGGAGGCGATTGGGCTGGGGCTGGCGGCGGAGCGGTACGGGGCGAGCGTGTTTGGCAACGGCGCGGTGC
This sequence comes from uncultured Caldilineales bacterium, assembly GCA_937907455.1. Lineage (GTDB taxonomy): Bacteria > Chloroflexota > Anaerolineae > JAAEKA01 > JAAEKA01 > JAAEKA01. The sequence goes on from CALESQ010000126.1 coordinate 14,888, forward strand.
CGGGGGGGGTGCTGGAGCATCCGGGCGCGCTGAGCGATGCGGCCTACAGCCGGCTGCAGGAGAGCTGGGCCACGCGGCACGAGGGGCTGAGCCAGGCACACCGGCTGGCGATCCTGGAGGAGGGCCTGAAATACAACAAGATCGGGATCCCGCCGGAGGATGCGCAGTTCCTGGAGACCCGGCGGTTCCAGCGGACGGAGATCGCGGCGGTGTTCCGGGTGCCTCCGCACATGATCGGCGACCTGGAGCGGGCGACGTTCAGCAACATCGAGCAGCAGAGCACGGAGTATCTGACCAACACGCTGGCGCCGTGGCTGCGGAGGTGGGAGCAGCGGATCAATCGCAGCCTGCTGGTGAGCGAGAGCGAGCGCCGGCGCTATTTTGCGGAGTTCCTGGTGGACGCGCTGCTGCGGGGCGACACCGTGACGCGCTACACGGCCTATGCGACGGGCCGGCAGTGGGGGTGGCTGTCGGTCAACGATATCCGGGCGCGGGAGAACATGAACCCGGTGGCCGGGGGCGACGAGTATCTGGCGCCGTTGAACATGCAGCAGATCGGCGACGAGGCCGCGGGGGAGGAGGCTCCAGCGGAGCGGCAGGCGGATCGGGTACAGCGGCGAGCGGTGGATCACCGGGCGGCGGCGGTGCGGCTGGTGGAGGCCAACCGGCCGGCGTTGCAGGACGCGGCGCAGCGGATTTTGAACCGGGAGGCCAACGACGTGAGCAACGCGGCGCGGCGGCTGTTGCCGCGGTCGGTGGCGGAGTTTCGCGGGTGGCTGGAGCCGTATTTGACGGAGGATCGGGAGCAGGTGGTGCGGCAACTGTGGCCGGCGGTGCGCGCCCTGGGGGTGATGGCGGGGGATGCGGCGGCCAGCGCGGGCGCGGATGCGGGCTACGACGGGCGGATGGAGGACGCGGCGCTGGAGGCGTTTCTGCGGGGTGTGACGGCAGGGCGGGCCACGGGCTGGGTGGAGAAACTGCGGATCGGGCTGGATGGCGTGCTGGAGACGGCGCCGGAGGAGGAGCGCGCGGAGGCTGTGACGCGTGCGATGCAGGAGCGGCGAGAGACGGAGGCCGAACCGTGGGCGCGGGACATCAGCACGGGGGTGATGTACGCGGCGGCGGTGGCGGTGTGGAGCGCGCTGGGGGTGCTGTATCTGCGCTGGCGGGCGAGCGGCGCGGAGACGTGCCCGTATTGTCGGGAGCTGGACGGCCGGGTGGTGGGGGTGCAGGAGTATTTTGTGCCGCTGGGCGGCGAGGTGGCGCCGGCGGGAGAGGCTCCGCTGCGGCCACACCGAAACACGCGACACCCTCCGCTGCACGCGGGGTGTGACTGTGCGGTGGAGATCGGAGGATAATGAGATGGAGATCGAGAGACGGATCGGGGCAGGCGTGGAGGTGCGCGAGGCGGGCGACGGCCAGGCGGTGATCACCGGCTATGCGGCGCTGTACAACGTGCTGAGCGACGATCTGGGCGGGTTCCGGGAGCGGATCATGCCGGGGGCGTTTGCGGAGCGGCTGGAGGACGATGTACGCGCGCTGTGGCAGCACGACCCGCTGTATGTGCTGGGTCGGACGCGGTCGGGGACGCTGCGGCTGAGCGAGGACGAGACCGGGCTGCGGTTCGAGGTGAGCGTGCCGGACGCTCAGTGGGCGCGGGATGCGCTGAGCAGCATCCGGCGGGGCGATGTGAGCCAGTGCTCGTTTGCGTTTACGGTGCTGGGCGACCAGTGGGCCAGCGAGGACGGGCAGGTTGTGAGATCAGTCAGCCGGTTCGAGCGGCTGTTTGATGTGTCGCCGGTGACGTTTGCGGCGTACCAGGCTACGTCGGTGAGTGTGCAACAACGAGCGCAGGCCCTGCGGGCGCGGGGCGGCGAGGCTGAGGAGATCGTGCGGGCGCGCGAGGCTCTGAGGCTGCGGGTGGATGTGCGGAGGGGGATGCTTCGGCGGCCCTCAGCATGACAGGATGGGGGATGCTTCGGCGGCCCTCAGCATGACAGGATGGGGGATGCTTCGGCGGCCCTCAGCATGAC